>JAJXWP010000032.1 GCA_021781575.1 Pseudomonadota bacterium
CTCATGTGCCAGTCGGTGACCGAGATCGAGCCGTCGCTGTTCTTGGTGATGGTGAACCAGCCGTGGTCGCCCTGCAGGATGGCGGTGTCGTTGGCATCACCGTTGCCGGTGACGCTGGTGGTGCCGGTCGGAATGGCCAGCGTGTCGTTGCCGGGGGCGAAGGTGATGGCGGTGGGGCTCGTGGCGCCACTGCTAGCGGTGCTGCCCGAGGTCGACGTGGTGCCGCCAGTGGATGTGCCGGAGGTCGTTCCGGTGGTGGTGCCGGAGGTGGTTCCGCTGGAACTGGTGCTGGTGGTCGAGGCGGTGGGGATCTGGCTGAAGGTTCCGGTGGCGACGTTGTAGGCGTAGCCGTCGCCGAAGTCGAGGGTGGCGACGCCGCTCATATGGGTCCCGATCAGCGTGCTCATGTGCCAGTCGGTGACCGAGATCGAGCCGTCGCTGTTCTTGGTGATGGTGAACCAGCCGTGGTCGCCCTGCAGGATGGCGGTGTCGTTGGCATCACCGTTGCCGGTGACGCTGGTGGTGCCGGCCGGTATGGCCAGCGTGTCCTCCCCGGCCGGGAAAACAACGCTTGTGTTTGTCTGTGTGGTCGAGGTGGACGCCATGCACTCTGCTCCATGTTGCGGTGTATCCAAACGCCACTGTTTGCTGGAAATAATTTCGTTCGCTATAGCAAGAAGTGATTTGCTATCCGGCCGAATCTTGACGGCAATGTGGCGCCATAATTAACTATTTGTTCAGAATATAGATTGATAAATTATCAATAGTTTTGCTATGTAACACATATTTGCAGTGATTATCATTGACTAGTTAAAAAACCGTTCATGTCGTTTATGAACGGCATTTTGATTGTTTGAATCCTGGCCGATGGGGGCAAGCCTTAAGGCCCGGTTGCCTGGGCCACGATGCTTGCGCCAAATTGACCCGGTCAAAGACCGGTCGAAGGCTCGATTTTGGCGATGCCCGGAGTAGCTCGGTGGTTCGTCTTAGGCCTCGTTCTGAGCAATGCGGCTATGGCTCAGGCGGCGGGCGACGGACCAGGTGATGGAGGATTGCCCGCGGGCCCGGGCGTGGTCGGCGAATTGCGCCGCAGCGTCTCCGGGCAGCTCGTGCCGATGGTGGCCGTCCCTCGGGAGCATGCCGAGATCATGGGCGCCCCACCGCCGGCGCGGAGGCCGCATCGGCAAACCGTGAAGGCCCGAGAAGCTGCCGCCGCTGCGGCGACATCCGGTGCGTCCCCGGCGGGCGCGCCAGCGACTCCGCGGTCGGTCGAGCCGCAGGCCGCGTCGCGCCGATCATTCCGATGCGCGGCCCGGGCACTGGCTTGTGTCGAACTCGCATCGACAGGGGATGATCGCCAGACGAACATCCCGGTCACCTTCGGACAGCCGTTCGCCGATGGAGATGTCGTTGCCGGCCGCGGCATGACGGCCCGCGATGATGGCGGCCGGCCTTTGCCGCTGCAGGTCGACAGGGTGTCCAGCTATGCGGACGGATCGACCCGGTTTGCCGTATTCAGCACGGAGCTGCCGGCGCTGACGGCAGGCGAAAGACGGATCGTCAACCTGTTCGCCGGGCGGGATGCCGCCGGCTCGGGGGCTGGCGGGGCGCCGGCTGGCCGGCCGCCCAGCGGTTACGACCTCGCCGTGGCCGTCGACCTGTATTCGCCCCAGGTCAGCCTTGTCGTGTTCGGCAATCGCAAGGACTACACGCCGGGCCTTCCTTTCCGCTCGGGCGAGACGGTGACCATCGCCCTGGGCGACGAACCCGAAGACCGTTATTCGGTGACCGTCACTCCGGACATGGCCGGTGGGTCATTCGAAACCCTGACGAAACTCGCCGAAGCCTTTGTCAAAGTGATCGATCGCGGGCGCCACTTCCATGCCTACAAGGTCGGCGGCGCGGTGAGCTTCGAACGGCTGTGGATCACCACCCGCGACCAGCCGGGAAGGCCGTTCGCCGTGCGGTTCCTCTATTCCGGCAAGGCACATCTGCAATCGCGGAATCTGACCAGCTGGCGACCACCCGTCCACTACCTGGCGGCGGTGAAGCCGCTCCTTGCGAAACTGGGTAACGCCCCGGCCACCTGGCTGCAGGGGCGGGTGGCGACCGAACTCAGCCTGGTCGCGCCGCTGGTCGACGAAGCCGACGGAACCCGCCATCCCTATCTGGCCGCACGCTTCAACATCCGGTATTTCTCCGGCAGCCCCAGGGTTCGCACCGATGTCGTCCTGGAAAACGATTGGACCTATGCGCCGAGGCCGAGCAACCTGCTCTACGATGTCGCCATTCTGCAGAACGGCAAGCCGGCGTTTGCGGCCAAACACGTTCTCCACTATCACCATGCCCGCTGGCACAAGGTGGTGTGGTGGGGCGGCGCACCGGCCATCGCGTTGCGGCATGACTCGGCCTCGCTGTTTCGCAGCCGCATGGTGTGGAACTACGACCTGGCTGTAAGGATTCCCGAATCGGTATTGGCCGACCTGGCAAGGCGCCTCGCGGCGGCGGACACGTCACCCATGGGGCCGGCTTTCATCACCCAGCCGATGCCCATGGCCGGCGGACGGGATGACATCGGGCCGCTGCCGCGATGGTCGGCCGTTTACCTTCTGAGCCAGGATCCACGAGCGAAGGCGGCGGTGCTGGCCAATGGCGACGCCGCCGGTACCGCCCCCCTCCACTATCGCGATCAACGGACCGACCTGCCGGTCAGTCTCGACGACCATCCCGGGATCGCCATGCAGTTCGGTCGCGGCGAAGGCAAGGACGTTCTGCCGACGGTCCACGACGGTGATACGCCCTGGCAACTGGATGCCGCCCACCAGCCGTCCCTGGCGTATTTGCCCTATCTGATCACCGGCGACCAATTCTATCTCGACGAGGTCATGTTCTGGGCAAACTGGAACATGGGAGAGGTGAACCCCGGCTACCGTGACCATGCGGCGGGCCTGATTCATGCCGATCAGGTTCGAGGTCAGGCCTGGGCCATGCGTTCGCTCGGGGAAGCGGACCGGGTGGTTCCCGACGATCATCCGATGAAGACCTATTTCGCCCGCAAGCTCCGCCGCAATCTCGAGTGGTACGTCCGCAACTTCCGACGCAACAGCGATCGCAACCTGGCCTCCGCCCTGGGGTGGATGGATAACATCTACGATCCGGGAACGACCGCTCCCTGGCAGAACGACTTCCTGTCGCTGGCCTTCGGCCAACTGGCCGAAACCGGCGAATCTCTGGCGGAGGAATTCTATCGCTGGCACGCCCGTTTCGTCGTCGGGCGGTGGACTCACCAGGCGCAAGGCTATTGCAGAACCATGGCGCCGGCGAATTACGTTCACGTGCGCACCAAGGACGGCAGGGCAATCCAAGACTGGCAGACCTTGTTCCACGAGAACTGGCCCGGCGTCCACGAGTGCCCGACGGTGATCACGGACGGCGCCCCCGACCAGCCGGCGGCCTATGTCGCTTATTCGCGGGCCATGCTGGCAGTTGCAGCAGGGTTGGGCGTCGACGGCGCAAGCTCGGCGTTCGCCCGTCTCTGCGCCGAAACCCCGCGCATGACCGCGGCGATGGCGGCCGACCCGACCTGGGCGCTGGCGCCCCGGCCGGCACCACCTGGCCGGACAAATTGAGCGTGGATGTATCGACGTAAAATATAACTGGGCTTTCTATTGTCTATGACTTTCCCACCATCGTATGGCGACTGGCGTAATTGACCATATTAGTCGACGTCCGTACCATCCATGGTGCTCGTAGTTACTTTGAGGCATATCCAAAATAATTCTATCGTCTGGAGTTATATATGCCTCGCCTCATTCATTTGATTGCCGCCGCTCGCCCAAACTTCATGAAGGTGGCTCCGCTTTATCATGCATTGCGCCGCGAGCCCTGGTGTGACCTGCGCCTTGTTCACACCGGCCAGCATTACGACGCCAACATGTCGGATGCATTCTTTCGCGACCTTGGGTTGCCCGAACCGGATCATCATCTTGGCGTCGGCAGCGGCAGCCATGCGGAACAGTGCGGCGGCGTGATGATCGCCTATGAGCGAGTGGTCGCCCAATCGCGGCCGGATTGGATCGTCGTCGTGGGCGATGTCAATTCCACCCTGGCCTGCAGCCTGGTCGGCGCCAAGCTGCTGATCCCCGTCGCACACCTCGAGGCCGGCCTGCGCAGCGGCGATCGCACCATGCCGGAAGAAATCAACCGGATCGTCACCGATCAGTTGTCCGATGTGCTGTGGACACCCTCGCCCGACGGCGACGCCAATCTTTTGTCCGAGGGGATTGCCGCGCACCGCATCGAGCGGGTGGGCAACATCATGATCGACAGCTTCGAGATGATGCGCCCACAGATTGAGGCGTTGGAGGCCCATCGGCAGTTCGGGGTGGAGCCGAAAGGCTATGGTCTGATCACCCTTCACCGGCCGAGTAACGTCGATTCGCGCCCGGTTCTGCAAGAGCTGGTGACGGAATTGACGGCGATCAGCCGAGATGTGCCGCTGGTGTTCCCGCTCCACCCGCGCACCCGTGGACGGCTGCGGGCATTCGGCCTGCTGGACGGCCTCGCCCAGGGGGCGATCCGCCTTTCCGACCCGCTCGGCTACGTCGCCTTCATGAGCCTGGTCGTCAACGCCGCCTTCATCATTACGGATTCCGGCGGCATCCAGGAAGAGACGACCCATATCGGGGTCCCCTGCATGACGGTCCGCGACAACACCGAGCGCCCGATCACCGTCAGCCAGGGCACGAACCGCCTGATCAAGCCGGCCGAGATGCGGTCGGCGGTGCGTGACGTCCTCGCCGGTCGTTGGCCCGTGGGGCGGCGGCCCGCATTGTGGGACGGCAAAACCGCCGAGCGCGTGGTCGCCAGCCTGGCCCGGCAGTGCGGATACGGCCGGCAGGGTGAGGTCGCGGCGGATAGCATCGTCGCGTGAACGGTAGGAGATAACAGGCCATGACCATCATGCAGTCAGCCGCCGCATCCTCGCCCTCCAAGATGTTGGAAGGCCGCCTCCGAGCCCGCACCGCGACCATCGGCATCATCGGGCTCGGCTATGTCGGACTGCCGCTGGCGCGGACTTTCGCACGGCGAAATCTGCACGTCATCGGCTTCGACATCGACGCCGAAAAGGTCGCCTCCCTCAATGAGGGCACATCCTATATCCGCCATATTCCGGGCTCGGCGATCGCCGAGATCGTCGACGCCGGCATGTTTCGGGCGACGACGGATTTCGCCCAGATGAGATCCTGCGACGCCGTGCTGATCTGCGTGCCGACGCCTCTCACGCGGCATCGCGAGCCCGATCTCAGCTACGTGGTTTCCACGGCGGAGGCCATTCATCCGCATTTGACGTCCGGCCAGCTTGTCGTCCTCGAATCGACGACCTATCCCGGTACCACCGAGGAAGTCCTGCGCCCCATTCTCGAACTGTCTGGGCTGAAAGCGGGCTCCGACTTCTTCCTGGCCTTCTCGCCCGAGCGTGAGGATCCCGGCAACCAGAGTTTCGAGACCGCCACCATTCCCAAGGTGGTCGGCGGCGAGGGCGAAGCCCTGCGCATGGCCTGTGTCCTTTACGACCAGATCGTGCCGCACACCGTCCCGGTGTCGTCCTGCTCGACCGCCGAGGCGGTGAAGCTCACCGAGAATATCTTCCGCGCGGTGAACATCGCCCTGGTGAACGAGTTGAAGGTAGTCTACGAGCGCATGGGCATCGATATCTGGGAAGTCATCGAAGCCGCCAAGTCGAAGCCGTTCGGCTTCATGCCGTTCTATCCCAGTGCCGGGCTCGGCGGGCATTGCATCCCCATCGATCCTTTCTATCTGACCTGGAAGGCGCGGGAGTTCGACCTCTCAACCCGCTTCGTCGAATTGGCCGGCGAAGTCAATGCCGCCATGCCCGCCTATGTGGTGGACCGGCTTGCTTTCTCTCTCGATCAGCGTTTCCGCAAGGCCGTCAACGGTGCGCGAGTCCTCGTGGTGGGGCTGGCCTACAAGAAGAACGTGGATGACATGCGGGAAAGCCCGGCCTTCAAGGTGATCGAACTGTTGGAGCGGCGCGGCTCCCTTGTCGAATACCATGATCCCTTGATTCCCGAGATCCGGCCGACCCGCGAGCATGCCGAAATGACCGGGCGCAGGTCGGTGGTGTGGTCGCCCTTAGCGCTTGCGAGTTTTGACGCCGCGGTGATCATCACCGACCACGATTGCATCAACTGGCAGGAACTGGTCGACAATTGCCCGCTGGTGGTCGATACGCGCAACGCCACCAAGGACGTGCGGAGCAACCGTCAGGTGATTGTGAAAGCATGAGGGCCAATGTTGCTGGTCATGCCAATGTTATGGCAAACAATACGGCCAAACAATCACTGGCGTACTACTCAAGTGTTCGCACTGAAATTGAAGGGTTATTGCCGGAATCAATAGATTCAATATTGGAAATTGGCTGCGGGGCGGGCAGCACGATGGCCTGGATTCGATCGACACGGGCAGTCAACTATGCTGCCGGTGTGGAAATTAACGCGACCGCGGGGGCGGTTGCCCGGCAAATTTTCGACTCTGTGGAAATTGGTTCGATCGATAACGCATCGTTCCCATTCGCGGCTGGCAAATTCGACGTCATTTTAGCGCTTGACGTTCTCGAGCACCTTCCTTCCCCAGACTGCACGATAAGAATGCTTCGGAGCAAGTTGTTGCCCGGGGGCAGATTGATAGCATCAATACCAAATGTTGCAAATTACTCTGTGTCTTGGCCATTATTTCTTAGAGGCCGATGGGACTATGCGGATGAAGGGCATCTTGATCGGACTCACCTAAGATTTTTTGATAGAAATGGGGCGATTTCTTTATTTATAGAGGCTGGGTTTACGATTGATAAAATTGAAACGACCAAGAAATGCCCGAACGTATTTGGTATATTTGGTTGGAACACGCCCAATGCGCGCTGGTACAGCAGAAAATTGCTGGCGCATGTCCTGCCGAGTCATATGTGTGATTCGCAATTCATAATTGTAGGCAGGCCATTTTTGTAATTCCAGCACCATCGATATTGCGCTGTTATCGAGTGTTCTACCTGCGGTAGGAAAGAGAGGCCGCAGTGAATTGGCCGGGGCTAGTGACCGGTTCCGCTCACCGCAGCCCGGTATCATGGCCGTACCGTTTCGTCCCTCCGCTCAGCGGCCGGTGCGTGCAGGATGGACGAGAACAACCGGATCTGCCCCCGCGTCGTCTCGTCCCAACTGAAATGCTCGGCATAGGCACGAGTGGCGGCGCGGTCGGGAGGGGCGGCCAACAGCCTGGTCGCCGCGTCGGCCAAGGCAGCGGCGTCGAGCGGCGCGAACAGAACACCGGCGTCCGGGCTGGTCACCGCTTCCGCCGTGCCCCAGACATCGCTGGCGATCACCGGCGTGCCGCAGGCCATCGACTCCAGCAGCACGTTCGCCCAGCCTTCCCGGTCCGAAGCGAGCACCAGGGCGTCGGCGGCGGAATAGATGTCCGGCAAGCGCTCGTGCGGCAATTGGCCAAGGAAACGAACGCGCCCCGCGATGCCGAGTCGTTCCGCCTGGGCAGCGAGGGCGCCGCCTTCCGGCCCTGAGCCGACGATCAGCAGAGTGACGCCGGGAAGCCTGGCGACCGCGTCGAGCACGATGTGATGTCCCTTGCGGCGGATCAGCCAGCCGACGGACGCCAACACGGGGCCGTCGAGCCCGAGTTCGGCACGCACGAGGTCCCGCGGTTGCGGCTGGAACCGCTTCAGGTCGATGCCGTTGCGCAACACCGTGATCTTCTCTCGGCGGATCCCCATCCGCACCAACGGTTCGGCCAGCGCCGCACAAACGGTGATGATCCCGCGGGCCTGTTGGGCGGCCCAGCGGATTTGACGGCGGGCGAGGGGGTGGCGGGGAATGAGATTGAGGTCGGTACCCCGTCCCGTAATGACCACCGGAATTCCCAGTTCGCGCCCGAGCAGGGCAGCGGCTACGCCGTCGGGATAGAAGTAGTGGGCGTCGATGATGTCGATTCGGTGTGCGGTGGCCAGGCGGCGGACCTCGTCGCGCAAGCCGGCGTACATCAGCAACGGTGTGAGAGCCGTGCCGACTTTCGGGACGGCGAGGAAGCGTGGGTGGTGGACGACGATCCCGTGGCGCTCTTCGCGGCGCGGGACCGCAGCCAGCCGGCCCCAACTGCCGAAGCGCGGATGGGTGAAGGGGAACCAGGGAACCGGCGCCATCACTTGGGCGGTGACCTGTCCGTTGGCGACCAGATGGCGCAGGCGGTTCTCGACAAAGATGCCAAAGGCCGGCTGTGCCGGGTTGGGAAACAGCATGGTGAAGGTCAGTACCCGCATCAGTGATCCACCATCGCTCCCGCCGCGCGATAGGCTTGCCGGTAGTTGTCGACGCTGCGGGTCCAGTTCCGTTCGGTTTCGACGAAGCGCCGGCCACGGCGCCGAATGTCGTCCCATCGGTCCCGGCATGCGACGATCCCCAGGATCGTGCGGGCAAGAGCTTCGGGGTCGTCCGGTGGAAACAGGAAGCCGGTTTGGCCGTCCTCGATCAGCTCTCGATGGCCGCCGACGTCGGAGGCCGCCACCACCTGTCCTTGTGCCATCGCCTCGAGCGGCTTCAAGGGCGTGACCAGTTCGGTAAGGCGCATCGAACTGCGCGGGAAGACCAGCAGGTCGACCAAGCCGTAGTAGGATTGGATCCTGGCCTGCGGGATGCGGCCGACGAAGACCACCTTGTCGCCGATGCCCAGACGAGCGGTCTGGTCGCGCAATGCCTGTTCGGCGGGCCCGCCGCCGACCAGCAGCAGGCGGGTCCGGGGCTGGGCAGACAGGATTCGCGGCAAGGCGTCGAGCAGGATGTGCAGGCCTTCGTAGCCGTAGAATGAGCCGAGGAACCCCAGGACGAAACAGCCGCCCAGCCCCAGTTCGCAGGCCAGCGCCTCGCTTCGGCGGCCTCCCATGGCGAACTTGTCGATATCGACCGCATTGGGAACCACGGTGACCCTGCGGGCCGGAATGCCACGTGCGAGCATATCCTGGCGCAGGCCTTCACAGATGGTGGTGACGTGGCCGGCCCGTTGCATGGCGAAGGTTTCCAGGCACCGCGAAAGTCGGTAGGCCAGACCGCCGGCGGCCATGGTGCCATGACTGACGGCGGCATCCTCCCAGAAGGCCCTGATCTCGTAGACCACCGGCAAACCCCTTCGACGTCCCACCCACAGGGCTGGGATGGCGTTCAACACGGGAGAATGCGCATGCAGGATGTCCGGCCGCTCGCGCTCGACCACCTCATCCAGCCGTCGGGCCAAAGCCCGCATCAACAATACTTCTCTGATGCCCGGGCGTGTCGGCTGTCCTTGCGGCGGTGCGGCGGTGCGATAGAAATGGAAGCCGTCTACCTCTTCTTCCGCGGCCGAATCGGCCGTGTGCTTCCAACTGGTCAGATGCGCTGTTCGCCAGCCCAACTTCCGTTGCTCGCGCAAGATGGACAAGGTGCGGAACGAATAGCCGCTGTGGATCGGAGCCGAGTGGTCGAGGACATGGAGAATCATCGGGCTGCCGGCGCTGCCGCTGCCCGAAGGCAGTCGCCCCGGACGAAATGGCGACTGCCGGAGCGGAAGGTTATCGTGGATATCCATAGTATTCACCAACTGACCGAATTACTTCGGCAGGAAACCTCTCCTCGCGCGCAGCTTGGATAGGCCGAGCGGGACTTCGTACTTGAGCGGATAGCCGGTGGTGAACAGGCTGGCAACCCACCAAGTCATGCGGTTGATGCCGGCGAGCGGCGTTGCCGGCCAGACAATTCCGATGTCGATTCCGTTGCTCAGCACCGCGACCGCAGGCAGGGTGAGAGTGGTTGCCGTGATCACCAGGCTTTTGCCCAATTCGACGGCCAGGCGCAGCCAAGTCGTACCGAGCGTCCGGCCGACTTGCTGCAGGGACAGCAGCGCCGCGATCGGGTTGCCGAGGCTCACCCCGATGGCCGCTTCGACGATTCCGTACCGGGCACCGATCAGCAGGGTTGCGGTTGAGACTTTCCTTCTGGAAGACATAGTTTCCGACGCCGAAATCCCGCTGGGTCTGAGCGATTTCCGCAACCCCCGAGGCAACCGAATAAAGCCTCGTTTCCGCCGGCGTCAGGAGCCTGGCCAAGGTGATGGTGGCCGCGATCTGGATGACCGGCGTGGTGCATTTATCGGCGAAGGAAAGCAGTCGCGAGAGGTGGATATTCAACACCGGAACCTCACGTCTCGACCAAGTGGCAGAGTCCAGGAAGCCATCTGTGTCATCATTCAGGTGGAAATATTAGGCCTTGTCACGTCAATAATGTGTGCTTCACCTGAGTGTGTATTGGAGAATGATACTAGCATGTGAATAGAAGCGCCACAACATAGGCGCTTAGTATATCTTGTGCGTGAAATATATATTGCTTTTAGCGCTATTGATTTGTTGCATTTATTCTGGATTAATGCATCGGCAGAATTTCTGTATTTATTGTGCGGCGCTTGAAAATTTTCTGGGCTGTGAGCGGCTGTCAGTGTTCTTGCGTTTTTCTCCAAGTATTGCCAGAGATTCCTCCGGCATGGCCAGCATTCCCTTCGTTGGGCCATCGACTGGTTTGTCATCGTTAATAATTGTCCAATACATTATTAACAATACGAAAACATTTGTTCCAATGAAGAAAAGAGTTGTCAATGATATTCTTCCAGATTTGGCTCATGTCGTGAGCGTTGGTTCTTTCGCTTCACGGGCCGGTTGAGGGCATGGGCTCATCGTAGTAGGTGTGGGTGCGATGCGCGATATATCTCTTGTCTTAGTCTTTCTTAGTATGTTGCCTATGGTATTTGTTTACCCATTTGCTGGGGTTTTATGCTGGACATGGTTGACCATGATGAATCCTCATCGCGAAGTTTATGGCTTCGCCTATGGTCAGCCGTTCAATCTGATCGTCGCGGTCATCACCTTTGGGGCGTGGATGGCATCGGGCCGGCGGGGCAGTTGGCCGCCGGGGGCAATGCCGTGGGTCGTCGTCGCCTTCCTGGCATGGATAACCTTCAATTCGTTCTTTGCTGCCGATCCCGACTGGTCGTGGCCGCTATGGGAAGTGACGGTGAAGGTGTTCGCGCTGGTGCTGGTGGTTCTGGTCACCGCCCGAACCAAGGCCCGTATCCAGGCCCTGGTCTGGGTGCTTGTGGCATCCCTTGCCTATTACGGTGTCAAAGGTGGCGCGTTCACCATTCTGGGCGCAGGTGCCTACCGAGTCTACGGCCCCGAAAACTCCATTCTCGGCGACAATAATGACTTGGCGTTGGCGATCGCCATGACGCTGCCGCTGGTCAATTATCTGCGCTTGCATACCGCGGCGCGGCCATTGCGCCTGGCCTTGGGTGTCGCGTTTGCTCTCCAGATCGTCACGGTGCTCGGCAGCTATTCGCGCGGCGGAGTTATCGCCCTTGCTTGCGCGCTGGGGCTATTCTGGTTACGGAGCCGGCGAAAATGGGCCTACTTCCTGACGGGTGTCGTGGTGCTGCCGCTGGCCCTTGGGCTGATGCCTGACGCGTTCTTCCAACGCATGGATTCGATTGCCACGGCCGGACAGGACAATTCGTTTCTTGGCCGCATCACCTCATGGCACGTGTGCTATTCCTATGCCGTCGACCATTTTCCCTTCGGTGCCGGGTTCGCGGGAACCCAGCGGTTTCCCGTCTACAACTACTATTATCCCGACGCGTTCCCCCATGCCGCGCACAGTATTTATTTCCAGGTCTTGGGTGAACATGGGTTCCCCGGGCTGATCCTTTACGTGGTGATGATGGCTCTGGCTTTCTTCGACTGCCAGAAGGTGATCCGCCGGACGCGAGGCCGTCAGGGGATGCAATGGGCCGAAGAACTTGCCCGGATGATCCAGGTCAGCCTGATTACCTTCTGGGTCGGCGGCGCGGCGCTCAGCATGGCCTATTACGACGGCTACCTGATCATTATGGTTCTGCCTTGCCTGTTGCGCGCGCTGACCGCCATGCCGCAGCCAGTGCATTCCTTGGCTCAACGCGGCGCGGAGCGCAAGGCCGAACTGGTGGCGAAAATCTGACCGATGGCCATCCGAGCCACCGGGCTGCAAGGCGGAAGCGGCAAGTCCTTTCGCAAGCGCGACAAATCTGCCAGCACAAATGTTTAGCTTTTCGGCCGTGGCGGCAGGGGGAAATGGAACCAGCTTGCGGCGATCTGGTTGAGATGGATGCCGGCGAGGGTGACGTCGTGTTGCGACGACAGGTGCAGCACGGCATTGCCGTTGGCGTCGGCCGTTGCCGAGGCGATCAGGCTGTTCGCCGTCAGGCCGGAACTGCCGGCCGCGACCTCGATGCTGTCGATGCCGGGTTTGAATCCCACCACCTGGTCATGGGCGGTGTTGCTGGTGTTGAAGACGAAGGTATCGGGGCCGGTGTTGCCCAGGAGGACGCTGGTGCCGGAGCCGGCGACCAGGCGTTCGGTGCCTGTTCCGGCGAACAGGAAGCCGCCGCCGGCGCCGCCTAATAGGGTGTCGGTGCCGCTACCGCCCATTAGGACGGAGAGTCCGCTGCCGGCCTGGAGGACGTTGTGGCCGGAGACGGCGACCAACATGGCGTGGGGTGTTGCCGCGATGACTTGGCTGTCGGGGATGACGTTGACGATCTCGGTGTTGAGCAGGTGGTGGCCGTCGGGCAGCACCGGCGTGATGTCGAAGGTCTGGTTGCGGTCGTAACCATCATTGCTGCCGGCTTGCATGTTGGGCGAATTTTGGACGATGTAGGCATAGGCCACCAGATCGGCGGTGGCGTGGGTGGCGTTATAGAGTGAGGCCAAGGCGGCCTTGGCACCGGCGGCATAGCCGAAGGTGTTGTCGGGCAGGCCGTCGAGTTGGGTCGGCGTGTAGCCGGCACCAAAAGTTGAATTATAGACCTGGGCCCAGGTGGTGAGGATCGGGGCGGTGGTGCCGGCGGGCGCATTAGGGTCAGTGTAATTGTAGAAGTAGGTGGGCCCTTCCAGCGGATTGATGCCGTTGGATCCGTTGAGGAAGCGGCCGGCGATGAAGTTATTTTCCCAAGTGGCGAAGGCGCCGGCATTGGTGAACCCCATTTCTGCGGCATGGCTCATCGCCATGGCGATGAAGTCCTGCTCCCAGGGTTTCACCTGGGTGGGGTTGTAGCCGGGGAAGACGTAGCCCTGAAGCTGACCTTCGGAGGCCCCTTTGGCGCCAACCGTATACTCCTGATAGAGGGTGTTGATGTTGTTCTGGGCGAGATTGGTGAAGTAGCCCTTCAGCGGGTCGCTGTTGGGGGTGGCGTAGGCTGCTTCGGTCAGGTCGCGCAGGCTCCAGGCGAATTGCCGCTCTTCGCCGTAGAGGAGGCCTTGTGCCCCTTGCCGGTAGTTTGGATCGAGCGCGGCGACGTCGTAGTTGGCTTGCGCCTGCAGTTCTCCTAGATAATAGGGGTTGCCGGTCGTCAGGTAGGGAATGTAGTTGAGGTCCGGCATATGGGCCGGATCGGGGGTCCAGCCGCTGGCCGCCTCGGTGGTGCCGTAGTTCGTCGCCAAGGACTGGGAGCCGGTGGCCCTGCCATCCACCCAAATATTCGGGTTGTTGGCGATGGTCACCATTTGCCCGTTGTTGTCGGTGATGTGCCAAGGGATGCTACCGGCGGCGTTGGCATTGGCCATCATGATCTTGTAGGCCGTCGGGTCCTGGCTGGCCAGATAGTCGGCGGACCATTGGGTAGTCGGGCCGATGTCGGGGCGCCAGCCGGCCATGCCCATCGTCTTCGCCACTTGAGCGCCGCCCATCGGCCCGGTGTTGGCGGTGGCGAGGTTGGCGGCTTGGGTGTTCAATTCGGTGGTGGTGACACCGAGGGAGGTGTCGAAACCGGCGATGGCACCGCTCTTCTCGAGATATCCGACGTCATGGACGATGAAGTCGGCATTGGTCGGATCGCCGGCGCTGTAGGCCTCCTGGTGCCAGTTGGACAGCGAGTATTGCTGGATATTGGTCTGGCTGAAGGCGGTGTGGCCGTTTTGGGTGATGGTGGCGTCGTAAGTATAGGTCTGGGCCGTCTGGTAGGCGGCGTCGTTATAGACGGTGACCCCGGTCTGAAAGCTGCCGTCGGCGTGTCCGGTGATGGCGAAGACGGCGTGCATGGTGCTGTTGATCGGAACGGCGATCTGCACTTCGGAGGCCAGTGGGCCGCTCAGCCAGGTCTGCGCCGTTCCGTTGGCCAGGGCCTGGGTCAACGCATTGCCGATATCGATGGTCTGCTGCGTCTGTGTACCGTCGGCGTTGTGGAAGTTCAGAGCCAGTTGGGCATTGTAGCCATGGCTGACAAAGTCTTGCGGCGACAGCGCAGCGCCAGCCGCCGCCGGCGTGCCGCGGCCCAGCATGATGTCGGCCGAGGCGCCGGCGGCAAGCGCCGGAGCGTCCACGGTGATCACGGCCATGGCCACCGAGCCGTCGGCATGGGTGGTCTTGACGTCCATCTGCACCGGCACCTGCTGGCCGTTGATGGTGGCGATCAGTTGTCCGCCGGCCGGCATGTCGCCATCGGCGAACACTTGGCCAAAACTGACATCGTGAGCGACGGCGGCTTGGCTGGTCGTGTTCTCGACGCGAACATCGACAATGTCCCCCGGGTTGTGAGCCTGCGGCAGGGTGGGGGCCACGACGGCATTCGCCGCGACCGGGGTGCTGACAACGTCCGGAGCAGTGGAATAGCTGCTGGGAGTCGGGATGAAGGTGCGGCTCTGGACGTCGTAGGTGACGTTGTCGGCGAACTGGATAGCGTGGACGCCGACCATGCGCGTGTTGTTGAGGTCGGACAAATGCCAGTCGTTCACCGTAATAGAATCATCGGTGTTGCTGGTGATGTTGTACCAGCTGTGCTGGCCTTGGACGACCACCACGTCGTGCGGGTCGCCGTTGCCGGTCACGCTGGTGACGCCGTTGGGGGGGGTCAGTTGGTCGACGCCCGGAGCGAACGCGACAGAAGTACCGTCGACAATGCCGCCCGTCGATGTGCCGCCCGTCGATGGGGCGGTGGCGGCTGTCCTCGGCTTGGGTAGTAGCCGCCGGGCCACGCTCGGCGACGGAACCTTTGGTGCCGCTTCGGGACTCGCAGCGGGCACGGCCTGTCGGTGGGCGATATGACCCTCAGCGTCGCGGTAAAGCTCGCCGGCCACCACAGAAGTGGGCGGTAAGCGGTCACCTGCTGCCCCAAGATTTGATGTCTGTGCCATTGCTGGCGTGCTCAAAAAAAGAAGAAAAAGAACTGTAGTAAACAATGAAATAATTGTTCTCCAGCGAGGCTGAAAAAGGGGGAGGGCAACCTCTGGAAGTAGGTAAGTAGTCTCTGTAGATTTTGGCATAGGCGTAGTCAGGTGCATAAACACATTCAACATTATGGCCGAGAAGGCACTTCATCAACGAACGGCTGTAGCGGAGTTTTCATGCGGGCAATCCGGGTTAACCGCGCTGCCTCGTCAAGTCCGCTCTAGCCGAACGCAGTTTGGAGATGACAAGCAGGATCTCGGATTTTATTGGGTGACCGACAATGAACAGGCAAACGCTCCATGACGCTACACCGGCAATGCCGGCAAACAGAGTAGGCGGCCAAAAATTATGGAGGTCGATGCCGTTGGTCAGGACGATGGCCGATGGCAGGGCCAGCGATGCCACGGTGATCATCAAGCTCCTGGTCAACTCGCTAACGATTTGTAGCCAAGTGGTGCCGAGCGCTCGATTCGAGTGATACAGCGACAGCGATGCCAATGCCAGACCACCGACACCCACTCCAACCGCCGCCATTTCTGTGCTATAGCGGGCGCCAATCAGCAATGCCAATGCCTGGGCCGGAACCGCAATGAGCTGAACCGCAAGTAGCCGGCGGACGTGCCCGGTCGCTGTAAACATGGACATGCCGAGGCGCCCCAGAAGCCCAATGGCGGTACCGAAACAGAGGATCTGGGCGATCGGCACGGCCGGAAGCCACTGATCGCCGAAAGCCAAATGGACCATGGGTTGGGCGAGAAGAGCCAACATCCCAAGAAACGGCCAGGCAACCACCGTCGTTAAGCCAAGCATCTTAAGGTACGGGTTGACCATACTCTGGTCGTTTCGGTTTAGATGGGCCATTGCACTGGAGGCTACGGGAGCAACCCCATTCATGAATGCCAGCTCAAATAAATTGACTAATCCATTCCCGCGACTGTAAAACCCCGCCGCACTGAAACCGAGCATCCGCCCAACCACAATATCGGGTAGCCGCTGGCTGAGTTCTTGAAGCAAGGAGCCGCCACTGACGAAAAAACCGAAATTGCATACTCGCCGCCATTCCTTGAACGATGGGATGGTTAATACTGTTTTAGGGTAGTAAATCGTATAGCCTATAAATTGGGCCGCGATGCTGAGCACCGAGGCCCAAGCCATGCTGAGGGCGCCGTAGCCAAGATCCGCCAGCACCACCATCGTAATCGCGTGCACAGAGGTGGCCACGATACCTATGCGGAGTGCTGCGCCAAAGTTCATTGCGCGACAGAGTTGTGCTTGGCCGATTGAAGAGAAAGCCACCAAAATGAAATTGGCGCAGAGGATCAGCACAATTGTCTGTAGCTGCGGTTCGGCAAAAAAAGCAGCGACCCAGCCGGATGTCATGGCAAAAACGGAGGCCATCAGGCACCCCAGGGCAAGTGCTATTCCCAAAGCCGTGGCGTGGCGTTCGGCGGAAAGCTCGCTTTCCTGGACGACATAACTGCAAATGCCGAAGTCGCGCAGAGTTTGGGCGACGCCGACGAGTGCGGAAGCGACAGAATAAAGCCCCGTTTCCGCTGGGGTTAGCAAGCGCGCCGTCACAATAGTAGCAACTATTTGAATTGCCAGCGTGATGTATTTCTCCAAAAATGAAAGCAGCAGAGATGAGCGAATTTTTTCCATATTTAAACTTACTCCGTTAATAAATGTTCTTGTATAATAAAAATATCGAGGTATTCGTCACGTGGCCTCCTTTTATCATGGCCTTTCGTGTGTTCGCCTCGCATAGTGGCTTTCCTCAACCTAGGCGTATCCGATGAGACGAAGCAATAATGGCAAAATGTGCCATGGCTTACAATCGCACATAGACAATAATAATATATATATATGGCTATGCTATATGTCTGCTGCGGGTGGGATGTAGACTTTGGCCAGATGGTATATTCATGTGGCCTAGTGGGTAGTTCAGCATCCGGCGTGCTTCACCACGAGGCGTGTATTATTAACAATGGTGTAACATTTTGCGCGCAACTATAATACCATATAACAATTCCAAGCGGCAGGGCGCGCCCGCCAAGTAAAGTCGACGCAGAGTTCCGCGCCCTGGCAACGATCATAGTCTGGCGCAGCTTTATCTGCAGGTTGTTCCCTTGGAGCTTCTTAGCGGCCCCGGAACATGCCAATGATATCGCGGTCTGAAATTGGCGTGGCTCGTTTGCGGCCCAAGAAGTAAAATGCGCAGCCAGCATTAAAAGCGGCATCGGTGCGTGAAAATAATTTGTCAAAATATTGAAGTGGATATGTAAGTGTCAGGCCAAGCAGGTATAAAATAGATTGCATTGTTGGTTTATCTGAGAGGCATATCATTATGTGCTTAATGAGATGTGTGAGGGAATACAGCGTTCCGCCGCACATTCCGCTGTGAATTTCATCGTAATACCGGAAAAGCCTGCGGTGTCCCAGGAAAGTAAATCGTGTGAAGTCGTGCGCCCCCATGTGTACGGGCTGCAGGAATGGTGTCATGGCCATAACATAGCTGTTGGGCTTCAGGACTCTGGATATCTCCGCAACACATCGTTGGGGGTCGCAGACATGCTCCAATACCGACTCGGCGATGACCGCGTCAAAGGTCGCATCAAGGAATGGTAAATCGTGCGCATCGCATATGCAGGTAATATTCCTTGCAAACGCAACATCAGTATATATAAACTGTCCTTTGTATTGCTTTTCTCCAGAACCAATAACCAAAAATTGTCCATGTGGTATTTCGGCCATAATGACGTCAATGGCATTGAAACTGAACCCAATAACGCGGCTCTCTGTCAATGTTCTTACTATTTTTCTATAGGCGGCTTTTAGGCCGGTGGATTTGTCCGCCGACCCGCCATAGTCACTAGCGCCACAATACGTGTTCTGTCCGGTATAATCTGCAATCCGGAAGACGCTGTTCTCATCATTAATGAGAATGGGGACGCCATTGATGATTGGAAACTCGCTGGCGCAGTGGCTGCACGTGAGAACGTCGCTTTTCTGCTGAAGAATATGTTTGTCGCGAGGGCAGGCAAATGCGGGCATATTCGTCATTCCTCTCATGTTGCGCAGAAAATGTAGTATTATCGTCATGTAAATAGAGCAGTCTGATTCAATATATGTTATGATCGTTGGTTTATTAGGATCGGACCAATAGAGCACTGACGCAAACTAAAGTTTCAGTTTTCGTCAGTGCTCTAGCCTTGGTTCATGGCCCTCGCCGGGTGGGGCCTCCGGGCCGTTGTGGCTTCGCCCACCCTCCGCGACGCTCCGGGCCGCCCTGCGGGCGTCGGTTGCCTGCAAGCGGGCGGCACGGACGCCGCCTCAATGGCGGCTGGTAAGCAACAACGCCCATTGCGGGCGCGGGCAAGGGGCCGGATGGCCCCGCGCGGCGAGGGGCTCTAATTGGCCTAGTGTACTGACACATCTGAACATGTCAGTGCATTAGGTGCGCCCCCTGACGTTGTCGGCGCTCTATACTGAGTTTTTCTATCATTTAGCAGGCTATGCCGTAGCGCTGTCGGCGTGCTCGCCTCACCACCGACCTCGCCGAAAAAGAAATCAAGATATTCAGTCAGCCAGCCAACGAAGTGGTCCAAGTCCCTGCCTGTACGAACGTAAGGTGTGTTGCCTGGTTCCAGCGACGGGCTATGGAAGGAGATAGTGAAGCTCCGCAAGCCCAGCTCCAGCAAACGACGGGTCACCAGCTTGGCTTCTGCGAGACTTGTGCCTTCAGGTGTCAGGGGAATGCGGTTCAGGAGGCCGAAGCGGGCAAAGAAGCCAGGTGCGCGTAGCCGCCTCGCTAATGGCGATGCAATGCGAGGATAGACCTGATCGGCAAGGCCTAAGCGCCCCATCATTCCGACCAATCCGACGGTTACAGGTAATTCTAGTATGGAACTGTCACGCAGCCAGAACGGGTTGACCCCAAATTTCTCAAAGTTGGGGCCTCGGCCAGCCCTCATGTCCAGCCAGGGTAGAATGCTACAGTCAATTTGGTAGCCAAGTGCGCGTAGTGCCTGCAATGTCGATGGGCCAAAGCCATAACGACCGGCGCGATACACTACCGGGCGCGCGCTAAAATTTTCTTCAATCCGGTCGGTAAGTCGGCGTAGTTTTTCCTTTTCTAGGGGTGGGGGCAGATTGCAGGCAAATGTATTGCGTGGGCAGATAACTTCGTCGAAGGGTGGCGTGATCCAGGCATGCAGCTGCGACCCGATTTCACAGCGGCCCTCCTGAAAGAATTCCAATAACGGCCCGTATCCACTCGGCTGGGAGGCAACCGCATAATCCACCACGTAGCACGGCTTAATGGCATAGGCTTCGAATAACCGCTGGGCCTTTACCTGGCTCCGCATCGACGTTACGTCGATAGCATCGCGAGAATAGCTGCCCCACTGAAAGTCCTCTTCTGCGTCGATGATCACTGATAACCGCGGTGGTGCCTCAGGTGGCTGCCGAACAAATTCTCCAACAATCGCATCTTTCAAATGCGAGCCATTGTCGCGGTAGTCTGGTCGCACTGCGGGTTCCGGCCGGCGGTCTGCCAGTGACATCGGCCTCAAACGATCGATCCTGTCGACAAGGGCAAGAAACTGATCGGTACGCGCCTGCCAATCCGCTTGCTCAGCGGCCTGGAGCGCGCCGGTGGTGAGACGTGCAGCCAACGTGGGATCAGCGAAAATGCGAAGCACGGCTTGAGCGACCGCCTCGACACTCGATCCATCAACCGTTAAACCATTTTCACCGTCACTCACCGCATCAAGTACGCCGCCTGCGCTGCCGGCAACGACCGGCTTTCCGCAGGCATTGGCTTCGATGAAGACGAGGCCAAATCCCTCCGTATCTCCGTCCGGCAATTCGCGGTTGGGCATGACGAATAAGTCGGCCAGCGAATAGTAATCCGCCAGCAGCTCGTCCGGGGCGTCGCCCACGAAGGTGACGTGGGGGTGCAACCCTAATTCCTCAACGATTGCTTTGAGCGTCGGTAGATAGCTGCCGTTGCCAACAACTAAATAATGGATGTCGGGGAGAGTCTGGAGGATAATTGGTAAAGCTCGCAAAACATGATCGACGCCTTTGCGCTCAACCAGCCGGCAGACCGAAAGCAGGATCTGCTTGCCCTGCAACCCGTGGTGCGCAATTAGTGAAACATTCTTTGGCTGAGGCGCGAAGCGCCTGCGATCGACGCCATTGTAGATTATATCGATATTCTTGGGCGGCACATCCATTGCTTCTTCCAGAACACGCTGGGTGAAGCGGCTGACTGCGACGATCGAGTCCGCGTAGCGGAGAAAATATGGCCGCAGGCGCGCGGACAAGCTCTCCTTAGCACGGCAGGATACTTCCTCGCCGTGTATGTAGTAGATGATGCGACAGCCCAAAAGAAGCCGGCATGCCATGGCGACCGGGCCGCCATAGGCCAATTCGCCGATGCAGATGGTTCGGATCCCGGTGCGGCGAACGATTTGGCGGATTTTCGCGAAGATCCGCAGGAAAATCGGCAAGTCGTCGAACAACAGACTCCGCAGCGCGGCCCACCGCGATGGCGGTGTTTGCACTTTCGGCCGCAGCAGCCGCAGCCGGTGCACTTGGTAGTTGGCTCGCGCGTCATGATCGCGCCAGTGGGCAAGTTCTTCTCCGGTCACGCAGCTGTGAGTGGGGCCGAGCGCCAGGATACGGCCCTCTGCATGGCGACACAGGCTTTCGTAAACTACGGCCGAGCCACCGCGCACCGGAGGGAAGTTCGACGCCACGATCAGGCAACACGGGTCGGCAGGCGCCGTCTTCCGCAAGTCAATGGGTTTCGACGGAACCGAAAAAGTCACGATGTGCTTCCTTTCGCCGCGGGCGCGGCCTGCATTGGGGTGCCGGCTATTGACGGGGCCAGGATCCTTTTGCCGAGCCTGATGAACGGTCGTTCAATGAGCCGATAACTGCACCATGACAGGGGAAAGGTGACCACCATAACCAACGGCCAGGTGCCGAGGAAACGGGCGATTGCCGGCCATCCGGCGGCAGTTGTGCCGAACCATGAGGGATGCGCTCTCAGCAACAAGTCGAGGACGGCGAAATGCAGCAGATAGGCGCTGAAGCTCACTTTCCCCATGGCCCTGGCCAGCGGGTTGAGGAACAGTCCCGGCCGGGCATGGGCAAGAACGAGGCTGAAGACGACGAACAGCAGGGAGGCGGAAAGGAAGGTGGGCAACGCCGGCCGTAGATCCAGCCAATGGGGCGCTGCAACGTATGCCAGGGACGCGGTGGCCATTGTTGATGCCACTAGTAGGGCGTCGGAATGGCGTTCGATCGCCGCTTTCAGCCTTGCCGGTATCGACCGTAGCAGAAAGAACACGACGGCACCGAGGGCGAAGGCTGCCGCCTGGTTGGGCAGCCAGAAATAGAGGAAGTTATCGGCTGCTGTCGTACCGAAGCGGGCGGAGAGATAGGGCCACAAGACATGGTTCGCCGTCGCGCCAAGGCCTATGGCGAGAGCGAAGAAGACCAGCGAGCGGCTGAACGAGGTGACGACCGAAGCGATCACCGGGAACAGCAGATAGAAACTGAACTCGACGCCGATGCTCCAGCCGCCGGGGACTACCGTCCACCCGGGGGTGGTGGCCATGGTGACGGGATCCCATCCATTGGCGAACAGCAGCCACGCCAACATGTGGCCGGAATCCACCCCGCCGGCGGGCGGCTGCAGCACCAGATATAGGACAGCGGCGCAATAGTACATGGGGGCGATGCGGAGGTAGCGGCGCAAATAGAAGAAGCGAATGCTCCGTCGTCCGCCGTCCGTCTCGCTATGCCACGACATCAGCAGGGTCAGGCAACTCGCCAGGAAGAACAGTTGCACACCATGCCAACCGAACGAGGCCAGCCGGCCGGCGGGATAGGGCAGTTCGGGGAAGCAGCCGCGCAGATGACAGGTGATGACCATGGTGACGGCGTAGCCCCGCAAGCAGTCGACGAAGGGGTAGAGGCGCTTCTCCGCCGCCGGGGCTTCGCGGTTCATCGGCCCCGCCTCACGCATTCGCCGGCGGTCTCGAACCGGACACGGCGCCGGCCGCCGGCCGGCGCAGGGATGCCAAGGCGAGTTTGACCCAGATCTTCCAGGACCGCCGAGCGATGGGAATGTTGGCTGCCAACTGGCGGACGAGATCCGGTCGGCCCGCCGCAAAAGCGCAATGAATGGCGCCTGTACTGCGGAGCGCGATCTGGTCGTTGATCAGTCTCGCCCAGGCCGGTGGTGGGCGGTGGTGATCACGGCAGAAACGCAGGATGCGGATTTCGCCCAAGGTGCAATCGATGGCGTTGCCCGAGATGTTGCCGGCGTGCTTACGAATACCGACGGTGGGATCAAGGACCACCCCCACCGGCAACCCTTCACGGTTGCAACGCAAGGTGAATTCCAGATCCTCGCTCAGCTCTCTGGCGAAGCGCGGGTCGAACCCGCCCATCCGGTCGAAATGGGCGCGGGAAATGGCGATGCAGGATGGGAAGACCGGCTGAAACCGGAGCAGGGAGGGATAGATGGGTTGATGAATCACCGCATCACCCTGCCGCTTGGCAACGCCCAACTGCCGCCAATAGTCGCCGGGGGCCAGGTCGAATTTCGGCGTTTCCTGCCAACGGTCGTCGACGATATGCCGGAAGTTGGCGAAGGCAAAGGAGAGCTCGGGCGTCGCTTCGATGACTTGGGAAAGCCTGGCAAGGTGATCGGGCCGCCACAGGTCATCGCTGTCGCAGAATGCCAGCCACGGGCTTGTCGAGATCCGGGCGCCGGCATTTCTGGCCACCGGGGTGCCGCCGTTGGCGATCTGCAAATAGCGAATGGCGTTTCCGTATTCTTCCGCTATCCGCCCGGTGTCGTCAGTCGAGCCGTCGTCCACGACGATCACCTCCACCGCCGGCAGCGTTTGCCGCAAAACCGTGTCGAGAGTGAAGGACAGCAAATCGGCGCGATTGTATGTGGGAATGATCACAGAGAATTTGACTGACATTGGCGTGCCTCCCCATCGCCCGGCGCTTTCCGCCGCAAGGGGAATGCTGCCTCAAAGACACTACGCAGCAACGGGTGGTCTGGAAAATATATCCTCTAGTTAGGCTATGCACATTTTCAGTGTTATGCGTGATGTACATTTTTTCCGTGCCTTTATATATAAAATGTTATTCCTTCATTATCGTGCCGCATATGTACATTGTGCGGTGTCTCGTCTGGCTCGGCGGGCCAAATCAGCCGACGCCGTAGCGCTGGCAAAGATATTCGACGGTGCACAGCCGATTGAACGCTTCGGCGTCATGCATCCAGTCGACGTTGAACAGGCGGCGCATATAGGGAAAATCCATATCAAGCACGCTTCGTAGATAGGCCTGTTGCAGGTAGTAAGGCTTTGTTTGCGGGCGACGGTGATGAAGGCGGTAGGTGAACTTGCGCAAGCCTGGCGGGCGCCAGTAGTTGATCGTCATTTTGGCGCGATAGCGCCAAGGCGGCTCGGCGGAAAACACGAAGCCGTAGTCGCTGGTGTACCGGGCGAGCCTGGGGGTCAGGCGGGCGATCATGCAGGCTTCCAGACGGCCGAAATTCTTCATGGCGATCGGGATGTTCCAGGTTCCGTCGAAGACCGCCGGCTCGAGGAAAGGGTAAAGGGCGGTGCCGAATTTCTGGTTGATGGCGCCGTCCCGTGCCGTCCAATACCGCCCGCGGAACAGCGGGTAGGCCATTTCGATGGCTTGGCGCGGCAGCTTCCCGTGTCCGGGCGCGCCGATCGCTTCGGCGATATCGGCGGTGATCGCGTTCTCGTAGGCGGCCGGCCGGAAGCGGTCGGTGCAGGCCCGGGGATGGTAGCGCGAGTAGAAGGTGTGAACCAGCTGGCGGAGGCTGTAGGCCGCATCGCGCAGGTAAAAGAAGTTGCGGTAGACCTCGCCGACGCTGCCGTTCATCAACGGTATTCCGTCCCTGGCACGCGACAGGCGATCCGCCAGGTCGACACCCCCGTCGAACAGGCCATCGAACTTCCAGCCGTCGAAAGCGATGGCGTTCGTCGCCATGATGCCGGGAAACGCATCGAGCGGCGCCGGCAGCTGCCGTTGCTTGTCGACGTGACGGATCGGCAGTCCTTCCCCGGTGCAGATCGTCTTGGCCACGCGCACGTCGCCGGCTTCGGCATTGCCGTAAACGAACAATGTGGGCTGAATGCCGGAACTCAGCAGCAGCCCCAACAGCAGTCGCGAATCATAGCCGCCCGACAAGGCGGACCGGACGCCTTGGGGCCATTTTGCCGAATAGATCGCGAACAGGCTTTTCAGCTTTGCATTGCAGGCGTCCGCCACGGCCTCGGTGTGCAGTTCCCCTGGCATGGGGGCGAGGCGATAGGTCTGTGCGATCGGTACCAGCCTGGCGCTCGTCCCATCCAGCGTCGCCACGGTATTGTTCGGCAGCGACCGGATCGCCGACAGGAACGTCTTGGTGCCGAACGGGGCGCCATTCCATACGTATTCGTAGCTGCCCTGGGCGTCGACCCCGCCGCTGCCCGCCTTTCCGGCCTCGCACAAGGCGATGAAGGAGTTGGAAAAGACCCTGCGGCCGGCATCGTAATAGATCTTGTCCGAGTTCAGCTGATCGTTGACGAGGTAGGTCACACCGCTTTTGCGCAATACGGCCGACCAGATGCCGTGGGTGCCCTTCCACAAATCCTCGCCGGGGGTGAATGCGTTCAGGAAGGCCTTCAACGCCGCCGCTCCCGTCTGGCCTTGGTAGATGAAGCTGCCCGTGGCCAGGGCGAAATCATCGCCTTCACCCCTGACCGTCAACCCTCCTCCACCGTTCAATTTCCGGCAAAGGACGATGCGCAGGCCCGCCTGCGCATGCCGCCAGGTGGCGTGGAATCCGCCGGCGGCGAGGGCCGCCTCGACCCGTGCCTGCTGTTCGTCGCCGCCAGGCTCGGTGGTCAAAAAGAACAGCCCCATTTCGGCTTTCCTTTGTGTTGCTCGCGGATCACAGTCCGTTCCTCTGCAGAAAGGCATCGAACATCAGCAACGACCAAAGGGCTCGGCCGTGATCGCGCCGCCCCGAGGCATGCTGCGCCATCACCCGGGCGATGCCGCGGCCATCGAAGAAGCCGCTCTGTGCCAGCCGGCCGGCCGCCTGCTCCATGCGCGGTGCAAGCGGGCCGCGGAACCACGATGCCAGCGGCGAGGCGAACCCCTGCTTCGGCCGGTAGAGCAGGTCGGCAGAGATCAGCGGCTCGAGGCATTGCTTCAGCAGAACCTTGGTCTGGCCGCCGTGAAGCTTGAGGCCGGCAGGCAAGCGGGCGCTCCATTCCACCAGGCGGTGGTCGAGCAGGGGCGCCCTTACTTCCAGCGATACCGCCATGCTGGTGCGGTCCACCTTGGTCAGGATGTCGCCCGGCAGCCAGGTCTTGATGTCGACATATTGCGCCTGCAACAGGGGGTGGTCGGTGTCCGCGTTCTCCCAGTGCGGATGCAACGCCCCGACGGCCCGATAGCCTTGCAGTGATTTACGGAATGATCTCTCGTAAAGAGTATGACGCAGCGCTTCCGGTATGACCGCGACGCTGTTGCAATAGGCATCGACGGAATCGACGGAAAGCTCATGGAAGGTGGTCTTGGCGCGCAACCAACGCGGCGCGCGGTCCAGCTTGGGATAACACCAGGCGAGCGACCCAAATATCGCTCGGCGCAACGCCGCCGGCATCAACGCGCGCAGCCGCTCCTCCCGCAGATGCCAAGGATAGCGCCGGTATCCGGCAAACAACTCGTCGCCGCCGTCGCCACTCAGCGCCACTGTCACCTGGCTCCGGGCGAGGGAGCATACCTGCAGCGTCGGCAGTGCCGAATTGTCGCCGAACGGCTCATCGAAAATTGTCGCCAGGCGGTCCAGCATGGCGGTATCTCGCGGGTCCACCCGCTCGGTCCTGTGGCGGGTGCCGTACCGGGAGGCCACCGCCTGCGCATAGTCCGATTCGTCGAACTCCGGTTCGCCGAACGAGATGCAGAAGGTGTTCACCGGTTCGCCGGCCAGCCCGGCCATCAAGGCGACGACGCCGCTGGAATCGACGCCGCCGGATAGGAAGGCCCCCAGCGGCACGTCGGAAATCAGACGCGAGCCGACGGCAAGGCGCAACCGCCTTTGCAGGTCCTGGCCGGCGGCCCGGGAGTCGGCGCAGGCGTCCTGGCCCATCGACAGATGCCAATAGGCATCCTGCTTCGCCCGGTCGCCCCGGCGCCAGACCATGCGATGGGCCGGCGGCAGCTTTTCGATGGCGGCGTAGATCGACCGCGGGTCGGGCACATAGCCGAAACACAGATAGTCTTCCAATGACTGGGGGTCGATGCTGCGGCTGACCTCGGGGCAGGCGAGCAGCGCCTTGATCTCGGAGGCGAAAAGCAGACGGCCGTCGGGCAGCAGGGTGTAGTGGAGAGGCTTCTTGCCCAGCCGGTCGCGTGCCAGGAAAAGCGTCTCGCTACGAGCGTCCCACAAGGCGAAAGCGAACATCCCATCGAAATGGAGCACGCAGTCGGCGCCCCATTCCTCCCAGCCGTGGACGATGACTTCGGTGTCGCTCTTTGTTCGGAAGACATGGCCGCATCGTTCCAGCCGATCGGCCAAGTCACGGAAATTGTAGATTTCGCCATTGAAGACAACCACCACTCGCTCATCTTCGTTGAACAGCGGTTGATGACCGCATTCCACGTCGATGATGGCCAGGCGACGGTGGGCCAGCCCGATTCCTTCGCCCAGGTAATGGCCGCAGCCGTCGGGTCCGCGGTGAATCAAGCGATCGCGCATGGCCAACAGCAACGGTGCCGATATCGGAGCGCCGCCGCGAGTATCGAATATGCCCGCTATGCCGCACATTTGGCTTTTCTCATTGCGATCATTGCCTGGTGTTCGCTTGCCGTAGGTGCCGGCTTGAAGTCTTTTGAGGTTTTCCACTTTTACCGTGGTTACTGAGAAATGATATCCTATTCAAGGATAGAAGAAATAAAATGTCGGCTATATGTAAATATATAGCGTAATATATCGGTATTGTTTCTGGTATATATTCTGGATTGCAGCCTTCATAGGCTGATTGGGGTGGTTGCATATTTGGCAAGGCCGAAATAGGCATGTGACATGGTGCGGGGAATGCGGGGAAGCGATTCCTCCTTCCTCCGACTCTCGGAATGACAAGTCCTCGACAAGGTTGGAGGGTAATGGTGAGGAACCCGTTCCGTGCCATGGCCGGCCGGCTGAGCATGGCGTTCGCCGCCCTTCTGGCCGCTACAGTTCCAGCCGCTGGGCACGAGGAGATCGGGCATCGCGCAGAAGTGGTGAGTATCGCCACCAGCAGCCAATTGACTGAAGCCGTGGCCGGCGCCCGCCCCGGGCAGGTGCTTCTGTTGGCTCCGGGGGCCTACCTGGTGGGCGGCCAAGCCATCGCGGTCAACCGTCCGGGCACCGCGGCAGCCCCGATCGCCCTTAAGGCCGGCAGGTTGGGTGACGCGGTGATCAGGCTATCGACGGTCGAGGGATTTCTTGTCAGCGCACCCTACTGGATATTCGAAAACCTGGTGATCGAGGGCGTCTGCACGCGGGATGACGACTGCGAACACGCCTTTCATGTGGTCGGCGGCGGCAGGCGGGTGACGATCCGCAACAACCGCCTGATCGACTTCAATGCGCAAATCAAGGTAAACGGGGTCGGCGGCATTTTTCCGGACTGGGGGCTGGTAGAGGGGAATGCCATTTACTCGCGGCGGCCACGACGCACGGCCAATCCGGTGACCGCCATCGATATCGTCGGCGCCAGCGGTTGGGTGGTGCGGCGCAACCTCATCGCCGACTTTGTCAAGGCCGGCGGCGACCACACCTCCTATGCGGCCTTCATGAAGGGCGGTGGCGAAGACGGTGTCTTCGACGGGAACCTCGTCGCATGCCGGCTGGCGGTGCCGCAGCAGTCCTGGGGCGAGCAGCGTGTCGGCCTGTCGTTCGGCGGCGGCGGGACCGGGGATCGGTATTGCCGTGGCGGCCGGTGTCTGTTCGAGCACCGTAGCGGCATGATGCGCAACAATATCATCCACGACTGTTCGGATGTCGGAATTTATCTCAACAAGGCTCCGGCGGCGCGAATATTCCACAACACCCTGTGGTCGACGGCGGGCATCGACGCGCGTTTCGTACCGACCACGGCTGTCATCCGCAACACGATCTTCGGCGGACGCCTCCGCGAACGTGACGGCGGACAGATCATCGCCGCCGATAATCGACCGGGCTCGGCGGCCTGGTTCGTCGCCGCGGCGATGGGCGATTTCCGGCTGCGGCCGGGCAGTCCGGCCGCCGGGGCGGCGCCTTTCTTGGACGAGGTGCCGACGGATATTTGCGGCCACCGACGGCGTGGCCGGCAGGTCAGTCTCGGGGCCATCGAAGCTGGGGACGTCGACTGTGATCCTGCCGGCTGGTTCCCTGTTCCGGGAAAGAGAGCGGCGAGATAGATCGGGATCTCGTCATCATAGCATTCATATAACAATGGTAATAAAAAAGTATACTGTCATGTTGATGTGCGTTGTCACTTCGTTATTGGCATAAGTCCTGCGGCGGAAAGATCCATATCATTCCGGAAGACTACATTGAGGAAGGACATTTCACCCTCATTGGAAGAAAGAACTATAGGCGGGCCTCTCCAACCGATCATCGTCGAAATCTGTCCCTGGAGTTGTCGCTGAACAACGATTTGAAGGTCGCTTGCGATAAGCTGGGGCTCGGATTTTTGTGTTCTGCTGCGCCTTGAGCCAACCACCGTTCGCTGCCGGTTCATTGCGCCGCCAGCACCTTCAGCAACTCGTCTTCATGCTTCAGGAAATCGTCGAGGGCCGCCGTTGCCGCGTTCTCGCTGGGACTTTCGTCGGTGGCTACCGCGAGGGCCGCGGCACGATTGTCGCCGGCCAGCCGTCCGGGCAGGCCGAGCAGTCGGGCCGTCAGGGTGTCCGCGGTCTGTCGGCCGGCAACCCAGTACCACGACCACAGAAGCAGGCTGCGCCCTTCCATTGACAGGTGGTAGGTGGCGACGTCCAGAGGTTTTGTCCCGGCCCTCGCTCGCCTGATCTTGTCGGTGGCCAGCGCGCCCTCGGCCGACGGCACCAGAATGTTCTCGCCGCCCGTGGCCTTGTGCCCGTCCCGCTGGGCCCGGTAATAGGCGACGAACAGCTCGATCTGGCGGCCGTTGTTGCGGTAGGCGATCCGCCGGCGGAAATCGGCGTGCGGGAAATTCGGGCTCCAGGCCATGTCGGCTGGCACCTTGCGCCATGCGCCGATTCGTTCGGGAAGATTGAGCGCCTGGCGCCGCGCGCTCGGCGCGATGTCCGCGGAAAAGGCAACGGAGCGTTCGATGACGAGAGCCGCGATCATGATGGTCAGGCTGGCCGACAGGAGCGCTCGCGGAAGCCGGGCATCCGGCCGACGGCCAGGGGGTTCCGCAGGGGGGGCGGCGGCTGCGGCCGGAGCATCGGCGAACCGGAAGCCAAGAGCCATGGAGGCCAGGATGATCAGCGAAAAGAACAGCCAGCCGTACAGCAGATGGTCTTCGACGATATCGATATGGCGATGGCTGGCTTCGGCCAGCCAGATGATGCCGAACACCCGCACGCCATTGGCCAGAATGGCGATGCTGACGGCAGCAGTGACGCACAGGAGCCTTTTCCAGGGGCGGTGGTAATGCTGGTGGCCGAATAGCAGCGACAGCGTCAGTGCCGCCAGCAGGAAATTGAGCCCGGCGCAGCCAGGGGCGACGAAATAATTGCCGGTCGGCACCTCCAAGGTTGTTCCTTCGACAAAAATCGGCACCCCCGCCGCATCGAGCATCCTGCCCGACAGCCAGGTGGTGACGGCCTGCAGCGGAGGAAGCAGGACGGTGCCGCTGGGCACCATCAGGAACAGGAGCAGAAGAGGAAAAAGCAGACGGCGATATAGACGGCTTCCCAGTACCGCCCAGGCGACGCCCTGGAGGAGTCCGATCACCGCAACCTGCCGCACCTCGGTTATCAGGGTGGCCTCGGCTGCCCACCAGAGAACCAGGCAAAATAACGAAAAGGCGACGCCGGCCGAAGACGGGGCGGGAATCTGGGTGGCAAGGGTCTTTCGTTGTTGCCATACCAGATATCCACTTATGGGAGCAATGAGAAAGCAATAATAATATGTCGGTATATGGCTCCAAGTCCATATCGCAGCGCCGATGTCATGCCGGAAAGTGAGCATAATCGTAGCGGTCGTAATAGACAGGGTGACTATTGCGGGAGGCCAGAAACTCGCCGCTTCGATTTCCCCCTGGTGGGATATCCGGTCATTGGTCTTTTCCACGATTATCCTCGTCAAGCCATGAGCCCGATGGACGCTTTCCGGATTGAACCGCTCGCCTAATGGAGCGATGGAAAAGCTTCCGGAATATCCGCAGCGATACCACAAAAGCGGCGGGAATTGAGGCTGGCCCAGCGGATGATGCAAAATGTCCTATTTGTATCTCAACGTATCCCTTACCCTCCGACAAAAGGAGATAAAATACGGTCATACAATTTCCTAAGACATTTGTCGGAACGGTATGAGGTCTACCTTGGCTGCTTCGTCGATGATCCCGAGGACTGGCGCTATGTGCCGGAGCTGCGCCAAATGGTGGCGCATGTTTTCGCGTTGCCTCTCGTCCGAAGCTGGGCCTACCTGCGCAGCCTGAGCGGCATCGCCACCGGTGAGGCTCTGAGCGTTCCCTATTTCGCCGACCGGCGAATGAAGCGCTGGGTCCGGCAGGTCATGGGGGAGATTCGGCCGTCGACGGCTTTCATCTTTTCTTCGCCCATGGCGCAATACCTGATGGGCGAAGAAAGGCCGCCGCGCCTGCTCATGGATTTTGTCGACGTCGATTCGGACAAGTGGCGCCAATACGCGGACCGGCAATCCGGCCCCATGGCCTGGGTCTATCGACGCGAGGCCGAGCGCCTTCTCGCGTTCGAGCGCAAGGTGGCGAGCCGTGCCGACCTCAGCCTGTTCGTATCACCGGCCGAGCAGGCGCTGTTCTGTTCGATGGCGCCGGAAAGCGCGGCACGCACGCGCGCCTTGCCGAACGGCGTCGATGCCGATTTCTTCTCGCCCGACCATGGGTTCGCGGCCCCCTTCAAAGAGGCTGGGCCGGCGGTGGTCTTCACCGGCGCCATGGATTACTGGCCGAACATCGAGGCGGTGAGGTGGTTCTCGACCGAGGTTCTGCCGATACTGCGGTGCGCGGCGCCAGATCTTCAATTCATCATTGTCGGGGCCAACCCCACCCCCGAGGTGGCGGCGCTGGGTTCCCTGCCCGGTGTCGTGGTGGTCGGGCGTGTGCCCGACACCCGGCCATATCTCGCTCATGCCGCGGTGGTCGTGGCGCCGCTGCTGACGGCGCGGGGAATCCAGAACAAGGTTCTGGAGGGCATGGCGATGGGGCGCCCGGTCGTCGCCACCACCCAAGCCCATGAAGGGATCGACGCCGTCGACGGTGTCCATCTGATGGTTGCCGACGGTGCTGACGGATTTGCCGTGGCGGTGTTGCGACTGCTCGACAGCGGCGCCGCCGACGCCGTCGGCCGGGCGGCCCGCCAGCGCATCCTTGAGCTTTATGACTGGCGCTCGCGGTTCGTTCAGTTGGACGGCATGCTGTCTGTAGAGGGCATGGTCGAGGTCTGAACGACGTTCTGTCGTTGAGGCTATGACGAGAATGCTTTTTCTGTAGGAGTAGTGGATAGGACAAACCTCTATATTGGTTATGAGATGCTCCAAAATGATGGGCGTATATATTCAGTATTGCTCCTAATCTGTAGGATAGAGCCGAATGTGATTCAATGATAATCCTGTTGGCGGCAGATTGGATGCGTTCGCATCCAACAGACTGGGGTGCTGCTATGATCAGGATGTTCCGACATTACATTCCTTTATTAGGAATAGTTCTTGCGGTCACTGAGGTCATACTATTTTTTGTGATTATCTCCGTTATGCATACACTCTCTCCGGCAGGGGGGGGTGGCATCGGAGCGGGGCCACTTGGGCTTTGGATAGCCACTGTCGTGGTCCTGATCATGTCTTCGGTGGGGCTCTATAACCGGGACGTCATGTTTCACATGGATGCCGTGCTGATCCGCACGGCGATGACGCTGCCCCTGGCCTTGGCCGCGGTCTACTGCGCATTGTTTCTGTTCGCCGCGGTTGCCGGCACCGATTTCCCGACCCGTCGGGACGTGCTTGACACGGTGCCCGGCTGTCTGCTGGCGGCGCTGGTGGCGCACGGCCTGTTCGCCGGACTGGTCGGCAGCAACAGGCTGAGGCGGCGTGTCCTGGTCATCGGCAGCGGCCCCATGGCTGCGCGGGTGGCGCGGATGGCAAGGGGCGGCAACAAGCAGTTTCTGGTCGTCGGTTTCATCGACTGCTGGAATGACGGCGAACGCCATCTTCTGAGTCCGAGATTTCCGCTCGACCGCTTGGCGACGCCTCAGGCAGCTCTGGATTTTCTGCGAACCAACGAGATCGAGGAAATCGTCGTCGCCACCAACGAGCGCCGCGGATTGCCGTTGGCCGCCTTGCTGGAATGCCGGCTGCGGGGTATTGCCGTCCATGACTACGCTTCGTTTTGCGAAAGCGAGGCCGGCTTCGTCGATCTCGACGCGCTGCAGCCGAGTTGGCTGATCTACAGCGACGGCTTCCGGATGGATCGCGGCCGGTTGGTCCTCAAGGCAATGTTCGACTACCTGATTGCCGGGCTGGTGTTGATGATTACATTGCCGATCACCGTGCCGACGGCGATCGCCATCAAGCTGACCAGTCGCGGCCCGGTGTTTTTCCGCCAGGAGCGTGTCGGGCTGCACGGTGAAATCTTCACCGTGCTGAAATTCCGCAGCATGCGGATGGATGCGGAAAAGGCCGGGCCCCAATGGGCGAAGGTTAACGACGACCGGGCGACCATGGTTGGGCGGCTGATCCGCAAGGTCCGGATCGACGAGATTCCGCAGGTCATCAATGTGCTGCGCGGTGAGATGAGTTTTATCGGGCCGCGGCCGGAACGTCCGGTGTTCGTGGAGTCATTGCGAAAAGATATTCCCTACTTTGATGAAAGGCATAGAATAAAACCGGGAATTACTGGATGGGCGCAGGTAAATTATCCTTACGGAGCATCGATAGAGGACGCAAAAAATAAGTTATCATATGATCTGTATTACCTAAAGAATGGCGGTATATTTTTAGATCTGGTCGTTCTGTTTCAGACTATTCGTGTCGTCCTTTGGCCGAGTGGGGCGAGATGACCGGGTTCGCCGCCGAACCCGCGGTGCATGTGTTCGGCTTCATTGTTTGCGCCCTGGCCTTCACCGTCGCCGCTCTTCATGCCGCAACCAGCCGGCTCGCCGATCTGCGCAAGGCGAGCATGGTGGCCGGATGCGTCGCCACCGCCGCCTGGGCCGCTGCGGCGGCGGCCTCGTCTCCGATGGGACGGATGGCCGGTGCGCTGTTCATTCTGCGTGCCATTGCCTGGATCGCCTTTCTGGCGGCAACATTGAGAATTGACCGCCTGCCCGGCGCGAGGCTGCCTCGCCGAGTCCGGCTGGGTGCCGCAATTTTCCTCGCCGCGGCCCTGGGCGCGGCGGTCGACATGGCATCGATCGGTCCGGCGGAGGCCCTGGCCCCCTGGGCGGCGACCTATCTGCAACTGTTCCTGTCGATCGCCGGCCTGCTGCTGCTGGAAAACCTGTTCCGCAATTGCGACGACGACAGCCTTTGGGGAGTCAAATGGATCTGCCTCGGGTTGGGCGTCGTTTTCGTCTATGACTTCTATATTTGCGCCGACGCCGCTTTGACCCGCCATGCCGATCCGGGCCTGTGGGCGGCGTTGGGCTTCATCGACGCATTGGCCGTGCCGTTGCTGATGGCGGCGACGGCGCGCAGCGGCAGTTGGCACGGTGACATCAGCCTGTCGCGCAGCGCGGTGTTCCACTCGGCAGTGCTGTTGGGCAGCGGGTTCTACCTTTTGTTGATGTCGGCCGTCGGCACCTTCCTGCGCTCAGTCGGCGGCGGCTGGGGGCCCGTCCTGCAAAGTCTGTTCTTGGCGGTCGCCGTCCTTACCATGCTGGTGGCGATTTCATCGGGTTCGTTCCGTTCCAACCTGCGGGTTTTCATCAGCAAACATTTCTTCCGGCACAAATACGACTACCGCGATGTCTGGCTGACCTTCATCCGTCGACTTTCGGCGAGCGAAGAGGGCGGCACCCTGCAGAGCCGCGTACTTCATGCCGTGGCCGACATCTTCGATTGCCCGGCCGGCGCCCTGTGGGAACTGCGGCGACCTGAAGGCGCCCTGTTTCCTGCCGCGGCCTGGAACTTTGGAGCGGATCCTCCGGTTGAAGCGGCGGATGGAGGGCTGAGCCGCTTCCTCGCCGAGCGGGGCGATATCATCGATGTCGAAGCCTGCCGCCGGTCGCCCGAATGCTACCCAGGCTTCGACCTTCCGTCGTGGCTGGCGGCCCATCCGCGTGCCTGGATCATTGTCCCTTTGATCCACAACCGGCGCCTCGAAGCCTTCCTCGTTTTGGGCCGGCCCCGCAGTTCGGCGAGCCTCGGGTGGGAAGAGACGGATCTTCTGAAGACGGTCGGGGCGCAGGCGGCCAGCTACCTGGCTGAAGAAAACACCTCTCGCGCGCTGGCGGATGCGCGCCGGCTCGAGGAATTCAATCAGCGCTTCGCCTTTGTCATTCACGATATCAAGAACGTTGTCAGCCAGATGTCGCTGATGGTCGACAATGCCCGGGTGCACGGCGGCAACCCGCAGTTCCAACGGGACATGCTGACCACGGTATCAAGTTCGGTCGAGCGACTGCGCGGAATGCTGACCCAGTTGGCGGCAGGGCGGCAGGCGCCAAGCGATGCGCCCAAGGTGGCAGACCTGACGCCGCTGCTGCGCGGGGTCGCCGAACGCTGGCGCAACAATGGCTGCCGGGTGACCACCCGTGGCCTCGACGGGCAGATCCCGGCATTGATCAATGAACAGGCGCTGGTCTCGGTTCTCGATCATCTGCTACAGAATGCTGCCGAGGCATGCGGAGGGCGCCCGGAGGCGGCGCTGGAACTGGCGCTTCGCGAGGAGGCCGAAACCGTCGTCATCGATGTCCGGGACCGCGGTCCGGGAATGGACGCCGCGTTTGTGCGCGACAAGCTGTTCAAGCTGCTCGACAGCGGGAAGACCGGCGGCTTGGGCCTCGGTGCCTACCAGGCCCGCCAGCTGATCCGTGCAATGGGGGGGCGGCTCGAGGTCGACAGCCGTCCGGGGTACGGGACGACCATGCGGCTGCATCTGCAGCCCGAACCCGGAGGGCCTCGCTGTTCCGACGAGCAGTGGGCGCCAGGCGGGGCGGACATCCCGGCCACCGGCGGCCCTGCCACCCTCCCCACAAATTTGGGGGCCGCAGTATAATGACCCGGGCCAATCCCGTTATCATGATCGTCGAGGACGACCTCGGCCTCAGAACCCAACTCCGCTGGGCGTTGTCGGATTGCCAAGTGCACCTGGCCGAGGATCGGGAGAGCGCGCTTGCCACTTTGCGCCGCGAGGAACCCGAAATCGTCGTCCTCGATCTCGGCTTGCCGCCGGATCGCGATAACGCCAGCGAAGGTTTGGCCGTGTTGCGGGCGATCCTTGCGTTCCGGCCGCACATCAAGGTCATCGTCGCCTCGGGTAACGAGGAACGGAAGAACGCCCTGGATGCGATCGCGCTCGGCGCCTACGACTTCTATCCCAAACCGGTCGATCAGGAAGTGCTGAAGGTCATCATCCAGCGGGCATGGAACTCCTACAGGCTCGAGGAAGAAGTCCTGCGGTTGCGGCAGAGCAGTTCCCGCTCGCCGTTCAAGGGCTTCATCACCGCTTCTCCGGAAATGCTCAAGATCTGCCGGACGGTCGAACGTGTCGCGACGGCCGATGTCGGTGTGCTGATCACCGGCGAAAGCGGGACCGGCAAGGACGTGCTGGCTCGCGCCATTCACGACTCCGGACCGCGGCAGCGCAACCCGTTTATCGCCATCAACTGCGCGGCGATCCCGGAAACTCTGCTGGAAAGCGAATTGTTCGGCCACGAGAAGGGCGCCTTCACCGGAGCCATCAGGCAGGTGGTCGGCAAGATCGAGATGGCCGAAGGGGGCACCCTGTTTCTCGACGAGATCGGTGACATGCCGTTATCCCTGCAGGCAAAGCTGCTGCGGTTCCTGCAGGACCGGAGCATCGTCCGGGTCGGCGGGCGCAAGGCTATCGACGTTGATCTCAGGGTAATCGCCGCCACCAACAAGGACCTGAAGGCCATGATGGTGGCCGGGACGTTTCGCGAAGATCTGTTCTATCGCCTGAACGAGGTCGGCATCGATGTTCCGCCGCTGCGCCAGCGGCCGGGCGATGCGGTGCTGATCGCCAACTACCTGCTGAAGAAGTTCAGCGGCGAATTGGACCGGACCGTCAAAGGTTTCAGTCCCGACGCTCTGGCATGTATCGACGCCCATGCCTGGCCGGGAAATGTCCGCGAATTGGAGAACCGGGTCAAACGCGCCATCGTTCTGGCCGACGGCAAATATGTCGAAGCGGCCGATCTGGACCTCGATGGCGGGGCGGCCGATCCCGAGGACGCCTTTCCGACGCTCCGCCAGGTGCGAGACGCGGCCGAATCTGCGTTGGTGGCCCGTGCCCTGGCATTTACCGAAGACAACGTGGCGGAGGCGGCTCGCCTGCTCGGGGTAAGCCGACCGACGCTCTACGAGTTGATGAAGGCTTTCAACATAAGGCGAGGGGAAGCGATATGAGGTCAGGGATAACCGGCAGATACGGATTGCTGATGGCGACCTGCCTGACCGCATTCGTGGCAGCGGGCTGGCAGTCTTCTCACGCTTCAGAGGGAGGCGCCGACGGAACATCCCGCTATCTGGCCGAGGGCAGGGCCCTGCTCGCCAAGGGCGACCTGAAGGCGGCCGAAATCCAGCTCAAGAACGCCCTTCGCGAGGCGCCCGAGGATTTCGACAGTCGGTTCGAACTGGGCCTGGTTTATCTGGGTGAAAGGGCCGGGCCGGCTGCCGAGGGCATGTTCAACAACCTGTGGCAGCGCCACGACCATCTTGACAGGGTGCTGCCGAAATTGGCGGATGCCTACCTGATGCAGGGCAAGACGCGAGAAATCCTGGAGCGAATTCGATCGGCGAAGGATTTTCCGGTGGCGGCGCAGGCGGAGATCGCCGTGGCGCGGGCCAAGGCCCACCTGATGCAGGATCAGGACGACGATGCCAAGCGGGAAATCGACGACGCCCTGGCTCTCCAGCCCGACATGCCGGACGCGCTGATCGTCAGGGCGTTGCTGCTGCAGAAATCCAAGGACTATGCCTCGGCGGAGCAGATCATCGACCAGCTTCTCGGGAAATCCCCTAACAACTTCGAGGCATTGACGCTCAAAGGAGACCTGCGTCGCCGTGCCGGCGATCCTGCCGGGGCGATGAAATTCCTTGATCTCGCCATCCAACAAAGACCCGGCGACAGCCATGTCCGACTGGCCCGCGCCAGCTCGCTGCTGGCGCTCGGCCGCGCGGATGAGGCGAAGCCCGACGTGGATGCGGTGCTGAAAGACAACCCCGCACAGCCGGTCGGCGTGCTGCTGCACGCCTATCTGTTGAGCCGGTCAGGCAAGTACGAGGACGCTTTTCGCGCCCTGCAGCCGGTGGCGCAGCAACTCGCCGGTCTGCCGGCCGCCGATGCCCTGCTGGCCCAACTGAACATTCGCCTCGATCATCCGGAACAGGCCATCGACTACGCGCAGCGCTACGTCTCGGAGACGTCAAGCTCGCCGGCTGCCGTGCATTTGCTGGCCATGGCCTATGCCAGGAAAAACGCTCCGTCGAAGGTCGTCGAGGTGCTGGAGCCGCTGGTGGCGCAGCATCCCGACGATGCCCAGGGGCAAATGCTGCTGGGTGACGCGTATGCGGCGCTCGGCCGCTACGATGCGGCTGCCCGGATTCTGGCAGCCGCGGCCAAGGCGCGACCCGAGGACACCGACCTCAGGACCCGTCTTGACGCCGACCGCTTTCGCGCCGGCGACCAGACGGCGGCCGTGTCCGATCTTGCCGCTCTGGTCGGGAACGATCCCAAGGCGACGGGGAGGGCCGGCATCCTCTTGATGGCTCTCGAAATGCAAAAGGGCCAATTCGACGACGCGGCCAGGGTCGGCGACAAGCTGCGCGCCGAGCAGCCGACGAATCCTCTGCCCGACTATCTGCTGGGGCTGGTCCATCAGGTCAAGGGCGATCCTTCGGCGGCGAGGCAGGACTACGGGTCGGCGTTGAACAAGCGAGCCGATTTCTATCCGTCGGCCGATGCCCTGGCCAGACTCGATCTGGCCGAAGGCAAGCAGCAGGATGCCCAGGCGGTGTTCGAGCGGGTGCTCGACGCCGATCCGAAGAACGTCAGGGCCATGGAGGCATTGTCCAAGTTCGCGGCGTCGCAGGGCGACATCGACAAGGCCGTCGGCCTGCTGGAGAAGGCGGCGGCCGCCGCACCCAAAGACTTGGGGCCACGGCTGCTGGAAATTGACCTGCTGATCGCCCGGAAGAAGGAGCCGAAGGCTCTGGCCGTGGCCAATGGGTTGAACGACGCCTTCCCCGACAACATTGCCGCCATGCAAGCCCTTGCCCGGGCCCAATGGGCATCCGGCGATCGTGATGCGGCTGCCGCGACGTTCCGCCGCGCCGCCGGCCTCCAGCCAAACAGCGCGATGGTCCAGTACCGGCTGGGGCAGGTGATGGCCGGCTTGGGACGGCCGGCCGATGCCCGTTCGGCCTATGAAGCGGCAACCAGGCTGGATCCGAAATTTCTCCCGGCTTGGCGCGCGATCGTTCTTGCGCAGTCGGCGGAACACGGAGTGGACCAGGCTATTGCCAGCGCGCAAGCCTTGGCCGGGCAGGATCCGTCGATGGCCGACGAGTTGAAGGGCGACGTCTATTTCCAGGCGAAGCGCTATGCAGAGGCGGAGTCGGCCTATGCCGAAGCGGCCAAGCGGCGGCCGGACCGACAACTTGCGATCAACCGCTGGGAGACGCTGAACAAGGCCGGCGACCAGGCGGCGGCACAAGCGATCCTGGCGACGTGGCTGCAATCCCATGCCGACGATGGCGAGGTGCGCCTGGTTTACGCCGGCGCCTTGTTGGCCGCGAAAGATCGCCCATCGGCGATCCGCGAATATCAAGCCGTGCTTCATCAGTCTCCGACCAACGTGGTGGCGCTCAACAACCTGGCCTGGCTCTATGCCCAGGCCGGCGATCGTCAGGCGATCGACTTCGCCCGTCGAGCGCACGGGTTGGCACCGCTCAATCCCAGCATCAGCGACACCTTGGCCTGGCTGCTGGTGGAGCAGGGCGGTGTGGACGAGGGCAGGCGGTTGCTCGGTGTCGCCCATCGCCAGCAGCCCGGGAATGCCGAGATCGCCTATCACCTGGCGGTCGCCTTGGAGCGTAGCGGCGAAGCGGCCAAGGCGGTGGAAGTGTTGAAGCCCGTGGTTGACGGCCAGCCCTTTGACCAGCAGGCCGAAGCCAAGGCGCTGTATCGCAAGCTGACCACCGCGCCGTAACGAAAGAAGGGGTGGCGCACTGGCGCTACCCCCTCTCCGGTAATCATTCCACCCCAACCGGGGCAGCCCAATTACGCATGCTTACGGCGGATGAAGCCGAGACCCAGGAGGGCGGAGCCGAACAAGGCCAGCGTGCCGGGTTCGGGGACCGGATTGGTGATGCTGATCGTGTCGTTGACCGAGCCGGCGCCGCTCAAATGCACGATGAACTGAGCGGTTTCCGAGAACGGCCCGCTGAGGGTCGGCGTGTCGGCAAGGGCGAAGTCGCTGGCCGGCGCCGAGGTAAATGTCTGGGTGGCCAACAGCGTGCCACCCCACAGCCCGTTGCTCGGGTCGATGAACGTGGATTCGGTGACCGATTGTACCGCGCCGGTGAACAGGTTCGAGGTGAAGCCACTTAGCAGTTGGCTGATGCCGCTCAAGGCGGTAAGCCCTTGTTCGGTGACGTAGATATACAGGGTCTGCGGACCTGACTGCGTTGACTTCACGTCGATCGAGGTGGTTTGCAGGGTCGGCTCCGTCAGGGGCGGAGTCCCCTGGGCGGTGATGATGTTGCTGGCGAACGTGCCAAAGGGTCCGTTAAAGAGGGCCGAGCCGTCGCCGAAGGCCTTCGTCACCACGTGCGAGAGGCTGGCATCCTGCGCCATACCGATGGAAACCAGATCGGCGTGCGCCGCCGTCGTCATCCCCATGGTGGCCAGAGCCATCGCTCCCGCGAGCAGGTAACTCTTGATGCGCATGTTGAGCTCCTTAGTAAAACTGTCCGCATCGGTGAAAGCAATACCTGTGCCATTGTGTAAAAAATATGGTGCGTCAATGGCTTGTATATAGATATCGGGGTGTTCCTCAAGGCGGATGTAAGATTTCCAGACAGCCTCGGCGCCGAAGGAAAAAAGAGGCGGCTCCCGGAGGCGCCGCCCCATGAGGATCATCAGCCAAGCGAATGCTTATGGCGGCGCATCATTCCGAAGCCGACAAAGGCCATCCCAAGAAGGGCGATGGCCGTGGGCTCGGGAACGGGGGTGGCAATCGTGATAGTGTCGTTGACCGACCCGACGTCGTTCAGGCGGATGATGAACTGGGCGGTCTCGGAAAATGGCCCGGATATATCAGCGGTGGCGGCGATCACCGAGTTACTGGCGGGTGCCGAGGTGAAGGTGGTGGAAGCCAGCTGCGAGCCGCCCCACAGGCCGTTGGACGGATCGACGAAACTGTATTCGTCGACGGATTGCACCGCTCCGGTGAACAGGTTTGACGTGAAGCCGCTGACCAGATTGCTGACGCCATTTAGCGAAGTGAGGTTCTGTTCAGTGACGTAGATGTAAAGAGTTTGTGAGCCCGGGGTTGTCGAATTCACGGCAATCGATGCGGTTGCGAGCGTTGGTTCGGCAAGGGGCGGCGTTCCCATAACGCTGATGAAATTGCTGTCGAAGGTGCCGAAGGAGCCGGCGAATGTCGCCGACCCGTCACCCGTGGCCACCGTGGTGATACCCCCGGGGCCGGCAGTTTGCGACAAGCCGATCGAAATCGGATTGGCGTTGGCCGCAGTCGCAGCGCCTATCGACGCGACAGCCACTGTTCCGGCAAGCAGAAAAGTCTTGATGCGCATGGCAGCCCCATGGTTGAAGAATCATACCCGAATGGGTAAGCAAGAGGTGTGCCGGCGCTCTTTGTTCTAGCAATAACAATGAGTTGCCGTACGAGTGGGGCTGTCCTTTCTGGGGCGGTGTAAGAATTCCCGACGCCCGCTCAGTCCTTTCCCCCGAGCTTCCGCCTGCACTCCCACGCCGCCAGCACCTCGTTGATTTGCCTGCTGCAGAAGTGGCGCGCCGCTTCGATCCCGTACCCCTCCGCCAGCAGCTGATCGTAATCGGTATAGCTGTGACGCAGATAAGCGACCAGCGACAGCCAGGCTGCCTTTTCCGGTGTGGCCCTTTTCAGGCCCGCCGACGATAGCGCGTGGCCGAGCACCTCGGACAATTCATGCGGCGGGGCCGCGGGAATCATGTGTCGAAGGATGTGCTCGATGGCGTGGCGCCTATTGACGTATCGGATGGGGGACACGACTTACCTCCAAGGCGTCGCGGCATGCGTGTTGCGCTGCCGTCCGGACGCCACAGGCCCACCCCCGTAGGCATGCATTGGATGGAGGAGACGACGATGTCCTTGCGTCTGGGTGATACGGCGCCGGATTTTACGGCGCAAAGTACTCAGGGGGAAATTCATTTCCATCGGTGGCTGGGTGACAGCTGGGGCGTGCTGTTTTCCCATCCGAAAGATTTTACTCCCGTCTGTACGACCGAACTGGGCGATGTGATTCGCCTGAAGCCCGAATTTGAGAAGCGTGGGGTGAAGGTGATCGCGTTGTCGGTCGACGACGTGAAAAGCCACGCCGACTGGTCGCGCGACATCGAGGAAGTGTCGGGGCGGAAACTCAACTATCCCATCTTGGCCGATCCTGACCGCCACGTATCCGACCTTTATGGTATGATCCACCCCAATGCCAACGATACGTTGACGGTCCGTGCCGTCTATGTGATCGATCCGAAGAAGAGGATCCGTCTGATCCTTACCTATCCGGCCAGCACCGGGCGCAATTTTGAGGAGCTTCTGCGGGCTATCGATTCGATCCAATTGACCGAGAGCTACAGCGTCGCCACTCCGGTCAACTGGCACGAAGGGGAAGACTGCATCATCGCTCCCTCGGTCAGCGACGAAGAGGCCAGGGAGAAATTCCCCAAAGGCTACCGGGCGGTGAAATCCTATCTCCGCTACACGCCGCAACCGAACCTGTGATGCCGGCCCCGTGCCGGCCTTGTCGCCCGAGGCCGGCACGGCTCTATTCGGAGTTCCCCATGATCATTCGTCAGGCGCCGGACCTCCACGGATCGGAGATTACGCCGCGTTCGGCCTATGTGAGCCGCCGCGGCCTGATGGTCGGGGCCCTTGCGCTGGCTGCCCTGCCGTCGACCGTGCGGCGCGCGGAGGCGGCTCTGCCCAATGTGGCGAAAAGCCCATTCGTACTGGACGACAAGAGAACGCCCCTTGAGGACATCACCCACTACAATAATTTCTACGAGTTCGGCATGGACAAGGATCAGCCGGCGAAGCGCGCCCCGGGGCGGCTGAGGACCCGCCCCTGGACCGTCAGGGTCGAGGGAGAATGCGGCAAGCCCGGGACCTTCGACGTCGACGATTTCATTCGCCGAAGCGCGTTGGAAGAGCGTGTTTACCGGCACCGTTGCGTCGAGGCCTGGTCGATGGTCATTCCTTGGGTGGGTGTGCCGCTGGGGCCGGTGCTGCAGCGCTTCGATCCGAATTCGCGGGCCAGGTTCGTCGCATTTCAGACCCTGTTCGATCCCCAGCAAATGCCCGAGGAGAGTTCCCGCCTGATCTACCCTTGGCCCTACACCGAAGGGCTGCGCATCGACGAAGCGATGAACCCGTTGGCCTTTCTTGCCGTCGGCCTTTATGGCGATATTCTGGCTCCACAGAATGGCGCGCCCATCCGCTTGGTGACGCCGTGGAAATACGGGTTCAAGAGCATAAAGTCGATCGTGTCGATCCGCTTCGTCGAACAGCAACCGCCAACCCTGTGGAATACTGTGGCACCAAGCGAATACGGCTTCTATTCCAACGTCAACCCTACAGTCGACCATCCCCGCTGGAGCCAGGCGAAGGAGCGGCGCATCGGGGAATTCTTCCGCCGGCCGACTCTGATGTTTAACGGCTACGGCGAGCAGGTGGCGGGACTTTACACCGGCATGGACCTGAAGAAGTATTTCTGATGGGTGCTGAGGATCGTCGGCGTCACTTCTTGCGTCCGGTGGTTCATCTTCTTTGCCTTCTGCCGCTGCTGTGGCTGGCGGTGCAGGGGACTCTCGGCGGGCTGGGGGCGAATCCGATCGAGGCCGCGGTCCGCTTTCTCGGCGATTGGGCTTTGCGCTTGCTGGTGGTCGCCTTGGCGGTGACGCCGTTGCGCAAACTCGCCGGCCTGCCTGAATTGGCTCGCTATCGCCGGATGGCGGGTTTGTGGGCGTTCGCCTATGCGTCGCTTCATGTCTCGGCCTATGTCGTCCTCGACCAGTTTTTCGATTGGGCGACCATTGGTCACGAAATTATCAAGCACAAATTCATCACCGCGGGCATGGCGGCGTACACCCTGCTGGTGCCGCTTGCCGTCACCTCGACCGAGGGCATGTTGCGCCGCCTTGGCGGGCGCAGATGGCGCCGTCTGCACCGGCTGGTCTACCTGGCCGGGCCACTGGCGGCGCTGCACTATGTCTGGATGGTCAAGGCCGATATCCGCCAGCCGTTGGTCTATGCCGCCCTGCTGGTGGCGATGCTGGCCTACAGGGCGGTTTCGGCACTGCGCCAAAAGGAGGCGGCGATACAATCCCGGTGATTCCGCGCCATGCCGAAGGGTCGGAGAGGCCCCCGCCTTCCTGGCAACTCGCCGGGTCATTTGTATGGGGTGGGGGCCTGTGATATATTAAAAAAAATACATTGTGAGGCGTCCGGCCGAATGAAGAGCGCCTGACCCGGCCGGGGTGGAGGCATTGATGAGACCACTGGAATCTCATGTGGAAATGAGTTCGCACCTGTGGATGTTCAACCGGGTGAAGGAACTCTTGACTCGGGAAGGGCTGCTGTCGCGGCATGCCACCGATGACGAGGTCCGCGCGGCGATCAGCCGGTGGGTCGACATGATGGAAGAGGTCAGCAAGGAGCGCTCGACGACCCATTGAAGGCCGCGTCACCGTCCCATTCGGGAACAACCGACTTCTTGCCCGGTCGCCCGTTGAGCGCGCCTACTGACCGAATGGCCAGCCGGGAGCGCCCTCCATGTTGTTGGGCGAGCCGGGCAAGCTCGTCCGGTTGAAGGCTGATCCGGTTGCCCCGGCGAAAGCCGAGGAAGGGCTGCCGGGGATATTTTCCACACCGCGTGCGGGGTTGGGGGTGGCCGCTGTCGAGCGGTTGATCGCATCGTATTCGAAGCCGCGCTCGATGCTCGATCCGCCGACGCAAGCAGCCAGCAAAAAGGGTAGGAGAATCGCCGGAATCCGGGCGATGGCCAAAATGTGACGCATGTCGTTCTCTCTGCCAGCTTGAACAGGCTCCCTAGATAAAGGTATCGCGCTCGACGCCTGCAACGCTACGGTTGGCGAAACAGCCGGCTGGCGCTAGGCTTGCCGGATGTCGATCATCCGCCCTCTCGCCTTGGCGTTGTTGCTCTCGCTGTCACCCCCCTTCACCCTGGCCCTGGGCAAGCCGAGGGGGTGCTTCACCAGGGCCGAACAGGGAGCCGAAGAGATGGTGCGTGAGGGATTGCGTCTGCGCGAAGGAGCCATCGGTTGCGACGGCCCGCCGTGGTACGCCGGCACCAAGCCGCTATGGGAGGAAATCGATCAGCGATTCGGCCAACGGTTCGCCGCCCAGACCGGCATCCGCCGACGGGCTTTCCAGCGCGAGTTCGCCAAGGATGCGGAAAACCGCCTGCAGATGTGGAACGGTCGGATCGTCATGCATTTCCGCAACTATCCACTGTCCGAGACCTACTGCGCCGGCATCAAGGATGTCTTGCAGAAAATGCGGCGGGGTGGCTGGGGCGTCTTCTCCCGCCTGGCGGGCATGGCCAAGGACGAGGTGAAAATGGATTACCGCCCCTGCGATAAATAGGGGGAAGGCGTTCCCGGCCCCGCAGTGGAGCCGGGGGTGCCTCAGGCCTCGCGGCCGCCGTGCAAAGCCGACCAGGCGATCGGGTCGTGCAGGAATTTGCGAACTTCCTCAAGCGCCGGCTTATCGAAATGGCGTCCTTGCTCGGCGACGTCCAGCACGTCCCACCAGTTGGCGAGATAAAGCATGTCGACACCGATTTCCTCGAGGGTCTGCAAAGCGCCGGGAAACACCCCGTAGAAGAAGACCACGAAGGTGTTTTTTACCTCGGCCCCGGCTTTGCGCAGTGCCTGGCAGAAATTGACCTTGCTTGCCCCGTCCGAGGCCAGGTCCTCCACCAGCAGCACGCGATCGCCGTCACTGAAATGCCCTTCGATCTGGGCGTTGCGGCCGAAGCCTTTGGCCTGCTTGCGGACATAAAGCATGGGCAGGGACAGGGCTTCGGAAATCCATGCGGCATAGGGGATGCCCGCCGTTTCGCCACCGGCGATGGCGTCGATCGACTCGAACCCGACTTGGCGCGTTATGGCGGCAGCCGACATTTCAGTGATCTTGCGGCGGGCTCGCGGGAACGAGATGACGCGCCGCATGTCGATATAGACCGGGCTGTTCCACCCCGAGGTCAGCGTGTACGGCTGTTCGGGCCGGAAATTGACGGCTCCGATTTCCAACAGGATCCGGGCCGTGGTGAGGCCGGCTTGCTTCTGTTCGGATGTACGGGAAACGGACTTCATGGGTATAGCTCCAACTGACCCCGGGGTGGAGAGGCGACGACGGTGGGTGGACAAGGCGTCCTTGGCCGGGGTATAGGGCGAAAGGCGTGCGGGTGCAACAAGAAGGGCAAGGAAGGGTATGAACGACGTGATCGAGGTAAGGCGCGACGGCGGAGTTGCGACGGTCATTCTGAGCCGACCGGACAAGATGAATGCGCTCAACCTGCCCATGTGGCGGGGATTGGCCGAAGCGTTCGAAGCCCTTGGCGCGGACGACACGGTGCGGTGCATCGTCCTCAGGGGGGCGGGGACGCAGGCCTTCGCGCCGGGGGCCGACATCGATGAATTCACCAGCGAACGCGCCGACGCCGCGCAGGCCGCACGGTACGACGAGGTCATGCGCCGCGGCCTGGCGGCCGTCGCCGCCTGTCCGCATCCGACCATTGCCCAGATTTACGGCCCCTGTGTCGGCGGTGGCTTGGAACTGGCTGCTCAATGCGACCTTCGCCTGACCGCGCGGTCGGGCAGGTTCGGGGTGCCGGTGGGCAAGATCTCGGTGGTCATGGCCCACCCGGAAATTTCCTGCCTGCAGCGCCTGGTGGGCGCCGCCCGCATGCTGGAGATCCTGCTCGAAGCTCGGGTGTACGGCGCCGAGGACGCTTTGGCAATGGGGCTGGTGCACCGCGTCGCCGACGACGACCGTCTCGAGGACGAGGTCCAGGCCACCGTCAAGCGGATCACCGCCAATGCTCCCTTGGCCAATCGTTGGCACAAGGCCTTCGTCCGGCGCCTGCAGGAAGGCTCTCCCTTGACCGAGGCCGAACGGGCGGAAGCTTACGGCTTTCTTGCGACCAAGGATTATTGGGAAGGGCTGGCGGCGTTCGCCGCCAAGCGCAAGCCGGCGTTTACCGGCCAATAGGACGGTTCACCGGTCGTCCCATTCGGGCTCCTCGGCGCGCAGGATGTCGCAGATCCGAGCGACCACCGATGGCCGCAGCGGCTGTGTGTCGCCCAAGCTGCGCTTGTAGCCGGCGGCCCACCGCTTCGCCTCGACCACTTCGGCCGGCGTCGCGCCGGTGCCGATGATCTCGATTACCCGAATATCGTCGCAATGGCCAAGGATAGCCGTTACCTGCTCTCGACTCAGCACCGTCATCGAATTGATCTCCGAACGATCCGTACAGCAAGGTATGCAGCGTCAACGTTTGACCGGAGGTCCCGCCCGGCGAGGGGCAAAACCGACTCTCGTCTCCCAAACCATTCAATTGGTTCAGGAGACGAGCTTCGGAAGCGTGCCTCGGGCGGTCTCCGGCGTCAACGTCTCGAACGGATCCGCCGGGGCATCGGGAGCACTCGGTTGCCTCCCTCGTCCACCGCGGCCCGGTTGACAGGCCATAGGTCTAGGTCGTAAGCCCTCGGCTCCAGGCCTTTTGGTGAGGATGATGACAGCGGAACGGATATGGGTCCTGGCGGATGACCGGGCCGGCAACGTGGCTCAATGCCTGGGAGTGGCTGAAGCCCTGGGGGAACCGTTTGTGGTCAAGGAGGTCCGCTACAATCGCTGGGGGCGCCTTCACAACTGGCTCCGGGCGGACAGCCGCCGCGGCCTGACCCGCGAATGCCGCAAGACGCTGCTGCCACCCTGGCCCGACCTGGTCATCGCGGCGGGCCGTCGCACGGCGCCCTTGGCCCGCTGGTTCAAGCGGAAATTCGGTACTCGGCTGGTGCAGATCATGGATCCGGGATGGCCGGGGCGACAGGACTTCGACCTCATCGCCGCTCCGGTGCACGATGACCTGCCGGATCGAGCCAATGTTGTCCATACGGTCGGCTCCTGCCACCGGGCAGTGCCGGCCCTGCTGGCCGACGAGCGGGTACGTTGGGAGGCGCGCCTTGCCCATCTGCCGCGCCCGTATCTGTTGGTGGTCGTCGGCGGAACGACCAAGGATTATCGCTTCGGGCCGGAGCTTGGGCGCCAGCTGGTGGCCGAGGCGGTGTCGCTGGCCGGCGTCATGGGCGGTTCGATCCTGGTGACGACCAGCCGGCGGACCGAGCCGGAATTGGAGGCGGTGATCGTCGAAGGGATTCCCGAACCGCGGTTCATTCACTGCTGGCGTGAGGGACTGGATAACCCCTATCTCGCCCTTCTGGCCATGGCCGACACGATCGTGGTCACCGGCGACTCGATGAACATGTGCTCGGAAGCCTGCGCCAATGGCGGGCCGGTCTATATTTTCTCACCGCCCGGCATGGTCAACGCCAAGCACGCGCGTCTGCACCAACTGCTGTACGAGCGCGGTTACGCGCGCCCGCTGGGCGCGGATACCACTCCGTGGCACCATCCGCCGCTCAATGCGGCGCTTGACGTGGCGAAGCAGGTGCGGGCGCGAGGGTTGCTTTAGACCGCCTTCGAATGGCGTGCTTCGCCAGCCCGCAGATAACGGTCGAAGGCGGCACAGGCGGCGCGCACCAGGGGGCGACCTTCATCGGTGATGGTAACCCTGCGACCGCGGCGGACCAGCAGGCCGTCGGCCTCCATCCCGGCCAAGCTGTCGAGGTCAGCGTCGAACTGTGCCGGGTCGGCATCGAAGCGGGTGCAGACCGCCTCGACGTCGAGGGCAAGGTCGCACATCAGCCGTTCGATGATGGCGCGGCGCAGGATATCCTCGGCGGAAACCGCGACACCGCGCGTCGTCGCCAGGCGACCGCTGCGGACGACCTGCTTGTAGGTGTGGATGGCTCCCTCGTTAGCCACATAGCCTTGCGGCAGCGAACCGATGCCCGAGGCGCCGAACCCCAACAGCACGGAGGCTTCGTCCGTGGTGTAACCCTGGAAATTGCGATGCAGGCGCTTCTCCCGCAGCGCCTGGGCCATCTCGTCGTCGGCGCGGGCGAAGTGGTCGAGTCCGACCTGGACGTAGCCATGCTCGACCAGGCGGGCGGCCGCGGTATCATACTGACGCCACCGTTCGGGGACGTCCGGAAGGGCATCCTCGGGGATCAGCCGTTGGTGCTTCTTCATCCACGGCACATGAGCGTAGCCGAACAGGGCAATGCGGCGCGGCGCGAAACCAACCGCCAGATCGATTGTCTCAACCAGGCTCTCGGCGGACTGGTGCGGCAGGCCATAGACCAGATCCATGTTGATTTCGGCAACGCCATATGCGCGCAGCCAAGCGATCACCTGCGAGGTCACTTCGTAGGGTTGGATCCGGTTGATCGCCTTCTGTACGACAGGGTTGAAATCCTGTACGCCGATGCTGGCCCGGGTCACTCCGCTGCGGGCCATCGCCGCCACATATTGCTCATCGGCGGTCCGAGGATCCAGTTCGACGGCGATCTCGGCATCCTTGGCGATGGCGAACCGGCGGCGCAACCGGTCGATGGTGGCGACGAAGTCGTCGGGGGTCAGGATGGTCGGGCTACCCCCGCCGAAATGCACGTGGCTGGCACTCATCGGCTGCGGCAACTGTTCGGCCACCATGTCGATTTCGCGCCACAGGCAATCCATGTAGTCGGCGACCGGAGCGTATTGCCGGGTGATTTTCGTATGGCATCCGCAGAACCAGCACATCTCGGCGCAATAGGCGATGTGAAGATAAAGCGACAGAGGCACCGTGGGCGACAACTCGGACAACCACTGGCCGTAGCGGTCGGCGCCGACAGCTGCAGAGAAATGCGGGGCGGTAGGGTAGGAGGTATAGCGGGGAACCCGCAAGTCGTATTTGGCCGCGAGATCGGGACGCATGGTGTTTCCTGGCAATTGCCTGCAAAACCTACTCCGGATTGCCCCCGCCACGCAACCCAACTGGAGCGATGGTTACGCGATCAATTTCTCACCCTGAGATAGAGATGCCATGCGCTCCGGGCAGGGCGGCATTTCATTCGGGGGGACGGCACGTTCTTGCCAGCCGTCAATGGCACGGTCAAAATATAATCAATGCACGTCCAAGAACCATTCAAGACTCAGGTGCAAACCGTGAGCCCCCTGTTGTTGCTCGACGCCCAGTGCCAAGCGGGACGAAGCGATGCCATTGCCGTGAGGTGGCTGGGCGCGCCCGGTCAATGCCGCGACCTCACTTATGGGCAAATGCTCGATTATTCCGCGCGTTGCGCCGCGCTGTTGCGCCAGCTGGGGCTGAAGCCGGGGCAGACGGTGGCGGTGATGACCGGGCGCCGGCCGGAAACCCTGGTCGCCGCGCTGGGGATCTGGCGTGCCGGCG
>JAJXWP010000033.1 GCA_021781575.1 Pseudomonadota bacterium
GGCGCCGGTGCCGGTGCCGGTGCCGCGGCGGCGGCGGCTGGGCCGGATGAGGCAGCGGCGGCCGGCGCGGCCGCCGCAGTCCGAGAAGCAGCCGCCGGCGGGGTCGCCTGGGCGGACGACCCGGCCGGCACGGAGCTGTGGAAATGCCGCCCGGCGATCCAGCCTCCCAGACCGGCAACCACCAGCAGAACGGCGGCGGCTGTCGCCACCTTGACCGCCGGCCGCCCCAGCCATGCCGGAAGGCGCCAGGAGAACGGCCTGCCGCGCACCAGGCCCGGGGTGTCTCGAATCGCCTCGACCGCGTGGGCGCGCTGCACCGTCGGCGACCCGGCGGAAAAAGCCACCAGCAGGCTTTTATCGGCAAGGATGTTGATGACCCGGGGAATCCCGCCGCTGGCATCGGCGATGGCGGCCAAGGCGGCGTCGGTATAGATGTCGTATTCAACACCGTGGCGCCGCGAGACGCGGATGCGATGGGCGATGTAGCGCTTGGCCTCGGCGGCGGTCAGCGGCGCGGTGTTGAACGAGAACACGACGCGCTGGTTCAGTTGGCGCAGGCCCGGGTCGCGCAGCAGTTCGTCAAGTTCGGTCTGGGCAAACAACACGATCTGCAGCAGCTTGTTCTTTTCCGTTTCCAGGTTGGAGATCAGGCGTACCGCCTCGAGCCCCTCCTTGCCCAAATGCTGGGCCTCGTCGACGACGACGACGGCCAGTCGGCCCTTCGCATGTTCTTCCACCAGGAAACGGTTGAGGGCGGCATAGGGCGACTCGTCGGGCGTCGCCAGTTCGACGCCGAATTCGCCGCAGATGGTGCGCACGATGGTCTGGGCGTCGGCCTGAGGGGCGTTGATATAGGCCACCGAGTCGGTGTCCACCAGCTTGTTGATCAGCAGCCGGCAGAGCAACGTCTTGCCGGTTCCCACCTCGCCGACGATTTTCATGATGCCGGAATCGCGGCGCAGGGCGAATTCCAGCGAAGCAATGATGTTGGCACTCTCTTGCGTCGGACAGTAATAGTCGATATTCGGGGTGAGAGTGAAAGGATGGTCCTTCAGCCCGAAATGTGCGAGATAAGGCATCCCTCACCTTCCCTGCAAATACATCAGCCGCCGGCGAATCTGTTCGAGCGGCAACGGCAACGACGAACCGGGCCCCAGCAGATCGATGGCCGCCTGATACGAGGCCGCCGCCTCGCTCCGCATTCCGGCCCGATCCTCGAGAATCGCCAGATTGAGGCGATACAGTCCATTTTCCGGCGACAGGGCGATGGCCTGGTCGAGGGCGGCGATGGCGGCGCCGGTCTCGTTGCGTCCGGCTTCGATGGCGGCGATCTGGGCGGGGATCGGGCTGAATGAGGGGTAGGCCCGCTGCAGGTCACGCAATTCGTCCAGCGCCTGTTGCGGCGCCTGGGCGGCGACGATGGCGGTCATGTTGGTCAGTGCCTCGCGATTGTCCGGGTCGGCGGCCAGCACCCGCGAATAGGCCTCGCGGGCATCATGGAATCGACGCAGCTTGTGCAGGGCGGTCGCCTTGCCCAACAGCAGCGGCAGGCTGGTCGGACTGGCCTTCAGCGCCTTGTCGTAAAGGTCGAGCGCGGCGTCGTACCGCCCATGCAGTAACATGTCGTAGGCCGACTTGGCGTCTTCGCGCTCGGGCGGCATCGACACCGAAACGGTGACGGCGGGTTCCCCGTCGGCTCCGGTCAGATCGGCATTGCCCGCCCGGCGGTCCACCGTTACCGCCTGAGCGATCGCGGGCCGGGCCTTTTCGCGGCGGATGCGGTCCATGATCGCCGGCAGATCCTGATCCGCCAGCGAAATGATGGCCTTGGCCGGCGGCTGCGGAGAGGTCGGAGCGGTCGGAGCGGTCGGAGCGGGTGGAGCGGCCGGAGCACCCGGCGGCGGCATGGAGACCCCCGCCACGACGGGTGGGGTGGCGGGTTGGGATGGCGCGGCCGCCATCTGGCTCGGCGAGGCAGCCGAAGCGGCCGGTTTGCCGGCTGCAGGTTTGGACGGCTGCGCCGGCGAAGCGGCAGGCGGCAGGCTGGCCGCCACCACCGGCGGCGGCAGAGGCGGCGCCGGAGCCGCCGCCGGGGCAGAACCGGCCGGTGCTGCTGGGGTCGGTGGCGGCACCACCGCAACCGATGAGGACGGCACGGCCACGGCGGTTGAGGGCGGCGGCGGTCGGTTGGGGAGCTTGGCAGGGGAAAGCGCCGGTGCCGGCCGGGCCGCATGCACCGGCCGCCTGACGCCGATCGGCCCCGGCAGCGGCGGCCCGTTACCCACCGCCTCCTGCAACTGGTCGAGGGTGGACAAAATGTCGTCACCGAAGAAGGCCAGGCCACCGACGCCAAGCGCCAGACTGCCGGCAATGGCGACGAGAACCAGCCGCAGGCGTTTCCCCCCCTTGGCCCGGCCGACCAGGCGGGGATTAGCTTGGACCTCGGGCTCGGGGCGAAGGGCTTCACGGGCTTTGGCAGCCTTGGCCAGCGCCTTATACAGCACACTCATGGCAATGGCCCGACCTCAAGCGACAAGACGTACGCCCCCCGTAGTCCCTATGATCTATCACAATACGTAAATAAAGCCCATCCCTCACACAACATCTGTGGTAGCGCAACCCTTACAACTACCAGGGGAAGGGGGAGACGATTTTCCGCCACCAGAGGAATCGCCAAGTCGGCACATATTTCATGGACGTCCGGAAATGGCACAAATTAATTAAAATTTTATAAGTGTATATCTTGGACACCGCAGACTATCCATGGGTCAATTGCACACGAAACACCTCGGGTGGATTGGCGATATTCTTCATCTTGGGCGATCCGATACTTTGGAACCCCGCCTCGACTTTATTCTTCACGAATTCATAGACGTCGGCGGAGATCGATATGCCGCCAGGGTCGGTGATCGACTCCATGCGTGCCGCGATGTTGACGCCTTCGCCGAACACATCCTTGGCGGTGGCGATCACCTCGCCGCGATGAATGCCGATGCGCACTTTCAGCTGGTCGTTGGCCGGACGCGGCTTGTTGAAGGCATGCAGTTCCGTCTGCATGGCGATGCCGCAACGCAACGCTTCCAGGGGGCTTTCGAACACCACCATGAAGGCGTCGCCGATGGTTTTGATTTCCTTGCCGCGGTGGGTGGTGATGGCGCGGCGCATGATCGTGTTGTGTTCCTTGAGCAGCGCGTAAGTGGCCGCCTCGTCCTTTTCCATCTTGGCGCTGTAGCCGACGATGTCGGTCATCATGATGACCATGATCTGCTTCTTTTCGTTTTCCTGCCGCTTCACGTCGAACGGTTGTCCGCCGGCCGTCGTCGCAGGCATCGCCCCCGCCGCCGGATGCCTGGCCCCACCGCCGCGCAGGCGGCGGATGAGGCCGCCCAAGACGGTCACCGGGAGCCATAGCCCAAGGACGCTGATGGCGGCGATGATCCGCCCAACGGCCGGATTGGGAAACAGCAGGCGGAAGTCCTGGTTGGTGACGATGACGGCGAACAGCCCGGCATAAGCCGCCAACCGCACCATTTTGCCGCCGATCCCGCCAAGGAAAATGCGCAAGGCGAGGCACAGCGCGGCTACCGCGGCGGCGGCGGCGGCAAGCTGCGGCTCGTAAAAATATTGAACGGTTGCCCAGGTGGCGGCGAGATAGACCGGTACGGCATTGAGGTAGCTGAGAAAGATCGCCTGCATGTTCCGCCCCTTGCGGCTGTCACATGCAAACAATGTAGCATCCGCCTAACCCGTTTGGGAGGGGGCCACCCGTTCGGCGGGCAGACGGATGGTCACCGTCGTGCCTACTCCCAGTGTGCTGGCCAATTCCAGCGCACCGCCGTGCAGTTCAACCAGTTGCTTGCTGATTGGCAAGCCGAGGCCGGTCCCCAGCTGACGACTGACCATGGGGTTGACGATCTGGCCGAACGGCTCCAACGCCTTGGCGATGTTTTCCGGCGCGATGCCGACGCCGGTGTCCTCGACCACGATCATCGCCGCGCCGTCGGGGTCGAGGGATGCGGTCAGGGTGACCTTGCCGCCGGCGCCGGTAAATTTGATGGCATTGCTCAACAGGTTGAGGACGATCTGCTTGATCCGCAGGGGATCGGCCCGCAGGCGCGGCAACTCGGGCGCCACCCGGGCCGACAGCTCGACGCCCCGCCGGGTGGCCTGCTCGGTGACCAGATGCAAAGCACTGCGGATGTTCTCGCCGAGGTCGACCTCTTCCTCTTCCAGCGCCAGCTTTCCCGCTTCGACCTTGGACAGGTCGAGCAGATCATTGATCACCTTCAGCAGGTGCCGCCCGGATTCCTCGATATGCCCAAGATACTCCCGATACTTGCCATGGCCGATCGAACCGAACGGCTCCTGCGTCATGAATTCGGCATAGCCGATGATGGCGTTCAGCGGCGTGCGCAGCTCGTGGCTCATGCTGGCAAGAAAATCCGACTTGGTGCGATTGGCCCGTTCAGCCTGCCATTTGGCGACGACCAGGGCCTCCTCCATCTGCTTGCGCTCGGTGACGTCCTCGGTCACCGCCAGGTAATGGGTGATGGCGCCGTGAACGTCGCGTAGGGGCGAGACTACCAGCGACTCCCAATAGAACTCTCCGCTCTTGCGGCGATTGAGCAATTCTCCCTTCCAGGTTTCGCCGGCCTTCAGGCGCCCCCACAGCTCGGCATAGACCTCGGGCGGTGTCAGCCCCGACTTGAACAGGCTCGGTGTCTGGCCGACCAGCTCGTTGCGAGAATATCCAGTAATATCGCACGCTCTGGGGTTGGTATAGCGGATGACGCCCTCGGTGTCGGTGATCAGCACCGAGGCAGCGCTCTGCTCCATCGCGTGGTTCAGGGTGTGGGCCTTCTCCTCGGCCTCGACCCGCCGGGTGACGTCGCGAACGACGGTGATCAGGCGATCGCGCCCGTCGACCGGTGCTTCGCGCACCGTCACCTCGAGATGGAAGGGCTCGTCATTGTCGGTACGGCCCTTGATCTCGTGGCGGTACCACCGCCGCAGCCGGGACAGCGGAACGCCCCTGGTCGCCGGCATGAGGGCTGCCAGCGGCAGCCCCGCTTCTCGCCCGTCGACCAGCCGAAAGATGGCGCGGGCGGCGGGGTTCATCGCTTCCACCAGGCGCAGGTCGGGATCGACCACCAGGATGCCGTCGGCCAGGGCATCCACCACCGACCGGTGGTAGTTCTCCAATCCTTCAAGCTGAGCCAACGCCGCGGCGGTGTTGCGCAGCATGGGACGAACCAGCTGCCAGGCGGTAAAGCCCAGCAACACCAGAAACAGCACTTCCCCGCCGACGGCGAACACGTGCAGGTCGTGGACCCGGCCGCGCATGCCGTTCGACAGCAGCAGGACCAGCTGGTTGGTGCTGTCGAGCAGCGGGCCGGCAGCCATCGCCTCGATCCGCCGCAGGTCCGGATGATCGCGGGTCAGCTCCCCATCGGGCGCCCGCAACAGGCTCCGCGCCGCGGCGTCGAATTGCAGCAGTTCGCTGCGGAGACGGGATTCGAGCTGGCCGATTTCCTGCCCGCGCGATGCCGCCGCCACCCAGGGCATCTTTGCATCGATGGAGTGGCGCGCCTCGGCCAGCGCATCGGCCGACGCTTCCAGGTCGGCGCGAACCCCGGCCCGGTTCTCCGCCGGGAGATCCGCCAGGCGCAAGGCGTCGACGGCGATATGCTGCACCAGCATGCGCTGCCGGCCGCTGATGTCGAACAGCAGCGCTCCTTGGTCCTCTCCGCGTACGAGGAGGTGGAAGACGCCGAAAGCGACCCCCGACATGCCAGCCAGGATGACCAGCATGAGCAGGAACTGGGCGCGCAGCAGGCGTCTCGCCCGCTCGCCGATTTCGCGCCCCGAGCCGCGGGGCGGGATACCGTCGGTGGCCATGGGCCGCTATACCGCCAAGGCCTCGCCGTCGACCAGCAGATGGCCTTCGCGCCCGTAGATGTAGCCGTTGGCGAATTCCGCTTCCGGCGTCAGCTCGGCGAGCAGTCGATTGGCCTCTTCCGCGTCGGTGCGCCCCTCGACGACCGCGCGGAACAACGCGGCCACGGCTACCATGTCGCAGGATTGCGGCCACAGCCGGAAACGGCCGACGCCGGCCCGGCGCAATGCCTCCAGTTCCCCCAGCAGATTGTGATAGCGGTAGGACATGGTCTGCGTGCCGTTCACCGTCAGGAACGGCTTGCCATCCATGGTATCCACCGGCATGCCGTCGGGATCGTCGGCGCAGACATACTGGCATCCGTCCTTCGCCAGGTTGCGCGACCGGGCGTGATAGCAGCGGGCCGACATGGCCAGCGGCAACCGGCCGAACACCTGCACCTCGATCTCGGCCAGGCCCTGAGCGGCAAGGACGGCGATGGTCGATGCCGGAGCCTCCACCGGCAGGCATACGCGGCGTGCCCCCAGCCTGGCCAGATAAGCCAAGGTACCCTCGTTGTACACGTTGACGAACGGCCCGACGGCGAACGGCCGGCCATTCAACGCCGCGGCGAACGACAAGTCGTTGGCTTCGGTCATGAAGCCCTCGACGGCGGCCAAGGCGCGCGCCGCCTCACGCTCTTTGCCGCTCATCACCAGGGCGAGGGAGGACAGGACCACCTCCTTGCCGGCGGCGGTCAGGCGTTCGATGACCTGGGGGACGAACGGATCGAAGAACGGCTGGCGCTTGGAACAGACCACCTCGCCGAGATAGACGGTGTCCACCGCGGCCTCATCGGCAATGCGCAGGTAGAAATCCCGCCACGCCTCCGGCTTCCAGTTGAACAGGACCGGACCCAGGCTCAGTTTCGCTCCGCCGCTCATCGCCAGCTCCGCTCGTAGGCGCCGGCGGTGTGGCGCCCGCCCTCGGTGACGCCGGCAAGAACCATCGGCGGCACGGGCTCGCCGCGCCGGATCGCATCCACCGCCTGACGGAACGCCTTGACCACGCTGCCCACATAGGCGCGGCCGCGCTGGCGGCCTTCGATCTTGAAGGCGGTGACGCCGGCGGCGATCAGGTCGGGCAGCAGGTCCAGCGTGTTGAGCGAGGTCGGCTCCTCGAACAGATAGCTGAGCTTGCCATTGGCTTCGAATCGGCCCTTGCACAGGGTGGGATAGCCGGCGGGTTCGCCATTGCCGAAGGTGTTGATGGTGAACCCGCCCAATTGGCTGACCACCTTCTCTCCCTTCTCCACATAGCGAACATGGCTGGCGGGCGAACAGGCGCCGCTGGTGTTCGGCGAATGCCCGGTGGCGTAGGAGGACAGGGCGCACCGTCCCTCGGCCATGACGCACAGGCCGCCGAAAACGAAGACCTCCATCTCGATCGGCACGTCGGCGCACAGCGCGGCGATTTCCGGCACGGTAAGCACCCGTGGCAGGACGGCGCGGCGGATGCCAAAGGATTCGTGGTAGAAGCGGATGGCTTCGGCCGAAGAAGCCGAAGCCTGGACCGACAGGTGCAGCCGTAGCTCGGGATGCGTCTTCGAGGCGTAGTCGCAAAGGCCGATATCGGCCAGAATCACCGCGTCGGCGTTGAACCGGGCGGCGTCATCGACCGCGGCGTGCCAGATCTGCGGGTGGCCGGCCCGCGGAAAGGTGTTGATCGCCACCAGCACCTTGCTGCCGCGCTCGTGGGCATAGGCGATGCCGTCGGCCAGTTCGGGCCGGCTGAAATTGAGTCCGGGAAAGTTGCGGGCATTGGTCTCGTCGCGGTAGCCGACATAGACGCAATCGGCCCCGGCGTCCACCGCCGCCTTGAGGGCGGCGGGCGTGCCGGCCGGGCAGACCAGTTCGACGTTCTCGGCGCTCATGCGCGGCGCTCCCGTTGGCGCAGGGTGCGGCGCAGCGCCGTCAGTTCGGCCTCCAATTCGTTGAGCCGGGCGGTCTGGGCGTCGGCGCCGCGCAAGGCCGGAGCGAGAAGTGCGCTGCGGACGGTGTCCATGTCGTGGGCGATGCGGCCAAACAGCCGTCCGCCAAGGCCGAAGACATGGCGTAGCGGCCGAGCCAGTGGCCCAAGGGTCGCGGCGAAGTCTGCCTGCAGGTCGATGCCGGCTCCATCGATGGCGTTGCGCAAGGCCACCACCACCTCGGTATCGCCTTCGAACACCAGCTGACGGGAAAAGAACGCCGCGTCGCCGTCGGTCCGCCCTTCGGCCAAGGCGATCAGCATGGCCAGCGGGCCACGGATCACCGCGGTCACGGGCACGCCCTCGAAGTCGCGGCGCACGGTCAGTCGAGGCGACTCGGGATGGGCATCGAGGATCAGCACGAAGGGCAGATCGACCGGATGAATGCCGACCGACGCATCGGGATAGGCGGCCAGACGTTCCAGAATGTCGGGATGCCGGCGACGCACCACCGACAGGATGGCGTCGAATAAAGGCTGAAGAAGGCGTGGCGGTACCGGTGCCAAGGCCAGGCCGGCCAGCAGTACCGGCGAAAACGGCATATCGACGGGGCGGGAACGCTGCGCCGCACGATGGGTCAGCATCCGGATCAACTCCCAAAAAAGTCTTGAAGTCGGAAACCGAGAAGAAAGCACCCCGGCATACGCCACGTCAAGAATTCTGCGAGAGTTTCGACACAAGTGGTTTTCGCCTGCAGATGACGCAGGCGCTCCCGCCGTCCGGGCAATCGATCGATCGCCCCCTCTCCCGCCCCGCGGATCGCCGCTTTCCTGCCGGATATTTCCCGGCGGTCAGGACGTTTCGCGGCGCAATTGCAGCCCCCCGGTGACCAGCGTCCAGACGAAGGCGGACGCAACGGCAAGACAAGCCACGCCGGCGATGACGAAAGCCTGAAAATAGCTGCCGGTCGCATCGCGCGACCATGCGGCGCCATAAGCGGCAATCCCGGCGCCGACCTGATGGCCGACGGCGATCCAGCCATAAAGAATCGCGGCATTGCTCTCACCACAGGATTGGGCGATCAGGCGGACGGTCGGCGGCACCGTGGCAATCCAGTCAAGTCCGTAGAATATGCCGAACACCGACAGCTGAAGCAGATCGAAGTCGCTGAGGGGAAGATAAAGCAAGGACAACCCACGCAAGCCATAATACCAGGCCAGCAACATTCGGTTGTCGTAGCGGTCGGACATCCAGCCCGAAGCGGTGGTGCCGAGCAGGTTGAGCACGCCCATCGTCGCGACCAGCCCGGCGGCTTGCATTTCGGGCAAGCCGTGATCGACGCAAAAGGCGATCATATGGGTACCGACCAGCCCGGTGGTCGAAAAGCCGCAAATAAAGAAGCTCCCGAACAAAAGCCAGAACGCCGGCACACGCACGCCTTGTCCCAACACACGGAAGGCATTAGCCAGAGGATTGCCTTGGACCGGCGGTTCGTCCTCCTGACCACTGGCTCCATAAGGCCTGAGCCCGATGGATGCCGGCGATTCGGGCAGGAGCAGCCAGATGACCGGAAAGGCCAAGGCCGGTGCCACGGCACCGGCCAGCATGGCATGGCGCCAACCGAGCCTGTCGATCAATGCCGCCACCACCGGCAGGAACACCAACTGGCCGATGACGGTGCTGGCCGTCAGCAGCCCCATGGCAAGGCCGCGCCGCTGCCGGAACCAACGCCCGACGATGGTGGCGCCCAGGACGCTGGCGATGGTGCCGGATCCCAGGCCGGTCAGCACGCCCCACACCACCACCATTTGCCAGGGCTTGTCGACCAGGGTGGTCGCCGCCACCGACAGGCAGAGCAGTGCCAAGGCCGTCAGCACGGTCAGGCGGATGCCGAAGCGAAGCATGATCGAGGCGGCAAACGGCCCCATCAGGCCATAGAGGGCAATTCCGACCGCCGCCGCGAACGAGATAACCGACCGATCCCAGCCGAGATCCGTCTCGAGCGGCACCAGCAGCACGCCCGGCATGCTGCGCACCCCGGCGGAAGCGACCATGGCAAAAAAGACAGCCGCCACGACAACCCACGCATAGGGCACACGAAGACCAAGCGCACGGGCGATCACGTTCATGGCTATCTCCTATCCGATGGCCGGCGGTCACAGCTGGCCAGCCGCGGGAGGTCAGATAAATTGTCGACCGCCGTCGACGGGATCAGATAAATTGTCGACCGCCGTCGACGGGATCAGATAAATTGTCGACCGCCGTCGACGACGATCGTCTGCCCGGTGACGAAGTCACTGAGCGGCGAGGCCAGCCACAGGCAGGCGCCGACCATGTCGTTCGGATGCGCGGCGCGGTGGATGGCGCCGCGCGCCACGCCGTAGTTCTCCGCATCCGCGATCGCCGCCCGGCTTGCCTCGGTAAGGGTGAAACCCGGGGCCAGGGCATTCACCGTGACGCCGTCATTGCCAAGTTCGCGGGCCATGACGCGGGTCATGGCAATCACTCCGCCTTTCGACGAGACGTAATGCATCCAAAGCGGCGAGCCGCTGAATACGGTGGCCGAGGCGACATTGACGATTTTCCCGCCGCGCCCCTTCATATGCGGATAGGCGGCTTTTGCGCAAAGGAACGGCCCCTTGAGATTGACGTTCATCACGCGATCCCATTCGCCGGCGGTGATTTCATAGAATGGCTTACGCTGAAGGCCGGCGTAGACCCCGGCGTTGTTGACCAGGATGTCGACGGCACCGTAGGCGTCGTGCACCCGCGCGATCATTGCGCCGACCGATGCCTCGTCGGAGACGTCGACCGCCGCCGCCATTGCCGTGCCGCCCTGATCGACCAGAGTCCGCGCCGCTTTGCCGGCGGCATCGATATTGAGGTCGGCGATCGCCACCCGGGCACCGGCGCGCGCCAGCCCTTCGGCGAAGGCGAAACCCAGCCCACCAGCGGCGCCGGTGATGATGGCAGCTTTGCCTGCCAAACCGAGATCACTCATGATGGTGCAATCCCCTTCAGATTGGTTGGCCCCGCCCGCCCGGCGCGTCAGAAATGCGCCATCATCTCTTTCATCAGATAAGGCAGGTCGATGCGCCCGGTGGGGGCGAGAATCCGACTGTGATAATCTTTGACGTAGGTGCCTTTGAGCCGCACCATCAATTGCCGGAACTCATCGGTGTCGATCGCCCTTGCGATCTCGACCAGGCTCCCGGCCGAACTTTCGGCCAGAATGGAAGGCCCGGACCCGACGACGACCCGCCACCCGGCGGTCACCTTGATGCCGATCTTTTCCATGGATGGCAGGAAGTCGTCCGCGATGAATTCTGTGTAAATCCGTTCCTTGAGCCCTTGGACGATGTTCCAATACTGATTGAACTTCCACAGACCGGTTTGGATTTTATAGCCATCCATCTTCACCCGGCCGGTCGGGGTAAGGATTTTGCTGTGATAATGGGTGACATATTCCTGCAACTGGCCGGTGATCTCGTCGAACTCCGACGACGCAAGGGCGTTTTCCAGATCGACCAGGTTCTGAGCCACGCCGACGGCGATGATCCGGGGCCCCATGCCGACGGTTACATAATAGCCGCCGACCAGTTTTATTCCGATCCGTTCCAGAGCGGAATTATAATATGTCATGATAAAATTTGAGTAATCCCCAAATTTTCCCGGCATTACATCCCAATACTGGCTAAACAGGACAGTCATGGCCCCTCCTTGACGAATCAGGATCCACATCAGTGGCGAAACAGCCTCGCCATCTGATCGACGATGTAATCGGCGTCGGCCTCTTTGCGCTTCGCGGTGAACTTCGCCGGCCTGGCCTGAACCCAGATGACGCTCTCGGGAAACGGCAAGTCGCGATCGACGACCCATTCCATGTCCTGCGGCACGCCGAAATGCTTCTCGACATTGAGGGCGATCCGGACAAGTTCATGGATCTCGTGGTCTTCCAGGCACGGCGCCTCCTGCAAGTCCAAGGGAACGTCCGCCTTGGCCGTGCCATTTCCGGTGGAGATCACCCATTTCGCTTTGCGGCTTACTTTTCGTTCGATGGTCAGGCTGGCCTTGTTGACGATGAAGTTGTCGGGCGTGATCTCCCCGCTCACGACGCTTTCGCCCAGCCCCCAGTTTCCTTCGATGACCACATGATCGGTGTCGCCGGTGGTCGGGGCGACCGTCAGAACGACACCGGCCGATTTGGCATTGACCATTCTTATGACGGCGACGCCGATCGGCGCCTTGTCCACCGGCATGCCTTTTTCGAGGCGAAACGCGATGGCCCGGGTGTTGAACGTGCTCTGCCAAACCTCGACGACGCGCCGCGCCACCTCGGATGGCCCCCGGACGTGCAAATAGGTCTCCATTTGCCCCGGCATGCTGACGGCGCCGCTGGATCGCACCGCCACCGGCAGTTCGCGGTCGCCGTATTTCGTGCAAAGCGCCTCGTAGTTGCTCTCGATAGCATCGCCGATGATGTTCGGCAAAGGTGTCTCGGCCATCATCGCCTTGACCGCCCGACTGGCATCCATCTGTTTTTGAATGTTCTTCTTGAAATCTTCGCCTTGAGCGGAGAAATAGGCCTCGATCCTGGCGCCGAGGCCTGTTTCCCGCATGTATGTCTCGAAGCCATCAACCGAAATTGCGAACCCGGGGGGGACGCGCATGCCAAGCTTGGTCATCTCCCCGAGGTTCGCACACTTCCTCCCGACCAGTTCGAGATGTTCCTGACCAAGTTCGTCCAGCCCGTAAATCCATTTATTCACCGTCATCTCCCACTCCTGACTGACCTCATGGGGCAGACAGGCCGCTTGAGCGGCCTGTCGTCCCGGCCGGGATCGTTACTTGTCGAGAATGAAAAGAGCCCCCAGATTGGCATCCAACCGAATCCGCTGCCCCGTCTTGATCTGCTGTGTGCCGACGAAGACGTTCATCAGGACGGGAATGCCGTATTCGCGTCCCACGATCGCCGCGTGCGACAGCGAGGCGCCACGATCGACGACGACCCCCTTGATGAAGGAAAACAGCGGTGTCCAGCTGGGCGAGGTGGTTGCCGCGACGAGGATTTCGCCGGGCTGCACCTCGGCCAGCTGATCCTCGCTGACGATGACCCGGGCCAGACCCTCGGCCACCCCGGGAGACCCGCAGGTTCCATGGAGATCGGCCTTCAGTTCGGGCCGCACCACGGGCATCGAGCCGACCACCACCTTCAGGGCGATCGGGTCATTGGACTTGACCAGCATGGCCATCGCCTGGTCCATGTCGAAGCCGTCCCTGAGGATTACCGGCGGGTTCGGCGTCCGGCACCATGCCTCCCATTCCGCACGCCGTTCCACCACCACCGGCTTCAGGTCGAACTGGTCCGGGTTGATGGTGACCTTGCGGATTTCCTCGGGTACGACGAAGAAAATATCCTCGGCCGATGCGATGGTGCCGGCCGCGGCGAGCCGCCGGCCGATACCGAGGGCCGAGCGGCGCATCAAGGCATGCGTGTATAGGTCCAGATAATGATCGTGCTCCTCGCTGAACACTCCCGATTTCTGCGCCAGCCGCAACAGGGTGGTGAACCAGCCCTTCTGGTCGGGGGTGATCTTGCCGAGAACGTCCCGCTCAGCCACTTCCCGTTCCCGGGTCAGCTTGGCCCGCTCCTGCTCCAGATTGAAGCCTCCGCCCTTCAACAGGAATTGCTTGAGGTTGACGAGGGGCGGTGTCGGGTCTTCGATCCAAGTCGGCAGGTTCATCTCCGACATGCGTTGCATCCGCCAGCCGTCCTCGTTGAGGAAGGCCCGGAATTCCTCCATGAAGGCGCGACCGTTGGGTGACGCATCGAGCCGGCTTGCGATGTCTTTCCCGTCGCTTGCCAGAATGACGTCGGCCAGCCCCATCTGGCTGGCCTTGCGGGAAAATTCCCAGATCCGCTTGTCGACCTGAAGAACCTTGTTGTCAAAGCCGGTGATCAGGGTATGGAAGAGCGGGTGTGTGTCGTCAATGCTGAGAAGATTGCGACACATGTTTTCAAATAGAATGTACGCGGTGAAAGTCCCGTACATCATGTACATATGAACTTCCCACATACGCCTACACACATTTATAGTGCGCTCGAAATTATCAAGTAGGTCTATATTGCTCGCCTTATCAAGGTCGAGCGTCTTCAGATCTTCATACAGACCGAGGACCTCATCGAGCTGGCTGCGCCAAAGACTGTCGTAGTCTTCGACGAAGGGCCTGATCGCTTCGCGGAAGCGGACTTCCCGCTGCCTCTGCTCGGCTTCCGATTTGACCAACAGAACCGTCAGATAGCCACCACCGTTCTTGAACCTCCAGTCCCACCCCTTGACCGTCGGCAAGGAGAGCTTTTCGGCACCGTACTGCATGCCGTGGCGGCAAAAGTTGATCCAGAACCAGCCGAACAGCGGTGTCCATGGCGGAACCGAGTGCGTCCCGTCGAGGAACCACGCGGGCGACTGTTCCAGGTCTGCTTTTTCATCAAATTCGAGACCAGGTACAGTAACTGTAGCCTTTACCGGTTGAACAACCGTAACGTTGCTCATTGTCTGCCTCCCTCCGTTATTTTGAACGCATTTGTATGCCACGGCCAATTAAGCGATCACCACTGCCGCCGGTACCGACCAGGGTACCGCCTGCCTTTGGTTGCGCAATGAGCCGCGACTGCAACCTCCTCCCCATACATTGTTCCTCGCACCTTCGTTCTTTGATTGTTTTTGTTTTTGTTATTGTTAGCGATCGATACTCTATTATATCGATATTATTTTTACGTCTTTACTGCAGGAGAATTGCGTAGACTGCCAATACTTGTTGACAGTGCCGCCCCGCGCGTCCATACTCAGATGCGATGTTAGTCAGTTTATCAGACAAACTATCCCATGATAACAGAAATCTTGATCCCCCGAGGGACCTCCCTGGCCGGAGCCATCGTTCGTGAAGTTGCGCGGCTGGCCACAGAGGGCAAGATCAAGCCCGGCGAGAGGTTCCCCCCCGAAGCCGAGCTGGCCGAAATGTGGAACGTCGGCCGCTCCTCCATCCGCGAGGCCTTCAGGCTGTTCCAGATGCTGGGCGTGACCGAGGCGAAACCCGGTCGAGGGACGGTCCTGGTGAACACGGCCCCCCTCTTCGCGTTGATCGACTGGTCGCACTTCACGAGGGCCGACCTGATCAATGACATCGTCGAGGCGAGACTGGTGCTGGAGCCCATCATTGCCGCGATGGCCGCCAGACGCGCCGATGCCGATGGCATCCGTTGCATCGAAGAGACGATCGAGGCGGGGCGCCAGGCGCTGGGCAACGAGGGGGCCAGCATCAACGCATCGTTGGATTTTCACACCGCCATCGCGATCGCCGCGGGGAATCAGACACTGCTGCTGACGACCCGCCTGCTTCGCAGCCTTTACCTCGAATCCGCCCGCCTGTCGCGCCGCCAGTCCGAGAATTACGAAGCACTGCTGGCCGATCATGAGAAGATCCTCGCCGCAATTCGCAATCGCGACCCGGAAGCCGCGGCCAAGGCCAGCGACGAACATATGCGGCACGGCCTGAAGATGGTGCTTAATTCGGTCGAGCTTACCCCAGCCTCTGGCGAACCGAAACGGAAACGAGGGAAAGCCGCGGCAAGCCGATAGGCGGGCAAGGCCGGGATTGCGTGGCTGGATGCGTTGGGACCGCCGCGCCGGTGGGAAAGTTTTATCCCGGCACAGCAACGGCCTGCTCGTGTCTCGAGTGTCATAGGCGAGCGCCCTCACACGGGATCAGCATTCAGGTCTCTAGACAAGGCCGCCAAATACGACCGATTTGACTTCGGTATACTCGAGCAATCCTTGGACACCATTTTCCCGGCCAACGCCTGAATCCTTCAGACCACCGAACGGCAGCTTGTAGTGCGCGCTAGGCGCGGAATTTACCCAGACAAATCCGCTTTCGAACAGGCGGATGGCCCGCCAGGCGGTGTTGATGTCACGCGTCCAGATCGAAGCCCCCAGGGCGAAGGGCGAATTGTTGGCGCGGCGCATCCCGTCGTCGAGATCGTCGATCCGCACTACCGGAAGGCAGGGGCCGAACACTTCCTCGGCCAGGACCCTCGATCCTTCGGGGACATCGGCAAGGAGAGTGGGATTGAGGAACCAGCCTCTGTCGTACTCCTCTCCCGCCGGCCGGTTGCCCCCCGCCACCACAGACGCCCCGTGGCTCAGCGCATCGGCGATCTGCTGTTCGACTTCGTCGCGCTGCTCGGCGGTATGCATCGGTCCCATGCGGACGCCGGGGCGCACCCCATTACCGACCGTGATGGCCGCGACATGCCGTGCCAGCCGCTCCACCACCTCGCGATAAACGCCGGCCTGGACATACAGCCGTTTGACGGCCCGGCAGGTCTGGCCGCAATTGGCGAACCGGCCCTCCATGATCGCCGGGATCGCGGTATCCAGATCGGCGTCGTCGAGAACGATGCAGGGATCGCTGCCGCCCAATTCCAGGACCACCTTCTTGAGCGTCCCTGCGGCCGCCGCCATCACCTGCTTGCCGGCCTGAGTCGAGCCGGTAAAGCCGATCTTGCGGATCCCCGGGTGGCGCGCCACCATGTCGCCGACACCGCTGCCCACCACCACGTTGAGAACCCCCGGCGGCAGGCCGCCTTCGGCCATCGCCTCGGCCACGGCGATGCTCGACAGCGGAGTCGTCGATGCCGGTTTCAGCACCATGGTGTTGCCCGCCGCCAATGCCGGTGCGAGCTTGTTGCGGGCCAGGGTCAGCGGGTAGTTCCAGGGCGCGATGGCCCCGACCACGCCCAGCGGTTCGCGCAAGGTCAGGCCGATCTGCCGGGCATCGGCGAGCGGCGTCTGCTCTCCGTAGATCTTGTCGGCCAGCTCGGCATACCAGCGGATCTGCTCGCTCAGCCGAGAGACCTCGTGGCGGGCTTCGGCAAGCGGTTTGCCTTGCTCCGCGGTGAGCAACGCGGCGATGCCGTCGACACGATTGTCGATCGCATCGCATGCCTTGAGCAGGATGCGGCCCCGTTCGCGCTGCGGCAGACGTGACCACGACGTGAAGGCGCGCGCCGCGTCCGTGGTGGCGCGATCGACGTCCTCGGCGCCACCCCAGGCGACCCCGTCGACGACATCGCCGGTCGCCGGGTTGCGTATGTCCTTGGTGCGCCCCGACAACGCGTTCACCCGCTGTCCGCCAATAATCATCAAGTCCTCCCCAAGAATTAGGCGTGGTCAACACTACGCGACGGTGGTCGTAACGGCCTTTTCTCTAAGCTCGGGCGCCTTGCCATCGCTCCCATGCAGGGCAGCGTCGAGGATTTCGGCGATGTCGCGCACCTGCTGAGGGACGGCGTCACCCCCTTGCGCCCGCGCCGCCGCTTTGCTGCCGTCATCCAGCATGAGCAGGCAGAACGGGCAGGCGGTGGCCACCACCGAGGCTCCGGTGGCGCGAGCTTGCGTCGCGCGCAGCGTATTGATGCGCTCGTCGGGAGGCTCGACGGCGAAGGCCCGGCCCCCGCCCCCGCCACAGCAGAACGACCGGCCGTGGGAGCGTTCCATTTCGCTCACGGTCGCCCCGGTCGTCGACAGGACGGCGCGGGGGGCCAGGTATTCGCCGTTGTACCGGCCTAGATAGCAGGGATCGTGGAAGGTAATGGCATCGGCCTTCCCATCGGCTGCCGGCGCCTGCGGCAGCCGGCCGTCGGCGACCAGCTCGGCCAGCAGCTGGGTGTGATGAAGAACTTCATAGCTGCCGCCGAAGTCGCGGTATTCGTTGTTCAACGTGTTCATACAATGCGGGCAGATGGTAACGATGCGCCGGAAGGAGCGCGCATTCAGGGTCGCAACGTTCGTCTCGGCCTGGATCTGGAACTGGTAATCGTTACCGGCTCGGCGCGCGGCGTCTCCGGTACAGGTCTCGGCTTCGCCCAGGATGGCGAAATCGACGCCCGCCCTGCGCAGGAGGCGAACCAGCGCCCGCGCCACCTTTTGCGCCCGCGAATCGAGGGCCGCCGTGCAGCCGACCCACAACAGCGTGTCCGCCTGTTCTCCCGGCGCCAGGATGCGCAAGTCGAGGTCGCGACACCAGTCGAGGCGAGAGAACGGGGTCCCGGCCCAGGGATGGCCGCGCTGCTCGATGGACAGCATGGCCCCCGAAACGCCCTCGGGAAATTTCCCCACTTCCATCGCCAGGTGGCGGCGCAGGTCGATCAACTTCGGCACATGTTCGATGAACAGGGGGCAGGCCTCCATACAAGCGCGGCAGGTGGTGCAGGACCAGATCATGCCCTCGCTCACCGCGCCGCCCACCAGATCTCCCGCCAGCCCGCCACGGTGCCCGCCGATTCCTTGGGTCTCCAGCAGGTGGTCGCGCAGATTCATGATCAGCAGCTTCGGGCTCAGCGGCTTGCCGGCCGCATGGGCGGGGCAGAGTTCCTGGCAGCGCCCGCATTCCGTACAGGCGTAAAGGTCGAGCACCTGCTTGCGGCCAAGCTGCTCGATGCTGGAAAGGCCGAGCGGCGCCTGTGTCAAGTCGGGCGTGGCAAGGCGGCCCGGCGGCGTCAGGTCACGGAAATAGATGTTGGGAATGCCCACCAGCATGTGCAGGTGCTTCGAGCCGGGGATGTAGACGAGGAAGCCAAGAATGGCCAGCATGTGCACCCAGGCGAAGCCGACCGCCCACGGCATGGCCGCCTGATCATGCACGCCGAGACGGGACACCGCCGCGGCGAGGAGCGAGCTGACCGGACGCCAGGGCGCCGCCGGGTCGCCGCCGGCGGCGATATGGCAGGCATTCTGCAGCAACATGCCGACCACCACCGTCACCACCAGGGCGAGAATGATGGCGGCATCCCGGCCGTTGGAGCCTTCGAATCGCGCCGGCTTGCGGACGGCCCGCTGAAACACCGCCATCGCGACACCGACCAGCAACAGCACGGCGAAGATGTCCTGCCCGAGGGCGATCCAGCTGGTACCGCCGATGGCGGCCAGGCTGAACAGGGGCGAGATGCCGTCGCCGAACACCTGAACGACGGCGGTCAGAAGAAAAAGAAAGCCGGAGAACAGCATGAGATGCATGACCCCGGCATAGGGTTTGCGCAACAGACGGGCATGGCCGAGAACATTGACCACCACCCCCCAGGCGCGCGGTGCCACCGGCGTCAATCGTGGCTCGGGCGGAGCCGCCAACAGCGGCCGCGCCAGACGGGCGAAGCGATAAGCGGACCAAGCGAACGCCAGCAGAATGACCAGCAGGCGAAAGGCAATCTCGATTGACATGGCTCGGGCACTCCCGGCTCAGGGTCAGGCCGCAGGAGAGTTGGTGGCAAGAACGTCACGGAACGCCGGAATGACCTCCTTCCAGTCACCGACCACGCCATAGTTGGCGATGCGGAAGATCGGCGCCGCCGGGTCGCTGTTGACGGCAACGATCACCTGTGACGACGAACAGCCGACCAGGTGCTGGATGGCCCCTGAAATGCCGACGGCAAGGTAGAGGTCGGGGGCGATGGTCTTGCCGGTAAGCCCGACCTGCTGCGCCTGCATCACCCATCCGGAGTCCACCGCGACACGCGACGCCCCGACGGCGCCACCCAACAGGTCGGCAACTTCGCGCAGCAGTGTGAAAGGCTCCGGCCCGCCGAGACCGCCACCACCGGAAACCACCACCTTGGCGCGGTCGATGCTCAAGCCTTCGACCGTCACTTGCGTGCGGGCGCCGCAACGTGTGGCCAGGGTCGAAGGGTTGAACTGGTGACGGACCGGCGTCGCCGTCGTCGCAGCCGAGGCCGCCGCCGGCGTGAACGCGCGAGGCCGCGGACCGACGACCCAGGGGCCGGCACCGGCATTCACGGTGGCGACGACCGCGCCGCCGGAAACCGGTCTGGCGGCGATCAGCCCGCCATCCGCTCCAATCTCGACCCGCATGGCGTCCTGGACCAGCGACCAGCGGCGCGAAACGGCGAGACGCGCCGCCATTTCGGCTCCCAGGATGGTTCGCGGGACCAGCACCAGTTGCGGCTCCAGCGCCGCGCAGAGCTGAGCAAGCGCCGCCGCATGAGCCTCCGGCCAAGGATCGGCCAGACGGTCATCCTCCACCAGATGGATGGAGTCGGCACCGGCGCCCGCCGCTTCCGCCACGGCCGAGGCAAGGCTCGCCCCCGTCAGGCCCACGGCGAGGCCGCCGCCGACCGCGGCGGACAACGTCCGCGCCACCGTGACCAGTTCCCAGAATTCGGGTCTCAATTCGGTACCGTCGACCTCGGCGACGATCAGAATTCCAGCCATCGCTAACGCTCCCCGCCGAGACGAACCACCCCGGCGTTCAAAAGGGTTTCAGCCAGGCGTGCGCCGGCGCCGGCGCCGTCTTGCGCCTCGATGAAGGTGCAGTTGCGCCCCGTGACGGGGATCGCGAGATCGCAGACCTCGGGCGCCGAGGCCGCCGGATCGGCCAGGGTCAGTTCGGCCAGGGTCAGTTGACGTGGTTGCTTGCGGACCGCCGCCAGCCGTGCGGCCACCGTCGGCATGCGCAACGCCCCCAGTTCGCTGGTCACCGTCACCACCGCCGGCAGGTCGGCCTGCATGGCCATGGTGCCATCCGCCAGCACGCGCTCGACTTCGACGCGCCGGCCATCGGCGATCGTCACCTGTTTGGCCAGTGTCAGGATCGGCATGCCAAGCTGATCGGCCAGGATGAACGGGACCAGCCCATTGTCCCAGTCCGAGCCCTGGCGGCCGCAGATGACGATGTCGGCGCCGCCGAGATGGCGGATGACGGCGGCCAGTGTGGTGGCGATGGGGTAGGAATTCCAGGTATCGAGGGACGGATCCTGGACCATCACCAGTTGATCGGCACCGACCGCCAATGCCCGCTTCATGACGTCGCTGTTGAAGCGGTCGCCGACGGCGACGCAAATGATCTCCAGGTCGCCGACGGTCTCGCGGAGGCGCAGCGCCGCCTCCACGCCTTGCTCGTCGAAGCCGTTGATGACCGGGGGGGCGCTGGCCCCCACCCGGATCTTCCTTTCCGCCGCGTCGAGCACCAGCGAAGTGGCCGGGGTCAACGGGTCGATCACCTGCTTGAGACAGACGATGGCACGCATGGCCGCACCTCCCCTCCTAGAACTCGCGTCCGGCCTGTTCCCAGAAGCGCGGCAGCTTGTGGTCCTCGATGATGATCTTGGCGGCGATGTAGCTGCTGCCGCGGCCGATACCCGCCGCCGAATGCATGTTGGACGAGCACATGTAGAGATTCTTGACCGGCGTCCGGTAGCCCGACAGCTCGGGGATCGGCCGATAGCGGCCGAGCTGGGAGGCGATCATCGAGCCTTCGGTCCAGCCGCCTTCCTTCATATCCGGCTTGCCGGCCTGAACGTCGTAAGGGCCGTAGATGCGCACGCCGATGATGTTGTCCTTGGTCATGTTGGGGGCGTATTTCCGCCACTCCTCGAGGGCGCGGTCGGTGAACTCCTCCTTGATGCGGCCCCAGTCGCGGGCCGAGAACAGGCGAGCCGGCGCGGTGAAGTCCTCGATCAGGACGGTGTGCTTGCCTTCCGGCGCGCGGGTGCGGTCCCAGATGCTGTCCGGCGCGGTGAGCAGATATGGCTGCTGGGGGAAGCCGAGCAGGAAGATGTCGTGTTGATAGCGGCTGGCCAGGTACTCGGGGTCCTTGGCGCCGGTATAAAGGCGCGGCTGCGAGCCGACGCCCGGATTGACGTTGTCGGCGGTGTATTTCGGCAACTCGTGCATTGCCACGTTGCCCCAGAAGATCTGGCCCCGGTCATAATGAATGTTCTTGATCCGGTGGATCAGCTTGTCAGACAGCGGATGACCGCGCAGCAGGCGCAGGAAGGTCTGCGGCACGCCCAGGTCGGAGACCACCAACGGCGCCTTGATGACCCCGCCGGCAGCCAGACGCACGCCGACCGCGGCACCGTTGTCGACGAGGATCTCATCCACCTCGTGGCCGGTCAGGTAGTGCACCCCCAGCTTCTTGCCGGCCTTGACCAGGGCATCGGTGATCGACTGGGTGCCGCCCTTGGCGATGGCGGCGGGCTCGAACGACAACACCAGGCCCATGACGTGGACCAGGGACATCAGCCCGAGGGGATCGTCGGCGAACCAGCCGCCCGAGGTCGGCGCGGCGCGCATGTAAAGGGTGCGCAGTTCCGGGCTTTCGAAATAGTCGTAGGCCACCTGGCGCAGCGACATATGCTGGTGAACCGGCTCGATCAGGCTGTCGGGAACGTCCATCAGCGCCTCGATGGCGTCGGGCGTGCCCCAGGGGGTCGGCGCAGTGAAGCGATGGGTATGGAAGGCCTTCTTCCAGTACTTCTTGTAGACGTCGAACAGCCGCAGATAAGTATCGGCATCGCGCTGGGAGAATGCCTTGATCTGGTCGTAGGTCTTCTGGACGTTGTCGGGCGCCTCCTCGGTGCGGCCGGTCGCCGGATCGACGACCCGGTAAGCGGAGTAGCCGATGAAGCTCGACCCGTCTTCGAAGATCATGCCTTCGTTCTGCTCGGGGAAGACGTATTCCAGGCCTTCCTCACGCAGATTGAAATCCTTGTATGCGGGATGGCCATAGAAGCGGGTGAAATGCGCGTGCGGGTTCTGGCGGAACCCGGGAGCCGGTGCCTCCTCGCTGACCGCGCCGCCACCTAATGCCGTATGCCCCTCGAGAACCGCTACTTTAAGGCCAGCCTTTGCCAGGTAACAGGATACGATGGTTGCGTGGTGTCCACCACCGATCACTATTGCGTCGTAGGCTGCATCCGCCATGGCTTCCCCCTCTTTCCGGAAAGTTTGTCTGATGAACTGACAAACTTTATAACCCGACAGAATCCAGAGTCAAGCCCAGAGTGACGCCCTCAAGAGTGACGCCCCCAGAGCGACGCCCCCAGAGCGACGCCCCATGAGCGGGCAGCGCCTCGGCGGAAAGTCGGCAACGGAAGGGCAGGCAGGGCGGCGGCGAGCGGCGGCCGCGCGATGAGAGCCGGGGCGGCAGACGCCCACTCTCTTCGAGCAAGGAATCAGGCTTGTCGACGCCTATCCCAGCGGATAGCGGCCGAACAGGGGCCCGTGGGCGAACAGTAGCGCGGCATAAAGAACCAGCCCCAGTCCGGCCCGCCAGGCCAGTCCGGCGAAGGATGGCTGCCGGGCGGTGGCGGCCAGCAGCCGCCTCCATTCCACCCGGCCGAGCTGGGCGGCCCGCCGGCGGTCGAACAACACCATGCCCATCAGGCTGAAGCCCCCCATGCCGCCGAACAGCAGGACCGCACGCAGGTCACCGTTGGGGAACAGATGGGCGAACGCCCAGAGCGCCGCCGCCCACAATGTCGGATGCCGGGTAATGGCAACGATGCCGGGCCGGGCCGGGTCGTAGCCGCGCCCCCCGCGGCCGAGGGAGAACGGATTGGGGCTGGTCAAACCGGCCACCAGCAGCATGCAGGCGACCGGCATCACCAGCAGCGGCACCCAGCGGGTCCATGGGTGGAATCCCCACAATTCCACATAAGGCGCCCGCAATGTGGCGGCGATCAGCCAAGCCAAGGCGGCGGTCGCCACCACCGAATGAAGGACCACGTAGAAGCGCCGACCCAGCATCGACACCAGCCGGCCGCGCACGCCCGGCACCGCCGGCACGCTGTGGGTGGCGAAGAACAACGCCAAGGCCGCCATCACTTCACTAAATCCGCCCAAGGTCATCGTCCCTTTCACGTCATCCCGCATACCCTAGTGCGGTCATCCGGTACCACACCTTGACGTTTCTCAAATCTCGGGCCTGACCAACGTCAAGGAGCCTACTGCTGAACAACGATACACCACGACGGACCGGGCGCCGCCCAGCGGGTTTCGTATCCGAGTTTCCGACTCTGGTTTGGCGTTCATTTATACGACCGTGGAGAAAGATATGTCGGAGAGACTCACCAAGTCAGCCGCCAGAAACATATTCTTCGGGGGAACGATCTTCTTTTTTGTGATTTTCGTCGCCCTCGTCGCCCAGAGCGTTTCCTATGCCCGCCAGAACGGTGCGGTACCCAGCGAATCCGTCGCCCGTGGCAAACGGATCTGGGAGCGCCATGCCTGCTTCGACTGCCACACCCTGTTTGGCGAAGGCGCCCGCTTCGCGCCCGAGTTGGGCAAGGTCTGGCTGCGCTACGGCGGCGCCGAAGATCCCGATGGGGCCCGCGAACGCCTGAAGGACTGGATCAAGTCGCAGCCAACCCGCGTCGAGGGACGGCACCAGATGCCGCACTTCAACCTGACCGAACAGAACCTCGACGATCTGGTCGATTTCTTCCGCTACACCAGCACCATCAATACTCAGAACTGGCCGCCGAAAGGCAGAGGCTGAGTTTAGAAGGGATGGCTTGAAATGAAATATCAATCGCAAAAAGTTGCCCAACTCTATTTTGTTGGCGCGCTGATCCTGTTCGCCGCCCAGATTACCTTCGGCCTGTTGGGCGCCACTCTTTACGTGGCGCCGAACTCCCTGCCTGACTTCCTGCCGTTCAACGTGGTCCGCATGGTCCACACCAACGCCCTGATCGTCTGGCTGCTGATGGGCTTCTTCGGCGCCACCTACTACCTGCTGCCGGAAGAGACCGAGACCGAACTCTACAGCCCGTTTATCGCCAAGCTGCAGTTCTGGCTGTTCTTCATCGCCGCCGGCATCGCTGTGGCCGGCTATCTGCTGGGCTATTCGGCCGCGGAAGGGCGCTCCTATCTTGAGCAGCCGCTGCCGATCAAGATCGGCATCGTCGTCGTCGCCCTGATGTTCCTGTTCAACTGCTCGATGACCTTGCTCAAAGGCCGCAAGACGGTGATCAGCAATATCCTGCTGCTGGGCCTGTGGGGCATCGCCGTGTTCTTCCTGTTCGCCTTCTACAACCCGGCCAATATCATCCTCGACAAGATGTTCTGGTGGTGGGTCGTCCATCTGTGGGTCGAAGGCGTGTGGGAACTGGTGATGGCCTCGATCCTCGCCTTCCTGGTCATCAAGATGACCGGCGTCGACCGCGAGGTGGTGGAAAAGTGGCTCTACGTGATCATCGGCCTGGCGCTGTTCACCGGCATCCTGGGCACCGGCCACCACTACTACTGGATCGGCGCCCCCGGCTACTGGCAGTGGATCGGCTCGGTCTTCTCGGCCCTGGAGATCACTCCGTTCTTCGCCATGGTGATCTTCACCTTCCTGATGGTGTGGAAGGGCGGCCGCGACCACCCGAACAAGGCGGCCCTGCTGTGGTCCCTGGGCTGCTCGGTGACCGCCTTCTTCGGCGCCGGCGTGTGGGGCTTTCTGCACACCCTGGCCCCCATCAACTACTATTCGCACGGCACGCAGGTCACCGCCGCCCATGGCCACCTGGCCTTCTACGGGGCCTATGCGATGATCAACCTGGCGATGATCACCTACGCCATGCCGCACCTGAAGAACCGCGCCCCCTATAACCAGCTGCTCAATATCTGGAGCTTCTGGATCACCACCGCGGGCGTGTTCTTCATGACCTTCGCGTTGACCTTCGCCGGCGTGGTGCAGACCCACCTGCAGGGTGTCGTCGGCCTGTCCTTCATGGAAGCGCAGGAGCAGATGGGGCTGTTCTACTGGCTGCGTCTGATCGGCGGCATCGCCACCGCCGTCGGCGTCGTACTCTACATCTTCTCAATCCTGGTTCCCGTGGGTGCAAGAGCCGCCTCACCAGCGGCCCGCATCCAACCGGCGGAGTAACCGCCGGCACCTCCTGGCGGCGGTCGCCGATCTGACCACTTGGAGACCGCCGCCAATCTTTTTTCGAATTTCCGTTCCGGGAGACCCCACCATGCTGGCCCAACGCGCCGCTTTGCGTGAAATTCCCTTCTATCTGCCCGCCGGCGAGGAATGCGCCTTGTTCGAGCAGGCCTATCAGCGCCGCCTGCCCTTGCTGCTGAAAGGCCCGACCGGCTGCGGCAAGACGCGTTTCGTCGCCCATATGGCGGCGCGGCTCGGGCGCCCGCTCTATACCGTGTCCTGCCACGATGACCTGACCGCCGCCGACCTGACCGGCCGCTATCTGCTGAAAGGCGGCGAGACGGTGTGGACCGACGGACCGCTGACCCGTGCCGTCCGCGAAGGCGGCATCTGCTACCTGGACGAAGTGGTGGAGGCGCGCAAGGACGTCACCGTGGTGCTGCACCCGCTGACCGACGATCGGCGCATCCTGCCGCTCGAACGGACCGGCGAGGTCATCGAGGCGCCCGAGGGATTCATGCTGGTGGTCAGCTACAATCCCGGCTACCAGAACATCCTCAAGTCCCTCAAGCCATCGACCCGCCAGCGCTTCGTCGCCATGGAATTCGACTTCCCGCCGATGGAGGCGGAAGTGCGTATCGTCGCCGCCGAATCCGGCCTGGCCGAGGAACGGGTGAAGCCGCTCGTCACCCTGGCGCACCGGTTGCGACAGATGAAGGGCCAGGACCTGGAGGAAGGAGTCTCGACCCGCCTGCTGGTCTATTGCGCCAGCCTGCTCGGCTCCGGCATTCCGCTGGCCGCGGCGGTGCGGGCCGCCATCGTCGAACCGCTTTCCGACGAGCCCGACGTCAAGCAGGGCCTGATGGAAGCGGTGTCGGCGATCCTGGGATAGGGCAAACCGATCATCCCCGCCCAGGCGCTTCGGTATTCACAGGTTGTTTCATCGGCAGCCTCTGTGCGGCGGCCACTGCTGTGAGGAACATGGATGGACACGGATTTCAACGGATGGACAGGGATAGGAGAGGTTGCCGCCTTCGGCGGCGATCATTTCCACCCGTGTTCATCCGTTGGCCGCGCAGCGGCATCCCTGTCCTCCTGCTCGCGCTGGAAGCGGGAATCCAGCCGGCGGCATGAATCCCCGATCTCGCGCGGATGACGAAGGAAACACCCCAACATGGGCCTCCTCGAATACCTTGAACTGGAAGAGCAGGTCGGCCGTCGCTGGCATCGATGGATCACCCGCGGCACCGACAGCTATGCCCGGCATCCCGAGGCGGCGATCGCGTTGGAGGGCCTGCAGCCGGCGCTGGCGGTATTCTTTCGCGGCCTCGGCGGCGACACCGGCGTGCAGATCGCCGGCACCGCGGCGCGCCGCTCGACCCATCGGCTGAGCTGGCGGCAGAAGCTGGGTATGGACGAGGAACGGCTCGACCGGCCCAGCCTTGACGAGACCACCCTGTACCTGCCGCCGTCGATCGACGTGTTCCCTTCGGCTGAATTGAACCGGCGCCTTTATTTCTGGCTGGCCGCCTTCTTCACCGCCATGCGCGACCTCGGCCCGGTGGAGGGCGCCGATCCGCTGGTGCGGGACATTGCCTTCCTGCGCCGGGTGCGCGCTGCGACGGCACGGGTTCTCAATGATTTCCCCGGACTTCGCGCCCATCATGCCGCGCTTTGCCAGGCGGTGCTGGCGATCCGCCCCATGCGCCGTTTGCCGCCTCGGGAAGCGGCGATGGAAGCGGCGGTACGCGGCATTCTCGGCGACCCGGCGGGCGGCGAGATACCGGCCGGCACCGACCCGGCGGGCTACAAGCCGTTCCTCCCCGTCCCGCTGTGGGGCGAGGTGACGGCCGCCGCCCCGCAGTCGCCCCGCCGGCCCGAAGACGATGACGAGGATCGGAACGAAGGCGGCGCCGAGGAAGAGGACGGGCAGAAGAAGCGCCATGGCCAGCGCCGCCAACAGGACCAGGCCGAGCGAGAAGACTCGTTGATCCTCAACCGCTTCGAAAAGATCCTGTCGCTGGCCGAGATGATCAACATCAACCGCAGCGTCGAGGACGACGACGAGGAGAATGCCCGCAAGGCCGCCGACGACCTGGATGAGATCGCCGTCAGCCGCTTCAAGCGCAAGCCGGCGGTCAAGCTTAAATTCGATCTCGACCTGCCCCCCGACGCGGTGCCGGACAGCGCCCTGACCGGCACGCATCTTTACCCCGAATGGGATTATCGCCGGCGCGCCTATCACAAGGCTCATTGCCGGGTGGTCACCGCGCCGGCCGAGGAAGAAGGCGAATCGTGGTGCCCCGACGATGCGGCGCGGCGTCGCATTCGCCGGGTGCGCCGCCAGTTCGAGGCGCTCCGGCCGCGACAGACGCTGCTGCGCCGCCAGGCCGACGGCGACGACCTGGACCTCGAGGCGGTGGTGCGGGCACGCTGCGATTTGATGGCCAACGGCGTGGGCTCGGACCGGGTGTTCACCCAGTTCCGCCCGACAGCCCGCGACCTGTCGGTGGCGTTATTGATGGATGTCTCGTTGTCCACCGATGCCTGGGTGCAGAACCGCCGTATCCTCGACGTCGAGAAAGAGGCGCTGACCACCCTTTGCCACGGCCTCAAGGCCTGCGACGACGAGCATGCGGTGTTCACCTTCACCTCGCGCCGGCGCGATCTGGTGAAGGTGTCGACGGTCAAGGATTTCGACGAACCGTTCGGCGAGACGACGGTACGCCGCATCAGCGCCTTGAAACCGGGATATTACACCCGCATCGGCGCGGCCATCCGCCATGTCGCCAAGGCCCTGAACCAACGGCCGCACCGCCATCGCCTGCTGCTCGTGCTGACCGACGGCAAGCCCAACGATGTCGACCACTACGAAGGCCGCTACGGCATCGAGGACAGCCGCAAGGCGGTGCAGGAGGCCAGACGGGCCGGCCTGGCGGTGTTCGGGGTGACCATCGACCGCAAGGCGCAGGATTATTTCCCCATGCTGTTCGGCCGCGGCAGCTATGCCATCGTCGGCGATATCAACCGCCTGTCGGCAGCCCTTCCCAAAATTTACAGACAATTGGTGGCGCGATGACGCGTTCGAGTGCTGTTGCTCTCCCCGACTGGGAGAGCCAGGGTGAGGGGGCGCAGGCCCCCATTACAGCCCCCTCACCCATCTCCTCTCCAGCCGCCGAGGGGGGCGGTCAAGCGGAGCCGGCCGCCGACTGGGGCGCCCTGTCCGAGTTGCCCGGCAACCCCATGATGTGGGTGCTGATTCTCTCAGAACTGGTGGTGTTCGGCGCCTTTTTCGCCGCCTTCGCCGTCGCCCGGGCGTTGCACCCGGCGGAGTTCAACGCCAGCCAGGCCCATCTCGACCGCCTGGCCGGCGGCATCAACACGATGGTGCTGCTGACCAGCGGCCTGGCCGCCGCCCTGGCGGTCAAGGCGCGGTCGCAAGGGCGGGTGACCCTCTGCCGGCTATGGCTGGCCGGCGCCGGGGTCGGCGGGCTCGTCTTCATGGGGGTGAAGCTGGCGGAATACGCCGACAAGGCGGCGCAAGGCATCGGCATGGAGACCGACACCTTCTTCACCCTGTTCTTCCTGATGACCGGCTTCCATCTGCTGCATGTGGCGCTGGGCCTGATCATTCTCGGCATCGTCGCCTGGCGCTGCAGCCTGGAGAACGTGGAAACCGGAACCGCCTTCTGGCACATGGTGGACCTGATCTGGGTCCTGCTCTATCCGCTGGTGTATCTGATCCGATGACGACGCAAGTTCGACTTCTCGCCGCCTGGGCGACCCTCATGGCCCTGACCGGCCTGTCCCTGACCGCCTCCGAAGCCGCCACGGCGGGGGCGGTCCGCCCCCTGGGACTGTTGCCGGTCACCCTGGTGCTCGGCGCCGGCTTCTTCAAGGCCGTGCAGATCCTATGGACCTATCTCGGACTGGGCCGCTCGACGCTGGCCTGGAAGAGCACCTTCGTCGCCTTCCTGACGGTGATCTGCCTGGTGATCTTTTCCGCCTACGCGGTCGCCCTGGCGCGCTAACCGACAGAATCAGGCTGCACGACAGGCACGGGCCTCGGCCATCGGCACTTCGACGCAGAAAATGGACCCTTTGCCGACATTCGAACGCACGGCGATCCGATGGCCGAGCAGGTCGCAAAGGCGGCGCACGATGGCCAAGCCGAGGCCCAGGCCCTGACCCTCATGACGGTGGCTGGACGTCACCTGGGTGAATTCCTCGAAAATTTCGTTCAGCCGTTCGGGCGGAATGCCGACCCCGGTATCGCGCACCTCGATCGACAGCCGTGATCCGCGGTGCCGGCAACCGACGAGAATCCGGCCCTCGGAGGTATAGCGCACGGCGTTGGCCACCAGGTTCTGCAGCACCCGGGCCAGAAGGGCGGGATCACTGTTCACACGGGCTGAAGACGGCATCACGGTAAGGCGGAGGCCCTTGTGTTCGGCCATCGGCTCGAATTCCGCGGCGGCGCGGAGCAGCAGCTCGCTGATCAAGAAATTCTGCGCCCGCGGCACCACCACGCCGGCTTCCAGCTTGGACATGTCGAGCAGGGAGTCGAGCAGCGATTTCAGGCTTTCGAGCGAGCGGTCGAGATCGGCCAGCACCTTGCGGCTCTTCTCGTCGCTCAGACGGTACGACAAGGCCTGGCTGAAATAGAACATCGCCTGCACCGGCTGGCGCAGATCATGGCTGGCGACGGCGAGAAATTTCGACTTGGCGAGATTGGCCCGCTCGGCATCTTGCCTGGCCTGTCGCAACTTCTGTTCTTCCCCCGCCCGCCGCTTGATTTCATCGCGCAACGCCTCGTTAACCTGCTCCAAATGCGTGATGCGTTCACGCTGGTGCCGTTGCGAGACAAGAAGCTGACGCCAGAATTCGATCACTGCGGGCATTCGTCCTCCTCGTGATGAAAATCCGGCGGATAGTGCCCGCACCATTCGCCGGAAGGTCATCACAAACCAACCATTTGGTAGACCGATTCGTCGGATCGGACCACCGGCGCGGGCAATGCGATCTGCAGCTTTGGCATAGCCATATGGTGCGTTCCCACCTTTCGGGGAAGATACCGTATCTCGCCCTTAAGGAGTAGGTGCGGCGGAATTATCCAGCATAGTCATGCAACCTATATTTTATAGTGTTCGGGTGTCCGTCGCCATCCGCCGCAGACGCCTGGCCCCCAGCGCCAGCACAAGGCGGCCCACCAACAGGTTGAATTTATTGGATTGTGGCCAGCACCCCATGGAGGAGACCCGATGTTTCCCACCCCAACGCGCGTCTTTCTGACCAAAGGCGTCGGAATCCACCGCCATGCCCTGACCGCCTTCGAGTTCGCCCTGCGCGACGCCGACATCGAGCAACAGAACCTGGTGTTCGTCTCGTCGATCCTGCCGCCCCGTTGCGAACTGATCGGCCATGCCTCGGGAGTCGAACTCCTCAAGCCGGGCGATCTAACCTTCTGCGTCATGGCGCGGGCTGAGACCGACGAGCCGGGCCGTCACGTCCACGCCAGTATCGGGCTCGCCCGGCCGGCCGACCCCGGCATGTACGGCTACATCTCGGAACATCATGGATTCGGCATGAATGCCACGGCCAGCGGCGAATATGCCGAGGACCTGGCGGCCACCATGCTGGCCTCGACGCTGGGCCTCGACTTCGATCCAGAGGCCGCGTGGAACGAACGCAAGCAGATCTACGAGCATAGCCAGGTGATCATCGACAGCATGTCGATCACCGCCTCGGCCGAATGCGCGGCTGATGGCCGCTGGACCTGCGCCGTCGCCGCCGCCGTATTCCTGTTCTCGTGAAGCCCGAACTCAACCGTCAAGATGTTGTGGCAAGCTGGGAATAGCACTACTGGATACGCTTGCCGCCCTCCGGAGGCCTCCCTATAATGCCGGCCATGTCCGATCTCTTCCAACAACTCGCGCCCAAGAGCACCGACTATTCCGCCAAGGATATCGAGGTTCTTGAAGGACTGGAGCCGGTCCGCCGGCGGCCCGGCATGTATATCGGCGGCACCGACGACAAGGCGCTGCACCATCTGGTCGCCGAGGTCCTGGACAACGCCATGGACGAAGCGGTGGCCGGCCATGCCAGCTGGATCGAGTTGGAATTGAAGGTCGACGGCACCGCCGTGGTGCGCGACAACGGCCGCGGCATCCCCATCGACCCGCACCCGAAATTCCCCGACAAGTCGGCCCTCGAGGTGATCCTGACCACCCTCCATTCGGGCGGCAAGTTCGGCGGCGATGCCTACAAGGTATCGGGCGGCCTGCACGGCGTCGGCGTCTCGGTGGTCAACGCCCTGTCGGATCGCCTGACCGTCGAGGTGGCGCGCGACCGCGAGTTGTGGGCGCAAAGCTATTCGCGCGGCGTGCCGCTTGGCCCCCTGACCAAGGTCGGCCCGGTGCAGAACCGCCGGGGCACCACGGTGATCTTCCACCCGGATGCCGAGATTTTCGGCCCGCGGGCCGGCCTGCGCCCCGGCCCGCTCTATCGGATGGCGCGCTCCAAGGCTTATCTTTATCGCGGTGTCGAAATCCGCTGGTCCTGCGACCCCCTGCTGGTCAAGGAAGGGGACCCCACCCCGGCCAGGGAAACCCTGCGTTTCCCCAACGGTCTCAAGGACTTCCTCGACTCCATGCTGGAGGACCGGCCGCTCCTCGGCGGGCAAAGCTTCGCCGGTACGGCGGGCTTCGCCGACGACATGGGCAGCGCCGAATGGGCCATCGCCTGGCCCGAGGACGAGGACGGCTTCTGTAATTCCTACTGCAACACCATTCCGACCCCCGAAGGTGGCAGCCACGAGGCCGGCCTGCGCAACGCGCTGACCCGGGGCTTGCGCCAGTATGGCGAGATGGTGGGCAACCGGCGCGCCGCCAACATCACCGCCGAGGACGTCATGGGCGGCGCCTGCGTCGTCCTTTCGGTATTCATCCGTGAACCGCAATTCCAGGGGCAGACCAAGGAAAAGCTGGCCACGCCGGAGGCCACCCGACTGGTCGAGAATTCCATCAAGGACCATTTCGACCACTGGCTGTCGGGCGACCCGGCCGCCGCCAAGGCGCTGCTCGACCGGTTGATCGAGCGGGCCGAGGACCGGGCGCGCAAGAAGCAGGCGAAGGAGCTGTCGCGCAAGACCGCGACCAAACGCCTGCGCCTGCCCGGCAAGCTGGCCGATTGCTCGCGCAGCCTGGCGCAGGGCTCGGAGCTGTTCCTGGTGGAAGGCGATTCCGCCGGTGGTTCGGCCAAGCAGGGACGCAATCGGGAAACCCAGGCGGTGCTGCCGCTGCGCGGCAAGATCCTGAACGTCGCCTCGGCCACGCTGGACAAGATGCGCGCCAATCAGGAAATCCGTGACCTGATCGAAGCCTTGGGATGCGGTATCCGCGATTCCTACGACGACGAGAAGCTGCGCTACGAGAAGATCGTCATCATGACCGACGCCGATGTCGACGGCGCCCATATCGCCTCACTGCTGATGACCTTCTTCTACCAGGAAATGCCGGGACTGATCGCCAACGGCCATCTGTTCCTGGCTTGTCCGCCGCTTTATCGCATCAGCCATGGGCAAACCACCGTCTATGCCCGCGATGACGCCCACAAGGAACAACTCCTGGCATCGGCCTTCGCCGGCAAAAAGGTGGAGATCAGCCGCTTCAAGGGCCTGGGTGAGATGCCGCCGCATCAGTTGAAGGAAACCACCATGGATCCCAAGACGCGCCAGCTGCTGCGCGTCGTCGTCCCGCACGGCAAGACCGAGGAGGATCACGAGGAGGCCAAGGAAACCTCGCGGCTGGTGGACAGCCTGATGGGCAAGCGCCCCGAGCTGCGGTTCCAGTTCATTCAGGAGCGGGCGAAATTCGCCCGGGACCTCGACGTGTAAAGCGATCATGACCAGCCCAAGACGGCGCGTATTGGTGGTCGAGGACGAACCGACCATCGCCGACATCCTGATGGACTACCTCCGGCAGTCCGGCTTCGATGCCGACCACAGTGGCGACGGCCGCCAGGCTCTCGAGGCGATTCGCGCCAACCCGCCTGATCTGGTGGTGCTCGACATCATGCTGCCGGGACTGGACGGCATGTCGGTATGCCGGGAGGTTCGCGGCTTCTCCGCCGTTCCGATCGTCATGGTGACCGCTCGGGTCGATGAAATCGACCGACTGCTGGGCCTGGACCTGGGTGCCGACGACTATGTGTGCAAGCCGTTCAGCCCGCGCGAGGTGGTGGCGCGGGTAACGGCGGTGCTGCGGCGGATCGGACGGGACCAGGGCGCTCGGTCCGCCGATCCCTGCCGGATCGAGGTCGACGAGGCCGGCCAACGCATCTCCATCGACGGCCAGCGCCTGGATTTGACGCCCACCGAATACCGGCTGCTCAGCCTGCTGGCGTCGCAGCCCGGCCGCATCTACGCACGCGCACAAATTCTTGACCTCGCCTATCGCCACAACGAAGACGTGTCGGATCGGACCATCGACAGCCATATCAAGAATATCCGCAAGAAGATTGCCGCCGTATCGACCGACTGCGACCCGATCCACTCGGTCTACGGCGTCGGATACCGCTTCGAGACATGACCTCGGCGGAAGACCGCGTCGCCGCCGAATTGTTTGGCAGACTCCTCGCCAACAGCGCCATTCCAATTGCCGGAGTGGTGTTGGGCACCACCCTGATCGGCGCGACCTATTGGCCGAGCGTCAATCACCGGCTGCTGCTGGCCTGGATGGGATTGGTCTTCTGCGCGGCGGCATTGCGGGCATTGCTGACGCTGCGCATGCGCCGACAGGCCGAGAGCCACGGCATCGACCCGGCCGGCGCCGCCCGCTACGCATGGACCTTCGCCATCTCAGGCCTGGCATGGGGACTCGGCGGATTGCTGACCGCGAAAGCGGACCCAATGTCGATGGTGGTCACCGTAACCGGCTGCCAGGCCATGGTCATGGGCGCGGTATCGACCTTGAGCGCCTTCATGCCGGCGTTCCTCGCCTTCTCCGTTCCGGCGATGGTGCCGATGCTGACGGCGTTGGCGGCGCGGGGCGATGTGCCCGGCATCGTCCTGACCGTCTACAATGCCATCTTTTTCCTTCTGATGATCGGTATCGCCCTGAACTCGCACCGGTCGTTGCGCCGGAGCCTGATCCTCGCCATCGAGAAGGAGCGCATGGAGTGCTCGCTGCGCCAGTGGATGGCCGATACCTCGCACGAACTCCGCACGCCGCTGACGGTCTTGCGGGCCCAGGTCGAAGCCGTCCAGGACGGCATCCACGCCGCCGACGCCAAGAGCCTGGGGGTTCTCCACCGCGAGGCGATGACGTTGACGCGACTGGTCGACGACCTGCATACCTTGGCCCGTTCCGACATCGGTCAATTGGAGTGCCGTCGCGATCCGGTCGATCTGCTCGATCTCCTCGACGACATCGCCTCGGCATTCCGCGGCCGATACGCCGCCGCCGGGCTCGGCCTCGAATGGCAGAAGAACCCACCGGACATTCCGGCACTGGTGTCCGGCGACGCCAGCCGGCTGCAGCAGGTGCTTTCCAACCTTTTCGAGAACACCCTGCGCTACACCGACCCGGGCGGCCGCCTGCGCGTTCATGCCGTTGCCGGCGTCGGCACCATCACCCTCCAGTTCGACGACACCGCTCCCGCCGTGCCACCGGCCGCGCTGCCCCGCCTGTTCGATCGCTTCTTCCGCGTCGACCCCTCGCGCAGCCGCGAGCGAGGGGGAACCGGCGTCGGCCTCGCCATATGTCGGAGCATCGTCGCAGCCCACGACGGCCAGATCACCGCCGAGCCATCGCCGCTGGGCGGCTTGCGCATCAGCATCGTTCTTCCCTGCCTCAGCCATACGGCCTAAGCCGATATTCATATTCGCTCCATAATTCGCTCATAGGTTATCGGCGAGCACAGGACCTTCGCGACCAAAAGGCGCGGAGGCGAAGCGGTTGTTGATTTGCGGAGGCGGAATATGGCCGCAATGCTGACCGGCGTGGAGCGAACCTTCGGCACCGATGAAATCATCGTCTCGAAGACCGACACCAGGGGCCGCATCATTTATGCCAACGATGTGTTCCAGAGGGTCGCCGACTACACCGAGCGCCAACTCCTGGGACAGCCGCACAATATCATCCGCCATCCCGATATGCCGCGTTGCGTCTTCAAGCTCCTGTGGGACACCATCGCCGCGGGCAAGGAAATCTTCGCCTATGTGAAGAACCTGGCGCGAAACGGCGACCATTACTGGGTGCTCGCCCATGTCACCCCGACCTTCGATGCCGCCGGCACCATCGTCAGCTATCATTCCAGCCGGCGCTGCCCGCGGCGTGACGCGGTCGCCAAGGCGGAAGAGCTCTACCGGGAGCTTCTCGCCATCGAGAGCAGCCATGCCGACCGCATGGCCGGAATGGACGCCGCCTTTCGGGCGATGACCGGCAAGCTGCAGGCGGCGGGGGTGCCCTATGACGAATTCGTCTTCAGTCTCTAAGGCGCTGCTCGCCGGCGCATCGGCCGCCCTGCTGAGTCTCGCCGCGGCGGCACTGACTCTATGGAGCGGGCCGACGATCTGGCGCAGCGCACCGAGGGCATGAACGAGGGAATCGATACCTTCGTCACCCGTGTCTGCGCGGGCGGACGATAGTGATCCTACAGGCGGACCGGCCGCAAACTCGCTGACCGATTCAGTGCACCGTACCTATGCCTCATCCCACAGGAAGGTGGCGAAGGCCGACACCGGTTCGCGCTCGGTCGCCAGGCGGTTCTCCGGGGCTTCCGGGTCTTCATGGCCGATCGCCACACCGCAGGCGATCACTTGGCTGTCGGGAATGCCCAGTTCGGTGCGAATCAGCCGATTGTACCTGGTGAAGGCCTGCTGCGGGCAGCTGTGCAGGCCAAAACCGCGGGCCGCCAACAGGATGGACATGAGGAAAGTGCCGGTGTCGTACCAGCTGCCCTGCTCCATCTGCCGGTCGATGGTAACGAACATCCCCACCGGCGCGCCGAAGAACAGGTAGTTGCGGCCCTGCTGACGCTTCATCGCCGCGGTGTCGCCTTTGGCGATGCCCACCAGGCCATAGAGGTCCTTGCCAAGCTTGCGCCGCCGCGACAGATAAGGTTCGGCCCACTGCCGCGGGTAATAGTGGTATTCCTCGGCATAGGCCGGGTCATCGGCCTCGTGCGCGGCGAGGATCTTTTCCGAAAGACGCCGCTTCGCCTCCCCGGCCACCACCCACACCTTCCATGGCTGAATGTTGCTGCCGCTGGGCGCCCGGCTGGCCAGGGCAAGGATCCCCTCGATGGTGCTGCGCGGAATTGGCGTCGGCAGGAAGGCGCGCACCGCCCGGCGCGTCGCCATCGCTTCGAAGACATCGCACTGGGCCGGCGGCAGGACGTCGTTGGTCAGGTGACTCATCGGCTGTTCCCCTGTTGGCAAAACGTCCGACGGTACTCCCCCGGGTTGGCTCCCGTCCATTTCTTGAAGGCGCGATGGAAGGCACTGGCCTCGGCGAAGCCCAAATCTCCGGCGATGGCCATGACGCTCCGGCCCGATTCACTCAACAAATTGATCGCCATGTCGCGACGCAGATTGTCCTTGATCAGCTGGTAGGACTGGCCTTCGGCTTCCAGCCGGCGGCGGAGGGTCGACACCGACGCCCCCAGTTCCTCGGCGAAACTGTCGAAATTCGGCCATTCGGACGGCGGCATGTCGTGCAGCTGGTGGCGGATCCGGCTGGCCAGGCTATGGCTGTCCTTGTACTGCACCAGCAGGTTCTCGGGTGCCAGGCGCAGGAATTCCTGCAAGGCCTGCTCCGACCGCACCACCGGAAGGGCGGCGAATTTTTCGTCGAAGGTGATACGCGTCGCCTCCTGGCCGAAGGCCAGATCCGAGCAGAACAGCACCGGATACTCCCGGCTATGCCCCGGTTCCGGATAGCGGAAGCGGGCGCTGTGGATGGGAATGCGCCGGTTGACCAGCCAGCAGATCAGGCGGTGGACGAAGATCAGCAGGTTTTCCTGGGCAAAGATCCGCACCGGGCCCTGGGCGACCCGATCGTCCAACAGCAGATGCAGGAACCGTCCCTCCCGTTCGACGCTGCCCCTGAGATCGTCGAGCAGCAGGGCGAAGAAGGCAAGCGCCCGCTCCAAGGCCTGCTCCATGGTCTTGCAATGGACCACGGTGTGACAAAGCATGGCGAAGCTGCCCAGCTTCATGCGCCGTGAATCCTGGCCGAAGAACTCGTCGTCCAGGGTCTGGGCGATCAGCCGCAGCAGGGCGGTATAGACGGCGGCCGACACCCGCGCGTTGGGCAGCGACAGCAGGCCGGGAGAGATGCCGCTCCGTTCCAGCAGGGGATTGACGTCGATGCCGCAGCGGCGAACGCCGTCCAGCACCGCATCGACGAAGCATATGGAAATGGTTCCCTTTTCCACGAATCCGTCCTGCCCAGCACAGCCGAAGCGATCCGGCGAAAGCCTACCGGATGTTGCAAATTGTGTCAGGCACTTTGAGCGCTCGCGGCATCGACCGGCGGCCGGGCCGATGGCTAGGCTCTTGCCACGGGGAAGGCTCCTCGCCCCTTGCGTGTGCGTACGGAGGCGGGACCGCGCAAGCGGAAAGCCAAGCGACGCAGAAGACACCCGCATCGGCGGGAATGATGGAATTCATTTGGTTCGGCGAATGACGCGGTCGTTTCCCACCGGGGCCTGAGAAAAGACCCGCCAGTGTTGCGGGTCGAGGGAGCGTTCGGAATGCAGATCAAGGATAAGGGATTCGTCGTCACCGGCGGCGGCTCGGGCTTGGGCGCCGCGACGGCGCGGATGCTGGCGGAGAACGGCGCGAAAGTGCTGGTGGTCGACGTCAACGAGGCAGCCGGCACGGCCCTTGCTGCCGAGTTGGGAGCCGCGGTGGCGTTCCGCCGCACCGACGTCACCGACGAGGCGGACGCCGCCGCCGCCATCGAGCAGGCGGTGAGCCGTTTCGGAGGTCTGCACGGGCTGGTCAACTGCGCCGGCATCGCGCCGGGCGAAAAGGTCGTTGGCCGCGAGGGCCCCCATTCACTGGGGGTGTTCACCCGTACCGTAATGGTCAATCTGGTCGGCAGCTTCAACATGCTCCGCCTGGCCGCCGCAGCCATGGCCAAAGGCCAGCCCGACCAGCAGGGCGAGCGCGGGGTGATCGTCAACACCGCTTCGATCGCCGCCTTCGACGGGCAGATCGGCCAGGCGGCCTATGCCGCGTCGAAGGGTGGGATCGTCGCCATGACGCTGCCCATCGCCCGCGAACTGGCCCGCTCCGGCATTCGCGTGATGACCATCGCGCCGGGCATTTTCGAGACGCCCATGCTGCTGGGCCTGCCCAAGGAGATCCAGGAATCGCTGGGGGCCACAGTGCCCTTCCCGCCCCGCCTCGGCAGGCCGGCGGAATATGCCGCGCTAGCCCGCCATATCATCGAGAATTCCATGCTGAACGGCGAAGTGATCCGTCTCGACGGCGCCCTACGCATGGCCGCCAAATGACCCAACGAACGGGAGCAACAGCATGACAGTCGAAGATCCCATCGTCATCGTCGGCGCCGCACGCACGCCCATGGCCGGAATGCAGGGAGACTTCAAGGACGTACCGGCACCCAAGCTGGGCGCCGCGGCCATCGCGGCCGCGCTGCAGCGCTCGGGCGTCGCCGCCGCGCAGGTCGAAGAGGTCATCATGGGCTGCGTGCTGCCGGCCGGCCTTGGCCAGGCGCCGGCCCGCCAGGCCTCGCTCGGCGCCGGCCTGCCGCTGGCCGCCGGCTGCACGACGGTCAACAAGATGTGCGGCTCGGGCATGAAGGCGGCCATGCTGGGCCACGACCTGATCCTGGCGGGCAGCGCCCGGGTGGTGGTGGCCGGCGGCATGGAGAGCATGACCAACGCCCCCTATCTGCTGGACAAAGCGCGGGGCGGCTACCGCATGGGACACGGCCGGGTCCTCGACCACATGTTCTTCGACGGCCTCGAGGATGCCTACGACAAGGGCCGTCTGATGGGCACCTATGCGGAAGACTGCGCCCAAGCCTACCAGTTCACCCGCGAACAACAGGACGACTGGGCCATCACTTCGCTGGTCCGGGCACAGAAAGCCATTGCCGACGGCAGCTTCAAAGGGGAAATCGTGCCGGTCACGGTCAAGGCCGGCAAGGCCGAGCGGCTGGTCGACACCGATGAACAGCCGCCCAAGGCCAACCTCGACAAGGTGCGCACCCTGAAGCCCGCCTTCCGCGACGGCGGGACGGTGACCGCCGCCAATTCCAGCTCGATTTCCGATGGTGCCGCGGCGCTGGTGCTGATGCGCCGGTCGGAAGCGGAGACGCGTGGCTGCAAGCCGTTGGCGGTGATCCACGGCCATGCCACCCATTCCGACAAGCCCGGCCTGTTCCCCACCGCCCCCATCGGCGCCATGCGCAAGCTGTTCGAGCGGACCGGCTGGAACAAGGACCAGGTGGACCTGTTCGAGGTCAACGAAGCCTTCGCCGTGGTGGCCATGGCGGCGATGCGTGACCTCGACCTGCCCGCCGACAAGGTGAACGTCCACGGCGGCGCCTGCGCGCTGGGCCATCCCATCGGCGCCTCGGGAGCCCGCATCGTCGTCACCCTGCTGGCGGCGCTGGAGAAATACGGCCTCAAGCGGGGCGTGGCGTCATTGTGCATCGGTGGCGGTGAAGCCACCGCAATGGCGGTCGAGCGGCTTTGATGTCCCGTCCCCTTTTCCCCTCTCCCCTGACGGGAGAGGGGCGGGATGAGGAGGCCAGCATCGGCGCCCGGCCAACCCCTCCCCGGCCCCGCCATCCCCCTCATCCCGCCTTTTCTTCCGAGAGCAGAGAAGGGAACACTCGGGAAGCGACGCCATGATCCCCAATGAGGAACAGATCCTGATCCGCGACACCGCCCGGCAGTTTGCCCAGGAGCGGCTGGCGCCGTTCTCTGCCGAGTGGGACCGCCAAGCCAGCTTTCCCGGCCACGCCATCCGCGAGATGGGCGAACTGGGCTTCCTCGGCATGCTGCTGCCCGAGGATTACGGCGGGTCGGCCACCGGGCATCTGGCCTATGTGATGGCGATGGAAGAGATCGCTGCCGGTGACGCCGCCTGCTCCACCGTGATGAGCGTGCACAATTCGGTGGCCTGCATGCCCATCTGGAAGTTCGGCAGCGAGGAGCAGAAGCAGCGCTTCCTGCCGCTCATGGCGCGAGGTGCTTGGCTTGGCGCCTTCGCCCTGACCGAGCCGCAGGCCGGCTCCGACGCCTCCGCGCTGAAGGTCCGGGCAGTGCGTGACGGTGCCGACTATGTGCTGAACGGCACCAAGCAGTTCGTTACCTCGGGCAAGAATGCCCAGGTGGTGGTCGCCTTCGCCGTTACCGACCCCGCCGCCGGCAAGAAGGGTATCACCGCCTTCATCGTGCCGACCGATACCCCCGGCTATACGGTGGCCCGGGTCGAAGAGAAGATGGGGCAGCACGCCTCCGACACCTGCCAGATCGTATTCGACGGCCTGCGCCTCCCGGCCGATCTGCGCCTGGGCGCCGAAGGCGAAGGCTACAAGGTGGCCCTGTCCAACCTGGAGGGCGGGCGAGTCGGCATCGCCGCCCAATGCGTCGGCATGGCCCGCGCGGCCTTCGAAGCGGCGCGCGACTATGCGCGTGAGCGGATCACCTTCGGCAAGCCGATCATCGAACACCAGGCCATCGCCTTCAAGCTGGCCGATATGGCGACGCAGATTTCCGCCGCCCGCCACATGGTGCACCACGCCGCAGAGCTGCGCGACGCCGGCCTACCCTGCCTGACCGAGGCCTCGATGGCCAAGCTGTTCGCCTCCGAGATGGCCGAGCGGGTCTGTTCCTCGGCCATCCAGGTGCTGGGCGGCTATGGCTACCTGGCCGACTATCCGGTCGAACGGATCTATCGCAACGTCCGCATCACCCAGATCTATGAAGGCGCCAGCGAAATCCAGCGCATGCTGATCGCCAGGAATTTGTGAACAATGGCGTCAAGCCCGGCAATGGCGGGAGGCTCTGGCATGGGTCCACTCTCGGGGATCAAAGTCGTCGAATTCGCCGGGCTGGGGCCGGCGCCGTTCTGCGGCATGATGCTGGCCGACATGGGGGCCGAGGTGCTGCGCATCGACCGCCAGGGCGGAGGCGCCGACCTCCTCGGCCAGCGGCACGATGTCCTGGCTCGAGGCCGGCGGTCGGTGGCGCTCGACCTCAAAAAGCCGCAAGGGGTGGAGACGGCGTTGCGGCTGATCGCCGGCGCCGAGGTGCTGCTCGAAGGCTTCCGCCCCGGCGTGATGGAACGCCTGGGCCTGGCACCCGAGATCTGCCTCGAGCGCAATCCGCGCCTGGTCTATGCCCGCATGACCGGCTGGGGCCAGGACGGCCCGCTGGCCAAGGCGGCCGGCCACGACATCAATTACATCGCCTTGTCCGGCGCCCTGTCGGCCATCGGCACCCCGGCCAGCGGGCCGGTGCCGCCGCTCAACCTGGTGGGCGACTTCGGCGGCGGCGGCATGCTGATGGCCTTCGGCATCGCCTGCGCCCTGGTCGAGGCCAAGCGCTCGGGCCGGGGCCAGGTGGTGGACGCCGCCATGGCCGACGGCGCCGCCCTGCTGACCGCCATGATCTACAGCCTGAAGGGAAACGGCCTGTGGCCGGGCGGCCGCGGCGAGAACCTGCTCGACGGCGGCGCCGCCCACTACGGCACCTATCAGTGCGCCGACGGCAAATGGGTGGCCATCGGCCCGCTGGAACCGCAGTTCCATGCGTTGTTTCTGGAAAAATGCGGCATCGATGATCCGGACTTCGCCGACCCCGCCGACCGCTCCCGCTGGCCCAGGCTTCGCGCCAAGCTGGAGGCCCTGTTCAAGAGCCGCCCGCGGGCCGAGTGGCGCACCCTGCTGGAAGGCTCCGACGTGTGCTTCGCCCCGGTGCTCGATCTCGATGAAGCGCCGGCCCACCCGCATAATCGGGCCCGCGGCAGCTTCTTCACCCGCGACGGCATCACGCAGCCGGCGCCGGCGCCCCGTTTCGACCGCACCCCGGCCGTCCCGGGCGGCCCACCGCCCAAGCCCGGCGAGCACACCGAACCGGCATTGGCCGACTGGGGCTTTACCGCCGCCGAAATTGCCGGGCTGAAACTGGTGGGAGCGATCTGAAACCAAGGATCAAGGGAGCGGCCTGTCCCGTCGCCACTCGGGCCGAACCTCCGCCGCCCCCTCGCCATCATGACGGCTTGTTCACCCCTTCACCGCCGCCAGAGCCGTGGCATAGTCCGGCTCTTCGGTGATTTCGGGGACCATCTGGGTGTACTTGACCTTGCCGTCCTTGCCGATCACCACCACCGATCGGGCCAACAGCCCCTTGAGCGGGCCGTCGACGATGCTTACGCCGTAGCGTTGGCCGAACTCCCGGTCACGCAGGTCGGAGACCGACATCACGCGATCCAAGCCCTCGGCGCCGCAAAACCGCTTATGGGCGAAGGGCAGGTCGGCCGAGGCGCACAGCACCACGGTGTCGCTGACATTCGCCAGTTCGCTGTTGAAACGCCGCACCGAGGCGGCGCAGGTGGGAGTGTCGACGCTGGGAAAGATGTTGAGTACCACCACTTTGCCCGGGAACGAGTGAGGGCCCACTTCGCCGAGTTCGGTGGTGGTCAGGATGAAGCTGGGTGGATTTGTCCCCACGGCCGGCAATTCGCCGGAGGTATGGACGGGAGTGCCTTTCAGCGCAATCGTCGCCATTCGTCTCTCCTGGTAGAAATGCCCTCAATTTAGAAAGGGAATGCCTCTTTCGCCAGTGTCTTCGCCACCGCCACACGTAATAAAGGGACGCCACTCATGCGGCGATCGTCTCGCCGGTCAGAACGATGCACCCCTTGCCGGCCTGCTTGGCGGCGTACATGCGCCGGTCCGCCTTGCCCACCAGATCGGCCCAGGTCAGGCAGGCATCGGTGATACGCTCGGCAACACCGATGCTGGCGGTCATCCTGCTGCCGTCCGGCCGTTGACCGAGCCCCGCTTCCAGCAGCCGCTGCAAGGCGCTGTGCGCCCCCTGCAGGCCGGTGTCGGGCATGACGACGACGAACTCCTCGCCGCCCCAACGGATCAGCAGGTCGGCGCGGCGCAGAATGTGGCGGAGCGCCGACCCAACCTGACGCAGGGCATCGTCGCCTTCTTCGTGGCCGAACCGATCGTTGATCATCTTGAAATCGTCGATATCGAGGAAGATCAGGGAGAACGGCGAGCCGGCGCGGCGCGACATATGGAATTGCAGCTCCAGCAGCTCCTCGCCGACACGCCGGCTGTAGGCCTTGGTCAAGACGTCGTGCGATGCCTGGGCGATCAGTTGCTGCATGAAATGCAGCTGGCTCATGCCGGCCAGCGTGGCCACCACCGACAGAAGCGCCAGCAGCCACATCGCCCCCAGATGGGAATCGAACGGCATCACCCGGTAGCCGAGAAAGCCGACAACCAGATTGGCGATCAGCAGCGGCACCGAAAGCATGCCCCCCTCCACCGCGGTGATGGGGAACATCGACAACCCGGCCACCATGACGAAGGGAAGGAAGGCATAGCCTGCCGCCATGACCTGCGCGAGCTGTCCACCCATATCGAACCCGGCCAGCAAAGGTTCGCTGATTAGGAAGAATATCACCGGCACCGCCAGCAGGCCGGCCAGCGCCCAACGCGGCGACAGCCGGGGCCTGTCGGGCCGACAGATTATCGCCAGAGTGGTGAACGCCAGCGCCGCGAATATGCGCAGGCCGGCGAAAAAGACGGCCAGACGCGAGGGAAAGACATACAAATCGACGGGAATCCACAGCGGCGTCAGCACAGCAAAAAGCGAGGCCACCAGCCGCGTCCGTGAAACGATCAGAAGCGCACGGCGCCGTTGGATCAATGGCGAAAGCTCACCCGGAAACAACAATCCGTGAAGCTGACAGAGAGGCATATACTCCTAAATGCTCCGAATACGTTTCACCCGGTCAGTATAGACATCCTTACACGCTAGAAAAGCTGATTGTGGTGACAGCGTCCACTTCTTTGTTAATTATTTCCCAATAAAACACGGCGTTATCATGGATAAATAGTGAACGCCCCGGCATCGGGCCCCGCCCACGATAGCGCGAAGCCCGCGACCCGTCGCGGCAAGGCGCGACCCGTCGCGGGGGAAGACACGGCCGCCCCCGGCGCCTATGCGGCTGCCGGGGCCTTCGCGGCGCGCCAGGAGTCGGCGATGTACAGAAAAAGGCCGCACCAGATGCAGGCGAAGGTCAGCATATGGGCGGGGGTCAGTTTCTCCGCGTAAAGGATGACCGCCAGAAGAAAATGCAGGCTCGGTGAAATATATTGCAGCAGTCCGATGGTTACGTAGCGCAGCCGGTGGGCGGCGAAGACGAACAGAAGCAGCGGTATGGCGGTCACCGCCCCGGCCAGCACCAGAAGGGCGCTGATGCCGGGATGGGCGGGCCCGAAGGGGGTTCCGCTTCGCAGCTGAAGGTAGGCGAGACAGGCCAGGGCGAGCGGCGCGAGCAGGCCGGTTTCGATGGTCAGGCCAAGAATCGGGTCGACCGGATTGGCTTTGCGCAACAGGCCATAGAGACCGAAGGAGAAGGCCAGGAACAGGGCGACCCACGGCATCGTGCCCCCGGCGATGGACAGGTTGACCACTCCCGCCGCGGCCAGCAGCACCGCCACCGCCTGGTGGCGGCGCAGGCGCTCGCCGAGGAAGATCATCCCCAACACCACATTGACCAAGGGGGTCATGAAAAAGCCCAGGCTGATGTCGAGCACCCGCCCGCTGGTGGAGGCCCAGATGAAAACCAGCCAGTTGGAGGTGATGAGGAGGGTGGTCGCGCTCAACACACCCATCATGCGCCGTGACTTCATGGCCCCCATCATGGCGCCTTGCCGGTTCCACAACCGGACGACGACGATGAGCAGCAGGAACGACCAGACGATCCGGTGCAGAAGCACTTCGAAAGGGGGAACCTCCGCCAGCAGTCTCCAATAGGCCGGGAAGAGCCCCCAGATCAGCTGCCCGGCGACTCCCGCGACAATTCCCGCGGTGCTCCGGTTCATTGCGTCACTCCCCGCTCCCACAGGGTCTCCGTCAGGCGGCGGGTGCGGCCGCTTCGCATCAGGGACTGAGCCGATTGCACTGTGTTTCCTCCGTTGCGGACACCAACTTTGACGAGTTGGCTGGTTTCCTGGCAAGGGAGGGCAAGACACCGGGCGCTTTCGCCGCGGGGCGGTCAGCCAAGCGCCGGCAGAAGGATGTTGTCCTGCCCCGCCGCTCCTGGTCCGATACAGACGAGCCCCCCATGCCGACCGAGTGTATCGCGGATAGGTGTGAATTTGCACCTATCGAAAGGCGCCGCGTGGAAGCGCCTTTCAAGGGTGAAGCGATGCCATCGGATCAACTCCGCCCGCGGTTCGCTTCCAGGGCCGAGATGCCGCCGCCGAGCGGCGGCACTACCCCTTCGGAGGGGGCTCGGGAACCCAGCGCATGGGACATTCGGCGGCGTGGCCATCGCGCAGGTCGCGCACCAGGACGCCGCGCTGCTCGTCGACCAGTTGGTCGCGGCCGTCGGTCGTCACCTGGCGCACCAGGTAGGACTGGATGGGAAACTGATTGGTGTCGAAGCGGAACGAGCCGCGCGTGCTGGCGAAGTCCGCCCGGCGCAGGGCGGCGCGGAACAGGTCGCCCTGGGTGAATTTCTTGTCCACCGCCTTCAGCGCCGAGTCGAGCAGCATGGCGGCGTCGTATCCCTCGGCCGCATAGAGCGATGGCAAGCGGCCGTAATCGGTTTCGAAATCGGCGACCAGCCGGTGATTGGACGGCGCGTCGAGGTCAGGACTCCACGGGGCGACGCTGAGGGCGTCGACCGACGCCGGTCCGGCCGCCGACAGCACTGTCTGGTCGAAGCCCGAGCCGGGTGCGAACAGGCGGAACTCGTTCTTCAACCCCGAGGCGGCGAACTGAATCAGAAAGTTCACCGCCATGCCGCCGCTGTCCAGCACATAGACGGCGTCGGGAGATTCCCGCCGGATGCGGTCCAGGGTATCGTCGAAATTCATCTCGCCCCGCCGACTGACGATCTCGGCCAGGTTGCCCTTGAAGCCGCGGCGGAACGCGTCCAATGCCTGGGCATCTTCCGCCCCGCCCGGCCGGACGACGACGACGGTGCCGTATCCTTGGGCCTGAAGGTATTGTCCGGCCACCTCGTGCATGGTCTCGGCCAGCCCGGCCACCGAAAACAGATAGGGGCTGCATTCCTTGCCGGCGAAGCGGGCGGCGGGGGCGTCGAGGCTGATGACGAACGTCTTCGCCGCCAGCGCCACCGGGATGGCCGCGGCGCTGACCACCTCGTCCGAGGACAGCAGCAGGACATGGACGTGCTCGGTCTGGGTCAGACGAACCGCCAACTGGCGGGCCGTCTCCGGGCTGCGCTTGTCGTCGAAGGCCGAGAGGTTGAACTCCATGCCGCCCAGCCGGCCCCCCAGATGCTTGACCGCCAATTGGAAGCCGTCCAACTGATCCTGCGCCCGATCGGCCCCGGCCCCCGACAGCGTGCCGATGAAGCCGATGTTGAAATCGTCCGAGGCGGCCATCGCCGCCGATGCCGACAGCGCCGCCGCGAACAGCACCCCGACGACGCCATGCACGGCGCGACGCAGGCCGCGGTGGAACAGGCCGGCCGGCTTCGCCTCGCTCGCGACCGCGGTGGACGGAGGCATGGCTATGGCCGCCTCCTCAACTGCGCTTCTTGGCGCGGGCGAAGGCCTCCGCCAATGCGCCGCCGGGGGCGGGCGGCGATTGCCGTTGCTGCTGCGGCGGGGCCGGCCGGCGATCATCGCGCCGCGAATCCCGCGATGGCGCACGCTCCTTCGATGCCGCCTGTTCGTTGAGACGCATGGACAGCGCGATGCGCTTGCGCTTCAGATCGACCTCGAGGACCTTGACCTTGACCAGGTCGCCGGCCTTGACCACCGTGTGAGGATCCTTGACGAAACGGTCGGCCATCACCGAGATGTGGACCAGCCCGTCCTGGTGGACGCCCACATCGACGAAGGCGCCGAAATTGGTGACGTTGGTCACCACGCCTTCAAGGATCATGCCCGGCTGCAGATCCTTCAGTTCTTCCACGCCCTCCTTGAACGACGCCGTCTTGAACTGGCCGCGTGGATCGCGGCCGGGCTTTTCAAGCTCGGCGATGATGTCGGTGACGGTGGGCACGCCGAAGCGGTCGTCCGTATAGTCGCGTGGATCCAGCGAGCGCAGGAACGACCCGTCGCCGATCAGAGCCTTCAACGGCCGGCCGGTGCGGGCGGCGATGCGTTCCGCCACCGGATAGGCTTCCGGATGCACCGCCGAGCCGTCCAGCGGATTGGCGCCGCCGACGACGCGCAGGAAGCCGGCCGCCTGTTCAAAGGCTTTCGGCCCCAGGCGCTCCACCTCGCGCAGGGCGCCCCGTTCGGCGAAGGGGCCGTGGCTGTCGCGATAGGCGACGATGTTGCGCGCCAGGACCGGCCCCAACCCGGCGACGCGGGCCAGTAACGCGGCCGAGGCGGTATTGACGTCGACGCCGACGCCGTTCACGCAGTCTTCCACGACCGCATCCAGCGAGCGGCCAAGCTGCTGCTGATCCACATCGTGCTGATACTGGCCGACCCCGATCGCCTTGGGATCGATCTTCACCAGCTCGGCCAGCGGATCCTGCAGCCGGCGGGCGATGGAAACGGCACCCCGCAGAGTGACGTCAAGATTGGGGAACTCGGCGGCGGCCGTTTCGGAGGCGGAATAGACTGACGCTCCGGCTTCCGACACCACGACACGGGTCAGGCCCAGTTCGGGATGGCGGCGCATCAGATCGCCCACCAGCTTGTCGGTTTCGCGTGACGCCGTGCCGTTGCCCACCGCCACCAGCTCGGCCTGGAAGCGCCGCGCCAGCGAGGCCAGGTCCGCGATGGCCCCCTCCCAGTCGTTGCGCGGCGCGTGGGGATGGACGACGCCGGTATGCACCACCTTGCCGGTGCGATCGATCACCGCCAGCTTGACTCCGGTGCGGATGCCGGGGTCCAGGCCGATGGTCACCCGCATGCCGGCCGGGGCGGCCAACAGCAGGCTTTTCAGGTTGCGGGCGAAAACCTCGATGGCGTCCGCCTCGGCCGCTTCGCGCAGGCGGTTGGTCAGCTCGATCTCCAGATGCAGGTGGATCTTCACCCGCCAGGCCCAGCGCACCGTTTCCACCAGCCAGGGATCGGCCGGGCGCCCCTGGTCGGCGACTCGGAAGCGGTCGGCGATCCGCCGTTCGGCCTGGCCAGGAAGGCGACTGCCCTCTTCCTCGTCGGCGGCCTGTAACTTCAAAAGAAGTATTCCTTCGTTGCGCCCGCGGAACAACGCCAGGGCCCGGTGCGACGGAATGGCCTTGATCGGTTCGCGGTAGTCGAAATAATCGGCGAACTTGGCGCCCTTCTCGGCCATGCCCTCGGCCAGGCGCGACACCATCACCCCGGTCTGCCACAGATGCTCGCGCAGCGCGCCCAACAGATCGGCATCCTCGGCCATGCGCTCGACCAGGATCTGGCGGGCGCCGTCCAGCGCCGCCTTGATGTCCGGCACGCCTTTTTCCGCATCGACGAAGGGCGCCGCGGCCGCCTCCGGCGCCAGGCCGGGATTCCCCAGCAGGGCGTCGGCCAGCGGCTCGAGCCCGGCCTCGCGGGCGATCTGCGCCTTGGTGCGGCGCTTCGGCTTATAGGGCAGGTAAAGGTCTTCCAGGCGGGCCTTGCTGTCGGCGGCGCCGATCTCGGCGGCCAGTTCGGGGCTCAGCTTGCCCTGATCCTCGATCGATTTCAGAATGGCGGCACGCCGGTCTTCCAACTCGCGCAAATAGACCAGGCGTTCCTCCAGCCGGCGCAACTGGGTGTCGTCCAGCCCGCCGGTGGCTTCCTTGCGGTAGCGGGCGACGAAGGGGACGGTGTTGCCCTCGTCGAACAGACGGACGGCGGCGTCGACCTGCTGTTCGGCGACGGAAAGCTCCTCGGCGATGCGGCGGCTGATGGAGGTCATGATCTCCTGGACGGCAGTGAAGGGAAGAGAAGAGGCTTTACCTCATCCCCGCCCTTCTGCGCCAGTGCCCTTTGATGGTGGGCGACGCCCCCCGGGGCAGCCCGGCGGGCGATCAGGCTTCGGACTGCGCCGCGCGGCAGCAGAACGCCAACGGCCATCCCCCGGCGTCCTCCGCCGCCGATTGCGGCAAGGCGTCGAAGGCCCGGCAGACCTGGTCGATCAGGTTGGCCGCTTCCTTGAAATCAAATTCGTCGGTCAGGCAAAGATGGGCGAACCATAGCTTTTCCAGGGCGACAGCGATATTGCTGACCGGCGCCGAGACGATCCGCGCATAGACCGCGTCGAGCTTGCGCTCGATCTCGGCCGGATCACCCGTCGCGCCGCTGTCGTCCCGCACCTGCTGTCGCAGCAATCTGTAAACCTCGACCAACGACATGCTTGCCGTAACCCGCCAGTTCACGATACCGCCGGTAAGGCCGGGCAGGACACTACCGACACCATAAGTATCGATAGCACATCTTTCGGCTTACCACCACTGATATAAATTTTGGTTTAGGTCGCAAGCCGCGCGGGCCATTATCGCTCGGGCGGCAGCAAGGGGGCAGACCTTCCCACCATCGCCTGGGCGCCGCGAGCCCGGCGGATCTCCGACTCCAGGGCGGCATAGGGCACGGCGCCGGCCAGCAGCCTGTCGGTTCTTGCGTCCGGCCCAAGGATGATCACGCCGGGGGTGCCGGTGATGCCGATCTTGTGGGCCAGGTCGATGTTGGCGGCGATCTTCGCGGCGATCTCGGGCGCCGCCATGTCGCGTCTCAACCGGGCGACATCGAGGCCGCTCGACCGGGCGATCGCCAGGATCCGCGGCTCGGACAGCTGATG
>JAJXWP010000034.1 GCA_021781575.1 Pseudomonadota bacterium
TGGCTCGCGGATTCAATCTGATGGCATGATGTGGCGGTCCCGTACCGACCACGGACGGAAGCGTGATACCGGCGACGAGATTGTCACTCGGGGGACTTGACACCCAACCGCCCATTACGGAAGGGGCAAAAACCAAGGCTGGTGCACCGGGCCGACAGACGGTGCGCGGGCGTGCATCTTCTGTCGGAGTCGGAGCACCAGCGATGTCGTCATTGCTTTGGCAACCTTCGCCTGACCGGATCGACAAGGCCCTGGTCACGGCGTTCATCGATCGTGTCAATCGCCGTCACGGCCGGCAATTCGACGGCATGCAGCCGCTGTGGCAATGGTCGGTCGCCGATCCGGCCGCCTTCTGGCGGGAGGTCTGGGATTTCACCGGAGTCATCGGCGTTCCCGGCGGCCGCGTGGTCGATCACCCGGAGCGCATGCCCGGCGCCCGCTGGTTCGCCGAAGCGCGGCTCAATTTCGCCGAGAACCTGCTGCGGCGGCAGGACCACGGCGACGCCATCGTCTTCTGGGGCGAAAACAAGGTCAAGCGGCGGCTGTCGCACGGCCAGTTGTATACCCTGGTCGCCCGCCTGGCCGAGGCGATGAAGGCGATGGGTGTGGTCGCCGGCGACCGCGTCGCCGGTTTCATGCCCAATATGCCGGAGACGATTGCCGCCATGCTTGCCGCAGCCAGTATCGGCGCCACCTGGTCGTCCGCGTCACCGGACTTCGGCGTGCAAGGGGTGCTCGACCGGTTCGGCCAGATCGGACCCAAGCTGCTGTTCTCGGCCGACGGCTATTGGTACAACGGCAAGCCCTACAGCGTGCTGGACAAGCTTAAGGCCATCGCCGCCGGAATGCCGTCGCTGGAACGGGTGGTGGTGGTCTCCTATCTTGACGAGCGCCCGGCGGTGGCGGCCATCCCGCGAGCGGTCCCTCTTGCCGATTTCATCGAGCCTTTCGGCGGGGCGCATATCACCTTCGCCCGCCTGCCCTTCAACCATCCCCTGTACATCATGTTCTCCTCGGGGACCACGGGCGTGCCGAAATGCATCGTGCACGGCGCCGGCGGCACCCTGCTTCAGCATTTGAAGGAACATCAGCTGCATTCCGATATCCGCGCCGACGACCGCGTGTTCTATTTCACCACCTGCGGCTGGATGATGTGGAATTGGCTGGTCTCCGGCCTGGCCTCCGGCGCGACACTGCTGCTTTACGACGGCTCGCCGACCGTCGGCCAGGGCTCCATCATCTTCGATTATGCCGATGCCGAAGGCATGACCTTCCTCGGCACTTCGGCCAAATGGCTGGACACCATCGCCAAGAACGGGCTCAAGCCGGTGGTCAGCCACCGTCTGGAGGCGCTGCGGACCATCGCATCGACCGGCTCGGTCCTGGCGCCCGAGGGGTTCGACTATGTGTACCGGGACATCAAGGCCGATGTCTGCCTGTCTTCGATCTCGGGCGGCACCGACATCGTTTCCTGCTTCATGCTGGGCAATCCGATCGGTCCGGTGTGGCGCGGTGAGATCCAGACCCGCGGCCTCGGCATGAAAGTCGAAGTGTTCGACGAAACCGGCCGAGCCGTCACCGGCGAAAAGGGCGAGCTGGTCTGCACGTTGGCCTTTCCTTCGATGCCGCTGGGGTTCTGGAACGATCCGACCGGCGAGAAGTTCCACAACGCCTATTTCGCCAAGTATCCCGGCGTATGGACCCATGGCGACTGGGTGGAACTGACCGAGCATGGCGGCATCGTCGTCTTCGGGCGGTCCGACGCCACCTTGAATCCCGGAGGGGTCAGAATCGGCACGGCCGAAATCTACCGTCAGGTGGAGAGCATCGATGAGGTGGCGGAAGCGCTGGTGATCGGACAGGATTGGGACAACGATGTGCGGGTCGTGCTGTTCGTGCGCCTGAAGGAAGGCCTGACTCTCGATCAGTCATTGGTCGACCGGATCAGGACACGCATCCGCGCCAACACGACTCCCCGCCATGTTCCGGCGAAGGTCGTTCAGGTGGCCGATATTCCGCGGACCCGCTCCGGCAAGATCGTCGAATTGGCGGTGCGCGACGTGGTGCATGGCCGGCCGGTGAAGAACAAGGAGGCCCTGGCGAATCCGGAGGCACTGGATTTTTTCCAAGACCTGCCTGAATTGCATGCTTGACCTGAAAGGAGAAAGGTCCCATTTCTCTTGCGCCGCAAACAGTTTATACTGCCCGTTTGCGTAGATAGAATCGTCGCACCGTATTTGAAATGAAATCGCTGATCGTTGCTTCCTTGTTGCTGGCCGCTGCCATCGGCAGCGCCCAAGCGGCCGACGGCGCCCAGAAGGCGTCGAACTGGTCGCTTGGCGGGGCGGCGAGTTCCGCGGCCGAAGGGGCGCGACTGACCGTTTGGGGCGACGAGGGCTTGGCCATGGGGGTGGCAGCGCCGCCTCCCTCGGCGCTGTCAGAAAACGCCAGCGGCATGCAGACCGGCGGCTTCCTGGCGTGGCGGGGGGACAGCTATCGCCTGGACGCCACGCTGGCGCCTTCCAACGTCGGCACCGTCGCCGCCGGCCTCGGCGCCGCCGCCGGCGCGCTGCCGGGCGAACTAGGCACCAGCTATGGGCTGCGCCTGGGAGCAGTGTGGTCGGCCGACCAGTTCACCCTCAATCCTTCCTCCGGAGCCAGCCTCGCCCAGGTCGTGGCACCGGCCAATGACGTCAATCTGACCTTCACCGTCAACCACGCCCTGACGCCTAATCTGAGCGTCGTCGGCACGGCCGAGGCCAGTCGGGCCATGGGGCCGCTCCCGGACAGCGGTGTCGGGCTGAACCATTTCCTCCTGGGCGCGGGCCTGGGCTACCGGTTCTAAAGTTCCAGCACCAGTTTTCCCGTCGCCTGGCGGGCTTTCAGCAGGCCGAGGGCGTTGGCCGCTTCGGCCAAGGGCAGCCGCTGCGAGACGATCGGCTTAAGCTTGCCGGCGTCGAACCAGTCGAGCAGCTGCCGATAGGAATGACGAAGCACCGAGGGGTCGCGCCGCCGATAGGCGCCCCAGTCGTAGCCGATCACCGTAAGGTTCTTGACCAGCAGGATGTTGGCCGGGATCTGCGGCACCGTGCCGCTGGCAAAGCCGATGACGACAAGCCGGCCGTCCTGCGCGGTGCAGCGGAGGCTGGCATCGAACACCGGGCCGCCCACCGGGTCGTAGACCACGTCGACGCCTCGTCCATCGGTCAGCGCCTTGACACGCTCGCGGATGTCTTCGCTCTTGTAGTCGATGCCATGATGGGCGCCATGCCGCATGGCCACCGCCAGCTTGTCGGGGCCCCCGGCGGTGGCGATCACCGTGGCGCCGAGAGCCTGGCCGATCTCGACGGCGGTCAGGCCGACGCCGCCGGCCGCACCGTGCACCAGAAGGGTCTCGCCCGCCTGCAAGCGGGCCTTGGCGACGAGCGCGTGATGCGAGGTACCATAAGCCACCGGGAAGCCTGCGGCGACGGCGAAATCCATCGATTGCGGGATTACGTGGACGTGGACGGCGCGGGCCACGACCTGCTCGGCGAAGCCGCCAAAATCGGGGACCGCCATTACCCGGTCGCCGCGGCGGCAGATGGTCACCTCGGGCCCCACCTCCAGGACCTCGCCGGCAACTTCGAAGCCGGGGATGAAGGGGGGCATCTGCTTGAACTGGTATTTTCCGGAAATCACCAGCATGTCGGCGAAATTCACCCCGGCGGCGCGCACGGCGATGCGCACGCCATCGGGGGCGAGCGGTGGCGGCGGGACTTCGGCAAGGGCCAGGGTCGATTCATCTCCCAGCGCGGTACAGACCACGGCGCGCATGCGATGCTCCTTGATTGGCGGCATAAAGCGGCCATCATGCGGGATCGGCGTCGAACTGGGGAGGGTGTTTACGTATGCGCGGCTATTTCGGCATCGGCATCGAAGGGGTGAACAAGCAGGCCAATCTGGGCAGCCTGTTTCGTTCGGCCAACGCCTTCGGCGCCGGTTTCGTCTTTACCGTGGCCGCCGACTACACGCGCCAGGGTGGCGCCGTGGCCGATACCTCGGACGCGGTCACCCAGCTACCGTTCTATCAATTTCCTGATGCCGCCAGTCTGATCTTGCCGCAGGGATGCCGGCTGGTTGGTATCGAACTGGTGGATGAGGCGATCGAGCTTCCGTCGTTCCGCCATCCAGCCCAGGCGGCCTATGTACTGGGCCGCGAGCGCGGAGCGCTGACCCCGGAAATGCTGGCCCGTTGCGAATTCGTGGTAAAAATTCCAACGCGATTCTGCGTCAACCTGGCCATCGCCGGAGCTGTCGTCATGTACGACCGGCTGATCAGCCTGGGGCGTCACGCCCCACGACCCGGACGCGCCGGCGGCCCGACCGAGGGCTTGCCCGAGCATGTCCATGGCCGCCCGGTTTTCCGCACGCCCGAGCGCATGGCGCTGTTTCGCGGCGACTTGCCGGAATAGGCATGTCGTCGGCGGATGGCCTTACGCTTTGAACGTATTGGCCGCCGGCCGGAGTTCGCCGACCACCTTGCCGGCGACATTCAACACCGGCGGCGTGAAGCGGTGACGCAAGGTCCGTTCCTGTCCGGGACTGAACGCGCCGAGATGGCGCAGCACGGCCATGACGGCGACTTCCGCCGCTCGCTTGGCACCGTCGTCAATCTTCACCGCGACGCCCAGTCCGCGAGTCGGCAGCATGGCGGCATAGACACCCTCGGCACCGCCTTTGAGCAGGATCGTCGGCACCGCTTCCATCACTTCGGTGCACAGCCGCCCATCTCCCGCCACCAGCCCGGGATGGGCCGCCATGGCCGAGCGGATTCTATGGGCGGCCGCCTGGCGCACCGGACCGAACGCGGCCGGGGCGGCCAATCGGGCCATAGCCGCGGCCAGGCCCGACAACGGTAGGGCGAAGGTCGGGATGCCGCAGCCGTCGACGGCGAAAATGCCCGGCTCCGACGGGGCGCCCGCCATCTCGCCCAGCACGGCGGCAATGCGTCGTTGTACCGGGTGGTCGGCGGCGATATAGCCCCGGATCGGCTCACCCATGTGGAGAGCGGTGGTCAGCATGCCGGTGTGCTTGCCCGAGCAGTTGTTGTGCAGGGCGGAGGGCAGCCGGCCTTCGGCCGCCAGTGCGCGGGCCGCCGCCGCGTCGAGTGGCGGATGCGCTCCGCATTCCAGGTCGGCGTCGCTGAGACCCAGTTGGTCCAGCCATGCGTCGATCAGTTGGACATGCAGCGGCTGGCCGGAATGAGAGGCGCAGGCCAGCGCCAGCTCGCTGTCCGACAGGCCGAAGCGATCGGCCGCCCCGGTCTCGATCAGCGGCAGCGCTTGCAGCGGTTTGACCGCCGATCGGGGAAATACGCGGCGCCCGACGTCGCCCCAGGCGGCGACCTGTTCGCCGGTCGCGGCACAGACCACCGCCGCGCCGCGATGCAGACTCTCGACCAGTGGGCCCCGCGTCACCTCGACGAGGGCGGGATTGGGTTCGGCTGGTGCGGGCAAAGGTTCATCTGTCATCGAAACGGACCCGGTTGACAAGTGGGGCGCGCGGGGGCACTCCATTGGCCGAGGCTACCGCAAAAGGATCGTCGATCATCATGTTCGCCAGACTTGCCGCCGTTTCGCTGCTTGCAATGTCCGTCGCCGTTCCGGCCCTCGCCGACAGCGCCAAGTCGCTCGGCAAAGCTGGCGCATGGGAAAGCTTCGCCTATACGGACCGCGCCGGCAAGGTGTGCTACACGGCCAGCCTCCCTAAGCGCAGCCTGAACTCCGCCAAGTCGCGCGGCGAGACCTATGTTTCGGTGACCGATCGGCCGGCGGAACGGAGTATTGGCGTGGTCAGCGTCACCGCCGGTTACACATTCAAGAAGGATGCGCCGGCTGAACTCGAAGTCGGCGGCGCCAAGTTCGACCTCTACACATCCGGCGATACCGCCTGGACGCGCAACGACAAGGCGGTGGTGCAGGCCATGCTGAAAAGCCGGACCATGGTGATGCATGGCAGGCCCAGCCGCGGCCAGCCGACCGCCGACACCTATTCGCTCGAGGGCTTTCCCAAGGCCTATGCCGAGATCGGCAAAGCCTGTCGGACGAGGTGATCCAAACATGGTGTCTGGCGCGAAATAATCGCGTCAAACACCGAGCCCGAGCGGCGCCTGAGCCCCGCGGAAACCGGAGATTGTCGCGTCGGATGAATCGAAGGCCCCGCCGCGATCATTTCGCGCCGGGGCCATGGAGGGTTTTTCTTGCGCCCGGGCCCGCCTCGCCCATATGTATCGCCCATGAGCGACGTGAAAGATTTGGTTGGGCTGTCGCGCGATGAACTGGCCGCAGAAATGGCCGCCATCGGCGAAAAGCCGTTCCGTGCCAAACAGCTGTGGCACTGGATCTACAACCGCGGGGTCACCGACTTCCAGCTGATGACCACGCTGGCCAAGCCGTTGCGCGAAAAGCTGGCCGAGCATTATGTGGTGGGTCGGCCCGCCGTATCGCGTCTGCAGACCTCGGTGGACGGTACGCGCAAATGGTTGCTGCGCTTTGCCGACGGCAACGAGGCCGAGACCGTCTACATTCCCGAGGATGATCGCGGCGCCGTCTGCGTCTCGTCGCAGGTCGGCTGCACGCTCACCTGCAAATTCTGCCACACCGGCACCCAGTTGCTGGTGCGCAACCTGACCGCCGCCGAGATCCTCGGTCAATTCATGACTGCGCGCGATTCCTATGGCGAATGGCCCAGCCCCGACGACGGCGGTCGGCTGATCTCCAACATCGTGCTGATGGGCATGGGAGAGCCGTTGTTCAACTATGACAACGTGGCCAAGGCGCTGAAGATCGTCATGGATGGCGAAGGGATTGCCGTGTCGAAGCGGCGCATTACCCTGTCGACCTCGGGGGTGGTGCCGATGATCCGCCGCTGTGGCGAGGAACTGGCGGTCAACTTGGCCGTATCGCTGCATGCGGTGACCGACGAGATTCGCGATCGCATCATGCCGATCAACAAGAAATATCCGCTGGCCGAATTGATGAGGGCGCTGCGCGACTATCCGACCAACAACGCCCGGCGCATTACCTTCGAATATGTCATGCTGAAAGGCGTCAACGATACGCCTTCGGACGCCCGTGCCCTGGTCAAGCTGGTCGAGGGCATCCCCGCCAAGTTCAACCTGATTCCCTTCAATAAATGGCCGGGCGCGCCGTTCGACTGCTCGGAGATGAACGACATAAGGCGCTTCTCCGACCTTCTGTTCGATGCCGGCTATTCGGCGCCGATTCGCCAGCCGCGGGGCAGCGACATCCTGGCCGCCTGCGGCCAGCTGAAATCGGACAGCGAACGCGTCCGCTGTGCCCGCCAGAAGGACCGCGTCGCGGCAGGGATCGAGGACGGCGTGCACCACGCCGCTGCCGCCACAAGTTGACGATTCACTGGAGCACAGATTGACGCAGATGGCGCACAGATGGACAGAGATTTATTATTGTTCATCTGTGTTCATCTGAGGGCATTCGGGTTTATCTGTGATCGCCTGACACTCTCTGCAGAAATCGGAAGACATGACCGATAATCCCTTCTTCAAAGTCTGGACTACGCCCTTCGGGATGCCGCCGTTCGACCGCATCCATCCCGAACATTTCCCCGCCGCCTTCGACCGCGGCATGGCGGAACAACTGGCCGAAGTCGAGGCCATCGTCGCCGCGCCCGAACCGCCCGACTTCGCCAATACGGTGGAGGCCCTGGAGCGTAGTGGCCGCTCGCTCGATCGCGTGGCCAACGTCTTTTTCAACCTGACTTCGAGCAATACCAACGACGCCCTGGACGAAATCGAACGCGATTACGCGCCCCGGCTCGCCCAGCACGGCATGCGCATCGCTCTCGATCCGGGCCTGTTCCGACGCTTCGACGATCTCTATGACCGGCGCCATCAGTTGGGGCTGGCCGAGGACCAGTTGCGCCTCCTGGAGCGCCGCCATCTCGGCTTCATCCGCAGTGGCGCCGGCTTGGCCCCCGAAGCCAAGGCCCGCATGGCTGAACTGTCCGAGCGATTGGCGACGCTGCACACCCTGTTCGGCCAGAATGTGCTGCAGGACGAAAGGCTTTGGCAGCTGGCTCTGGGCGAAGGCGATCTCGCCGGGCTGCCCGCCGACCTGGTGGCCGCTGCCGCCGAGGCCGCCAGAGAGCGCGGCGTTGACGGCTGGGTGATCACCCTGGCCCGTTCCTCGGCCGAGCCGTTCCTCACCTTCTCGGCCCGCCGCGACCTCAGGCAGATCGTCTATGAGGCCTGGACACGCCGCGGCGGCCATGCCGGCGCGCAGGACAACCGGCCGCTGATCGCCGAGATCGTCGCTCTCCGCAACGAGCAGGCGCGGCTTCTGGGCTACGGCAGCTACGCGGACTATAAGCTCGACGATTCGATGGCCAAGGACGTGGCATCGGTGCGCCATCTGCTCGATCAGGTTTGGGAGCCGGCGAAGAAGAAAGCGGCCGAGGAATGCGCCGCCCTGGCAGCGGCGGCTCGCGCCGAGGGGATGAACGAGCCCATCGCTCCGTGGGATTGGCGGTATTACGCCGAGAAGGTGCGCAAGGCCCGATTCGAGCTGGACGAAGCCGAGGTAAAGCCGTATTTCGCCCTGGACAACATGGTTCGCGCCGCGTTCGACACGGCGGAGCGCCTCTTCGGCGTGACATTCAGCGAGCGGAACGATCTGCCGGTCTATCATCCCGACGTCAGGGTCTATGAAGTCGCCGACGCCGAGGGGCGCGCCCTGGGCTTGTTCCTGCACGACAATTTTGCCCGGCCCGGCAAGCGGTCCGGGGCCTGGATGAGCAGCTATCGCGACCAGGAGGCGATGGATGGCCCGGTGCTGCCGATCGTCGTCAACAACAACAATGTCGCGCGGGCCGAGCCGACGCTGCTGTCGTTCGACGACGCCAAGACGCTGTTCCACGAATTCGGCCACGGCCTGCACGGCCTGCTGAGCAAGGTACGCTACCCCTCCCAGTCGGGCACCGCGGTGCGGCGCGATTTCGTCGAATTTCCCTCCCAGGTTTTCGAGCACTGGATGGCGGTACCGGAGACTCTGCGCCGCTATGCCCGGCATGAGCGCACCGGCGAACCCATTCCCGAGGCGTTGCTGCAGCGCCTGCTGTCCGCGCGGAACTTCAATCAGGGCTTCGCTACGGTGGAGTACGCCGCCTCGGCGCTGCTCGATCTGGCCTTCCATGAGCAGGCCTCGCCCGATATCACCGATATCGAGGCATTCGAACGGGGCCAGTTGGAACGTATCGGCATGCCGGCGGAGATCGGTCCGCGCCACCGGCCGGCGCATTTCCAGCATCTGTTCGCCGGCAGCGGCTACGCGGCCGGTTACTACGCCTATCTGTGGGCCGAGGTGCTGGACGCCGACGGCTTCGCCGCTTTCGAGGAAGCGGGCGATCCATTCGACGCGGGCCTGGCGGCCCGACTCAAGGATATCTACACGGCCGGCGACACCAGGGATCCGATGGATCTCTATGTTGCCTTCCGGGGCCGCCCGCCGCGTGTTGAGCCCTTATTGGAAAAACGAGGGCTCGTCCCGCCCTTGCCCTGACGGGCGGTTGTCCTATACTGCGCGGCCAGTTCCCAATCCGTCTCGACAAGGGGCTTGTCCCATGAAAGGTGAAGTCAAGAAAGTCGTCCTGGCCTATTCCGGCGGGCTCGACACCTCCATCATCCTGCGCTGGCTGCAGGATCAATATCACTGCGAAGTGGTGACCTTCACCGCCGATCTCGGCCAGGGCGAGGAACTGGAGCCGGCCCGCAAGAAGGCCGAGCTGATGGGGATCAAGCGGGAAAACATCTTCATCGATGATCTCAGGGAAGAGTTCGTCCGCGATTTTGTCTTCCCGATGTTCCGTGCCAACGCCTTGTACGAGGGGGTCTACCTGCTGGGCACCTCGATCGCCCGGCCGCTGATCGCCAAGCGCCAGATCGAGATCGCCATCGCCACCGGTGCCGATGCCGTCGCCCACGGCGCCACCGGCAAGGGCAACGACCAGGTCCGCTTCGAGCTGGGCTATTACGCCCTGAAGCCGGATATCAAGGTGATCGCCCCGTGGCGCATCTGGGACCTCAACTCGCGGACCAAGCTTCTCGATTTCGCCGAGAAGCACCAGATCCCCATCGCCATGGACAAGCGTGGCGAGGCGCCTTACTCCACCGACGCCAATCTGCTGCATATCTCCTACGAAGGCAAAGCGCTGGAGGACCCCTGGGTCGAGCCGGACGAGGTGATGTTCACCCGTACCGTCAGCCCGGAGAAGGCCCCCGACAAGCCGACCTACGTGGAGATCGAGTTCGAGGCGGGTGACGCGGTGGCGGTCGACGGCGAGCGCCTGAGCCCGGCCGCCCTGCTGACCCGGCTGAACCAGTTGGGCGGGGCCAACGGCATCGGCCGCCTCGATCTGGTGGAAAACCGCTATGTCGGCATGAAGAGCCGTGGCGTCTACGAAACCCCCGGCGGCACAATCCTGTCCGTGGCGCACCGCGCCATGGAAAGCCTGACCTTGGACCGTGGCGAGGCCCATCTGAAGGACGAGCTGATGCCGCGCTATGCCGAACTGGTCTACAACGGCTTCTGGTGGAGCCCCGAGCGCCAGGCGATCCAGGCGATGGTCGACAAGGTCAGCCAGAACGTCGGCGGTGCGGTCCGCCTGAAGCTCTATAAGGGCAACGTCACGGTGGTCGGCCGCAAGTCGCCCAAGTCGCTGTACCGCCTGGACTACGTCACCTTCGAAGCCGACTCGGTCTACGACCAGCACGATGCCGAAGGCTTCATCAAGCTCAACGCTCTGCGCATGCGGCTGGCCAAGATGGCCCGCGGCTGAGTGGGCGAAGTGCGGGGGGAGACCGCCGGTTTCCCCCTGCCTTCTGACGCATTGAAAGCCGGCTCGCCGCTGATTAAGTGCCTCCACGATCTCGTCGGAGGAAAAGCTTGTGGCCAGCTTGGAAGGCAAGCGGGTGGCGCTGCTGGTGGGGGCGGGCTCGGAACAGTCCGAACTGACCGTGATGCGCGAGGTGCTGGCCGAGGCCAGCGTACTCCCGGTACTGCTTTCGCCCAAAAAACATCAAGTCCGGCTATGGATGAATGTCGACTGGGGCGCCACCGTCGCGGTTGATTGGGCGGTCGTCGGATCGCAGGCCGAAGACTATGACGCGCTGATCATCCCCGGCGGGCTGTTGGCAGCCGATACCCTGCGGGCCGACCGCCAGGTGGTGCAACTGGTGCGTGACATGCTGGCCCAGGGAAAGCCGGTGGGCGCCATGGGCCACGCCGTCTGGGTGCTGATCGAAGCCGGCGCGGTAGCCGGGCGCATCGTTACGTCCATCGAGTCGATCCGCACCGACGTGACCAATGCCGGGGGCACCTGGGTTGACGATGCGGCGGCCTATGACCGACTGGTCGCCACCGGCCGCCACCGCCACGATCTGCCCGACTTCATGGCCGCCATGGCGGAGGAACTGGCGCGGGATTAGAGCGCCTCCCCTTACAGCACTTCCTCGAACGGCAGGTCGTGAAGCCGGCAGCAGGCCTCCACCGCGTTGCGCAACAGGATGGCGATGGTCATCGGACCGACGCCGCCGGGGACCGGGGTGATGGCGCCGGCTACCGTCGCCGCCTCGGCGAAGGCGACGTCGCCGACTAGGCGGGTCTTGCCTTCCTCGGCCGCCGGCACGCGGTTGATACCCACGTCAATCACCGTGGCACCGGGCTTGATCCAGTCGCCGCGCACCATTTCCGGCCGGCCCACCGCCGCCACCACGATATCGGCCCGTCGGCATTCGCCGGGCAGATCCTGCGTGCGGGAATGGGCGATGGTGACCGTTGCCGATTCGCGCAGCAGCAACTGGGCCATCGGCTTGCCGACGATATTGGAACGGCCCAGAACGATCGCCCGCTTGCCCGACAGGTTGCCCAGTTCGCGCTTCAGCAGCAGCAGGCAGCCGAGCGGTGTGCAGGGAACCAGCGCGGCACCGCCGGTGACCAGGCGGCCGACGTTGAAGGGATGGAAACCGTCGACATCCTTGGCCGGGTGAATGGATTCCAGGACCTTCTGGGCGTCGATTTGCTTAGGCAGCGGCAGTTGCACCAGGATGCCGTGCACCCGGTGGTCCAGGTTCAGTCGCTCGACCAGGGTCAGCAAATCCTGCTCGGTGGTTTCGGCGGGGAGGAAGTGCTCGAACGAGTTCATCCCCACTTCGACCGCTCGCTTGTTCTTGTTGCGGACATAGACCTGGCTGGCCGGATCGGCCCCCACCAGCACCACGGCGAGGCCGGGAGTAGGCCCGCCGGCCTCCTTCAGGGTGGCGACGCGCGCCGCCACGGTGGCGCGCACTTCGGCGGCAACGGCATTGCCGTCGATGATCTTGGCTTGATTCATGATGACCTCGTGTATTCGGCGATACGGCGGCGCAGATCCTCGGCGTCGCCTTCGATGAACAATGTCTTGCGGCGGTCGGTGGCGCCGCCGGTGATGGTGAAACAGCTCTTGGCGATCTTCCAGGTCTTGGCCAGCAGCCCGATCAGCGCCTGGTTGGCCTTGCCGTTCTCGGGGACCGCGGTGACCGCTACCTTCAAGACCGGCGTGCCGTCGGCTTCGGCGGCGATGCCATCGATGCGGTTGCGTGATGCCTTGGGCGTCAGCCGGACGGTCAGCCGGACGCCTCCCCGGGCGGCGGTCAGCGGCAGGGCCGGTGATGTCTCACATGGTGACGGAGAGGACAAGCTGGGCCAGGACGCTCTGAATGAAATAAAGGATCAGGATGACGATGATCGGCGACAGATCGATGCCGCCGAAATTGGGCAGAACACGGCGAATCGGCCGTAGCGCCGGTTCGGTGATGCGGTAGAGGGCGTCCATTACGGTGTAGACGAATCGGTTGCGGGTGTTGATCACGTTGAAAGCGATCAGCCAGCTCAATACCGCCGAGGCGATCAACGCCCAGATGTAAAGTTGGATGGCGATGCTGATCACCTGGTAAAGCGGCACCAATATGACGTTCATCGCGCGGCCTCGCTGCGGCAGTGGCTTCATCGACGGGTCGGTACCCTACCACAGGCGCCCCGTCGTGCAAGGGGCGGAGGTTGTGCGACGAAACGTTGCCCCAGACCCCTCTGCCGGTGCTACCGTTGAACGATACCGGTGCCTTCGCCGATTTCAGTCTTGAGGCACTGGGTTTCAAACTGGCTGCCGATTGATCCGCCGCTCGGAACTCTGACCCGGCGTCGGCCAGCCGGCAACTCGGTGACTGAGGGCATGGTGATCGGCACCGATCACCGCAGTTTGGTGCCGACCACATTGGCTCGCCCGCAGCCAACACGAGGAATTGTCATTGTGCTGGCGAAGAAATATAGAATCGGAAGCGCTGATCACAATGACAAGAAATATTTTTCCATACATTCTGTCAGAACGGAAGAGACGGGATCTGTGTAACGGTTGCGCTATATTGATAGCCATTGTTGTTTGGCCCGAGATAAACTATATTTGTCAGCATATATGTGGCAGTAACACTGTTTGTCTGGGAAAACTGCGTGACATAGACAATACGATTGGACATCTCGCCAATCTGCGTCTCGGTCCACAGGATCCGGTCGGCCATGACACCAATCTGACCTTCTGTATAAAGGACGCCGTTCAAAGTCTGTGTGTACGACCCGCCGCCCTGGGTGGCGACGTAAAACGTGCTGTCGGCGAATTTCGTGTTGTCGCAGCCAGCTGTCGCGGCGCTCGGCGTCAAAAAGCCAAACCCCACCACCAACATTATGCTCATGGCGATTTTTTGGGTATTACGCATGTTGCACTCCTTTTTATCAGGAGATGTTTTGCCTTTTGCGTTACGTATACTGACTATTTCGGAATCCACGGCAGCAAAAGCCACCCGAATGGAAGCGCAGGTACTTTTAAAAAGCTTGCGCTGTACTGGTATCCACCGTTTGACTTTCCAAGATATACGAGATTTGTCAGTATGAATATCGCAGACAGGCTGTTGTTCTGCGAGAACTGCGTTACATAGACGATACGGTTGGACATGTCGCCAATCTGCGTCTCGGTCCACAGGATGCGGTCCGCCATGGCTCCGATTTGGCCTTCGGTGTAAAGGATCCCGTTCAAGGTCTGGCTGTAGCTTAAAGCGCCCTGGTTGCCGATATAGAGCATGCTGTTGGCGAAGCTGGAGCTGTTGCAGCCGGCGCGCGCCGCGCCCGGCGCCAACAGGGCCAATGCCAATAGTAGAGTGAGGCACGCCGCCCCTTTGCGGATGAGTTGCATGGCAATCTCTCCATGGTCGCTGGATCGTGCAACGACAATATCATGTATAGATCATCACCTTAAGATAGAGGGGTGGCCATGGAGCGAGAATTCTGCCCAATACATTCCGCTTATTCGATATATCTACCGGGCCGCTGGCGGCGGAAGCCCCTTGCCCAGGCCCACATGGACCTGCCGATCGCCCAACACCAGGCCGATTCCGCTGCTGTCGATACGATTCACCGTCCATCCATTCAGGCTTGCCCCGACGACCAGCCGGAGATCGATATTGCGCTCTCCGTCCCGGACCAGCGCGAGCTTCTTGCCGTCTTCGCCACTGACCACGCCGGTCAGGCGCAACGATTGGGAACCGGCGATGGCGCCGGAAGCGGCGCCCGGTGCGGACGGATGGCGGCTCGGGGCGAAGAGCGGCCGCTCGATGATGGTGCGAAAGCTCTCTAACGGCGGCAGGACGAAGCGCGGCCCGGCATCTTCGCTCCAAGCCACAACAGGGGCGAGCAGCGCCGCCGTGCCAATGAGCAAGGCGCAGGGAAACAGGCGCGCCGTCATTTTCCCTCTTCCGGCAGGTAGCCGTAGACGTTGAATTCGACCGCCAGCGGGGGGGTGTCCGCGGTGCGAATGACGGGAGCGCTAATCACCAGATTGTCGATGAACAGGCGGGGCAGTCCGGCCTCAATCTGGTAAAAAATCGCTCGCACCGCCTCGATCGAGCCCACCATGCGGATTTGCGCGCCGACCCGGCGGAATCCCTGGTCTTTGTCTTCGGGCAGCCCCTGGGTGCTGTCAACCTGTCCTCCGCCGCCGCGAATTTGGGCACTGATCCGGCTCTGTAGATCGGCTGCCGCCAGAGCCGCCGTCGCACCGTGCAGAAAATCAGGGCTTTGAGCCCGCCGCGCCTGCAATTCCGCCAGTTCGCTGGCCAGCGCATGGCGCCGCGCGATAGCCCGCTTGTAGCCATCCAGGCGCCTCTCCAGCAACGCCGTATCGTCGCCGGCCACCCAAACCGCCAATGGGCGCACCAGACCGAGCCAACCCAGGCCGAGCAGAACGGCGAGCAGCGCCAGCGCCGTCACCCGGCTGCGCAGGGTACCGGGTGGCGGCAATCCGCCGGATAGACCGATCAAGGAGCGGTCATGGCGCGACATGCGGCACCACCTTCACGCTGATGTGAAATCGGTCACCGCCGCCTTCGGCCCGCACCAGCGCGGAGCGGAACTCGGCGCCGCTGAATAGCGAGGAACCTTCGAGCAAGGGCAACAGGCGCGAGGCATTGGTCGAGGTGCCGATGATCTGGACGCCGTCGCCGTCGACATGCAACTCGGAGAGCCAGGTATCGTCAGGCAAAAGGCGGCTCAGGTCTTCTAGTATGACGACAGCGGGGGCGCGCCGGAGCTTCTGGCCCTCCGGAAAACGGAGGACCGCGCGCAGCCTCTCGACCTCGTCGGCCAGACGCAGGCTGTCCGCCGCATCATAGCGCGCGACCTCGACCTCTCGTTCAAGCCCTGCCCGCCGCCATTGATGTCCCGCCAGGGCCAGCGCGGCGATGACAGTGGCCCCGCATACGGCGCCGGCCAGCCATTTGCCGAACGGGGGTCGGCGAATTGCCCTGTTCGTATCGAGTGCAGCGACGGGCGTGTCGGCGTCCGCGCGGGCGTCCGGCGCGACCAGCTCGAGTGTGTCTGCGGCCACCCCGAGCGCGGCGAGGTCCGCCTGCGCCTGCTTGACGGCGGCACGGGGCAGCACGGTGAGGATGACCCGCAGTTCGCGGCCGCCCTCGGGACGCTCCTGAACGGCGGCGTGAAAATAAGCCTGGTCGGCGCGCCATGGCGTCCGCCGATCCAATTCATTGGCAACCACCTGTTGGAGGAATGGTTCGGCGGCTTGCGGCAGGGTGAAGGTACGGCGAAGCGGACGGGCGTCGGCCAACCGCAATCTGACACCCCGGGCCGCCGCGGCGCCCCACTGCTGCACCAGCGCGCGCCCGCCGGTGAAATCGCCGCAAACCACGGTGCCGACCGATTCGGTCGCCGTCCCGCCAACTGTGTAACGCAGGAATTCGATGGCCTGTGGACGCCACACGGCCACCAGGTCGGGACCGCGGCCGGTGCGCGCACGCCAGCGCGCGGGCAGGATCCCGGTCACCTCGCCAAACCACCAGTCGAGGAAGAGTTCGATTGCGCCCAGGGCAGCGGAGAAGCCGATCACAATAATGCCTCCACCCTCGGTGCCGGCTCCCGCCATTCAAGGGTCAGGTAAGGCACCGGCGCCCCCTGGATCAACCAGACTACCGCTTCGGCAGTCGCCCTTGCGCCGCGCGAAGTCTCGACGGTGACGCGCACGGTATAGACCTGTCCGTCGGCACCGGCGCCGGCGACCATGCCGCGCCCCGAACCGACCGGCAGCCCGGCGGCGGCCAAGCGCATGACCAGCCCTGGGTCGAGAGTGTAATTGCTTTGCCGGCGGCTCGCCACAAGGGTCGCCACATCGGGGGCCGACAACCCAGGCAATGCGGCGAGCGCGGTTGGTCCAGCGGTTCGCCAGTCTAATTGTCCCCGGCGGTTGTAAACGGTGACGGCGTCGGCCAGCTGCCGAAAAATGTCACCGGTCATCCCCGGCAGGCCGCTCAATTCCACCACCGAGAGGAACGGTCGACCACCGCCGCCCGGCTGAGCCAAGGCTCCGGAGCCGGTACCCCCAGCGGTTCCGCCACGGCGGTCGAGGATGATTGCCGCCAGTTCGTCACCTTTCGCGGAATCACCGGCAACCCCTTGCAGCAGATTGCGTAGCAGCTCCGGCGTCGCATGATTGACGTCGATCCGTCCGGCTTCCGAAAACGCTTGCACCCCGAGCCTGGCACCAGCCACGACCAACCAATGCGCAGTACCATCGGCGACCCACTGTCTGCCCGGATCGGGATCCCGCAATCCCACGACGGCTGCCGCCAACCCGGCGTCCAGCAGAGCCCGCGCCTCGGCCGTCCCCACCACATTGGTCAAGCGCCTCGCTTCAATGCTGGCGCTTTGGGCAAAGGCGGCGGCTAGCAGAGCCACGATCGCCGTCCCCCACAACACCAGCACCAGGGCGATGCCCCGTTCGCCACGGCGATGGCCGGCCGCGGTATTCATGGTTGCGTCCTCGCAGCCGCGTTTCGCGCACGGCAGGGCATTTTGGGGTCTCCCGATCCGCAGCCAGAATCCCCAGTGACCCGCAGGCGCGCCACCAGCGCCGGCCAATCCGCGCCATCCGAAGCGGAAAGGCGTACCAGACGGGGCAGTTCATCGGGAATGTCCCAGGATCGCACCCAGCCCGGCCCCTTTTTCGCCCCTTCGTCGCCGCGATAGGAAAAAGACAACCGAAAAGGGACTACGGCAACAACCGAGGAGCGAAGCGGAGCATCGGCGACGGCCACCGTCGCACCCGGGACAAAGGCGTACTGGCGGTAAACCAGGCGGCTTCCCACCACCATCGGCTCGATGTCGAAGACGGCCAGAAAAAGCCCGGCCGGCCCATGCCCCGGCGGTTCCAATACCGGGAAGCCAAGGCGGTTGGCGCGACCGGTAAAAAGGAAGCGTGGCTCCTTGGCCTCGCCCGCGGCAACAGGAAAAAGGCGCGCGGTCTGACGGCTCAACAGTGCGCGCGTCGCGTCGACAGTGGTCTCTTGCGCCAGGCTGTCCATCCCCCTTTCCCGTACCCGCCCGACGAAGCGGATTCCGCCGAACAGCGCCGCCAGCACAAATGACAGCAAGGTCAGCGAGACCAGCAATTCCAGCAGAGTGAAGCCGGCGGTCGCCCCGCGACTATCCGGCCGAGGCGTGGCTGCCGGAGGCCGCCCCGTCATTGACGCACCAGCTTGACCGACCGCAGCTCGACGGCACGACCATCCCTTGCCGTCACTCTCACACGTACAGTCAGCGCGGCAAATCCCTCGGCGCCCGCGACCGCGAAGGCCGGCTCGTCGGCGGTCCCCACCCGATCTATCCAGGCCAGATCCATGCTCCGCCCGGACCATTCGCCCGGCGCCAGCCGCTCGGCCGCCATCAGGGCGGCCATCCTGGACTCGGCCACCGCCACAGCCCGGCCGTAGGATTTGGCGGCGTCGGCCGAGGCCAGCCCCCCGGATAGAATGCGGAAGGTCACGGCCAATGCCATGGCCAGAATCGCCAAGGCCGCAAGCAGTTCGATGAGAGTGAAACCTGCCCGACCGGACGTCATGCTATCCCCCCGTTCTCGCCGTCACGCGGCCCGTCAGCCAGTCGACCTGGACCGTCGCCGCTCCGGCGGGATTGGCAAGGCGGATCTGGGCGCCGCTGGCCGATCCGTCGGGAAAAAAGCGGACTGCCGCGCGCCGCGGTGCCAGGCGCTCGGCCTCAGCCATCTTCATCTCGACGTCGACGCCGTCGTCGATACTGCCATCCAGCCGTTCGGGCGGAATGCCGTAGCGGCGGGTTTCGAGATCGATGACGAAGTCGGTCTCGGCGGAGCGGGCGATGGCATGGCTGCGGGCGAGTTGCAGCATATCGACCAGCCGCCGGGTGTCGGCGCGCAACCTGGCGGCGTCCGTCCCCTTCTCGAGCAGAGGCGGCACCAAGGCCATCAACAAACCGGCCAGCACCAGGACCACCATAAGCTCAAGCAGTGTGAATCCGGCGCTGGGCGCTTCACCAGTTGGTGACACTCTTGGCCTCGCCTTCGCTGCCGTCGGAGTAAAGATCGTAGCTGCCGTGCTGGCCGGGCTGGATGTAGTGATACGGGTGTCCCCAGGGGTCAAGGGGCACTTCCCCTTTGGCCAGATAGGGCCCGTGCCAGGTGTTGACTCCGGTGGGCGCGACGATCAAGGCGCGCAACCCCTGCTCGCTCGTCGGATACACCCGGTTGTCGAGACGGTAGAGATCGAGTGCGGCGGACAGCTGTTCGATCTGCAGCTTTGCTGTCTTGATCCGCGATCCCCCCAGATAGCTCAGCACCTGTGGCCCCACCAGCCCGCCCAGCAGGCCAAGGATGACCAGTACCACCAACAACTCGATCAGGGTGAAACCGGCCTGACGCCGGCGCGTGCCAGGTGGTTCAAGGCGCAATCCACCAGTCATCGCGAGCCGACGGAGAATTAATCCAGCTTTCCCGGCGGGCAGAATTGTTTCGCCGCCACGCTCCTCGCAATGATGGCCCAAACCCGCGTTGTCGTGTCTAGAAAGCAAGGTCATTGATCGATACCACCGCCAGGAGAATGGAAATGACAATGCCGCCGATGACGGCGCTCAAGGCGAGCACGCATGCCGGCTCGATGACGGCCAGTAGGCGCTTCAGCGATTGTTCCACCTTGGCATCGTAGATGTCGGCAAGGTGGATCAGGGTGTCTTCGAGGTGGCCGCTATGCTCGCCGACGCGCAAAAGCTGGATGACCAGGGGCGGCAGCGGCGAGTTGGCCGGCAAGGAGCCGGCCAGGCCATGCCCCTCCTTGACACCGTTCTGCATGGCGTCCACCAGCGTGGCGAATTCGTGGTTGCCAGCCACCGCGCGAACCAGGCCGAGCGCGGCCGGCAGGGCAACGCCGCTTTTCAGCAGCACGCCTAGAATTCGACAAAGCCGCGCGGTAATCGCCATGACGACCAGATCGCCGACGCCGGGAAGCCGCAGGAGTTGCCGATCCCTCCAGACTTCCAGGCCCATGCGCCGGACGATCGGCGGCAGGCCCAGGAGCAGCGCCAGCGCCGCCGCGAGACCGACCGTCCCCCAGTTGCGCAGCACGGTCGAAGCGGCCAGCACCAGCCTGGTGACGAAGGGCAATTCGTGCGGTGCATTGGCGAACAACGGAGCGAATTGCGGCACCACGGCGGCCAGCAGCAACACCACCGATGCCACTGCGACGGTAACCAGGACCGCAGGATAGATCAGCGCGGACAGCAGGCTTTCCCTGAGGCGCACCGACCGTTCCAGCAGGTCTGCCAGCTTGGCGAGCACGGTTTCCAACGCGCCACCGGCCTCGCCGGCTCGGATCAAGGCGAGTGTCAACGGCGGGAATCCGCCGGCCTCTTCCAACGCGTCGGCCAGGGTGGCGCCGCCACGCAAGCGCTCGAGAGCGATCGCCAGGGTGGGGCGCAGGGTCTCGGGAGCCGACGTTCCGGCCAGCAGGTGGAGAGACTTCTCCAGGGTCTGGCCAGCCGCAAGCAGCATCACCAACTCGCGCATGGCGAGCGCCAAATCCTGCAGCCGCACCCCGCCGCGGCGACCGAACAGGCGCGGGTGAAAACCGCGCCTGGGGGCAGCCGTGGCGTTGACCGGCAGATGCCCCTGTTTGCGCAGCTGCTGGATGACGGCGTCGGCGTCGCGCGCCTCCATCTGCCCTTCCATCAATTCTCCCGAGGCGGCAATCGCCTTGTAATCGAAGAGCGGCATCGGCTTTCACCAGATATCCGTTACACGACGGACTTCTTCCAAGGTGGTCAGTCCGTCCAGAACCTTGTGCAGGCCGTCCTCGTACATCGTTGTCATGCCGCTCTGCCGTGCCGCGGCCTCGATGGCGTCCGCGCCAGCTCGCGCCAGCGTCAGCTCACGCAGGCCGGCATCCAGGGTCAGCACCTCGAACAGACCGATGCGCCCGTGATATCCGGCACCGCCGCAATGTTCGCAGCCGCCGGGGCGGAATAGCGACAGGCCTTGGAGGGGGGTTTCCAACCGCGCCGCCCGGAAAACCTCCTGTGATTCCGCCGACGCCGGCTGGGCTCGCCGGCAACGACGGCACAAGGTGCGCACCAGCCTCTGCCCGACAATGGCGCGTACCGTGGACACCAGCAGGAATGGCTCGATCCCCATATCGAGGAGTCGGGTCACGGCGCCTGCCGCCGAATTGGTGTGCAGCGTCGACAGCACCAAGTGGCCGGTCAGCGCCGCATGCACGGCGATGTCTGCCGTCTCGGCGTCGCGCATCTCGCCGACCATGATCACGTCCGGATCCTGACGTACCAGGCTGCGCAGGACCGAGGCGAAGGTAAGTCCGATCTGGGGCTTGACCTGCACCTGATTGACCCGCGGGATGTGATATTCCACCGGATCTTCGATGGTCAGCACCTTGCGGCTGGCGGCATCGATCAGGTTCAGGGCGGCGTAGAGAGTGGTGGTCTTGCCGCTGCCGGTCGGTCCGGTCACCAGGATCATGCCGTTGGGCACCTCGAGCAGCCGGCGGAGACGTAGCTCTTCTTCCTCGCCGAGGCCGAGGCTCGCCAGGGGCCGCGCGCCGGCCGAGCGGTCGAGGAGGCGAAGGACGACGCTTTCGCCATGCACCGTCGGCAGGGTAGAGACGCGCAGGTCTATCTGCTGGCCGAGGATGACGTAGGCGACCCGGCCATCCTGCGGCAGCCGTCGCTCGGCGATGTTGAGATGGGCCAGGATCTTGATCCGCGAGACCACCGCCTTGGCCAGGCGCACCGGCGGCGGCGGCAGGTCTTGAAGCACGCCGTCGACGCGCAGCCTGACTGCCAGGCTGTCGGGAAACGGTTCGATATGGATATCGGACGCGCGCCGACGGACCGCCTCTTCGATCAGATGGTTCACCAGCCGCACGACCGGGGCTTCGCTGGCCTGATCCTTCAGGCGGTCGACATCCTCATCGCCGGTATCGGCGGCGCCCGGATCCATTTCGTCGGCGATCTGCTGCATCATCGTCCGACCGCCGGAATAGCGCCGCTCGAGGGCCGCCAGAATATCGGCCTGGGGGGCCACGCACAGCTCCACCGGACGCCCGGCAGCCAGTTCCAATGCCTCGACGGCCTCGCGATCGGCCGGATCGGCCATGGCGATTCGCAGCCGATCGGACTCCAGAGCCAATGGCATGGCCAGCGACTGCCGCAGAAAATTGGGGGATACCAGCTCGACCAAGGCGTCGTCCTCGCCCGCGGCGGCGAGCTCCTCTGCGCCCACCAGCGGCAGCTCATGGGCGCGGGCGAGCGCTTCCGCCCGGTCGCGATCTGATATGATGCCGAGATTGACCAGCAGCTGTTCGAGCCGCTCGCCCGTGCTGCGCTGAACTGCCCTGGCGCGTTCGAGATCTGCCGCCGACAGACGGCCCGAGGCGACCAGGATGTCGGCCAGCGAGCGCCCGCTCATCCGGCGGAGCCTATCGCCAACGGACCATAGAGCCAAACCATCCACAGCCCCAGCGCCAGGAACGGTCCGAAAGGAAACGGCGCTTCTGCGGGCGGCCCGCAACCGGCGGCTCGCAAGCCGAAAATCGAGGCCAGGGCGGCGAGGGCCGCCACCAGCACCACCGACGGCAATCCTTGCCAGGCGACCCAGGCACCCGCCCCCGCCAGCAGCTTGGCATCCCCAAGGCCCAGGCCATCACGTCCGCGGAGGCGGCGGTAGGCAAGGCTGATCGACGCGAAGCCCAGAAAGCCGGCGGTGGCGCCGATTCCCCTCGCGGCCATCGGCGCGCCTTCGAACCACGCCACCGATAACCCCGCAGGAATCAACGGCAGGGTCAGCCAGTCGGGCAGGATGAGATGACGGGCGTCGATAGCCGCCGCTGCTACCAGGGCCCACCCCAGTGCACAGCCGACGACGACCTGCCAGCCGCCGAGGACGGAGGCCGCCCAAACGGGGACAACGATGGCGGCGCCGACGGTGATGGTGGGCATCCAGAGGGCGAAACGGCATCGCTGGGGCTTTGGCTCCCCCCTTTCGCGGGGATGGCGACCGCTTGGTGCCTTGGTGCATTGTCGGTTCACTTGCATCCTCCGCGCTACACGCCCGGGGCTCCGATCACGGCAACGGCTGCATCGAGCGCATCCGCCCCATCAATTCGTCGGTCAGGCGGTGGGCGTCTTCGCTGCTGCGCACGACGTGCGGGGTGATAAAGATGATCAGCTCAGTGCGGCGGTGGGCCTCGCTGTTTTGGCCGAACAGCGGGCCGAACACCGGCAAGGTCGACAGGATTGGCACACCGCTGCGCCCGTCGCTGGCGTCCTCAGCAATCAGGCCGCCGAGCACGACGGTTTGGCCGCTCCTTACCGCGACCGAACTTTCGATCCGCCGCTGGTCGATGTTGGGGGTCAGTGGATCGGTGGGTGACGGCACGACGGTGCTGACCTCCTGCACCACGTCCATGGTGACGACACCGGCGGCATTGATTCGCGGCATCACTTTCAGAATGACTCCGGTGTCATGATATTCGACGTTATTGACCATCGGCGATCCGGCACTGATGGTGCTTACCGCCTGCTGGGTCAGCAGCGGCACTTTCGTGCCGACGCTGACCACAGCCTCGTGTGCATCGGTGACCACCACTTGCGGCGAGGAGATCACCTTGACAGTGGTAACCTCATCGAGGGCCGAGATCACCACGCTGGGGTCGGTGATTGGCCCGAGAATGGCGTTTGCGCCCGGATACTTCCCCATCAGGCCAGGGATGGGAATATCGTCCGACAAGCCGAGACTTGAGCCTTTCTGCTTGAAGACCCTCCCTCTCAGGAAATACTGGACGCCGTACTGCAGGGTCCTGTTGAGAACGACCTCGGCGATGGTGGCCTCGATGAGTACCTGGGCAGGCATGACGTCGAGCTTGCCCAGCGCCGCCTCGATAATTTGGTATTCCTGCGCGGTGGCCATGATTGCGAGGACATTGCTGCGCAGATCGGGCACGATTCGTGGCCCATCGTCCCCACCACTGCCGTTATCGGTGAGATCGGCCAAGTCCTCGCCTTGCCCGGCGGAATCGCTGAACCCGCGGGCGGCAAAACCCCCGCCGGCACCAGGGGTCGCGGGGCCGGTCTGCGGCGATGCCGCAGCCATACCTGGCGCTGCCGCCATACCCCCGCCCAGTCCCGGCGCCGGCATCGCGCCCGTCCCCATCCCCGACGCGGGCGTCCCCGCCGGGGTTGCCAGAGACGGTAAATTGGCGGCGGTGGCGATGTGGGCTCCGCGTGTCCCCGGCGGCAACACAGAACTGCCGCTGTCGAAGCCGCCAGTTGTCCCCTTGCCGAACAGTTGCGTCAGCAGGCGGCCGACATCGCGGGCCTTGGCGTGCTGCAGGTAATACACGTGCAGGGTACGCTCGCCGGCACCGGCACGATCCAGTTGCCGCACCCATTCCGCCGCGCGATCAAGAATTTTCCCACTCACAGCCACCACCATGACGGCATTGAGCCGCTCGATGGGAGTGATGCGCAAGGCGGAGCCGTCCTTCCCAGACTCACCAAGGACGTCTTGCAGTTCGTCCACGATGGCCTGCGGACGCGCCTCGCTCAGCGGAAAGATCCCCACCGATCGGCCGGCCAGCCAGTCCTGGTCAAACAGCCGCGCCGCTTCCAGAAGTGCGCGGCGTTCCTCGCTGCCGCCGGTGATCATCAGCAGGTTGTGTTCCGCGTCGGCCTGGACCGCCCCGGCCGCCTTGTATAGGGGATCGATCAACCCCTGAAGACTTGCCGCCGCCGTATAGCTGGGCACGTAGACGCTGACCGCGTAGCCAGGCACCCTCGCCGTTGCCGGATGCAGTCCGCCGGTCTTCTGGTGGGCGCCCTCGATGGGCACCACCCGATACATCGAATCGCCGCGAATCAGTGTGGCGCTGTTCATACGCAACACGCCGTCGAGCACCTCGAGTGCCTCGTCACGCCCCATCGGCCGTTGCGAAACCAGGGTGACCGTGCCGTTTACGCGTGGGTCGACCGAATAGGGGACGCCCAGCGCCGTCCCCAAGATCGCGTCGACCACCGAGGGTAGATCAGCCTTTGCGAAGTTGAGCTGGATGCTGCCGCCAGCCGAGGTCGCCGGCTCATGGGCGGCCACCCTGGCGCGGGCGATGCCGCGGATGATCACCGCATCCATTGGCCGGTTGGGCCGCGTCAGCGGCGGCGGCTGAGCGGTCTCGGGGCCCTCGGGGGCAGCGGTCTCGAGACCGAGTTCGGACATCAGCGGAGACAAATGCGACGGATCGCCGCCGCCCAGTTGGGCCGGAGCCACATCGTGCGATCGGCAACCGGCCAGAAGCGCAAGAGCAAATGCCGCAAGAAAAAAAACTGAATTGCGATGACCGGACAAGGCACCTCCCGCGGTGTACTTGCCAAGAGCGAACGAAGCCCTGGTTCTTCACCTCGCCGCTTATAGAGAGGAAACAGTGGAATCGGATGGAAAGTCAATCGAAAGCATCAGCAAATTGGAATATAAATATGCTTTATGGCAAATGCGTACATGAGCCACGGTCCGACAGACGGCATCGGAACTCAGCAGCCGCGATTGGGGTCACCATTGCCATATGAGGAAAGTAATTATTAGGCTGTAGTTTTTTAAATTAAATAAAAACTTTGTTTCTGGTAATTTAATTTATGGAATAATGAAAAATCTAACGCGAGCAAGCCGCGCCATGCACGCGTATCATGGCCGTCGCGCGAAGACCAGCTCTTGGCAGGCTTCACGGCCGAGGAAGGCGACGCTCTGATGGGGTTCTTGCGCCGGATGCTGGCCAACGTCGAGCCCATCCGAAATGGAACCCCTGGCACGCAAGTGTCCCGGTCGAGCCGGATCGAAACCACCAGGTTGGCCTGAAGCAGGCGGAGCCTGCGCCCAACGCTCTCTAACAGCTCGACGCGGCAATCCGCCAGGCTGTCGCCAGGCTTGACAGGGGGCGGGGGTTTCCCCATTATCCCGCTCCTCGAAGGGGCCGTAGCTCAGTTGGGAGAGCGTCTCGTTCGCAATGAGAAGGTCAGCGGTTCGATCCCGCTCGGCTCCACCAAGCCAATACAAAGGCCCGGTCGGCGACGACCGGGCCTTTTTGGCTACATGGGTCGCTTACGCTTTCCGGCGGAGCGGGCGCTTCCGCTGGATCAGCGCAAAACCGGCAAGGCCGGCTCCCAACAGCAGGAGCATTGCCGGCTCGGGGACTCCGTTCTGAGGCGGCGGGGCGACCGTGCCGTTGCGAACCTCGAACAGATACTGACCTGCAACGCCGTCATTGGTGCCGGCGACCAGGGAATCCGGCCCGCCGTCGAGAAGGGCGCCGTTGACCAGAGAGCCGGGAAACTCGAAATAGGTTCCCGCCGGATCGCCCGGCAGGCCGGCGTTGTACCCGGCCGCCGCCGAGGTGCCGCCCAGGCCGCCCACCCCGCCGCTGGCGCTACCGCTCTCCCATTGGATCTGATCGTAATTGTAATAGATGTCGAAGTCGCCGGCGCCGACATCCGAGCGGTCCACCAGGATGACCTGGAAGGTATTGAGTTTGTCGGTGCCGGACGGGAAATATCCGACGCTGGGCCAGGTCGCGCCAAAGGCGTTGTGGCCGGCATAGGTTCCCGTGCCGTAGGAGGTCAGGCCACTTCCGCTCCCGCGGGTGTCCACATCGGCGAAAAACGGCGCGATGATCGGCTGCCCCGAATAACTGGCGCCGAGGCCGCTCGGCGTATAGGTTGCCTGACCATGGTTGAAGGTCAGGTAGCCGTTGTTGCTGACAAAGGCGTCGGTATAGGTGGTGCCGAAGAAATTGGCCGAGAAGCCCAAGGAGATCGCGCCGGTCGCGCCGTCGTCGTTGGCCGGGAAGGTGGTGGCTTGAAAGGCCGCAGCCATGTCCACCGCCCCGGCATAGGCCTCGGGCGGGCCGCCGGCCAGCGCCAGCAGGGCGAAGGCGGCGGCCGAGAAGCAAATCTTATTCATGTCGAGATCCTTCGCTGAGGGTTCAACGCGCTCAGCGCTACCGGAAGCAATTCCTGGGCCAATATCATAAAGCCTGGACAGACAACGATATTGGGTGTTGAGAGCGAGCTGACTGTAAAGCGGCTCGACATCTTTTAGAGTAATTCCTAAGAGTTTGAATGCTCGGGGCTGTTCCCTCCCCCCGACGGCCGCATACTCCCATCGCAGCCTCGCACGGCCCGCCGGGATGCCCAAATTCATGAGAGTGGCGCTTCGGAGGCTCATTCTTCCGCCTTGCGGCGCTTTCCCTTGGCGTGGCTTCAGCCCTTCAATGGATTCTCTCTTGTCCTTTCTCGCCATTGCCGTTGCCATCCTGCTGGCGGCGTCTTGGCTGGCTCTGTATTTGCGGCTGCGCTCGGAACGGCGGGCTTGCCGCCTGGCCGAAGGGCGGGCCTCGGCCATTCTTGATGCTGCGGTGGACGGCGTGGTCACCATCGACGAAAACGGCCTCATTGAGGCGTTCAACAGCGGCGCCGAGCGTGTTTTCGGCTACGCCGCGGCCGAGGTGTTGGGACGCAACGTCAAGGTGCTGATGCCCGAGCCCTACCGTTCCGACCATGACGGCTATCTGGCGGCCTACAAAGCCACCGGCCGCGCCCGCATCATCGGCATCGGCCGTGAAGTGATGGGCCTGCGCAAGGACGGTTCCACCTTTCCGATGGATCTGGCGGTGGGCGAAAGCCGCGTCGCGGGCAAGCGGGTATTCGCCGGCATCTGCCGCGACATCACGGCGCGCAAGGAGGCAGAGCAACGGCTGCGCGACAGCGAAGAGCGGTTCCGCCTGATCATCGACAATGTTCGCGACTACGCCATCAGTTGGCTCGACCTCCATGGGCGTATCGTCAGCTGGAACGAAGGGGCCGGGCGCCTCTATGGCTGGAACGCCGATCACGTCGTCGGAAAGTCCGCCGAGATCCTTTACCCGGCCGAGGATCGGGACGAGGCGGCCAAGGCTTTGCAGGCGGTGCGGGATAACGGACGCTACGAAGGCGAAGGCTGGCGCATTCGGAAGGACGGCAGCCGCTTTTGGGCTCACGCGGTGGTCACTCCGCTATGGGACGACGACGGTCGATTGCGCGGCTATGTCCGGGTATCGCAGGACATCACCGAGCGGCGGCAGGCGGAACTGGCCCAGCGGGCGGCCAGGGAGGACGCCGAGCGCGCCAACCGGGCGAAATCGCGCTTCCTTGCCGCGGCCAGCCACGACCTGCGGCAACCGGTGCAGGCCCTGGTGTTCTTCACCAGCGCCCTGGAGGGCCAGGTGGGCGAGCGGGCCAAGCCGCTGCTGGCCGAACTGCAGGGCTCGCTCGAGGCAATGAACGAATTGCTTGACGCACTTCTCGACGTCTCGCGCCTGGATGCCGGCGTGGTGACGCCGGAAGACAGCAATGTCGGTCTGTCGCCGTTACTCGAACGACTGGTCGCCGAACTGGCCCCCCAGGCGGCGGAGAAGAACCTCCGGGTGAAGGTGCTGCCGACCTCGGCGATCGTTCGCACTGACGGTCAACTGTTTGCCAGGATCATCCGCAACCTGTTGTCGAATGCGGTGAAATACACCCCCTCCGGGCGAATCCTGGTCGGCTGCCGGCGGCAGGGGCGGCGAATCCGCGTCGAGGTGTGGGATACCGGCATCGGCATGGCTGCCGAGCATCTCGACGACATCTTCCAGGAGTTCTACCAGATCGAGAACGCCTCTCGCGACCGCAGCCAAGGCCTCGGCTTGGGGCTGGCCATCGTGCAAAGGTTGGCTCGGCTGCTGAATTGCCATGTCGGCGTCCGTTCGCAACCGGGCAAGGGCTCGGTGTTTTCCGTCGATGCGCCGGTGGTCGGCTTCAACCACTCGCGCAAGGTCTCCTACCTCGACAAGGCGACGGCGGACGGTCATCGGCAGGGTAAACCCGTGGTGTTGGTCGTCGACGACGAAGCCGCGGTGCTCAAGGGCCTCAGCCTGGTCATCGAGGAATGGGGCTACGAAGTGCTTGCCGCCGCCGGCGAAGAGGAGGCGCTCGAAATTCTCTCTCGGCAGAACCGCGAGCCCGACATCATCGTTGCCGACTATCGTCTCAGGGCCGGCGCCACCGGGGCAGACGTCATACGCCATATCCGTACTGCCTTCGACCGCCCCATTCCCAGCATGATCATCACCGGCGACACGGCGCCCGAGCGCATCCGTGAAGTTCAAAGCCACGGCCTGAACATCCTGCACAAGCCGGTCCATCCGGCCGCCCTGAAAGCATTCATCAGCGACGCCGTCGGTCGCAGTGCGAAGTAGTCGCTCCCACCGCCGGATTCGCTGGACGCTCACTACGGAATCGGCCAATATTCTTACGTATACGTAAACGTTAAGCACTCTAGCAGCAAGGATCATGCATGTCCGACGAGGATCTCGAAGAGCGGTTGGGCGCCGCGCTGCCGGCCTTGGGCAATCTTAGCGCGGTGGTGAAGTTCGATCTGGCCGAGGACGGGCGGTGGCTGGTCGATGCCCGCACCGCGCCGCCGGTGGTCAGCCGCGATGAAGGCGATGCAGACGCCGACTGCGTCATCCAGATCAGCGGTCAAAATCTGCTGAAATTGTTGGACGGGCGTCTCGATCCGATGCTCGCCTACGGCATGGGCAAGATCAAAGTGCGAGGCTCGATGGGCGTCGCCATGAAGCTGGTGGCGGCAATCGGCTGAGTATCCCTGGCCAGGAAAGATGATTTTGCTTGGCCGACGGTCCGGGCCGTGCTTAATTTCCGCGCTTCGACCGTTTTACGTATGGGGAAACAGCGCGCCCCGACCGTCAAGCTGTGAACGTGGAATAAAGAAACCGTCCGGATGAGCAAGATCTACTCGGTCAGCGAATTGGCCAAAGAGCTGGGAGTAACCCCAAGGACCATCCGCTTTTATGAGGACCAGGGGTTGATCCTGCCCCAGCGGGCGGGCAATACGCGGGTCTACACCCACCGGGAGCGGGCCCGCATGATTCTTATCCTGCGCGGCAAGAGGCTGGGCTTCAGCCTGAAGGATATCAAGGAATTTCTTGATCTCTACGTGATTGATACGACGCAGGTCGAGCAACTGCAGTTGCTCGTCAAGAAGGTTCGCAAGCGCCTGGTCCAACTGGAAGACCAGAGGCAAGCGATCGAGCAGACGCTGACCGAACTGAAGGACATCGACCGGATGACTGCCGATGCGCTGTCGGCAAAGGGTATCAAGCCCGAGACGGTGTGACGGCAAGGCCGCCGATCCGCCCCCACCGATCCGCCCCCGCCGAGCCGCCCCCGCCGAGCCGCCCCCGCCGAGCCGCCACTGTCGCTCAGGCCGTCACAGGGCCAGCACCACCTTGACCATGTCGTCCTCGGTTTCGTCTTCGTATTCGTATTCGATGAAGCCGATCTTGTGGGCCAAGCCCAGCATGCCTTCGTTTTCCTTCAGCACCAAGCCATAGACGATACGCAGGTGGCGGTGACGGCAATAGGCGACCATCGTCTCCATGAGCAGGCGGCCCAAACCCACGCCCTGCATGTCCGAACGCACCAGGATCGAATACTCCGCTTCCTGGCGGTTGCCCGAGGTGGTGATCTCGACCACGCCGCAGATCGCCTCGTCTCCCTCGTCGGGAAGGCTGGCGACGAAGGTCATTTCACGGTCGTAATCGATGTGGATGAGCTTGGCCAGCATGGCGCTCGGCACGCCTTCGCCGGCGTGGTCGCCGAACCGGCTGCAGAACCGAAGATATAGGTCGCGGGGGCTCATATTCGCCAGCAGGGCGCGATAGGCCTGGCCGTCCTGCGGACGGATCGGGCGCAGGCGCAAGAGCCGGCCATCGCGGATAAGGGCGGTGCGCTCCAATTCGCGCGGATAAGGGCGAATGGCCAAGTAGCGGCCGTCGTCCTGGCCGCTGCCGAGGCCAATGCGGACATCCAGAGGCCGCAGGTTGCCGCCGTCGATCAGCGCCGGCGCAATGTCCAGGCCGGCCACTTCCGGCATGTCGACGACCAGCTCCGACAGTGCCACCAAGGCGGCCGGCATTCCGTCACCGCCATCGGCCGGCGCTGGCGGCAGCAGGCGCGCCGCCCGGCAGCGGGCCAGCATTTCTTCCGCCAGGGCCAGGTTCAGCGGCGGCAGCGCCACCATCTGCTCCGAGCAGCTGGCGCCGGGGGTGGCCCGGCGGCCGACGAAGATCACCCGGCCGAATACCGGTTCGTCGGAGACTCCCATCGACAGCAGCGCCGCCCCTGGGCGGCGAGTCATCGCCTGGACAACCAGGCCGGGGAAGTCCTGGCCGGGGCAGACCTCAGCGAACCGCTGGCAAATATCAGCCGCGGCGATGCGGACGGCATCGGCCGAGACGAGGTCGGCTGTCGCCGGCCCGGTTTCGTGGCGGCTGCGCACGCGCCGCGACGCCAGGCGCAGAGACACCGGAAACCCGATGGCCGAGGCAAGGGCGGCGGCCGCGTCGCCGTCGGCCGCCATGCGTGTGGCAAAGACGGAGAAGCCGTATCCGGCAAGGACCGCCGCGCTCTCCTCTTCGTTGAGAAGGCGGCGGCCTGCGGCCTGCACCTGGCGGACCAGAGTATGGGCGTGTTGCCGGCCGCCGCCGGTTTCCGCCGGCAAGGTCGCCGGAACCTGGAGCAGGCTGTCCTGGTTGCGCCGGTAGTGCACCAGATGGAGGAAGGCCCGCGCCGCCTTCTCCGGGGTCTCGTACAGCGGCACTCCCGCGCCGGCCAGCGCGGCGCGCAGCTCGCTGGCGCCGGTCCTGCCGAGCAGACAGGCGAGAATGTTGGCGGTGGTCCGGCGGGCGGCGTCTTGCACCACATCGGCCACCTCCTTGGTGCCGGCGGCGGCCGTCGGGATGTGCATGACCAGCAAGGCGTCGACGGTGGGGTCGGCCAGGAGCAGGCGGATCGCCTGGCCATATCGCGCCGCGTCGGCGTCGCGGCCAAGATCGAAGGGCAGGCCCACCGGTTGACGGTCGCCGGCCAGCTCGGCAATACGGCGGCGGCAGTCTTCCGAAGGTTCGGCCAGGCGACCGCCGCCTTCGATCAGGGCGTCGACCGCCATCTGGGCGGGACCGGCGCCGTTGCACAGGATGGCCAGGCGCTCGCCGCGCAGCGTCTTGCCGAAGGACAGGGTCTCGACGGCATCGAACAGTTCGTCGGTATCCCGCACCCGCAACATGCCGGCGCGCCGGAATGCCGCGTCGTAAACCGCATCGCTGGAGATCGGGACGAAGCATTCGTCATTGTCGGCGGCCGTCTTATCGTCTCCCCGCCGCTCCGCCTTGATGACGATCAGCGGCTTGATGCGAGCGATGGCGCGGGCCGCCGAAAGGAACTTGCGGGCGTTATTGACCGAGCGGATGTAGAGCAGGACGGCGCGTGCCCGGGTGTTGGTGCCGAGGTAGTCGAGCAAGTCGGCGATATCGACGTCCACCGCTTCGCCGGCGGAAATGACATGGGAGAATCCCACCCCGTGTTCGCAGGCCCGCTCCAGCATCCAGGCGATCAGCGAGCCCGATTGCGAAATGAAGGCCACCTTGCCGGGCAAGGCGGCGGCGGTGACCCAACTGGCATGCAGTCCGATGGCCTGGATCTGGACGCCGGTCGAGTCCGGTCCAAGGATGCGCATCTCGAAAGGACGGGCCGCCTCCAGAATGAGGCGGTAGAATTCCGCCGTCTCTCCCGCCGGCGGCACCGTCATGATGATGACGGCGCGGGTGCCGCGCGCCCCGAACTCGCCGATCAGGCCCGCAATGCTGCCGGGCGGCGTACAAAGCACCGCCAGATCGGCACCGATCGGCATGGCGGCGGCCGACGGATAGCAGAGGACCCCCATCACCGACTGGTATTTCGGATTGATCGGCAACACCGGCCCGTGGAATTGCAGGTCGAGCAGGTTGCGCATGACGGTAGTGCCGAGGCTGCCCGGTCTCGCCGACGCGCCGACGACGGCGATCGACCGGGGGTGGAAAAGGGCCTCGAGGTTGCGGATCGTCATGGTGCTGCCAGACCGTCGTCTTGACGCAAGACGTCAGCATACGGAAAAGCCGCCGCGGCGCAAAATAATCATCATTTCATCAAGTCAAAAACCCTCAGAAGTCGTACTTGACCCGGACCAGGCCGCTGTAATCGTGGCCGTCGTTGCGCCCGACGGTAGTATCGAAGTCGGCGAGCACAGACAGGCCGGCTGTCGAATGGATTTCGACCCCACCACCGAGGCGGGCCCAGTTTCTGGCCCATGGGTCCAGCTGGGTGATCACCGTGGTGTCGGGAGCGCTGACCAGGGCGGTGGCGATGTTGCCGCGGAGATCGGCGAACTGGTGATTCCAGCTGGCGCGCAGATTGGGCACGTAGGTCATGTCGCCGCTGCTGATGGGGTAGGCCGCCTGGCCGCCCAACTCGCTGATCACCGAGTTGAAATTCTGCTGGCCGACGCTCTGGTTGAGACCCACCGCGCCGCTTTCCTGATAGGCGTCGATCTCCATGCGGGCGGCCCTGACGTCGGCCGCCGGTCCGAAGGTCAGCCCCTGCATATGCACCATGTAGCCGCCTTCCGCCTTGGCGCCCAGCATCTGTCCGCTGGTCGTGGCCTGTGCCGTCTGGCCGGCGACGATGGCGTTGCGGTTCAGGTTGTTCCAGTCGGTGTAGCTGTAGGTGCCGGCTAACGAAGCGTACCAGCTGTCGGAAAAGGCGGTCGCATAGACGGCGAAGCCATAGGCCCGCACCTCGTCATTGCCCATTCCGCCGTTGAGGTCGGCACTGGCATCATCGAAGTCCAGCATGGCGCCGAGAGCCAAGCCCGGCCGGATGCGGTTGTCGAAGCCCATACCGATATTGGTATTGCTGTAGCCGAAACCGAATTGATTGGTTTGTGTATCGCGCGAGCCCTGGCCGTAGTTACCGACAACATAGACCGATAGCGGCTTGTCCGGATTGCTCCCGAGGTTGGCCGTGGAGCCGTCGGGCATCATCAGGGAAAGGCCGGTCGCCCCTTGGCGCAAGGCCGCGCTACGGCTGGACAGGGCGTCGAACAGCGACTGAGCCTGGATGTCGGCCAGCTTGGCTTCGGCGCCGATGGTCATTGGTGCCTCGACGGATGAGGTGATCGCCTGGGCGATCATCGCCTGGGTCGCCGCCGTCGGATGGACAGGGTCCCAAAATTCATAAGAGGCCGGGTTGGCGCAGGCGGTGGCCCGTGTCCCCGAGGTGGTCACGGCGAGGCCGGCCTGCGCATTGTTGTAGCATTGGCCGGTGACGTTGGAGAGGCCGTATTTGGCCGGATTGGCGGTGATATCCTGGCTGATGGTAAAGAGATCGACCGGGATGATCCTGACGCCCAGGGTCTGTGCCAGCTGGCCCATGGCCTGCGACAGCGCCTGAGCGTGCAACTGCGAGGTCAAATAGCCGAGCTGCGCGGTCGTCGCCGAGCCGTTGAACGACGGCGTGGCGCCCAGATTGGGCAGCACCGGGACGACGAAGTTCCGGGCTCCCATCGCCGCCAGCATGCCGACATCGGTGCTGAGATTGGTCACCGTGGTGCCGACCTGCTGGCGGATGATGGCGAGGATTTGAGTTTGGCTCAGGCTGGGTTGGGCCTGGAGGGCGTTGGCCATGGCGAAATAGTCGTTGGCTCCGCCCCAGACCACATAAAGATCATTGGCGCCGGCCCTGGCGCCACTCGCCGCCAGGCTGCGGATCTGGCCCTGCAGGCTGGAGTCGAAACTCGCCGGGAGGAGCGGATTGGCCGCTGGGTTGAGAAACGGGATGATGTTGGTGCCGGTGACCGTTACACTGCCCAGCGTCTCGTTGAGCGGGGCGCTGAAGGCGCCGCCGTAGGCGTAATCCTTGAGCGGCGACGATACGCCCAGCAATCGGTTCAGCGACTCGGCATAGGTCGGGCCATTGGTGAAGTGGTAGTCGTAATAGGGCGCCTGGAGGAAGCCGCCGGGGACCACCGACTGGAGGAAGGCCGGCGACAGCACCTTGGGTATGTTGCCGTTGTCCGACAGGCTGTCGCCGACAACCGCGATATCCGCAAAGTTCGTCTGGGCCATGGCCGGTCCGGCCACCACACTCAGAAGCACCGTCGCTCCCGCAACCATTCGACGCATGGATCCCCCTCCCTGGGTTGGTTCAACTTGTTCCGCCCTGGTGGCCGGAGCCGAGGCTTGGAAGCCAAGCCTCGGGCTGATCAGCCACCGGGGCGGATTGCCTTGTGCCGAGAAGCCGATCGATGGGGTGAGTGCCGCCGGTACGGTTCTCAACACTAGGATGAGCCTATACGCATAACGTAAGTCAATAACGTTTACGTCATGTTGCGTCATATTTTTATCGAAAGGGTGGCACAGGCCTGCGATACCCCGTCATAGCCGGCCGAGTGTAACGAATAAGGGATGATATTGCCCAATAGGAGAAAATAGAATGACGTCATGAGGCCGCGCGATCAGCGACGAGGAGGCCATTCCATGACCCCATCCGACCCCGTCACCCGCATGGCCGACCGGTCGCCGGTGGCGGCGGCCAGCCTGTTGCTCGGCGATCCATTGCCATTTCCCGTCGACGCGGCGGAGCGGCACGCCTTCCAGGCGGCATTCAACCAGCTTCCCGCCATGCTCCAGCCGGCGGCCCGAATCGACCTTGCCGACCAGCGTCTGGTTTCGGTTTTCGTTGACCGCGTGCAACCGTTCCATCGGGGCGGCGTGGTCAAGAGGGCGAAGCAGATCGCCTTCGGTCGGACCGAGGCGATCGACGAGATGGGACGCGTCTGTACCATTGCGACGGGAATCATCGTCGCGCCAGAATGGCTATCGGGTGCGGCAGACCATTTTCAGCCTCGATAAACACTTAACGTTGACGTAAACGTAATGGTCTGGCAAGGTTGAGCCGGTTTGGACGGCCAGAGGCTCGGAAAAGAAGCCCCGGCCGCTCCCCGGGGATCTCTCCCGCTGGAAGAGCCTCCGGACCAGGGATGGAAATTGGGCCTCAACAGCAGCAGGACCAAGAAGGATGTTCATGACGCGAGCGGGTGCCTTGGCAGCCGTCGCCGGGGCGTCGGATATCGCTTCCGCGGCGGTCGAACCTGAGCGGGACAGCGGCGCGCAGGGCAACCTGGCCGCGACCTTTCGAGAGGATATTGAGCGCGATCGGAAGTGTCTGCTGCTCAAAAGCATCCGCAGCACCACGGTACCCACCATTGCCGCGGTATTGCTGGTGTCGGTCAATTTCTGGGGGCGCGGCAATCGCACCGTTCTGGCGATTTGGGCCGCCCTGACCATCTCCGTGGGCCTGTTCCGCTACGTGATCGTGAAAACCACGGGCGGCCGGGAGACGACGGCGGAGAGGTTGGACCGGGCCCATCGGCGCACGATGCTCGGCACTGTGGCGGCGGCCCTGATGTGGCTCGTCGGCCTGCCGGTGTTCTATAGCAACGACATCGCTGACATGATGGTGCCGGGCTTCCTCTATGTGATCCTGTGCTGCGCCGGGACCATCTCGCTGTCGGTCTATCGACGCGCCTTCCTGGTGTTCGTCCCGCCCGTCATGCTGGGAGTGGTCGGCATGTTCCTGTATCGCGCGGTGGTCACCGCCGAAGGCAGGGCGAACGCGGCGACCATCGCCATCGCCCTGGCGCTGATGACGGCGGTTCTGTTCCGCCTGATGCGCCAGACCGACGAGCAACTGACCCAGACCTTGGCGCTCAACTATCAGAACGGCAAGCTGGTTGGTGACCTGAAGCTGGCGCAGGAGCGTACGGAGGCGGACAAGTTGTGCCAGGTTCGCCGGCGTGAGGAAATGGAGCAGCTCACCCAGCGGTTCGAGCAGCAGGTGTCCGGCCTGATGGCGGCGGCCGGCCATGCCTCCGACGGGCTGCAGGCGGAAGCCGACAATACTGATCGGCTGGTCCACGACACCCTGGAGCAGGCGTCCCAGGTGGCCGGCGGTGCGCGCGAAGTGGCCGAGCGCATCCAGGTTCTGTCGGCCGCCGCCCAGCAGCTTTCCTCATCCATCGATCTGGTCAACGGGGACGTCAAGGCGGCGGCTGATATCGCGCGAAAATCGGTGGCCGAACTGGCTCGGACCAATGAAACGGTTCATTCGCTGTCCGATGCGTCGCAACGGGTCGGCGAGATCGTCGGCCTGATCACCGTCATCGCCCGCCAGACCAACATGCTGGCGCTCAACGCGACCATCGAGGCGCAACGCGCCGGCGAGGCCGGCCGCGGCTTCGCTGTGGTCGCCGGGGAGGTCAAGAACCTGGCCAGCCAGACCACCCGAGCGGCACGCGAGGTCACCGACAACATCGAACGCATCCAGGCTACCACCGATGACGCCATGGCGGCGATCCGCTCCATCGGCGAGACCATTCTACAGGTCAACGGTATCGCCGAGCGGGTGGTCGCCAGCGTGCAGGAACAGGGGGCGACGACCAGTTCCATCAGCCTGGACCTGCAGCATGTCGCCGGTGACACGGCCCTGGTGACCGAAGGGGTTGTCAAACTCAACGAGTCGGCATCGCTCGCGGTCGGGGCGACGGAAACGATGACCGGCGTTGCCGGGGCGCTGACTCGAAGCGCCCGCGAGACCATGGGGCAGATCCGTCAATTCCTTGTCGGCGTGCAACAGCAGCAGCATTAGACCGCGCCGGCCAGGGCCATTTCGAGGTGGGAGGAACAATGAGCACAATTACCAAGGTAAAATCCTCGGCAACACGCCGCCTGGTCACCGGTATCCTCGCGGCGGTACCTGTGCTGGCGCTCGGCGTGGTCGCGGGCATGCCGTCGGCGCAGGCCGCGACACAGTCGCTGAGCTACACGATTCACAAGGATGGGGACCCGATCGGCAAGGAAATCTACACAATCAACCATGACGGCGACAAAACCACCGTAAATTTGACGGCGGACTCGCAAGTCCAGGTGCTATTTCTCAACTTTCATTACCATCATCAGCGCACCGAGACCTGGACAGGGAGCCATCTGGACCGGATGGTCGCCGATACCGACGACGACGGCACCAAACACCATGTGGAGGCGCAGACAGTCGCCGACGGCGTCAAAGTGGTGGCCGACGGCAGGGACACCACGCTGCCGGCCGACGCTTTGCCGTTGACCATGTGGACCAGGGCGGTGGTGGTCGAGCATTCGGTCCTCTACAGCGTCGAAAACGACGATTCCCCGTACAAGGTGTCGATCAGGGATCTTGGCACGGAGACGGTGAAAACCGGGCAGGGCGCCGTCGCGGCGGAACATTACGCCATTGCCGGTGACGTCGAGCGGGACCTGTGGTTCGGATCCGACGGCACCTTGGTCGAGGCGGCCTTTCATCGGCGCGGCTTTCTCATCACGATCGTTCGCGATTGACCCAGATCGGAAGATATAGGGGAGGTATCGTATACGGATCGACGTTGACGTATACGTTATTGTGAGTCAGTATTCAGGCAACTGGCTCCGGCTAATGGGGCCGAAGGTGGGGAGATCGAAATGTCCGTTATTCGCCATGCAACACTGGTGTCTTGTCTGGGCTTGTTGGCCTTCGGCGGCTTCGCTTCCGACGCCCGCGCGTCGAGTTTCGCCCTGCGCGAAGAAAGCGCGGAAGGCCTGGGCAATGCGTTCGCCGGGGAAGCGGCCAAGGGTGATGATGCCAGTTCCGCCTACTACAACCCCGCCGGCATGGCGCGCCTCAACAGCAACGAGATCGACGGGACGGTCACCTGGATCCAGCCCGATGTTGTCTTTCACGGCAGCAACAGTTCGGTTTTCGGCGGCAACGTTTCGGGCGTCACCGGCGGCAACGACGTCAAGCCGGCGGCGGTTGGGTCGACCTTTGCCGTGTGGAATGCCAGCCCCGATGTGAAGATCGGCCTTGCCGTCGCGGTGCCCTTCGGCCTTCGGTCCGAATACACGGAAAACTGGGTCGGGCGCTACCAGGCCCTGGCGACCGACGTGACCGATTACGAAATTTCGCCGACCATCTCCTACCGGGTCACCAGCCGCCTGTCGATCGGCGGCGGCCCCCGCATCGACTATTTCAGTGCCCGCCTGACCCAGGCCATCAATATGCAGGCCATCGGTCTCGGCGCCGCCCAGCAGGAGGCCGCGGGTGCCCAGCGGGCCGCCGCCGGCGCGCAGGCCGCTGCGGCCGCGGGCAATACCACGCAAGCGGCCGCATTGAGTCAGCAAGCGACGCAGTTGGGCGGCCTGGCTTCGACCACGGCCGGCTTGGCCAGCAATTGGGGCGACGGCGAAGGTCGGCTGGAAGGCGATGACGTCGGCGTCGGCTATACCATCGGTGCCCTCTACGAGATCGACGACGCCACCCGCGTCGGCATCAATTACCGCTCGCGCATCTATCACAGCATGGCCACCAACGTTACCTACCAGACGCCGAACACCCTGGCCCTGGCCGGTCCGCTGGCCGCCAATTTCGCCTCCACGGCGGTCACCGCCAAGCTGCCCCTGCCCGATTCGGCAAGCCTCGGCTTCTATCACGACATCGACAGCGAATGGTCGGTGATGTCCACCGTCGAGTGGACCGACTGGTCCCTGTTCAAGCAGTTGAACGTCGTCGATTCCGCCGGGGCGGCGATCGTCAGCCTGCCGCAGATGTCGCGCGACACCTGGTATTTCGCTTTGGGCGCCAACTACAAGCCCAACGAGAAGTGGGTCCTGCACATGGGTACCGCCTACGACCAGACACCGGTCCAGGACCAATATCGGTCACCCAACCTGCCCGACGGCGACCGGGTCTGGGCATCCTTCGGCATCTCCTATGCCGTCACGCCGGCCGCCAAGCTCAATCTGTCCTACGCGCATCTGTTCAATACCGGCAAGGCGTCGGTCAACTACACCAGCGCCAGCCCGGCCGCCGGGACATTGGTCGGCTACTACGACAACAGCGTGAATATCGCCAGCGCCGGCTTCGGAATAAAATTCTGACCAGTCAATCACCAAATACTGGGATCATAACAATAAACGACGAAGGAAACGCCATGATGCAAGCCCCGGTTTCCTCCTCCTCGATAAAGGTCGGGCCGCTGGACCGCATCTTCGACGAGGCCGTGGCGCGCCACGGCATGCGGGCTTGCATCGATTTCCTTGGCAAGCGCTACACCTATGCCGAAATCGGCCACCTGGTGGCGCGCGCCGCCGTGGGGTTTCAGCGAATGGGGGTGAAACAAGGGGTCAAAGTCGGCCTGTGCCTGCCCAACACCCCCTACTTCGTGATCTGCTATTATGCGGTGCTCAAATGCGGCGGAACCGTGGTGAACTACAATCCGCTTTACGTCGAACGCGAGTTGAAGCACCAGATCAACGACAGCAACACCACCATCATGGTGACCCTCGACATCAAGCAGATCTATCCGAAGGTCGCGGCGATGCTGGGAGCATCGGCTCTCACGCGGGTGGTGGTCTGTTCCATGACGGATATCTTGCCGCCTCTCAAGGGGCTGTTGTTCACCCTGCTGAAGCGTTCGGAACTGGCACATATTCCTAACGACGCCCAGCATACGGCGTTTGCCCGGCTGGTGGCCAATGACGGCAAGCCGCAGGCGGTCGAGATCGACCCGCTGACCGACATCGCCGTGCTGCAGTACACCGGCGGTACTACCGGCGTGCCCAAGGGAGCGATGCTGACCCACGGCAACCTTTCGGCCAATATCGAACAGCTGCGGACTTGGGTCCCCTATCTCCACGAGGGCCGGGAGAAGGTCCTGGGCGTGCTGCCGCTATTCCATGTGTTCGCCATGACCGGCGTGATGAACTTCGGCATCAGCATGGGGGCCGAACTGATCCTGCTGCCGCGTTTCGAACTCGACCAGGTGATGCGGTGCATCGCCAAGAAGCGGGCGACCATCTTCCCTGGTGTTCCGACCATCTATACCGCCATCAACGGCGTCGCCGGGCCCGCTCATGACCTGACCTCGCTCCGCTATTGCATCTCCGGCGGGGCGCCGCTGCCTCTCGAGGTGCGCCTGCGGTTCGAGGAGTTGACCGGCTGCCGGCTGGTGGAAGGCTACGGACTGAGCGAAACCTCGCCGGTGGTCACCGCCAATCCGCTGGAGGGTGAAATCAAGCCGGCTTCGGCCGGCAAGGCGATGCCGGGAACCGTCATCGAGGTGCGTTCGCTGGTGGATCCCACCCAGGTGCTCGGCACCAATGAGAAGGGAGAAATCTGCGTACGTGGTCCGCAGGTGATGGCCGGCTATTGGCAGCGCCCGGCCGATACGGCAGCGGTATTCATCGATGGTGCCCTGCGCACCGGTGATGTCGGCTATGTGGACGAGGACGGCTACCTGTTCCTGGTCGACCGCATCAAGGACGTCATCATCGCCGGCGGATACAACATCTATCCGCGGGTTATCGAGGAGGCGCTATACCAGCATCCGGCGGTGGCAGAGGCGGTGGTCATCGGTATCCCCGATGCTTATCGCGGCCAGGCTCCGAAGGCCTTCGTCCGCCTGCGCGACGGCCACACCGCCACGCCCGACGAGTTGCATCAGTTCCTCGCCGGATATGTCTCGCGGGTGGAACTGCCGAAACTGATCGAGATCCGCGACCAATTGCCCAAGACCATGATCGGCAAGCTGTCCAAAAAGGAACTGCTGGCCGAAGAGATGAACCGGGCCGCGCCCGGATCATTCGACAAAGCCTCCTGACCGAAAATCGCTGTCCGAAGAGACGATCATGTTCGATTTGCACGCCATAAAGGTAACGTATTGGGAAATAATTAAACCATACCGTAATTTGGCGTACGTAGAAAAGGGGCGCCCAGATGGAGAAGATCTACTCGGTTACCGAGCTGGCCAAGGAGCTCGGGGTGACGCCGCGCACCATCCGCTTCTACGAGGACCAGGGGCTGATTCTACCGCCCAGGGCGGGCAACACGCGGGTCTACTCGTATCGCGACCGGGCCCACATGCTTCTCATTCTGCGCGGCAAGAGGCTCGGCTTCACCTTGCGCGACATCAAGGAATACCTGGATCTCTACCAGGTCGACACCACTCGGGGCGAGCAGCTCCAGCTGCTGCTGGACAAGGTGCGCCGACGCATTGCGCGGTTGGAAGAGCAGCGCCAGGCGTTGGAACAGACCATCGGCGAATTGAAGGATATCGAACAGATGGCCGTCGATGCTTTGGCCGCCAAGGGCAAGCCGCTCGAGACGGCATGAGCCCTCGCTTCCGCACGGGCCAGCGGGCCCTCCGTAGAATTCCATCCTCTTTCCAACTGGAGACCAATCGATGAAATCCGTGGTTATCGCGGGCTACGCCCGTTCGCCGTTCACTCCCGCCAAGAAGGGCGAGCTCGCCACCGTGCGGCCCGACGAACTGGCCGCCCAGGTGGTGCGCGAGCTGGTGCGCCGCACCGGTGTTGTGCCCGAGGATATCGAGGACCTGCTGCTCGGCTGCGCCTTCCCGGAAGGTGAGCAGGGGCTGAACATGGCGCGCCTGGTGGCGTTGCAGGCCGAGCTGCCGATCTCGGTGGCCGGCGTCACCATCAACCGCTTCTGTGGCTCGTCCATGCAGTCGGTGCACTCGGCGGCCGGCGCCATCCAGCTGGGCGCCGGTGAGGCCTTCATCTGCGCCGGCGTCGAGAGCATGAGCCGGGTGCCGATGATGGGCTACAACCCGCTGCCCCATCCCGGCTTCTATGCCAAGATGCCGGGCGCCTATCTGGGCATGGGCGATACCGCCGAGAACGTCGCCAGGCAGTGGGGCATCGCGCGTTCCGAGCAGGAAGCCTTCGCCGTCGAAAGCCATAAGCGCGCCGCCGCCGCCCAGGCCGCCGGCAGGCTGGCCGACGAAATCGTCGCCATCGGCACGGTCGAACGGGACGGCTGCATCCGCCCCGAGACCACGGCGCAAGGGCTGGCCGAATTGAAACCCGCCTTCGACCAGAACGGCACCGTCACCGCCGGCACCTCGTCGCCGCTGACCGACGGCGCGGCGGCCCTGCTGGTGTGCAGCGAGGACTACGCGCGCAAGCACGGACTCGAGCCGCTGGCTCGCCTGAGGAGCGTCGCGGTGGCCGGCTGTGCCCCCGAGATCATGGGCATCGGCCCGGTGGCGGCGACCAAGAAGGCCCTGTCCCGGGCCGGCATCGAGGCGGCGGCGCTGGACGTGATCGAACTGAACGAGGCCTTCGCCTCGCAGTCCATCGCCTGCATGCGCGATCTTGGCCTGTCGGCCGATCAGGTCAACCTCGACGGCGGCGCCATCGCTCTTGGCCATCCGCTGGGCGCCACCGGCGCCCGCATCGTCGGCAAGGCGGCGTCGCTCTTGAAGCGGGAAAAGGGCAAATACGCCCTGGCCACCCAATGCATCGGCGGCGGCCAGGGGATCGCCACCATCCTGGAGGCGATGTGATGGCGGAAATTCGCAAAGTCGGCGTCATCGGCGCCGGGGTCATGGGGGCGGGCATCGCCGCCCAGGTGGCCAATGCGGGGGTGCCGGTGGTGCTGCTCGACGTCGTCCCCGACGCCGCCGCCAAGGCCGTCGAGAAGATGCTGAAGGCCGATCCGGCGCCGTTCATGAGCAAGCGGGCGGCTCGGCTGATCACTCCCGGCAATACCGAGGAGAACCTGGACCTGCTGGCCGATTGCGACTGGATCGTCGAGGCGATCATCGAGCGCCTGGACGTCAAGCAGGCCCTCTATGCCCGGCTGGAGACGGTGCGCAAGGCGGGCTCGGTGGTGTCGTCCAACACCTCGACCATTCCGCTGGCCAAACTGACCGAAGGTCTCAGCCAGGGCTTCGCCGGCGACTTCTGCATCACCCACTTCTTCAACCCGCCGCGCTACATGCGGCTGTTGGAAGTGGTCAAGGGGGAGAAGACCAGGGCCGAGGCGATCGAGGCGGTCAGCCGTTTCTCCGATGTCCGTCTGGGCAAGTCGGTGGTGGCCTGCAAGGACCGCCCCGGTTTCATCGCCAACCGCCTGGGCGTTTTCTGGATCCAGAGCGCCGTGGTCGAAGCTTTCGATCTGGGGATCGAGGTGGAGGAGGCCGACGCCGTCATCGGCAAGCCCATGGGCATCCCGAAGACCGGCGTGTTCGGCCTGATCGACCTGGTCGGCCTCGACCTCATGCCGCATGTCATGGAAAGCATGGTCGGCCTGCTGCCGCCGGCCGACCCGTTCCACGCCTATACCCGCGACCTGCCGCTGGTCAGACGGATGATCGCCGACGGCTATACCGGGCGCAAAGGCAAGGGCGGCTTCTATCGGATCAACAAGGCCGGCGGCGGCAAGGTGAAGGAGGCCATGTCGCTGTCCAGCGGCGATTACCGTCCGCAGCGCAAGGCCGACCTGGAGCTGCCGAAGAAGCTGAAGGCATTGCTGTCCGGCGACGACCGGATCTCCCGCTACGCCTGGCGGGTGCTCGGCCAGACCCTGGCCTATGCCGCCATGCTGGTACCCGAGGCGGCCGACGACGTCGCTTCGATCGACGAGGCCATGCGGCTCGGCTACAACTGGAAATACGGTCCGTTCGAGCTGATCGACCAGCTGGGCGCCGCCTGGGTGGCCGAAAAGCTGGCCAAGGACGGCCTGCCCGTCCCCGAGCTGCTGACCCTGGCCGGTGAGCGCAGCTTCTACCGCGTCGACAACGGTCGGCGCCAGCAACTGGGCCGCGACGGCGCCTATCACGACATCGCGCGCCCAGAAGGCGTGCTGATGCTGGCCGACATCAAGCTGGCCAGCCAGCCGATCCTGAAGAACGGCTCGGCCGCCCTGTGGGACGTCGGCGACGGCGTCGCCTGTTTCGAGTTCACCAGCAAGATGAACGCGCTCGATCCCGAGATCATGGCCTTGCTGGGCAAGAGCATCAAGACGGTGGCCAAGTCGTTCAAGGCGCTGGTGATCTACAACGAGGGCTCGAACTTCTCGGCCGGGGCCAATCTGGGCCTAGCCCTGTTCGCCGCCAATATCGCCGCCTGGCCCGAGATCGAACAGATTGTCGCCGCCGGCCAGGAGACCTACCGGGCGCTCAAATACGCCCCCTTCCCGGTGGTCGGCGCGCCGTCCGGCCTGGCCTTGGGCGGGGGATGCGAGATCCTGTTGCACTGCGACGCCGTCCAGGCCCACGCCGAGACCTACACCGGCCTGGTTGAATGCGGCGTTGGGCTGATCCCCGGCTGGGGCGGCTGCAAGGAGATGCTGGTCCGCTGGTCGACTCTGGGCAAGTTGCCGAAGGGTCCGATGCCGCCGGTGATCAAGGTATTCGAGACCATCAGCACCGCCACCGTCGCCAAGTCGGCGGCCGAGGCCAAGGAACTGCTGTTTCTGAAGCCCACCGACGGCGTCACCATGAATCGCTACCGCCTGCTCGCCGACGCCAAGGCCAAGGCCCTGGAACTGGTCAAGGACTATGTGCCGCCGACCCCAGTGGAACTGTCCCTGCCGGGAGACAGCGCCCGGGTCGGCATGGAGATGGCGGTGGACGGTTTCCTTCGGTTGGGCAAGGCCACCAAGCACGATCGTGTGGTGGCCGGTGCCTTGGCCGAGGTGCTGTCGGGCGCCGGCGCCAATGCCGACGCCACCCGTCCGCTGAGCGAAAAGGACCTGCTGGAGCTGGAGCGCAGCCGCTTCATGCGCCTGGTGCGCCATCCGGCCACCCTGGCCCGCATCGAAAGCATCCTGGAAACCGGCAAACCGCTGAGGAACTGACGCGAAGCGTCACCCCGGGCTTGGCCCGGGGGTCCATGGATGCCCGGGTCAAGCCCGGGCATGACGAAAAGGCGAAGGAATTAGGAAATGCCCGCTTACAAGGCTCCGCTGCGCGACATGCGCTTCGTGCTCTATGAGTTGCACCAGGGCGAGACCCTGGCCCAGCTGCCCGGCTTCGAGGAAATGACTCCCGACCTGATCGACCCCGTCCTCGACGAGGCGGCCAAGGTCTGCGAGGAGGTGCTGGCTCCGCTCAATCGCTCCGGCGACGAGGAGGGCTGTACCTACGAGAACGGCGTGGTGCGCACGCCGAAAGGCTTCAAACAGGCCTACGACCTGTTCCGCGAAGGTGGCTGGACCGGCATCGCCTGCGATCCCGACTTCGGCGGCCAGGGGCTGCCGAAATCGGTCAACACCCTGGTCGAGGAGATGATCTGCGCCTCCAACCTGTCCTTCGGCATGTATCCCGGCCTGTCGCATGGCGCCTATCTGGCAGTCCATGCCCATGGCTCGGAGGAACTGAAGGAACGTTTCCTGCCCAAGCTGGTCGACGGCACCTGGAGCGGCACCATGTGCCTGACCGAGCCGCATTGCGGCACCGATCTCGGCCTCTGCCGGACCAAGGCGATCCCGCAGGACGATGGCAGCTACAAGATCACCGGCACCAAGATCTTCATCTCGGCCGGCGAGCACGACCTGACCGAGAACATCATCCATCTGGTGCTGGCCCGTCTGCCCGACGCGCCCAAGGGGATCAAGGGCATCAGCCTGTTCGTCGTGCCGAAGTTCCTGCCCAAGGCCGACGGTACGCCGGGCTCCGCCAACGGCGTGTCCTGCGGTTCCATCGAGCACAAGATGGGGATCAAGGGTTCGGCCACCTGCGTGATGAACTTCGACGAGGCCAGCGGCTGGCTGGTCGGCGAACCGCACAAGGGCATGCGCGCCATGTTCACCATGATGAATACCGAACGCCTGGCCGTCGGCATCCAGGGCCTGGGCCTGGCCGAGGCCTCCTACCAGGGGGCGGTGGCCTATGCCCGCGAGCGCCTGCAGGGCCGTTCGCTGTCGGGCACCAAGCATCCCGACAAGCCGGCCGACCCGATCATCGTTCATCCCGACGTGCGGCGCATGCTGCTGACCATGCGCTCGACCATCGAGGGCTGCCGGGCGCTGGGCGCCTGGGTGGCGATGGCCCTGGATCGCCAGCATCACAGTGCCGAGCCTCAGGAACGCCAGGGTGCCGAGGACCTGGTGGCGGTGATGACCCCGGTGGTCAAGGCGCTGTTCACCGATCTCGGCTTCGAGGCGGTCAACCACGGCCTGCAGGTGTTCGGCGGCCATGGCTATATCCGCGAGCATGGCATGGAGCAATTGGTGCGCGACGCCCGCATCGCCCAGGTCTACGAAGGCACCAACGGCGTCCAGGCCCTCGACCTGATCGGCCGCAAGCTGCCGGCCCATGCCGGGCGCTATCTGCGCGCCTTCTTCCATCCGGTATCGGCGCTGATCGAAGCCAAGGTCGAGGACGAGCAGCTGGGGTCGTTCGTCCAGCCGCTGGCCAAGGCCTTCGTGCGGCTGCAGCAGGCCACCGGGCAGATCGCCCGGGTCGGCATGGCCAAGCCGGAAGAGGCGGCGGCGGCGGCCACCGACTACCTGCGGCTCTTGGGCCTGGTGGCGCTGGCCTATATGTGGGTCCGCATGGTCGAGGTGGCGCTGCCGAAGATCGGCTCTCCGGCCGACAGCGACGGCTTCTACCGGGCCAAGGTGGCGACCGCCCGCTTCTATATGGAGCGGGTGCTGCCGCAGAGCGGGGCGCTGTTCTCGGCCATCATGGCCGGCGGGCAGTCGATGATGGCCTTTGAGGAAGACGCGTTCTGATGCACCGGATCGCCCGTCTGTCGTCACGAGCCGCGAGCGCAGCAATCCAGGCCTCTGAAGGCGCGCCTGGGGCGCTTCGCCGCGGAGCCGACCCTCGGGCCCGCCTTTGGCGGAGCCCGAGGGTCGGCCGTGGCGCCGGTGGGCGCCGGGGGCGGGGAAGGAAGCGATGAATCTCTGGCTGCGGTTGCTCTGGGTGGCGCTTGCTTCCTTCTTCCGGCCGCGTCTCGGCTATCTGGACGAATCGGTGCTGAGCTTCCGGGTGATGCCGCATGACCTCGACATCAACCTGCATATGAACAATGCCCGATACCTGGCGCTGATGGACCTGGGGCGGACCGATATGGTGCTGCGGACGCCGCTATGGCGCCTGGTGCTGGGCCAGCGCCTGCAGCCGGTGATCGCCAGCGCCAATGTGCGGTTCCGCCGCCCGCTCAAGCCCTTTCAGCGATTCTGCCTGCGCAGCCGGCTGCTGGCCTGGGACGGCCGCTGGCTCTACATCCAGCATCTCATCGAAGCCGATGGGGCGGTGGCCTGCCAGGCGGTGGTCCGTGGCGCGCTGCTGCGTCGCGGTTCGGTGGTGCCGCCGGCGCAACTGGCCGAGGCTGTCGGTTATGCCGGCCCGGCTCCGGCGGTGCCGGCCTGGGTCGACCAACTGCGCGATCTTGACGCCGGCCTGGATCGCCAACAGCAAGACAACGCCACGAGAAAGGAACAACAACGATGCGCTCGCTGAAAGGCAAGACCCTGTTCATCACCGGTGCCAGTCGCGGTATCGGCAAGGCCATTGCGCTTCGCGCCGCGGCCGATGGAGCCAATATCGTCATCGCCGCCAAGACCACCGAGCCCCATCCGACGCTGCCGGGCACCATTTACACCGCGGCCGACGAGATCCGCGCGGCCGGCGGCGGCGCGCTGGCACTGCCGGTCGATATCCGTGATCCCGAGCAGATCGGTCGGGCGGTGGAACAGGCGGTGGCTACCTTTGGCGGCCTCGACGTGCTGGTCAACAATGCCAGTGCCATCAGTTTGACCGGGACATTGGATACACCGGCCAAGCGGTTCGACCTGATGATGGGGGTCAATATGCGCGGCACCTTCCTGTGCTCGCAGGCTTGCATTCCCCATCTGCGCAAGGCGGCCAATCCGCACATCCTGATGATGAGCCCGCCCCTTTCGCTGGAGCCGCGCTGGTTCGGTCCACATCTCGCCTACACCATGAGCAAGTTCGGCATGAGCATGTGCGTGCTAGGTCTGGCCGAGGAATTCCGGCAAGCCGGCATCGCCGTCAACGCATTATGGCCGAAGAGCGTGATCGCCACGGCGGCGCTGGCGATGTTGGGCGGAGCGGTGAAGCCGCAACTCTGCCGCAAGCCCGAGATCGTCGCTGATGCCGCCCACGCCGTGCTGACCCGCCCCAGCCGGTCTTGTACTGGGAATTTCCTCCTCGACGAAGAGGTTCTGGTGGAAGAAGGTGTAACCGATTTCGGGTCTTACGCGGTGGAGCCGGGACGGCCGCTGCTACCCGACCTGTTCCTGTGAACGGAGTCTTTGCATGACCAATCTTATTCTGGTGGAGCGCGACGGTCCGATCCAGATCGTCCGCCTCAACCGGCCTGAAAAGAAGAATGCCCTGACGCTGGCCATGTACAGCGCCATGGCCGACGCTCTGATCGCCGGGGAGGCCGACGACGGCGTAACCGTCCATCTGCTGGCCGGCGCCGGCGGCGATTTTTCCGCCGGCAACGATCTCAACGACTTCTTGACACTGACCAGCCTGGTGGATTCGCCGATCGCCCGTTTTCTGCTTACCCTGGCCGGCCTGTCGAAGCCGGTGGTGGCGGCGGTCAAGGGAGCCGCCGTGGGCATTGGCTCAACCATGATCTTGCATTGCGACCTGGCGGTCGCCGCCGCCAATTCGCGGTTCCAGTTTCCCTTCGTCAATTTGGGGCTGGTTCCCGAGGCCGGCTCCAGCCTGCTGCTGCCGCGCCTGGCCGGGCATCGGCGGGCCGCCGAACTTCTGATGCTGGGCGAGCCGTTTGACGCCGCCAAGGCCGAGATCCTGGGGCTGGTCAATACCGTCGTCGCGCCCGGCCAGGAGGAAGTGACGGCGCTGGACTTCGCTCGCCGCCTGGCCGCACGGCCACGCCAGGCATTGCGCCAGACCAAGGCATTGCTGAAGCGTGACGTCGAGCCGGTGGTGCAGCGCATCCAGGTCGAGGCTCGGCTGTTCGAGGAGGCGCTACGCTCGCCCGAACTCAAGGAAGCCGTGGCCGCCTTTTATGAAAGGAAGAAGTGAGATGAAAGTCCTGGTCGCGGTCAAACGGGTGGTCGACTACAACGTGAAGATCCGGGTCAAGGCGGACGGATCCGGGGTCGACACGGCCAATGTGAAATTTTCCATGAATCCCTTCGACGAGATCGCCGTGGAAGAGGCGGTTCGGCTGAAAGAGGCGGGCAAGGCGAGCGAGATCGTCGCGGTGTCGATGGGCCCCCAGGCCTGCCAGGAGACGCTGCGCACCGCGCTGGCCATGG
>JAJXWP010000005.1 GCA_021781575.1 Pseudomonadota bacterium
CAGCTATCGCTGGCGCTCTGATATACCGATCCAAAGAGCCGGATGCGTGATCCGCACGTCCGGTTCTGTGAGAGGCGCGGGAGAGCAATCTCCCGTGCCTACTCGACGGTGGGCAAAGCCCACAACGACGCGGACGCGCCGGCCCGGCGAGGGGCTTTGATAGACCTGGTGCAGCGAACCTTTTGAAGGAGTCACTGCGCCAGTGGTGGTCGAGTGGTCTCGGCCATGGCTTGGCAGCCGGAGCCGCTCTACTCTCCGTGCCCGGCATCATGCCGAAACGGCGCCAGTTCGGCGGCATCGTTCATGCATTCGGCCACGATCAGCCGTTCCCGCTCGACATAGCCGGCGATCGCGCGGCGGAATGCCGGATCGCGGATCCAATGGGCGCTCCAGGTGGCGGTCGGCAGGTAGCCGCGGCTGATTTTGTGCTCGCCTTGCGCGCCGGCCTCCACCCGCTTGAGGCCGTGTTCGATGGCATAATCGATGGCCCGGTAGTAGCACATCTCGAAATGGAGGAAGCGGAAGTCGCCCTCTGCCCCCCAATTGCGGCCGTAGAGGGTGTCGGTGCCGGCCAGATTGAGCGCACCGGCCACCCAGCGGCCATCCTGTTCGGCCAGGAACAGGACGACGCTGTCGCCCAGTCTTGCCTGCAGGCGGTCGAAGAAGTCGCGGGTCAGATAGGCATGGCCCCACTTCTTCTCGGCGGTGCTCAGGTAGAAGCGATAGAAGGCGTCCCAGTGCGTCCTTTTGATGTCGTCACCGGTCAGCCGGCGAATGGTCGGGCCCTGGGCGTTGGCCCGTTCCCGTTCCTTGCGGATGGTCTTGCGCTTGCGCGACGACAGGGCTGCCAGGAAGTCTTCGAAGCTGCGGTATCCCTCGTTGGTCCAGTGGTATTGCTCGCCCATGCGCAACAACCAGCCGTGCCGGGCCAGGGCCTCGGCCTCAGGCCGGGTGGGGAAGGTGATATGGGCCGAGGAGAGGCGCGAAGCCTCCGTCAGGGCGACGATACGGTCGGCCAAGGCGACCTCCAGCCCGCGTTCCCGCAGGTCCGGGCGGACCAGCAGGCGCGGCCCGGTCACCGGGGTGAACGGAATGGCGCATTGCAGCTTGGGATAATAAGCCCGTCCGTTCCGCTGATAGGCGTCGGCCCAGGCCCAATCGAACACATATTCGCCGTAGGAGTGGGTCTTCAGGTAAAGCGGCGCACAGGCGAGCAGGCGGCCCGAGCCGTCTTCCGCCAGCAAATGGCAGGGCGACCAGCCGGTTTTTGCCGAGACCGAGCCCGATTCTTCGAGGGCCAAGAGGAAGGCGTGGGAGCAGAAGGGGTTATCCGCGCCGGCACAGGCATCCCACGCCTTTGCCGCAACGCGGCCAATCCCGTCGACGCTACGGACGGTGATTCCTTCACTTCCATCGGGCATGCATCTTTCCCCATTGGACTTGCGCCTTTGTGGGGCTTACATGGGGTTACGTCCTCCTGAAGTACAGAGGTGAGAGAGTCCACCGCATGGCCACCCCGACCATGGACGATTCGCAACGCGCCGTGGCCTTGCGGCGCATGCGCCTGACCGCAACCGGGCTGCTGGTCCTGATGTTCGCCGTCTTTCTCCTGGCCCTGGTGGGCGAGCGGCGGTATCCGTGGCTGTCCTTCCTGCGCGCCTTCGCCGAGGCGGCGATGGTCGGCGGCTTTGCCGACTGGTTCGCCGTCACCGCGTTGTTCCGCCATCCATTCGGCCTGCCCATTCCCCACACCGCCATCATTCCGCGCAATAAGGACCGCATCGGCGATTCGTTGGGAGGCTTCGTCGCCAACAACTTTCTCAGCCCGGAAGTGCTGCTGCCCAAGGTGCGGGTGATGAACGTCGCCGGCCGGCTGGGCGGCTGGCTCGACGAGGAGGCCAATGCCCGCTTCGTCGCCCGGCGGGTGGTTGCCGCCGTGCCGCCGCTGGTCGCCGCCATGCAGGACGAGCCGGTGCGCCGAATGCTGCGGGAGGCGGCGGTCGACCGTCTGCGCGCCGTCGCCGCGGCGCCCTTGATCGCCCGTGTCCTGACCATCCTGGTGGCCGGCGGCCAGCATCTCGCCGTGTTCGATATCGGCCTCGACGCGGCGCGCCGCTTCATCCTGGAGAACCAGGAAACGATCCATCAGAAGATCAGCGACAAGTCGGGCTGGTGGGTGCCCGACTGGGTGGACGTCAAACTGGCCAGGCGCATCGTCACCGGCACCCTGGAAATGCTGGATGAGATGCGTTCGCCCGACCATCCCTGGCGCCTGCAGTTCCAGGAGAGCATTGCCGGCCTGATCGACCGTTTGGCCCATTCGCCGGAAAGCCAGGTTCGGGCCGAGGTCTTGAAAGAGGAACTGATCTCCCACCCCGACGTCCAGGCCTATATCGAGTCTCTGTGGCTGGAGACCAAGCGCGTGGCTTTGGCCGATCTGGCGGGCGGCGATCGCATCGAGCGCGCGCTGACCGGCGCGCTGCTGGGGTTTGGCGCCCGGTTGCACGAGGACGCGACCTTGCGCGAGGTGGTGAATTCCTGGGTCAACCGGGCGATCCTGCATATCGTCGTGCCCAACCGCCAGCGCCTGGGAACGTTCATGGCCGGCGTGGTGCGCAGTTGGGACACCCGGACCTTGGTGGTGAAGCTGGAATTGCAGGTCGGCCGCGACGTGCAATACATCCGCATAAACGGTACGGTGGTCGGCGGGCTGGTCGGGTTGATCATTCATAGCCTGGCGGTTCTGGTGGGCTGATCGCCCATTGACTGACCAGCGGTGACCGTTGAAGGTCAGCGCGGAATAGCGGAACAGCAGCACGTCCTCGGGAACCACCCAGCGGGACCACAGCGGATCGTCCGGCTGCGGTGATGCCGCGAGATCCAGCGTGGCCGCCAGCGCCGCCGCCGGAACCGCGGCGACGCTATCCTCCCGCATTTCCCGGCGGCCGATCCAGTCTCGCAAATGGTCGATATCGACGGATAAACTCACTCGGCCAATGGATCACCGCCCAGTTCGATTACCGCCTCGACCTCGACCGGCACACCCAGCGGCAGAGACGGACAGCCGACAGCGGCCCGGGCATGCCGCCCGATCTCGCCGAACACGGCGACGAACAGGTCGGAGGCGCCGTTGATCACCTTCGGCTGGTCGGTAAAGTCGGGAGTGCAGGCGACGAAGCCGCCCAGCCGGACGATGCGGGCGACCCGGTCGATGGTCGTCGCCGCGGCCTGGATCTGGGCGATCAGGTTGATGGCGCACAGCTTGGCCGCCTGGTATCCGTCTTCGATCGAGACGGTGTCGCCGAGCCTGCCCAGATAGGCCAGCTTGCCGTCCTTGAACGGCAGTTGACCAGACAGGAACAGCAGGCTGCCGCTCCGCACGGCGGGAACATAGTTGGCCGCGGGGGCGGCTGCGGCCGGCAGGACGATGCCCAGTTCAGCCAGGCGGGTCTCGAATTTGCCCATCGATGCGGTCTCCTCGGGGCCTGATAGACGCTTAAGCGGTCACTTCGATGTCGTCATAGCGCTTAACGCGGTAGATGAACACCGAGATCAGCCAGGACGAAAGGAAGATCCCCAGAACGAGCATGCCGACCAGGCTGAAGTTGTCGCTCAACTGATCGATCGCCCCCCATAACGGCCCGTTCAGGTGCAATCGGTCGGCCAGCAGGCCAAGGAGCTCGATGCCGCCCACCAGTACCGCCACCATCACCGAAACCAGGGTGATGGTCATGTTGTAGTAGAGCTTGCGGATGGGTTTGTCGAAGGCCCAGCCATAGGCGCCGACCATCAGCGCGCTGTCGAGGCTGTCCACCAGCGACATGCCGGCGGTGAACAGGGCGGGAAATACCAGGATCGACCAGACCGGCAGGCCTTTCGACGCCTCGGTGGCGGAAATGCCGAGCAGCCCCACCTCGGTCGCCGTGTCGAACCCCAGGCCGAACAGCAGCCCCAGCGGATACATATGCCAGCTGCGGCCGATCAACTGGAACAGGCGGCGGAGCAGGCGGGTCAGCAGGCCCCGGCCCGACAGCAACAGGTCCAGATCCTCGCCCGCCGGCGGCCGGCCCTGCCGGGCGGCCTGAAATCCGCGATGGATGGCGATCAGCACCGCGAAATTGGCTGCGGCGATGGCGAACAGGAAAAAGGCCGAGACCGAAGTGCCGATGATGCCGCCCAGTTCCCGGAAGTCGGCGAAGCGGCTTCCGAGGGCGGTTGCGGTGGCGGCGACGGCGACGGAAAGGGCGATCACCACGGTCGAATGCCCCAGCGAAAAGAACAGCCCGACCTCCATCGGCCGCTGGCCCCGCTGCATCAGCTTGCGCGTCACATTGTCGATGGCGGCGATATGGTCGGCATCGACGGCATGGCGCAGTCCGAAGCCGTAGGCGAGGGCGGCGGTGCCGAGCAGCAGCGGGTAGTGGCGGAAAGCGGCCAGGGCCCAGGCCCAGGCCAGGATGTTGGCGACGGCCAGGGCGGCGAAAAGGACCACGGTGTTGCGCGACTGCATGCGGCCTCACCTGCCGGTGTATGAAGAATCTGCCAATTGTTCATACAGGCGCGGCCGCCGCCTGTCAACTTCGGGCCCTGCGGTTGCCTCATGGCGCGCGTCGGAATGATTGCCTGGCCGGCCGGGAACAAGGCATGGTGGTCCGGGCCGTCGACCTGAGGGCGGCTTCAAAGGGGGTGCGATGCGGTTATTGCGCTATGGTCCGCCGGGCGCCGAGAAGCCGGGCATGCTGGATCGGCAGGGGCGCATCCGCAGCCTGGCCGGGGTGCTGGCCGACATCGATGGAGCGGCGCTGGCGCCCGACCGGCTGGACCGGTTGCGGCGGATCGATCCGCAGTCCTTGCCGGTGGTCGATGGCTGCCCGCGGCTGGGGCCGCCGGTGGCCGGCATCGGCAACGTCCTGGCCAGCGGGGTGAACTACCGCGGCCACGCGGCCGTCGTCGCCCTGCCCAGCGAGCCGATCATCTTTTCCAAGCATACCGGCGCGATATCGGGGCCCGACGACCCCATCCTGGTTCCGCCGGGAGCGGTGAAGGTCGACTGGGAGGTCGAACTGGCCGTCGTCATCGGCCGCCCGGCCCGCCGCTTACCCGTCGAGCAGGCGCTCGACCATGTCGCCGGCTACATGGTCGCCAACGACGTCTCCGAGCGGGACTTCCAGAGCGAGCGCGGCGGCCAATGGATCAAAGGGAAATCCTGGGAAAGCTTCTGCCCCCTTGGGCCGTGGTTGGTCACCTCCGACGAGATCGCCGACGTCCAGGCATTGGCGCTGTGGCTCGACGTCAACGGCGAACGGGTGCAGGATTCGACGACCGCCGAGATGGTTTTTTCCGTGGCCGAACTGGTCAGCTATTTCAGCCACTTCATGGCGCTGAGGGCGGGCGACGTGATTCTCACCGGCACGCCGACCGGAGTCGGCATGACCCTGGGCCGCTATCTCAAGCCCGGCGACGTGGTGCGCCTGGGTGTCTCCGGTCTTGGGGAGCAATGCCAGCGCGTGGTGCCGGACGGCGACGGCGAGGCGCCGTGAGCGCCGACCGGCTCCCTCCTGCGGCAAGGCCTGCGGGTTGACGGCGGCCGGTTCAGAGATCGATGGTCTGGCGCGCCCAGGCGAGATCCCAGACGCGATCGCGGCTTGCGTCGAACACCAGCCACGGGTCGGCTTCGGCGGTGGCCCAGTCGCCGCGCCGCATTTCGGTGTCCAACTGGCCGGCGGTCCAGCCGGCGTAGCCAAAGGCGACCAGCACCTTTTTCGGGCCTTTGCCTTCGCCGATATCGCGCAGGATCTGGGCGCTGCTGGTCAGCGCCAGGCGGTCGGTGACCGGCTGGGTCTCGGGGCGATGGTAGTCGGCGCTGTGCAGAATGAAGCCGACTTGCGTTTCGACCGGTCCGCCGAGGAACAGCCGGACCGATCCCCGCGCATCGGCGTCCGGCGCCCCGATGGCCTTCAGCACCCAGCTCAGGGGATGTTCCGTCAAAGGCCGGTTGATGATGATGCCCACCGCGCCGCCCGAGCCATGGCTGAGGATCAGGATCACGGTATGGCGGAACATCGGGTCGCCGATGCTGGGTGAGGCGACCAGCAGTCGTCCGGTCAGCCGGCTGGGCGACAGGTCGGTCCGCGCCGCATCGGCGCTCGGCCCGGCGGCGGCCAGGACGATCAGCAGGACGGCAAGCAGCAGGGGCCGAAAAAACCGGTTCACGGCTCGTCCACGCGCGAATTGCACCCGGGGTTCACGGTACCACCGTGGCGAAATTCATCCACGAGGAATTTGGCTACTGCGCCGACCCAAACCGAAGATCCGGTTTGGCCCGGAGCCGTCGGGTGATCATCGTCGACGACAGGCCGGCGGTCTTTTGCCCGGGCCGCCCGAGCCCTATATTGCTTTCGGTGGCGTTGGCTCCTCGGCGGTTCGGCATTGATGAAGGCGTTTGGCAAGGCCTCGGAGGGATTGCGGCTGGAGCGTATCAAGGCTTCGCCGCAGTGGGGCGACGGCGCGTTCCGCAATCAGCGGCCGGTGTTGCCGGGCCTGCGCGATCCCCAGGCGCCGCGGCCGACCGTGCGTGACCTTTTTTATGGCGGAGACCGGCGTGTACCGGTGGCGCCTTTGCCCGCCGTCGACCCGCGAGACGTCTGGGTCCGGCCCGCCGGCACCGGTCTCCGCGCGACTTGGCTCGGCCATTCGACGGTGCTGGTCGAGATCGGCGGCGTGCGGATTCTCACCGATCCGGTGTGGGGCCGGCGCGCCTCGCCGTTCCGCCTTTTGGGGCCGAAGCGGTTCCAGCCGGTGCCGGTCCCGCTGTCGGCGTTGCCGCCGCTCGACGCGGTGATCGTTTCGCACGACCATTACGATCACCTTGACTACCCGACCATCCGCGCTCTCTTGCGGCGCGATCCGCTGTTCGTCACCTCGCTCGGGGTCGGCGCCCATCTCGAACATTGGGGCGTGCGCCCGGAGCGCATCGTCGAACTCGACTGGTGGCAATCGGTAACGCTGCCCAATGGCGACCTCGCCATATCGGCGACGCCGTCGCAGCATTTCTCGGGTCGCTGGTTCACCAGCCGCAACGCGACGCTGTGGTCGTCCTTCGTCATCCGCTCGCCCCGTCACACGGTGTTCTTCAGTGGCGACACCGGCTTGACCCCGCAATACGAGACGGTCGGCCGTCGATTCGGCCCCTTCGACCTGGTTATGCTGGAGGTCGGGGCCTTCCATCCCGCCTGGGGCGACATGCACCTGGGACCCGACAATGCGGTGAAGGCGCTGGATATGCTGGGGGGTGGCCCGTTCCTGCCGATACACTGGGGAACGTTCTGCCTGGCCATGCATCCCTGGGACGAGCCGGCGGAACGCTTGTACGCCGCCGGTACCGAAAGGGGGCTGAACCTGATGATGCCGATGCTCGGCGAGGCGGTGGAACCGCAGCGCGCGCCCGATGGTGTCAGTCTGGCCGGTGACGCGCAGCCTCTGTCGGATGTTCAGGGCGGTTCGCTCAGTTGGCGGGCCGCCTTGTCCAGGCGCTTGGACGCCAGGCATCCGGCGCCGACCACGGGCCTCTTGCCCTGGTGGCGGGCCGCCACGGAAGGCGTGGCGTCGCCACCGCAGCCTCCGCCCGAGCCGGCGGCGCTGCCCGATTCCATGCCCTGGCCGATCGACTGAAGGCGCCAGGGTCGCATCACCGTGATTTTGACGGCTGGCATCCGTTGAGGGGCGGCGACCGGAGGAAGGTCCCAGCATCTGGGATGTCCAGGTCGGGCCGGGAGGGGAAGGTCTCCTGTCCAACGGGAAGATGAAGTAAGCGGACACTGCCGACGAAAGTATCTTCGACGGCAATTGACCCGAACCAGACCTTGGCCATGCCCGCACCGCACTGCGGCAGTGCGCCCGGTGCGCCTGACCCCGCCGCGCAAGATGAGCCTGGAACAGGCCATCGCCTACATCCAGGACGACGAGCTGTGGAGGTGCCCTCCAAGTCCATCCGCCTGCGCAAGCGTCCGATCCCAACGAGCGCAAGACGGCCGAGCGCGCCGCAAAGGGCGCGTAAGGAATATGAAAGAGGCGCCTCAAGGCGTTTTTTTATGTGCCGCCGTCACTGCACTAGGTCCCAGTACGGCGTGTTGCCATACCAATCGCACAGGAAGTCGACGAAGGCGCGCACCTTGGGCAACAGGTGGCGGGCGGTGGGATAGACCGCATAGGCGGCGCTATCGGACGGCATATAATCGTTCAGCACCGACACCAGCGTCGACGCCTGCAGGTCGGCGCCGACGATGAAGGTGGGCAGGTAGCACAGGCCGAGCCCCTTGAGCGCGGCCGCTCGCAGCGCGTCGCCGTTGTTGGCGCGCACCCGGCCGTTGACGTCCACCTGCAGCGCGTCGCCGTCGGCGTCCTGGAAGCGCCAGGTTCCGGGCGAGGCGGGCAGGGTATAGATCAAACAATCGTGCTGGCCCAGGTCGCGCGGCGTCAACGGTGTGCCGCGCCGCGCCAGGTAATCCGGGCTGGCGCACACCACCATGCGGACGGGAAACAGGCGCCGCGCGATCAGGCTGGAATCGCTCAGCCGACCGATGCGCACGGCCAGGTCGAAGCCCTCGTCCACCAGATCGACAACGCGGTCGGACATGGACAGATCCATCTCGACCTAGGGGAAGCGCGTCAGGAAGTCGGGAATGGCCTGGGCCAGGTGCAGGAAGCCGAAGCTCATCGGCGCGCTGACCCGCAGCCGTCCGCGCGGCGCCGATTGCAGGCTGGACACCGAGGCGTCGGCCTCGCCCAGGTCGGCGAGGATGCGCGACACCTGCTCGAAATAGCGCTGCCCCGCTTCGGTCAGCGTCAGCGATTGCGTCGTGCGGTGGAACAGTCGCGCCCCCAGCTCGACCTCCAGCGCCGAGACCTGGCGGCTGACCACCGATTTCGAGGCCCGCAGGCGGCGCGCCGCCTCTGAAAACGACCTGACTTCGGCGACCCGAACGAAGGCTTCGAGGGCGGCAAGGCGGTCCATAGCTGTTGCTCCCTTAGCAACAATATTGTGCTGACACGTTGGATTGTTGTTCGCCCTAAGGTAAGGCTAAATGTTGCCAACAGCCCGGGACCTTTCGGCTTTCTCTCGCAAGGACCAAAATCATGACCATCGTCGCCACCAAGCCCCTGATCCCCGCCCTCCGTCCCCTCACCGACGCGCTGTCGCCTCTGGCCGAACCACTGGTCCGCGCCACCGCCGGCCTGCTGCTGGTGCCCCACGGCGCCCAGAAGCTGTTCGGCTGGTTCGGCGGTTACGGCGTCGAGGCCACCGGCCAGTTCTTTGCCGCCAAGCTGGGCCTGCCGCCGGTTCTGGCGCTGGCCGCCGGTTTAATCGAATTCTTCGGCGGTCTCGCCCTCGCCGCCGGGCTGGCGACCCGGGTGTCGGCCGCCCTGGTGTTCGGCCTGATGTTCGTCGCCACCGTCCAGGTCCATCTGGGCAACGGCTTCTTCTGGACCTCGGGCGGCTTCGAATACCCGCTGATGTGGGGCCTGGTCGCCCTTTCCTTCGTCATCCGCGGCGGTGGCCGCTTCTCGCTCGACGCGGTCGTCGGCCGCGATATTTGAGGCCCCTGCGGCGGGCGCCACTCGCGCCCGCCCGCCGATCCCAGCGAGGTTCTCCATGAACGCCATCCTACGTCCGGCCGAGGAACGCGGCCACGCCAACCACGGTTGGCTCGACACCCACCATTCCTTTTCTTTCGCCCACTATTTCGACGCCAGCCACATGGGCTTCCGCTCGCTGCGCGTGATCAACGACGACGTGGTCAAGCCGGGCACCGGCTTTGCCACCCACGGCCACCGCGATATGGAGATCATCAGCTACGTGGTCAGCGGCGTTCTGGCGCACGAGGACAGCACCGGCGGCAAGGGCGTCATCCGCCGTGGCGACATCCAGGTGATGTCGGCCGGCACCGGCATCCGCCACAGCGAATACAACGCCTCGCGCCAGGACAATGTCCGCTTCCTGCAGATCTGGATCCTGCCGCCACGCGAGGGCCTGCCGCCGTCCTACAACCAGCGCACCATTTCCGAGGCCAACAAGCGCAATCGCCTGGCCCTGCTGGCCGGCCCTGAGAGCAGCGGCGCCGCGCTGCCCATCCACCAGGACGCCCGCACCTATGCGTCGCTGCTGGAAGCCGGCCGGGTGGTGAGCCATCCGCTGCAACCCGGCCGTGGCGCCTGGGTCCAGGTGGTGGACGGCGCCATCACCGTCAACGGCGTCGTCATGCACGCCGGCGACGGCCTCGCCATCGAGGACGCTGCCGTGGTGGAGATCCAGGCGGTCTCCGACGCCGAATTCCTGTTGTTCGACCTCGCCTAAGCGCACCTTTCACGAAAGACCCAAGACCATGAAGATCCTGCAGATCGATTCCGCCGCCCGCTCGGTCGGCGCCAACTCCACCCGGGTCGCCGACGCCATCGTCGCTCGCCTCAAGGAAAAGACTCCCGCCGCCCTGCTGGAGGTGCGCGACCTTGCTGCCAACCCGCACCCGGTCCTGGACGAGGCGGCGCTGGGCGCCCTGTTCACGCCAGCCGACCAGCGCACCCCCGAGCAGGCGGCGCGCATGGCGCTGGACGACGCGCTGATTGCCCAACTGAAGGCCGCCGACGTGATCGTGCTGGGTGTACCCATGTATAATTTCGGCGTGCCGGTGCAGCTCAAGACCTGGATCGACGCCATCGCCAAGGCCGGCGTGACCTTCCGCTACACCGAGAATGGCCCCGAGGGTCTGGTGACCGGCAAGAAGGTTTATGTCGGCCTGGCCCGGGGCGGCATTTACCGCGACACACCGGCCGACTCCCAGGTGCCGTACCTGAAGACGGTGTTCGCTTTCCTCGGCATCACCGACGTGAGCTTCGTCTACGCCGAAGGCCTGGCGCTGGGCGGCGAGAGCGCCGACAAGGCCTTCGCCAGTGCCCAGGAGCAGATTCGCCAGCTGATCGCCTAAGGCCCGCGCGGACGCCAACGCCCTGCCGTGACCTCACGGCAGGGCGTTTTTTGGCCCAACCACGACGGCCCGGTGAAACCGAGGAAGGTCCGTTATCTGGAAAGGGCCCCGATCCTCGGAACGCCCGGAATGGGCGCTCTTTTGGCGGCCCGCCAGCAGGTTCAAAATCGCGGGCAGGATACCTGCTTTGGCGAAGTGTATGGCCAACGCCGCGATTGACCGGCCCGCCCGGCGTTGGTATAAACACCAACATGTCCGCACGGCTGATCCTCCGAGAACGAACCCAGCTTGCGGAAGATCGGTTTATCGAAGTCGTCGTTTGGGAAGTGCCGGCCGCTATTCCCGGTTCGGCCCACGCCTTCAAATACCGACTGGCCTTCGTGGTTGAGGAGATTTGCGTCTTTCGGTACGACAACGAAGCCGGCAAAGGTGATCATAAGCACGTCGGTGATGCCGAGATTCCTTACCGTTTTACGACGGTCGAGCAATTGTTGAAAGATTTTCGCCTCGACGTCCTGAATTGGAGGCCGATATGAGCATGGTAACGATCGGCATTGCCTCACTTGACCAGTCACTTGACCGAGCCCGCCGCGCACTGCATGGCGAGGAGCAGGGCAACTTCATCACCTTCGCGTCACACGAGCTGATGCTGAAGACCCTGACCCCCAAGCGCTGGGAATTGATCAAGGCGATGGCGGGAATGGGTCCGATATCTATCCGCGAAGCGGCCAGACGGACCAACCGCGACGTAAAATCCGTTCACGGTGACGTTCAAGTATTGCTTAAGGCCGGGGTTATCGACCGAACCGAAGATGGTCGAATCGTATTCCCGTTCGAGGAAATTCACGTCGATTTTGTTGTCCGCGCGGCCTGACGGCTAGACACGGAAGCGCCGCCGGTTGGGGGCGCGGCGACGGTCTTGTGATTGGTTGCACGCAAGATTTGGATGGCCTGTATGACCGCTTTCGCGCGCGGCGATATCGCCACGCAACGCCCGGAATGGGCGCGAGGGAGCCATGGCAGGTCGACGATCAGATGTGCCAAGGTGACGCTGGCCCGACCTGATCACACCGGAAAGCCGGCTGCGCTATCGCATATCCCATTGACATATCATGCGACGGGATATACATGGCGCATATCCCTACAGCCGGAGCAGCCATGACGCGCACAACCCTCTTCCAAAGCAACCGATCACAAGCCGTCCGCTTGCCGAAGGACGTCGCTTTTCCCGAAGGAGTGAAAGACGTGGCAATCCTTCGCGATGGAGCGCGCCGGGTGATCGTTCCGGCCAACGCGATCTGGGACGACTTCTTTGCCGCTGCGGGCATCGATTTGCCGGAACGTGAACAGCCGCCTATGCAGCAGAGGGAGAGCCTGTAAGTGCTCCGGTACATGCTCGACACCAACCTCTGTATCCGCGTTCTACGCGACCGCCCGGCTGGCCTACGCGAACGCTTCAATGCCGAGGCAGCGGCGCTCTGCATCTCGACGGTTACATTGGCGGAGCTATTTTTTGGAGCCGAGAAATCTGCCAAACCGGTCGAAAACAGGCAGCAGGTTGAGGCTTTCGCGGCGCGTCTTGAGGTGCTCCCTTTCGACAGTGACGCAGCAGCGCATTTCGGAGATATCCGTGCCGATCTCGCTCGCCGCGGCCAAGTAATCGGCCCCTACGATTTGATGATTGCCGGACACGCCCGCAGCCGCGGATTGATTGTCGTCACCGGCAATCTTGGGGAATTCGATCGTGTCGATGGATTGCGCACCGAAGACTGGCTCGCACCTTCGGCAATGCGGTGAAGTGATTACGGCTGTATAGTCCGCAACAACTGGCCGAGCTATTTAGGGCAAGGTCCGCTATCGGAATTCGGCGCCGACCTCCTGAACGTCCTCCATGGGCGCTACTCGGTCCGTGGGACCAATCGGCTCCGCTGCTTGTCACGATTCGCGAGGTAGGACCGAGCGACCTGCCTGAGCAGGCCTTCCGGCACGCGCCCATAGATCATCGTGGTCGGCGTGCGGCCGGGCACGGGTCGAATGTCCGGCCCTGGCCAGATAAAGGAATTGGCTTCCGTCGTCACGATCCAGGACGGTGCATCATCAAGACCCAGGCGGTACTTGACGTCTTGCGGGAAAGGCACGGCGTCGGCGGCATCGGCCGGCAGCGTGTGGGTGACCGCAAGGACGAGGACCTCTGTGGTTTCCTCGGTCTCCTTGATCGACAAGGCGAGCACAAGGGCGGGGCGATCCTTCCGACCTTCTTCCTGCCCGCGGGCATTCTCATCCGCCCAGAGATAGGAATACCGGATGACCGACCCGCGCTGGGGCGCGGTTCCGCTCAATTCTCCTCACTGCCGGCGAGGGCTTCGATATCCTTGAGAAAATGCTCAGGGGTATCGGCAGCGAGAAATGCCTGCTGATCCCGCTTCTTCAGCCGCTCATACTCTTCCACGGAGATGAGGACATTGCGTGGCCGCCCGTTCCTGGTGACGACGACCGGCTGACCAAGCGCGACATCGCTGTAATGTGAGAACTGGCGCACAAGGTCTCCGGCGGTGGTTACGACACGCTCAGGCGTCTTCATGGTGGACCTCGCTCGATCACATCAATGCAGATAATATGCAAAATATGTATAGCACGGTAAATATCAAGCCGTTTGGCCCGACGTCCGCTATCCGGAATCGGTGCTGAGCCCCGCAACGCCCGTCATGGGCGCTGAACGCCATGTCTGCTTGTCGCATGCCAATCAGAAATCCCAAGGAGAAATCAGATCAAGACCTGTCGTGCGAAAATCCGTAAGGTTGCGAGTGGCAAGGCGCCCGCCATTAACCCGGGCGATAGCGGCAATCATGCCATCGGGTGCGGACATGCCAAGCCCCTGCCGAGATGCCGCGCCCATGATCTCGCCATAGGCCAGGGCTGCCTCTTCCGTCAGCCCGAAGATCCTGTCGGCAAAGCGGTGCCGCCAGTCGGCAAGCCCCTGCTCTATCCGGACCGCTCGCTGATCGGGTTGAATCTTCGCGATACCGAAGGCAATCTCGGCGATGGTAACAGTCGGCAGGGCCAGTTCGGCATCGTACCGGACAAGCCACGCGATCACTGCCGGGGCGGGCGACTTGCGCAGGGTCTCCGAGACAACGTTGGTATCGAGGAAAATCACAGGTCGGGACCCGAATGGGCGCGCCGCGCCTCCCGGATGACGGCGTCAAGGTCGACATCCGTTCCGTAGTTTGCCGACAGCCGCGCATAGAAAGAGGATGCCGGCTCACGTCCTATTTCGCGGATCTCATAGGCTTCCAACGCACGCTCGACGACATCGGCGATCGACCGCTTCTGACGCCGTGCGAGGCGGTGGGCAAGTTCGCGCGCCTTGGCGCTGCGAACGGAAAGCTGAGGTTCGGCCATGAGTGTCTCCATTCTTTGGAAGAAAGATATCTCCTGTCTCTGAAGCCATCAAGGTGGCAGACGACGATTTGATGGCTGAAGATGGCTCACCGCAAGGTTCATCGGGGGGCCGGGATTTGGGCCTGCGGAATGATCGGTTTCGGGCACCATGATATCGCTCAAGAATGACGCATAAGGGCGCGCTGCCGCTACGACTGGACCGGGACAATTTCACTCTGACCCGGAATTTGCTCATACAAGGCTATCGTCGATATGCCGTACCAGCATTCTGCCAACGTGAGGACAGACGGTAAAATATCCCGCTTCCATCTCGTTGGCCGGACTTGCCCGGCTGGCTCTCGGTGGATTCGCGGGGACACAGACCATGAAACGCGGAGTTGTGCCCGAGGAGTCCGATTTGGCGACCCTGAAGGACATTGCGGCTGAAGCGGCCGCCGGAGCCGCTGACGACTTTACGATTGCCGAGCGCTTTAGCGACATGCACGAGGTCGTCATGCAGATGAGGCCGTATTTCGCGTTGCGCGAGAAGTATCGGATGCTGCCGGAACAAAGCATTGAGGCGATTTGCGAAAGGACTAACGTGTCCACGAATCACCACTCGCTGGCCGGGATCGGCGTGGTCGATCTCGTGGTGCTGGATGAACGGAGCGTCATTGGCGTTGTTGAGTTCAAACGCTGGAAGCCGTGCGATCGGGACAGGGAGAGGATCGACGGCATCATGGCGGCCATTCCTACTTGCCGATTTGGCGCTCGAATGACCCTGGTTCAATTGACCACCGATCGAAAGTGGCTTGCCGAACTGGAGCGGGAGTGGGGCGCGGCGGAGCGGACAAGGAACCGATTCTTTTCCGTTGACATTGATGGGCCGAAGGACAGCCGAGGCTACACATACGCGATCGCAGTCCAGGCTACTCTCCGCCCAGCGAACGGGATGTCCTGATGGCCCACGAGGTATGCGGGGGCGTTGTCGATTTCGTGCCGCCGGGTATCGCGGGACGGAACGGGCTCCGCCGGATCAACCGCAGCGGACGGCCCGGAGATTTTCGCCGTTTCTCGCCACCACCGTCGACAATCTTGTCGATCTCGTACGCAGTCGCTCGATTTCCCCGCCGATAAGAGCAAGGTCCGCTCTCGACCACCGCAGTCAGGCTTGTGAACGCCCGAAATGGGCACGAAATGGCCGGAAACGCCCCCTTCGCTTCCGGCGAAATCCAGCGTGGTCGGGTCAGTCGGCAAGGCCCATGACGAATGCCACTGCCGCATCGAGCCTCAGAATTTCCTCGGTAGTTAGCCGGCCGATCACTTGGCCGATGCGTTCCCGTTTCACTGTGACCGGCTTATCCACCATTATTTGCGACCTGCCGTGGAGGCCATTTGCTTCGGTTGGTTCAACCGTGATCCGGAAATCGGGCGCATCCACCAAGTCGGACGTCATCTGGCAGATCACAACCGATGCGTGACTTTGTGGAAACGCATCGGTTTGGACAATAACGGCAGGGCGGGGCTTGCCATAATCGCCGGCGGCCGCGACAATCACGACGTCACCGCGGCGCATCGAACTCCGAGACCTCCTCGATCCACTCCAATGCGGCGCGCTCGGCGGCCAGCGACAACCTGGCAACCTGGTCAGCGATCCGCCGGCGCGTGATTTCCGCCCTGGCATCAGGCACAACGAGCCGGACTTCCCTCAGGCCTTCGCGGCGTCGGCGAGCCCGCATGGCCCGCATCCGCTCCGCAGTCGACGTCATCACACACCTCGCCATTGTAACGCGTTACAGTGTAACGCGTTACGCCTCCCGGGGCAAGTTTGCTCTTGTTCTTTGGATCGCTGCGGGCTGTGGCGAGTGGTAGGCCAGCTGATCCGTCCCGGCAGCTATTGGCTCGATTTCCGGCTTACCCACTGGCCCGTAGCGCCGCTCTCGAAGGTCCGCAATCGAGAATCGGCGCCGACCCCCTGAACGACCGTCATGGGCGCTATGCGGCCTCAATATCAGTCTGAGGAAAATCGTCGCCCTTGTAGAAAAGCGGCACCCGTTCGTGCCGTGCACAAGCATATGCGAAACAATCTCCGAAATTCAGGGCTGCCGGATGGCGCGACTTGCCGTAACGATCATAGGCGTCGATAGCAAGAGTGCGGGTTTCCGCGGCGACGGCGACGACGGTGATTCCCATGAGTTTGAGATAATCCTCGACAGCAGATTCGGCATCGCGCGCGGTCAAACCCAAAATGCGCATCACCGCGATGACCGTTTCCCAGACAGCCAGAGGCGAGGTGATCCGTTTCGGGTAGCTTTGCATGCGCGAAAGCAGCGCCCGGGCATCGCTTTCATCGGTCAGCATCGCGGTAAGAGCGGAAGCGTCAACGAACATCACTCGTTCCCATAAAGGCCGTCGATGAAGGCCTTGTCGGCCGGCATTCCGCTGGCGGGATTGGCCCGGGCTCGCAATGCCCGGCAAAAATCGACACCCACATCGACCAGGGACGGCATGGCGCGTTCGCGCTCCAACTCGTGCAACAATGCCTGGCGAACCACTTCAGTCTTGCTGACCTTCTTGATGGCCACAAGCCGGTTCGCCAAGCGGTCGACTTCAGGATCCTTGACAAAGAGAGCCATAAAATATCTCCTCTTTATATCCCAATATATCATAGAGATATCCCCCCTGTCACGACATCTCCATCATCGCCGTTCGGATTATGGAAAATCTCGGTTGGCTGGTCAGCCGGGCGAAATATCGCCGACCTGTTCTTCCTGGCCGGAAAACCGCTTTCGGACACGGCGGTCACGCCTCTGAACGACCATCATGGGCGCTGACGGGTCAGAAAACCGCCGAGAACGAGTGGGTGCTTTCGCAGATGCCGCCGACCTTCAACAACGGCAAGGCATCTAACAAATTGGCGGCGGAGCGCATTTCGGCTCCGAATTTCAATCGTTGCCCAGGTTGGAGCCTTGTGGCGGCGCGGGAGAAGGTGGGGGTAACGAGCAGGCGCATCAGTCGAAGCGATCATGAGGCTGTGTCATCAGCGGACAGCAGCAACGGAGTCGCAATGCAGGGTAAGGCAGCCGGCAAAGGATTCTGTCGCGCCGCCAGCCTGTGGCATAAGGGGCCGATCAACTCATGGGAACCCGGCCGCAGATGATTCGCCTTGAAAATGTCAGCAAGCAGAACAGCCACCGCATCCTTTACTTCGAAGCTTCGGCAGCGCTCAACAGGGGCGAAAAAGTCGGACTGGTCGGCCCCAACGGTGCCGGCAAGACGACACTGTTCCGGATGATCACGGGCGAAGAGCTGCCGGACGAGGGTCAGGTGTCAATCGAGAAGAACGTCTCGATCGGCTATTTCAATCAAGATGTCGGCGAAATGTTCGGCCGCAGCGCGGTCGCCGAAGTGATGGATGGGGCCGGGCCGGTCAGCGCCGTGGCGGCGGAACTGGCCGACCTCGAAGCGGCCATGTGCGACCCCGATCGCTCCGACCAGATGGAAGCGATCGTCGAGCGCTATGGCGAAGTTCAGGCGCGCTTCGAGGAGTTGGGCGGCTACGAACTGGAGGGGCGGGCGCGGGAAGTGCTCGCCGGGCTCAGCTTCAGCCAGGAGATGATGGAGACGGACGTGGGCGCGTTGTCGGGCGGCTGGAAGATGCGTGTGGCGCTTGGCCGCATCCTGCTCATGCGGCCGGACGCCATGCTGCTTGACGAGCCGAGCAACCACCTCGACCTCGAAAGCCTGATCTGGCTGGAGGAATTCCTGAAGGGCTACGAAGGCGCTCTCCTGATGACCTCGCATGACCGCGAGTTCCTCAACCGAATTGTCACAAAAATCATCGAAATCGACGGCGGATCGCTGACCAGTTATTCGGGCAATTACGAATTCTACGAGGGGCAGCGGGCGTTGAACGAGAAGCAGCAGCAAGCGCAGTTTGAGCGCCAGCAAGCCATGTTGGCGAAGGAGCTGAAGTTTATCGAGCGCTTCAAGGCCCGGGCGTCGCACGCGACGCAAGTTCAAAGTCGGGTGAAGAAGCTGGACAAGATTGAGCGCTTCGAGCCGCCGCGGCGTCGCCAGACCGTGTCATTCGATTTCCCGCCGGCGCCACGCTCGGGCGAGGATGTCGTGGTCCTGAAGAATGTGCACAAGAGCTATGGCAGCCGGGCAATATATCAGGGGCTGGACTTCCTGATCCGCCGCAAGGAGCGCTGGTGCGTGATGGGGGCCAACGGCGCCGGCAAGTCGACGCTTCTGAAGCTGGTGACCGGCTCGACCGAACCGGATGCCGGAACCGTTGCCGCCGGCGGCAGCGTCAAGATGGGCTACTTTTCCCAGCATGCGATGGAACTGCTTGATGGCGACAAGACGGTGTTCGAGTCGCTGGAGGGGGCTTTTCCACAGGCCAACCAAGGGTCGCTGCGGGCGCTCGCCGGTTGCTTCGGCTTCTCCGGTGATGATGTGGAAAAGAAATGCCGCGTCCTGTCCGGTGGCGAAAAAGCCCGCCTGGTGATGGCGATCATGCTCTTCGACCCGCCAAATTTCCTGGTGCTCGACGAGCCGACCAACCATCTCGATCTCGATACCAAGCAGATGTTGATCACTGCGTTGGCCGCCTATGAAGGCACCATGCTGTTCGTGTCGCACGACCGGCATTTCCTCGCCCGGCTGTCCAATCGGGTGCTGGAGCTGACGCCGGAGGGCATCCACCAATATGGCGGCGGCTATACGGACTACGTGGCGCGCACCGGCCAGGAAGCCCCGGGGCTGCGCAGTTGATCCGGCGCCGGCAATCGTTCCCCGGCACTTGCTGAAGGCTCGGTCACTCGGCCGGTCATCGTCGCGCCGGCCGCGATCCTGACGGTTCCTTCAATCACCATGGGCGCCGCCACCCGCGGTCTGGAGTGGCCGGCAGGAGCGGCGGTCCAGATTTTCTTCTTTATATAGTAATTCTACTTTGACGTCAGCAATTTTTACATGACTGGAGCTGATCGATATCAATTATTCATTGGCTATCGAGTGTTGAGGGGGTTGGCACGGTGGTTGCATACATTGCGGGCCATGGTTTGTCTCAAGATGGAGGACACCATGAAAACATTCCACCACCTCGTCGCGGGGCCGCTTGTGGCCTGCGGCTTGGCATTGATCGCCATGCCGGCCAACGCTCTTACCATTTCGGCCGGCGATATTCCCGGCAATAACACCGTCAACTTCTATGACGGGGGATCCTGGTCCGCCACCTCGTCACCCCGCAACTTCCAGAGCAAAACCTTTAACGGAGCCACCGGCCTGGGCGTCGCCGGCGGCTTTGTCGACGGCGAGATCGACCTTGCCGACAACGAACAGATCGCCTTCAATTTCACTACCCCCCAGACCCTTGATCAAATCACTTTGGCTTTCATGTATCCAGCCGGGGTCTACGGTGATTCGGTCAGCGAAGTGGCTCGCGTCCAGTTGGCCACCGGCGGCTTCGTCGCCGGCGACCTCAGCGTCATCGACGCCACCCACGCCACCTGGTCAGGGCCGGGCGGCGGAGCGGTGATCAATGTCTCTCCCGCTGTTTCCAACAGTGCCGGAGTGTGGGAAGTCCAAAATCCCTTCGGCGACACACCGGTGACCGGGCTGAGCATGTACGCCCTGCAGGTCGGCGGTCAGCCGGCGAGTGCCGCCAACTCCGACTTCTCCTTCGTCAGCCTGGCCGGGACCGATGTGCCCGAGCCGGCTTCTTTGGCCCTGCTTCTGTCTGGCGTGCTGGGCCTGGGCACGCTCCGCCGCCGCAAGGGCGCGTAAGACCGGTCCGATGTGAGAGGTGGGACCAGCGGCCGCGATGGGCGGCCGCTGTTCCCTTGCCCGCTGGCCGGAGCGCTGCCAATCGGTGCATAATGGCGGCCTCCCGCCGGAGGGCCATTCGTGACACCCAGGGTTCCGTCGACCGATTTCATTCTTTTCGCCGCGATGCTGCGTTACGTCGCCGGCAGGACCGAGCGCGGCGACTCTCGCATCGACGCCATGATGGACCTGCTGACCATGGCGGCCGCCGGCATCGAAGCCGGGGGAGCGTTCCATATGCCGGCCGACCGGCTGGAATTGGGCGCCCGTGCCTTTGCCGGCGTCGCCGCGTTTCTGCAAAAGCAGATCCTCCCCGAAGCGATCAACGAGGGCAACGCGGCGGGGGAACGGCAGATCCGGTGGGCCGTCGACAGCGCCATGGCGGTCGTCAACACCCTGCTGTCGGGGGCCGCCGCAGGCGACGGGCAGCCGGTGGAAATCCGCTTGGATCCTCCACCCGACCACGGTCAATGACCTGTCATCAGCCTCGATCCTCGCCGCCGCCGCTCGGGCTGCCTCCGGCGTTCATCGCCAGATTGCCGCCGTCGACCGGAAGCAACACGCCGTTGACCGCGGCGGCGGCATCGGAGGCGAGGAAGAGGGCCGGGCCGACCATGTCCTCGGGCGACAGCAGGCGGCCCATGGGCAGGCCGGCCAGGATGCGGGGCAGCACGGCATCACGGAAGCGCGGATTTTCCAGATGCTGTTCCAACCCGGGGGTCCGCACCTGGGCGGGCAGGATGGCGTTGCTGCGGATGCCGCGGGCGCCGTACTCCACCGCCAGTTCCTTGGTCATCTGGTGCACGGCGCTCTTGGTGCAGCTATAGGCGAAGGCGCCGCGGCCGAGCGCGGTGGAGCCGGCATTGGAGCCGATGTTGATGATGACCCCGCCGCGCTGCGCCAGCATGCGCGGCAAAGCCGCCCGGATGCAGAGGAAATAGCCGGTGACGTTGACATCCAGCATCCGCTGCCAGTCATCCAGCGCCGTCTCATGTGGCAGGCAGCGCCGCGGGAAGGCGAAGGGGACGTTGACCAGCACGTCGAGGCGCCCGGTCCACTCCTCGGCGGCGGCGAACAGGCGGTCGACATCCGCCGGAGACGCGATATCGCAGGGCTGGGCGAGGACGTCGGCGCCCAGCGCTGCCAGCTCCTCTGCGGTGCGGTGCAGTCCCTCCCGGTCGATGTCGGCGATCACCAGGCGCATCCCGGCCCGGCCATAGCCAAGCGCGATGGCATGGCCGATGCCGCCGTTGGCGCCGGCGCCGGTGACCAGCGCGGTCTTGCCGCTCAGGTCGAACATCGCCGCGGTCATGGCGCGATGATCTCGACGATGCCGCGGTCGCCGTCCAGGCTGACCGTCATGCCGTCCTTGAGGCAGGTGGTGGCGCAGGCCAGAACCACTGCCGGGATGCCGCTCTCGCGCGCCTGGCAGGCGGCATGGGCGAGGACGCCTCCGACCTCGACCACCAGCCCGGCGGCCATGCGCATCAGCGGCGCCAGTCCGAGATTGGCTGAACGGGCGACGATGATTTCGCCGCCGGCGAGGCGGGTGGTGGCCGGCAGGGCGCCGCTGTCGTCGAGGATGCGGACCACCCCCACCGCGGCGCCGGGAGCCACCGGTACCGCTTCCAGGCGTCCCGCCGCCGTGCCTTCGCGGCGGGTGCCGAGGGCGGCGAGGTCGGATTGGAAGATCACCGCCGGCAGCCGCCGCTGGCTGGCCAGCAGGCCGGCGATGCGGCGTTCGCGGCGGCGCTGTTCGGCCACCTCGGCCAATTGGGCGGTATAGGAGAAGCAGCCGGCGATCTCGCGCGGATGCAGATGAAACACGTCGCCTTCGGCCCATCCCAGGCGGTCGTTGATCTCCACCAGGATGGCGCGCAGCGCGGCGTATTCGGCGGCGAAATAGTATTTGATGGTCTCGCGCAGGGGCAGGAAGGTCTGGGCCAGCCGCAGATCGGCAAACAGCGCCTCGATATCGGCGGGCGTCACCCCGGCGGCTCGAAGACGCTGCAAAAGATTCCTCTCGGCGGCTTGCCGACGCTGGCGCTGCTGCCGGAACTCCTCGGCCGGCCGGCGCCCGGACAGGGCGAAGTCATGCAGCAGCCGGTCGATCGCCGCCGGTTCCTCGGCCAGCCGCGGCAGGGCGATTTCCAGCTCGTTCGACGCCATATGGCCGTAGCGGGCGAGGAAGGTGAAGCGCATCAGGCGGCCCTTGGCCAGGCGTTCAAGGTCCAGCGCCTGCCGGGTGATGCGGCTGCCGGCGAGTCCCTGGAGCAGAGCGGCGGTGCCTCCGCCGTCGCCGAGATGGCGCTGGAGCCGGCCGCGGACCATGTCGGCGAAGTAGAACGCCAGCCGCGCCGCCATGACGAACCAGACGCAGGATTCCCGCTGCAGGTGTTGCACCTGCGCCTGGAAGGCGGCGACGAGTTCGCTCCGGTCCATGGTCGACGGCAGCAGCCTCGCCGCTTTCCTCAGGCTGTCGCGCAGCCGGCGCTCGATGTGATCGGTGAAATCGACGCGGAACGCCTGGGCGGCGGCGGTCATCGCCGTATGGAATTCCTTGAGGGTGTCGTGGCGCCGTCGCCCTTCGGCCGCGCCGAAACGGCGAATGGCGTCGGCTAGCCCGATTTCCTGGCGGTACAGGCCGAACTCGGGATAATTGGCACGGGCGGGATCGCCGGCGACGCCCGAGAGGATCTCGTCGATGTCAATGGCGAGCCCGATATCGAAGGTGCGGGCGTCCACTTCCAGATTGAAATAGGGTTGGCCGCAGATCAGTTCGTAGAGGCCGGTGGCGGCATCCTCGGCCAGGCGATAGCCGAGACGCCGCCGGCCGGTCAGCACCGCCCCGTCGCTTCCGGCGAAAATGGCGTCGAACAGCCCGAAGCTCATGGGCGTCGGCGTCGGCAGCAACTCGCCGACATTTCCATTGCTGAACACGGCCGGGCGGGCCGACAGACGGCCGCGCCGCCGCGCCGCCGCCAGGCGCTCGGTCAATGCCCGGCGTTCCCGCTCGACATAAGCGTCGATTTCGTCCGCTGCGATCGCCGCGCCGGCCGAAGGGCGGGTGATCGGCCGCGACTGGAGCAGGTGAATGGTCTCGCCGCCGATGGCGAACTCGATGTCCTGCGGGCAGGAGAACACCGTCTCGACGTCCACCGCCAGCCGCGCCAAGGCGGACGCCTCGGTCTCGGAGATGGCCGGGCGCGACCGTGCCTCGCCGGCCAGCGGCACCTCGCCGGCGGGCGTCAGCATGAAGGGCTGTCCTGTCACCGTGGCCGCCTTCAAGCAGCCGTCGCGGCCAAGGACAAAGGTGTCGCCGCTGATGCGGCCGGCGGCCAGCGGCTCGCCCAGGCCGCGCACGGCATTGACGACGATGTGGTCGCCGCCTCCGGTGAGAGGATGGGCGGTGTAGATGATTCCCGCCGCCCGCGCCGGCACCAGTTCCTGCACCAGCACCGCCATGGCAGGCGGCGCCGCGCTGCGCCGCTTGGCCCGGTAGAGGTCGGCCTCGGGCGAGTGCAGGGCGGCGAAGCAGCGCTCCACCGCCGCCACCAGTTCCTCTTCGCCGGTGACCGGCAGCAGGGTGGGAAAGACCCCGGCCCAGCTGGCCTGCCGGCCGTCCTCCTCGCTGGCCGAACTGCGGACCGCTGCTTCGGTGAAGCCGGCCCGCCGCCATGCCGCGATCACCGCGGCCCGCAGCGGCGCCGACAGCCGCGGCTGCCCGCCGGCAGCGGCGACGACCTGGTGGAAGGCGTTGCTGGTGACGGCAAAGCCCTTCGGCACGTTGAAGCCCGAGCGCATCAGCAGGCCGAGATGGAACGCCTTGCCGCCGACCAGAGGGTGGTCATCAGGCCCGATCTCGGACAGATCGCGGATCAAGTCGCCGGAGGAGATGAAATGGCGTGCAGATAAATGCGGATAATTCATCGATGGGCACCGGTGCATCGCCGAACAGGAATCTGTATCCGTCTGTGCGATGTCTGTGTTCATCTGTGATTTCATGGCAATTTACCTGTATTGCGTGGTATAGCCACCGCAGAATACCTCTCTCGCCAAGGACGTTATCTGCGCAATTCTTCGTGTTCAGCGCAACATCGCCGTGCCGGACCCTCAGCCAACGGCCGCTTGCGCGTCGCCGATGCGCGCGTCGTCGCGGCGGCCGCGTTCCCGCGCCCAGCGGTCGCGCATCTCGTGCCACTCCTCGGCAAATGGCGAGACGTCGTCGTTGCCGGCCAGCACATGATCGAGAACCTGACGGTAGAAACCACAGATGTCGCCGACCAGCGGCACCGACCGCTCACGGCCGGGAATCTTGAATCGATCGACGCCCAGCTTGATGTACTCGGGCATTTCCCAGAGCAGAAGCTCGGGGGTCGCCTTCAGGTCCGGCGTGTCGGCGTGGCGTTCCTGGTCGACGCTCAGATCCCATTTGGCCCGGCAGATGCGATAGCAGCTGCCCCCTTTGCTGGCGCTGCCGACGAAGTGGTCCTTGCCGGCGGCATCCTTCTGATGGTTGATCTGGAAATAGCTGCTGGAATAGCACCGCCCCGGACAGATCCGCCCGCGCTTGACCGCCTGAAACATGAAGGCTTCCAGCTTGATCCCGGTCTGGTCGCGGATCTGCTCCAGTTCGGCGGTTCCCCAGCGATAGGGGATGACGACGATGTTGGCGCCCAGGGCCCGGTAGAAGTAGATATCTTCGCTGTTGAACACGCCGGCGGTGACGCTGACATGGATGTCGAGATCGGGGAACCGCTGGCGGACCAGGTCGATGCAGCCGGGGTCGCAGATCATCACCCCAGCCGCCCCCCAGGCGGCATAGCGTTCGATCTTCGCCAGGAAGGTCGGGATCTCCTGCGGGCTGGGCATGACGTTGATGGCGACGCGCACGTCCTTGCCTTTCGGCCTGCTCCAGGCGATCAGCTCTTCGATCTCCATGTCGTCCAGCTCGTCGCTGGCAGGCCGCCGGCTCCAGCCCTTGGGGCCGACAAACACCGAATCGCAGCCTCGCTCCAGGGCGGTGACCGCCATCTCCAGAGTGCCGCCGGGGCCCATCAACGCAACCATGCTTGCCGCTCCTCAAAGATTGGGAAAAAGGGAGAAGGCGCCCAACGGAATGGCGGGAACGCCAAGGGCCTCTTCGCCGATGAGCGCCTTCAGCCGCTCGAACAGCCGCACCAGGGCGCTGGGGTCCTCGGGCTGCCAGTCGGTGCAGATCCGGCGGCACCAGGCGGCGCGCAGGCCGGCGGCGACGTCCGGCCGGCCGCTCGACGATGCCGCCGCCAGCCGCCACGCCGCGCCGTCGCTGCGCAGGAGCGCCACCGCCTGGCGATAGGCGGCGACGAACCCGGCGATCACCGCCGGCTGCCGGGCAATGAACGATTCTCGGCAACTGAAGAAGGTGGTCGGCGCCGTTGCGCCGCCCAGCCGCTCGAGAAGATCGAGAACGTCGCACAATTGGCGGAACCGGCCGGTTTCGGTTAATGCCGGCACCAGATGCCAATAGACCACCGCCGCGTCGACACGGCCCTGTTCCAGCCATTCGACCAGGGTCGTCTTCGACATGGCTTCGATCACCGTGGCCTCGGCTGCCGGGTCGAAGCCAAGAGATTGCCGGCAGGCGGCGCGGATCACCGACCAGTTCTTGTCCTGGCGGCGGACCACGCCGATGCGATGGCCCCGCAGATGATCGAGATCGGTGATGCCGCCATCCCGGGAGACCACCATGCCGCCCATGATCCGGCCATAAGGGAACACCGCGGCGATCGGAAACCCGGCCAGGCGATGGCGGGCCAGCGAGATCCAATCGGTGTCGATGAGATCGGCGGCGCCTTCCGCCAGCGCCGACTCGGTGGCCTGGCGCAGGGGCGTCGCCCGATCGGTGCCGAGGCCGAGCTCGAGGTGGAAGCCGTGCCGGTGGTCGAACCCCAGCGCCCGGATCGTACGCATAACCCAGGCCGGGCTTCCGGTCGCCTCGAAGGCGCAGCGGAGTATGGGGAACCGTTCGGCTTCGGCAGGATCGGCAAGGGCGCCGGCAATGCCGAAGTCGCCGGCCATCACGCCGTTCCCCAGCGCGGCGCGGCGACCTCCGCGGGGGTGGCGCGGCTCATCAGGTTGTCGACGCGCTTGTTCTTCTCGACGATCCAACGCGAGCGGAGAACCGCCAGGTCCTCGCCATAGACGCCCATGTCGAGCCTGCTGCCGTCGACGATCCCATCCAGCACCTTGCGGTAGAAGCGCACCAGATCGCGGATCATCGGCGTCGGCCGCTCCCGCCCGGACAGCTTGAAGCATTCCACCCCGAGGGCCAGCATGCGCGGCAGCTGGTCCAGCATCAGCCGGGCGTCGCGGCGCAGTTTCAGGCTTTGCGCCGCCTCGCTGCCGCTGGTGAAATCCCACTGCACCTGGCACACCCGGTAGCATTCCTTGGCTCCGCGGTTGGCGCTGCCGAAGCTTTCGCCCTTGCCTTCCGCCGGCAGCCACTCACGGTATTTGAGGTAGCTCGACATGATGCATTTGCCGGGGCAGATCTTCCCGGTCTGAATGGTCTCGAACAGGAAGACTTCGAGGCCGATGTCCGAGCAACGGCTCACCTGTTCGACCTCGGTTTCCCCCCAGCGATAGGGGAGGATGATCATGTCGGCGCCGAGATCCCGATAGAAGCGGGCGTCCCAGGCGTTGGTGATGCCGCTGCCGATGCTGACGTGGATCACCGTCTCGGGCAGCATGCGGCGGATCAGGGCGATGGCGCCGGGATCGGTGACGATGAAGCCCGAGCAGCCGTAATCCGCATAACGCTGGACCTTGGCCAGGAAGTCGTCCATCTCGAAGGTGCTGGGGAAGGTATTGAGCACAATGCGGACCTGGCGGCCACGAGCCCCGGCATAGTCGATGGCCGATTTGATGTCGTCGTCGGTCATTTCCGATTCGGCGGGGCGGCGGCTCCATCCCAGGGGGCCGACATAGACGACGTCGGCTCCCTCGTCGACGGCGGCGGCGGCCATCTCGCGGCTGCCGCCGGGCGCCAGCAACGTCGGCAACTCACGCTCTCCCCAGGTAGCGGCGGCCGGCGTTCTCGAAGTAGTAGCCGTTGCACAGCCCCATCTTGGCCAGCGCGGTGAGCTCCTCCAGGGCTGCCGAAAGATCGCCGGCGGGCTGCCCGGAAAATGCCCTGGTCAGCCCGTCGCGATACAGCCGGCCGACGGCGGCGACGTATTCGCTGCTTTCGCCATGGCTTTGCACGTAGAAGGCGTCCAGTTTGGCCGCCGCCAGCTCCTCCAGATGTTCCAGCATGCACAGATCGCTGCCGCTCAGGGTCATGCGGCCTGTGTCCTTCAGCGACCAGCCGCCGGCGGTGCGCGTCAGCCAATGCTCGCGCGAGCACAGGGCGCCGCAGCCTTCGGCCGGCCGGTGTTCGGCATGTTCGAGGATGAAACAGGTCTCCGAGATCACCAGGGGGATCTTGCCGTGCACCGGGATCAGCACCTGAATGGGTGTATGGTCACGGATATAGATGGCCTCCTTCAGGCTGAGTTCCGGGTTGGGATAGACCCGGGTGACGCCGTAATCCTTGACCACGCGGGCGGTGGCGTCGGTGTAAAGGTTGCCGAATACGCCCAGGTGAACCGGCTTGCTGCAGCCCATCTCGCGCAGCATGCGGAGGACGCCGAGATTGTGGACTTCGATGGCGTCGATCGGCAGCGGCATTGCCGCCTCGATGACTGCCCGCACGCGGTCGAGGTCGTGATTGCTGGGCACGGCGTAAAGCCGGAGATAGCACTTCTTGCCCTGCGCCTTGACCAGGTCGACGGCTTCGGCCAGGAGCTCGGGATGTGAGCTGAAATTGGCCGGTGTGTCCTGGCACGAGAAGTCGCCGAGATAAAGGGCGTCATAGGCGGAATAGTCGCCGCGACGCAGAAGGCGCGGGGAGGCGACGTTAGTGGACAGCTCGAACATGGACGGTCCTCACGGATGGAGATTGCTTGTCGTTACTGTGCGGCTGCGACGGCGGCCGCCCCGTCGGCGCGGCGCGCCTCTCGTTCTGCTTCGCCGATCAGCCGGCGGTCGCGCTGTCCCCGCTCGACCTTCCAGCGCTGATGGAAGCTCTCCAGCCGGGGGTGATAGGCGGCCAGATCAAGGGGGGCGCCGGCCTCGATGCGGTCGAGCACCTCGCGATAGAAGCGGACGATGTCGCGCACCAGGATCTCCGAGCGGTCGCGGCCGGGAACCTTCAGGCAGTCGACGCCGGCGGCCAGATAGGCCGGCAATTCGTCGAGCCACAGGGCCGGATTGGTCTTGATGGTCATGGCCCGGCCCCAGCCGCCCTCGTCCTCGCCGAACGTCCAGTTGGTCTGGCAGACGCGAAGACAGTCGCCTCCCCGGCTGGCACTGCCGAAGAAATGGTCCTTGCCATTCTGGTCGAGCCAATGGCGATAGCTGAAATAGCTGCTCATCATGCATTTGCCGGGGCAGATCTTGCCGCCGGACGGTGTCTTGAACAGGAAGACTTCGATGCCGATGCCGGTCATCGCCTTGACCTGGGCGATCTCCTCGACGGTCATCCGATAGGGCAGAACAACATGGGTGGCGCCGCTTTCGGCAAGGAAACGGACATCCTCGTAATTGGTGATGCCGCAGCCGACGCTGGTGTGGATGGCCACCTGCGGCAGCCGCGCATGGACCAGGCGCATGCAGCCGACGTCGCTGATCATGAAGCCCTTGGCCCCCCAGCCGGCGTACATGTCGATCCGCTCGATGAACATGGGGATCTCAGTGGAGCTGGGCAGGGTATTGACGACGACCCGAACCTCCTTGCCGCGTTCGCCGGCATAGTCGATGATCTCGCGGATCTCGTCATCGGTCAGCTCATGCTCGGAGCCTCGCCGGCTCCAGCCGACCACTCCGACATAAACGGCGTCGGCACCTTCATCGAGCACCAGCTTGGCCATTTCCCTGGTGCCGCCGGGCGCCATCATCAAAACCATGGCAAATCCTCCCACCTCATTCTTTTGACGAAGCTAGCACCAGCTGGCATCGCCGAAAATCTATGAGTGCTATTGCGATTTCGAATAGGGGTAAAGGCAAAGAAATGGAAATCGCACGCTGCCATTACGCTTGTGAATGGCGGCATGGATACGAAAACTATAAAATTTATCGCAGGTCTATATTGTACTTTAGACTTATAGAGCTGGTGCTGCCGGGAGAGCCGAGGCGGTGCCGACTGCCACCGCGGCCGGTCTTGCCGGGGGCGGGCTTTCGATGAAGGGGGGGGCAGGCAGGACACGCGGAAGGCGGACCTCGCCGCCGGCTTCCCGCAAGACCCGCAGGAAGCTTTTGTATGGCTCGACGCGCAGGTATTGCGAAGGCACCAGGGCGACGGCCTGGCGGCTGGGTTGGTCGGTGGCGTAGAGGTCGATGCCCGGAATGCAGCCGATTCCGTCATGGGCGGTCAATGCCGGCACCAGGCATACGCCGAGGCCGGCGCGCACCATGCCGAGGGCGACCTCGTAGCTGCGGCACTGGGCGACCAGCCGATGGCGCGGCAGCACCCGCTGGTACCAGCATTCGACACGGCGGCTGTGCTGGGTGCCGAAGTTGAATTGGATGCAGCTGTTGAGGATCTTGCGTTCGGCCGCGGACAGGCCCGTTTCAGGGTCCGCCAAGCCGGACAGCTTCAGGCCGCTCGGCACGGCGAAGACGTAAGGGTCCTCGACCACCGGGATCTCTTTGAACGAACTGCTGCTCTGGGCGATGGCGTTGCTTGCCACCAGTCCGATATTGACCGAGCGGCCGTACAACAGGTCGAGCGCTTCGGCCGGGGCGGTCTCGTGGATGTCGAATTCGACCTCGGGGTGGGTTGCGGCAAGCCGGGAAATGGCATGGGGCAGGACGGCGCGAATGATCGAATTGAGCCCCGCCAGGCGTATGATGCCGCGCAGTCCGGCGGAAAACTCCCGAAGGCCGGTCTGCGCCTGATCGACCTCATCGAGAATGGTTCGCGCTTGCCGCAGCAGGAAATGGCCGGCTTCGGTCAGCACCATCTGGTTCAGGGTGCGTTCGAACAGCTTCGCCCCGACGCTCTGTTCGAGCTTTGACAGCTGCTGCGACAATGTCGGCTGGGCCAACCCCAACTGCTTGCCGGCGCGGGTCAGGCTGGCGGCCTGAGCGACCGCGCAGAATATCCGCAGTTGGCGAAACGTCAGGTCGGTGGTCAGCATGCCTGCTCCACGGCGGCGGGCTGCGACAAGGCGGACACCAGGGCGGCGATGAACCGCTCGTTCTCTTCGGGCCGCCCGACACTGACGCGGATCCATTCGGGCCGGTCGAGGGCGTCCAGCGGCTTGACCTGGATGCCGCTCCCCCGCAGCCGCTGGCAGATGCGGCTGCCGTCGCCGACCCGCAGCATGATGAAATTGGCTTCCGAGGGCAGGAAGTGCAGGCCCAGCGCCGCCAGTTGATTTTCCAGCCAGCGCCGCCCGCTGGTGTTGAGAGCGACACAATGCGTCAGGTGGTGCCGGTCGCCGATGGCCGCCAGCGCCGCCGCCTGGGCGATCCGACTGGTGTTGAAATGCTGCCGCTGCGTCTCGATGCGCCGCGCCAGCGCGGCAGGGGCGGCCGCGTAGCCGATGCGCAGCCCGGCCAGGCCGTAGGCTTTCGAAAGCGAGCGTGTCACCACCACGGTGCGGCCTTCGGCGATCCAGGCAAGGGCATCGGCCAGTCCGTCGCCGCCGACATATTCGCGATAGGCCTCGTCGACCACGACGGCCACGGTCTTCGGCAGGCGGTTGAGAAAAGCGGCGAACGCCGCATGTCGGATCGTCAGGCCGGTCGGGTTGTTGGGGTTGCCGAGCACGACCAGGCGGGTCCTGGACGTCACCGCGGCGGCCATGCCGTCAAGATCGTAGGCTTGTTCGACCAGAGGCACCAGGACCGCCGTCGCTCCGGTGCGGGCGATTATGGATCGATAGGCGGGAAAGGACGGCCAGCCGAGAACCGCTTCGTCGCCCCTGCCGAGCAAGGCGCGCGCCGTCAATTCCAGAACCTCGCAGGAGCCGTTGCCGAGGACGATCTGGTCCATGCCGATGGCGAGCAGGCTGGCCAGGGCTTCCTTCAGGGCGATCCCCCCGCCGTCGGGATAGCGGTGCGCCGACAGGGCGCCGTCGATGATGGCGTGGACGGCATAGGCCGACGGGCCGAACGGGTTCTCGTTGGCCGAAAGATCGATCACGGTTGCCTGACCGGGTCTGCGAGGCCCATGCGCCCCCCTCTCTCTTATCGTCCGCCGGGCATTTGTATCCGGCGGCTTGCTTTGGATCGATTATGAGCGACCGCGCCACACCGAACGATTGGACTTTGGTGCAATCGGCAAGGCTTCGCTCTTGCCCCTGGCCGGGCGGGCACGGATGCGCCCGCCCGGCGAAGGTCTTTGACAGACCTGGTGCGGTGAACCTTTTGAATGAGTCACTGCACCAGATCTTCCTGGCGCCGGCCGGGCAGTGTGCTACATCCATCGCGGATGGTTGGCGCGCAGCGAGGCGGATATGGAACGGGTGACCATTTCCCTGGATGAGGGGTTGCTGGAACAGTTCGACGCGTATATCGGGCGGAAGGGCTATGAAAACCGCTCGGAAGCGATCCGCGATCTGGTGCGGCGGCGCCTTGAAGAAGACAGGGCCGAGGAAGGCCGTGGCGGCCATGCGGTGGGCTGCCTGTCCTATGTCTACAACCACCACCAGCGGGAGTTGGGGCGGCGGCTGACGGAAGCCCAGCACGCCCGCCACGACCTCATGCTGTCCACCCTGCATGTTCATCTCGACCACGAGAATTGTCTCGAGGTCGTGGTGTTGCAGGGCGACACGCCGTCGGTGCGTCAGTTCGCCGAAGCCACCATCGCCGAAACCGGGGTCCGTCACGGCCACCTGCATCTGGTTGCCGCCGAAGTCGTGCGCGGACAGCATTCCCACGGGCCGGGACAAGGCCACTCCCACGCCCATGACCATGTGCATTTCAAGCCGAAAAGTTAGCCTTGATTTTTGCCCGCCCGGCGTGGCGCCGCGGCCAGCGGTATGTCCCGGGGCGCGACAGCGCATATGCCAATTTGCCGCCGAAGCAGTCTCGTTACCGCCAATTCCACAGAGCCTGAATTTACGACATTACGATCGTGCAGGAAAACACTCGATGTGTGCGGGTAGTATCTGGGAAGCCATTGTGTTGAAAGCGTTCTTATCCATTGATGTAATGATACATAGTTCTTCCGGTGTGTGGAATGGTTTGCGTGTATTGAGTTAGCGTCGTTGCAATCAGATGAATTTAGACAATGCCTTTCTTGAGCGGGTTCAGTCCAGAATCCGCGGGAATTGCGGCCGGCTCATATTTTGATTGGAGGCGAGGCGATGGCTGGAAGAGTGGGTACCTTTCTGGCGGCTGTTGGCGCCTGGCTGGCGACCGCCTGTCTGCCCGCCCAGGCAACCACGATCGACACCTTCGCTTTTTCGATTATTCCCGTTGGAGGCGATCCGGCGACCGACTGGTATTCCGTTTCGACTCCACCTGTACCGACAGGCACATTTTTGGTGGGGTCTTTCAGCGGCGTGGTCGAGGCCAACGGGCTCATCGAATTGGGCGACCTGCAGTCGTTTTCAGCGGCCTTGTATGCCCTGGAGGGAACGACCAGCGTCGGCGCGCCAAGCGATTTGTCCTTGTTCTCCTACGACACCGCGGGAGGAGCAAGCAGCCTGGATTTCGCCACAAATTCCCATTTCTTCGTCTGTGTCGGGGCCGCCGCGACCTTGGACCCCCAGTGTGGGGCCGGTACGGTGGCTTACCCGGCGAACACCACCGCCGACGCCTTGATCGGGCCGCCGGCGATAGATCCGGGCTATACCTACGCGACCGTCCAACCGCTCATCCAGTTGGTTTCGAGCACGACCATTCCGTCGACACCGGTTCCGGCTCCCACCTCTCTTCCACTCTTCGCCAGCGGCCTCGGCGCATTATTCCTCTGGCGGCGCAGGCGTGAAGCGGCCGCCGGCAGGCATCAGCCGGGAATCGTCGTAACCCGGTTGTCGAAGTCGACCAGATAGGCGGTCTCGCCGCCGCCGGCGCTGAGAATGTCCTGGGCGTGGTCGCGATGGCAGACGGCCAGTGTGGTGGACAGGCCGTCGGCGACCATCGCGGACCGCGCCACCACATTGGTTTCCGCCCAGGCGAAGGACGGCCGGCCGGTGGCCGGGTCGAACAGATGGTGAAACCGGCCGGCCTTGTCGAAGCAGGTGCCGTAGCCGCCCGACGTGGCCATCGCCCGGTCGGTCAGTTCCACCACCTGGAGCGCCGTGTCGGGCGCCTTGGGGTTGGCGATGCCGATATGCCACGGCCGCCCGTCGGGATGGCGGCCGCTGGCGCGGTAGGCATCCAGTTGCGCCAGCACCCGGTCGACGCCGCGCCGGCGGAGCAGGGCCACGATACGGTCGGTGATGTAGCCGTGAGCGATACCGTTGAAGGTGATGCCCATCCCCGGCTCGGCCAAAGCGACCCGATCTCCGGCCAGGGTGATCCGGCGATAGTCGACGAGAGCCCGGGCAGCCTCGATGGCGGCGCCCGGCGGACCACCGGGGTCGGCATCCGGCCGGGCGAAATGGTCGGCGTAAAGGATCCATAGCGGCTGCACGGTGACGTCAAAGGCGCCGCCGCTGATGGCGCTGAAATGCAGGCTCTGCCGCAGCACGGTCAGGAATTCCGGAGGGGCGCCGTCCAGGCTGCCGGTGCGGTTGAGGCGGCACAGCGCCGATTCCGGCCGATACAGGCTGAAGATCCGTTCCAGCCGGTAGACTTCGGCCAGGCAGTCACCGATCAACGCTTTGGCCGCGTCGGGATCAGGGTGATAGAGTTGGAGGCTGGATTGCGCTCCGAGGACGACTCCGTCCCATCGGGCCAACTGGGGCGGTCGCTCCCGCGGCAAGGCGGGGCCGGCAACCATGGCTCCGGCGAACATACCGGTGACGGTAATGAAACGGCGGCGGGAGATCGGCGGTGTCATGGCGTTGCCTCGCGGGTTGGAATACGGCGTAGGGATTTTCCTTCTTTCTCCAGGCGCAGCGGCACGCAACGCGACGGATCGTGCAGAATGGCCACGCAGTCCAGGCATTGGACGCATTCGGCGTAGCGAATGGATCCGGTGCGCGTGATCGCACCATATTCGCAACGGATGCGGCAGATCTGGCAAGGCTTGCCGCAATCGGCCCGTCTCGGCAGCCATCGGTGGTGGCGCAGGAATGCCGAAAGCGAGAGGAGCGCGCCCAGCGGGCAGAGAAACTGGCAAAATCCCTTGTAGACCAGGGCGCTGCCGAGCGTCAGGGCGAGGGCGTAGACGACATACGGCCATTCGCGGTGGAATTCGAGGGTGATGGCAGTCTTGAACGGCTCCACCTCGGCCAGTCTTTCGGCGGAATCGGGCACCACCAGGGCGCCGGCCACCAGAAAGGCAAGCACCCCATACTTCACCAGCGCCAGCCGGCGCCGGGCCGGTTCGCCCAGTCGCAAGGGGCGCAGCCGGGCGAATGTCGCCACCTTGCTGACCAGTTCCTGCATGGCGCCGTAGGGGCAAAGCCATCCGCAGAACGGTCCGCGGGCCCAGATCGCCAAGGTGGCCAGGACGTAGAGCCACAGCAGCAGCGAAATGGGGTCGTATAGCAGGAACGTGAGGTCGCCGCCGGCCCGCGCCAACTTCACCAGCCCAAGAATGGTGACGATGCTGAGCTGCCCTTGCGCATACCAGCCGACGAACACCAGGACGAAGGCCAGGAACAGCGGCCGCGACCAGGCAAGCAGGCCCCTGCGTCTGGTCAGCCAATCCTGGCGCGCCAGGCCGAAACTGAGCGCGGCCAGCGCCACGGCCAGGAGGCCGATCTCCCATTTGCGGGTCTTCCAGGCGGCGAGCCACGGCCGATCCGGCCCGGTGCTTGGCCAGACGAACAAATTCGCCGGCAGCGAATAATCGGCGGAGAAATCCCGGCTGGTGCCTTCCTCCAGGAAATAGCCGCGGCTCCGCGGAATGCGCAGCATCAGCCGCCAAGGCACCGAGGGGTCGAAGCCGGAGCGGCGATCGATCATATAAACCTCGGCCTCGAGAAATTGCGGCACTCCGGCCTGAAAGGTGATGTCGAGGACTTGGTTGCGCAAGTTTATTGGGAATTTCCCCTGGCGTACCGACAATGTGTCTGGAACGGCTCCCGGAACGAAGTCTTCGCCCTTGAAAGACTTCGGGCCGTTCGACATGAGGATGATCGCCTCGTTGGTGTCTCCTACTTTGTCCTCCAGGCGTCGCCAGGTGTTTTCGTCCAGGATGTTCCTGCCGATCGACGGTACGTTGATCTGGGCGAAATAGAGATCGATGTAGGCCTTGTCCGGGTTGTCCGCCACCTCCGGGTCGATGCCGGCGAAGCGGGTTCCGGCGAAAGCGCTCTCAACCGCACCGTTGGTCAGCTTGAGATGCCGGATATATCCCTTGTCGACCAACTGCCGCCAGGTCATCGGCCGCACCGTCTGGGGGGCCGGGCGCGCGGTCTCCCGAGGCAACTGGTCGGCCATCTTTTCGCGGGCCACCTTGAGGGCGGCGTTCAGGATGGTCTCGTTGATGATACGGACCGAGGCCGAGGCCCGGCTGATCCCATCGACATAGGTGTTGATACCGCCTTCCTTGTCGACCGTCTCATGGGGCGCCGCAACCTTGATATTGCTGCGGATCGACTTGCCTTTGTATTGCTGCAGGAATGACAGGAGCGGTTCTGTTCCGATACCGTTGACGAAGACCGGTTCGTTCTGGTGGATCAGCTTGACATCCATGAAGACGCCCTGACTGTCCATGGCGATCAGCAGGTTGATCGGGGTTCCGGCGAACCCGGGAATGTCGACCAGATCGTTGGTGCGGAACAGGTAGCCGACGATCTTGCGCCCCTCGTACAAGGGCCAGACGGGAAATTTCGGGTCCTTGGTGCCGACCTCGACTGATTTCGGTACGGCGGCCATGGTGAGGGTGTCCTCGCTGATATGGCCGTCATCGACATGGCGGCCATGCGCCGGACAGGGTGTGGCGAAGACGAGGGCGAGCAGGGCGAGAGCCGCCGGAACGCCCGCCCGGTGCCGCTTCCATCGGGCGAAAGGGTGGCATCGTCTGGTTCCTACCGTTGATCGCATGGCAGCCTCTAGAAGTATTCCAGGTTGGGTTCGGAGGGGTTGCGGGGAGACCTCAGCGCAGTCTGTAGGTAATGGGCAGGCTGAAGATCGCCACGCGGGTCCCCAACTCCGCCGGCAGCGGGGGAAATGGCGCGCCGGCCTGCACCGCCGCCAGGGAGGCCTCGACCAGACGGTGGGGGCCGTCGCCGACCGGCTCCACGTGAATCAGGTGGCCGTCCTCGGCGACTGTCAGGCGGACGACGATGGTGCCTTCCTCGCCCCGGCGCTGCGATGACAGCGGGTAGGTCTTGTGGCGTTCGAGGCGGTCGAGCAGCGTCCGCGAATAGCGGGCCAGTATCTCCGCCTTCGCCGGCGGGGCGGCGGCTGAAGCGTCCAGCGGTGGTGCGATGCTGGCCCCGGCGGCGGCTGGTGGTGCGGCGGCGATGCGCCCGGCGGGGGGCGAGCCTTCCGCCGGGGTCCGGGCGGAAGGCGCGGCGACCGCCGCCGCCGGCGGCGCCGGTTTGGGTGGCAAGGGCGCGGCACGATGGGCCAACGGCCTTGGATGGCGGGCCGGGCGTGCTGTCGCCGGGCGTGCTGTCGAGGGGCGCGGTTTGGCCGGGGGCGGAGCCGGCGCCGCCAGGCGCGATTCAGCCGGAGGGGCCACGCTGGGCGCCGTCGCCGTCGCTGTGGCGGTCGGGGCCGGAACGGCGGCGGCCGGTGGCGGCATCCAGGCCAGTGTCACTTCGATGGCCTGAGGAGGGGGGGGCTGTTTCGTCGGGGTGAGCAGCCAAAACCCCCCGATCAGCGGCAGCAAGGTGGCATGAAACGCCACCGACAACACGAGCCCCAAGCCACCCGGCCAGGACGGGTGGGTTCGCCGGGAGATTGGTTGAGGCGAAACGGCATCCATTACGCCATGGTGAGCCAGTTGCCGCATCCCCACCAATGAGACCTAAGTCGCATCCATGCGCCGCGGTGGAATTTCAGTGCCTTTGAAAATTGTTCTTTCGTACGAATCACTGGGCGAAAGCAAAAATTGTCATATCGTGTGTCGTGCGTGCAACATTCGCCAAAAGTACGGAATGCAATAGATACTGTAACAGATACAATCTGCACCATTACGAAGGCGCAACCTTTCCGGAATAGCCGTAAAGGGGGTGCAAGTCTACTAATACTCGGGGATTACGGACATGAAATTAGGTGGACAACATACATCTCTATTCAAGGCGGCGGTGCTGTCCGGCGCCTTCGGCGCACTATCGCTTTTAGCGTTTGCCGGCGCGGCCGAGGCCGCACCGGTGACCGAGGCCGGCGAAACGGTTGGTCTGGCCCTCGGCGCCCCTCTTCCCGAGGGTCTGTATTTCGTCGATACGTCGAGCATCGTTCAGTTGGGGCCGAATGCCAACACTTCCGCCTTCGTCAACATCCCGGTGGTCGCCTGGTCGACGCCGTGGACCATCGCCGGTGGGCGTGTCGAAGCTTATGGTGCGGTGCCCGAGGATTATGTCGGAGTGAAGGGCGCCGTATCGACGGCCGGGCTCTACAACCCCGCCCTTTTGGCCGGCGTCGCCTGGAACCTGGGCAATGGCTTCGGCTTCAGCAATTTCGTCGGCGGTTACGCGCCGGTTAATGCTCCCGGCCTCGCCACCAACAACTGGGTATTCAACGAGCGGGCGGCCCTCAGCTATACCGGCAACGGTTATGACGTGACGGCTCACCTGATTTACGGTTCGCCTGGGAGCAATCAGACTGCCGGTCTGATGGGCGCGCCCGAATACCTCAACTACGACATCACCGCGACCAAGACATTCGGCAAGTGGGAGGTCGGTCCGATCGCCTTCGGAAGCAACGATCTCGGCAAGGGGTTGGGCGATCCGAACGGAAGTTCCCACCTGTTCGAGATGGGCGGTCTGGTCGGCTACGCCTTCGGCCCGATTTCCGTGCAGGCCTACCTGGCCCGCTCGGTCAGCGCCGACACGGCGACCTATGGTGACGGCGACACCCGCTTCTTCCTGCGCTTTGTGGTTCCTCTGTGGAATCCCAAGTCCTAACCATCGGGATCGTTGCGTTTCTTCCTCAGCCTTGCCGGGCGGCCCAAAGCCGCCCGGCATTCCTTTGGGGCCCGCAGTTCATGGGCTGATCGCCACGCCCCAGGGATAACGGCCGACCTTGATCGACTTGATAGGGGCCAGCTTGGCTACGTCGATCACCGTGACGTCGCCGCTGATGCCGTTGGTGGTGTAAAGCTGCTTTTCGCCCGGCGTGAAAGCCATCTGCCAGACCCGCTGGCCGACCAGAATATAGGCTTTGACCTCGTAGGTCCGGGCATCGACGACGGCGACATGGTTGGCCGGGCCGAGGGCGACGAAGGCCAGCTTGCCGTCGCTGGTCAGGCGGATGCCGACCGGCTGCACCTTGTCATCGGGAACACCCTTGACGGCGAAATGAATGGTCCGCATCGGCTTGCGGGTGGCCACATCGATGACGTTGACGGTGCCGCCGATCTCGGAGGATACCCAGAGGAGCGTACCCTGCGGATTGAATACGGCGACGCGAGGCCGTTGCTCGACCGGAGTGTTGTCGAACACGGCCTTGGTGTCCGTATTGATCCAGTGAACCATCGAGGTGGTTTCCGACGTGTTGACGGCCAGCTTGCCGTCGGGGCTTACCGCCATTCCTTCCGGTTCCACGCCGACGTCGAACTGGGCGACCACCAGTCTTTTGTTGATGTCGATGACGGTGACGCCGTTGCTGTTCTCGTTGGAAACGTAGATGAACTTGCCGTCGGGGGTCTGGGCGAAGGTCTCGGGATCCTCGCCCGAGGGAAGATCATGGAGAATCTTATGCGTCGCGAGGTCCATGACCTGGATGGTGTCCGAACTCGAGGCGCAAATATAGAGCTTGGTATTGTCGGGCGAAAGCAGGATGCCGCGCGGTTGACGGCCTACCTGGACGGTGTCGATGACTTGCATCTTCGCCGTGTCGATAATAGAAATAGTATTATCTTTCTCGTTCGACACATAGGCGGTGCCGGCGGTTGCCTGCGCCGACGACAAACACAAAACAGCCAGAGCTATTGCTTCGCCTCGGAACACGCGGAGACCGTAATGGTTCTTCAAGGAGAGACGCTCAGTCGCCTTTCCTTGCGTTCCCCATCGTTTGCTCCTTAATCTTGACATGGATTTCACCGCGCTGCCCTCATCTTGCATTTAGTTTCCGGCCGATCGATGCCCAAGGTATCGAGTTCGGTTGTCGGGTGCATGAATCCCGCCACGGGAGCGACGGCGATCAGGCCATTGGCCGCCCCCAGCAGGATCGGCTGCCGAAGCTGGCCGTCCCAATCGCGGAAGGTCAGCTTGCGCCCCTTGAAGCCGGCGACAGAGAAATCCGGGGCGGCAAGGATCTTGCGCAACGCCGCCGGATCCGCCGACCTGGCCCGGGTCGCCGCCTCACCGATGGCGCGGACCGCCAGCCAAGCGGCGTAATCGACCGAGGTCATCGGGCGCTTGGCCAGCGCCGTGAAGCGGTTCTGCAACTGGATCGCTCCCCAGTCTTCCGCTGCCGGATCCCATCCTTCGGCCATCAGTCCCTGGGTGCCGACGACCGGGCGGGGCAGCCAAAGGCGGTAAGGCAGCAGGTTGCCGAAGGTACCCGCCTCATCGGCGACCACCACCACGTCGTAGTCGGCCCCCTGGGTGAAGGTGGGCACTTCGCGCTGCGGCTTGCCTTCGCTGTCGAACGTCCACTGGCGTTGATCGACGATGCTGGCGCCGTAGCGGCGGGCGGTGCGTCGGATCGCCTGGGCGTAGGCTGCGTCGGCTTGTCCGGCGCCATAGACCAGGAGCCATTTGGTCCACCGCTTCTCGACCAGATATTGCCCCAAGCCGTCGGCCAGCATGGCCCGGTCAGGCAGGGTGTGGAGCAGGTTCGGGCGGCAATCCTCGTTGCGCAATCGCTCATCGGCTGAGGCGGCGTTGAACAGCGTCGCGCCGCTCTCTGCCGCCTTGAGTACCGCGGCGGCATCCAGCAACGAGACGATGAAGGAACTTCCATTTGCCGTCAGGCGGCGAGCCGCTTCGGCGGGATCCTCCCCGGACTGCAGCTTTTCCTCGTCCAGGGTGAAGACCTGCCCGGTGAACCGGCCGGTGGTGTTGTTGTCGGCGACACCCAGGCGCGCGCCCGTCACGCCCAGATCGTCCTTGAGCGTGTCGGGAACAAGAATGCCGATGGCGATTGTCTGGGTCGCGGCAGCAGGGAGTATTTGCACGAAAGACGCGCAAAGCAGGACGAGCAGTATCTCAGCCACCTTTACCATCTGCCGGCGCGCCCTCCGTTCGTAGCAGTCAATGGAACATATCACTGCGGCGACAGAGCGACATCTACGACCAAAGTACAAATGCCATGCCGCTATTTCGCCCCATTTATCACATAGGAATTTCACCCGAAACAAGGCAGTCTCGTCCGTGCTACGCGAGCGCTTTCACCAGCGACGACTTGACTGCACTTTGCCAAACGCATTAGGGATCCAAGAATGCAAAACGTTATGAAATTACCGATTGCCCTTGTGACGGGGCTGTTCTTTGGGCTCGGTTCCGTTGCCGCGCAAGCGCATGGCGATGTGACGCCGCATCCGATCGATACGACGGGCCTCAAGCCATTGGGCAAGGACTGGGTCGAACCCAATCCCTACCGTGGCGATGCCAAGGCGGTGGCGATCGGTGCGGTGGGCTATTACCATAACTGTGCCGCCTGCCACGGCCTGAATGCGGTGTCCGGCGGCATGGCGCCCGATCTGCTCGCCTCCGGCAAGGATTGCCTGGATATGGAATCGAAGGACCAGCAGGCGTCCTGCATGAAGGACAACGACGACTATTTCAAGACGGTCGTGATGGAGGGGAAGAAGAACAGCGAAGGGCGTGTCACCATGCCCGCCTACGACAAGGTCTTCACCCAGGAGGCGGTATGGGCGGTCAAGGCCTATATCGACAAGCGGACTGCCGAAGACCACGACAAGTAACCGACAGCGAGCCGGCCTCGGCACCGGAAAGAGGCGACTCGCCGGCTGGCCGGCGAGTCGCAGTCGAGGAAATCATTTTACGACGAAGTCAGCCTGCCCGTTGTCGACGACCATCGTTTTCTCGAAGGAAATCCAATGGAAGCGGTGGGCGGCATGGCTGCCGTGAACGGCAAAGCCGATGACGTAGGTCTGGCCCGGATCGATGTCCTTGAAGCCGGGGCCGGCATGCAGCTTGCGGGTCAACAGGACGACCCATTTGCCGTTTTCTTCCTGTGCCTCCGCGGTGACGACCCTGGCTCGCCGGAAATTGCGGCTTGCCAGGACTTGGCCTTCATACGCCTTGGCGGGCTTTCCGGTGTTCAGCGCAGCCTGCCAATACTCGAGAGTCTGGCCATCTTGCTTCATCGCCTTGAGCTGATCCGCCGGCTTGAGGTCGGCGCCGCCTTGCCGGGTCATCTTCACCCGTGAGCGCATCAGATATTTGGTGATGGCCACGCCGGGCGGAGCGCTCGGCATCGTTACCAGGTTGTCATGGCAGGCGACCCAGCAGCCGGCGCGGCCAGCTTCCTGGACTTTGCCGTCGCTGACCATCATGGTGACTTTGCCTTCGTTGGGATCCATCTCTTCGCCAAGAGTCTCCGGCGGCTTGTCGAAGACAAGGCGCACATAAAAGTTGTCGGCGTCATGCGTCATCTTGACATTGAGCTTGATCGTTCCGGCCTTGCCGGGGATGGGATTGGGCTCGAGCTTCCCGCCTTTGACGATCTTTTCTCCCATCAGCGGGGCTTCGCTATGCCCGTCGACATCGTGGCATTCGTGGCAGTTCTTGCCTTGTCTGAAGGTGGCCGCGCCGCTGTGGTCGGTTGGCGTCATCACCCATTCCCAGGACGCCTGGCCGGGGTAGAACAGGTTGATATCCTTGCCGGGGACGGCATTCCAATCGACGGCGAAGGCCGGGGCGGCCCACAGCGCCGATGCCGCCACGCAAGCAGTGGCAAAGGTGGGAATATGTTTCAGTGATTTCATGGCTCGTCTTTCCGCGTAATCGATAGTTCCTTGCGGCCCGCGGCGAGTCCTTAGTAAAGGACAGATTGTTATGTATAAAAAAATTGGATTTATTGTCCCGAAGCGGGCGGCGAAGACAGTGCATCACTCTGCTGAGGAAAGGGCTGGAGGGCTCTATTGTTGCCCTCCAGCCACCGCCTTTCGATCGGCTAGGCGATCTGATGCAGGTTCAGGTCTTTATCAAGTCCGAGCGGGAAGCTTGAACACCCAGAGGCTTCCGCCCTGCGTGAAATGCTTCACCAGCTTGGCGACTTCGCCACCCCACAGCGGGACGGCGCCGCCCCAGCCCGAGACCACGGCGACGTACTGTTCGCCATCCTGCTCCCAGGTGATCGGCGACCCGACAACGCCCGAGCCGGTCTGGAACTTCCAGAGTTCCTTGCCGGTCTTGGCGTCGAAGGCCTTCAGATAACCCTCGGGCGTTCCGGTGAATACCAGGCCGCCGGCGGTGGACAGCACGCCACCCCACAACGGAGCCTTGTTGTTCTGTTCCCAGACGATCTTCCCGGTCTTCGGATCAACCGCCCGCAGCACGCCGACGTGATCGTTGTAGATCGGCTTGATGGTGAAGCCGGCACCGAGATAGGCGGCGCCTTTCTTGTAGTTGATCGGCTCGTTCCAGATATCCATGCCCCACTCGTTGGCGGACACATAGAAGAGGCCGGTCTGCGGGTCGTAGGACGGGGGCATCCAGTTGTTGCCGCCCAGGAAGTTCGGGGCAGTGAACACCGACTGGCCCTTGCCGCCTTCCTTGGGCGGAACACCGGGGCGGTTGTCGGCGATGAACTCGGGCCGCCCGGTCTTCATGTCGATACCCTTGGCCCAGGTGATCTTGGAGACGAAGGGATAGGCGCCCAACAGCTTGCCGTTGGTCCGATTATAGACGTAGAAGAAGCCGTTCTTGTCGAAATGCCCGGCCGCCTTGATTTCCTTGCCGCCCTCGTTCATGTCGAAGGCCATCACCGTGCCCATCGAGTCAAAGTCCCAGCCTTCGTTGGGAGTATGCTGATAGTGCCACTTGATCTCGCCGTTGTCGGCGTCGATGGCGACGGCGGACGCTGAATAGAGGTTGTCGCCCGGACGCAGATGCGAGTTCCATGGCCCGGGGTTGCCGACGCCGCAGAGCAACAGGTTGACGTCCGAAGCGTAGGTGCAGCCATTCCACGCCGTGGAGCTGCCGGTCTTCCACATGTCGCCCGGCCAGGTCGCGTTGCGCTTGCCCGACATGGTGCTGGGCTTGCCGTGGAAAGTGCCGATATTGCCTTCGACCAGCGGACGCGACCACACCTCGTCGCCGGTCTTGGCATCGTAGGCGAAGACCTTGCCGACGACACCGAACTCGCCGCCCGCCGGGGTGACGATCACCTTGCCCTTTACCACGATCGGCGCGGCGGTGATGGAATAGCCGGCCTGATAGTCTTCGACGGTCTTCTTCCACACGACCTTGCCGGTCATGCGGTTGAGGGCGACCAGCTTCGCGTCCAGGGTGCCGAAGTAGATCATGTCGCCATAGATGGCGGCGCCGCGGTTGATCACGTCGCAGCACGGCATGATGCCGTCGGGCAACCGGGCGTCATACTCCCAAAGCTTCTCGCCGGTCTTCGCATTGACGGCGAACAGGCGGGAATAGGAGGCGGTGGTGTAGATCACGCCATCGACGACCAAGGGCTGAGCCTCCTGGCCGCGCTGCTTTTCGCCACCGAACGAGAAGGACCAGGCAGGCACCAGGTTCTTGACGTTGTTGGTGTTGATGGCGTCCAACTTGCTGAACCGATGGCCTTCCATGTCGAGGCCATAGGTGAGGACGTTGTGCGTGTCAGATGCCGCATTGAGCAGCATTTCGTCTGTAACAGGCCCGGCCACGGCGGAGCCCCCCGACGCTGCCAGCATCATCGCGACGCTGACAGCCGCCCCTGACAAAAACTTCTTTGTCATCCTTCCGTTCCTCCAATGTTCCAAATTTTAACGACAAAATAGACAGATACGAACAAAGGGCAGCGCATTTAATCGTGAATTCGCTTCTTACGCCTATTGACAATTAGTACAAGGCTACCCCCTGCTGCGTTGCAGCGAGTTGTATTCACGACACTGCGCCTGCTCTCCGCTGTCCTGCGGAGACCGGCTATTGAAAATATTTCGCCTGAATCCAGGCGCGGCCGAACCTCTTAATCCTCGGTCGGCGGGATATATGTCATGCCGTATTTGGCGAATAACTTGGCGAGTGTGCCATCTCGCGCCATGGTTTCGATGATTGGCTCGATGGCGTTTGCCAAATCATGCGAATCGACTTTGACCGCCATGCCGATCAACCACGAGCGAACAGTCAATCCGGGCAGCGGCATCGAGCTTATGCGAAAGTGGCGATGATGCTTTTTCAACGCCGCTTCGACTTGTGTCCGCAGGCCCATCACGCCGGCTACTTTGCCTTGCGCCATGGCGTTGACCGCCGCGGCGACGCTATGGAAATGAACGACATTGTCGCGCAGTCTTCCGCCGAAGGCGCCCAACAGGTAATTGTCGGCCAATGAGTCGCCCTCGACCCCCACCTTGTGTTCGCCGAACGCCGCGATAAGGTCGGTGCCACCGGTCTGCCGCGGGTCGATGGCGATGACCAGCTGTTCGCGGTAGTAGGGCGCGAAGATGTAGGCATTGTCATTCTGCACGGCCAAATACTTGTCGACCGGAATGTGCAGCATGACGTCGGCCACGCCGTAGCCGAGATAATGGCCTTTCCAAACGCCGTTGCGCAGGTCGTCGGCGACCGTGTCGCCGGCGGTGACCACAAGGTATTCGACTTTCTTCACGCCCAGCCGCCGGGCGATGATCTTGCCCAGTTCGACATCCAGCCCCTTGACGTTGTCAGACGGCCCCGAGGCGAAAGGGGCGAAGTCGCGATAAACGGCAACCCTCAGATGACCCGACGCCGTCACGTCATCCAGAGGACGGGCTGCCGCCAGCTGCGACAGCCCTACGACGCCGGCGAGGGCGAGGATGAGCGATCTAATTATCATCTGGCGGCGGCAAGGTATCGAGCCATGAGCGAATCGCCCACAGGCCTTCCTGGCTCACGACGCCTTCGAACTTCGGCATGAGGATGCGGCCGTCCTTGGCCGAACCGAGGCGGGCCCGATGGATGAACCATTCGTCCCCGTCCTTGCCCGGATCGAGCTTCCGCAGGTCGGGGGAAATGCCGCCGGATACGGCGCCGATGCCGTGACAGCGCGCGCAGTTCTCGTCATACCCGGTATGGCCGATCTTGATGGCCAGGGGATTGCCGCGGTAGGGGTTCTCCTTGAGCCAAGTATTGCCGAGCGGCTTCAGCCCGGTCGTATCGATTGGCTGCGGCGCCTCGCCACCAGCGGCCAGGAGTGCTTGGGGTGCGGCCAAGACGCCGGCCAGTAGAATAGTCGCCGCACCGAATTTACGCACCAGATTCATCGTTTCTAGTCTCCTCCCTAGGTTTTGCGCAGTTGCAACCGCGCCAAACATCTGGAGTAAGGCTTATTCCGCCATTTGCCCCAGGTAGAGAACGACTTTAGTACAATGAGTTACTCCGAGAGTGATCAGCCAGTAAATATCAACGACTTGGCGGTCGATTGGACTTTAGTCTCATGGGGCCCGCGGGCGATCCGCAAGGCTGCCAGACGACGGGTGGCAATCAACTCTGCCAGCCCTTTGTTTATTTTATTTTTATCCCATAAGGTTTTTGCGTGTTTGCCCGCGAGGCGGCCTAATGACAGGGCCGGCGGGGCCGCCTTTTTCCTTTATCGCAACATGGTGGAATTGTAATATTCCGAAGCCGCAGAATAAGACGAAATACGCAGGGAGGGCATATTGGACAGCGAGAATGCGACCATCCTCATTGCAGACGATCATCCATTGTTCCGTGACGCCCTGCAGAGGGTTGCCGCCGAGGTGTTCGCCGAGCATACCTGTGTCGAGGTCGATAGCTGCGAAAAGGCCGTTGCCATCATCGACAACAACAATTTCGAACTGATTTTTCTCGATCTCAACATGCCCGGCATGGAGGGGTTCAACGGGCTGGTGTCGTTGCGCAACGCGGCGCCGTCAATTCCCATCATCGTCGTTTCGGCAACCGAGGACGTGGCGACGGTGCACGAGGCGATCACCTGCGGCGCCGCCGGGTTCATGCCCAAGTCGATGGCCAAGGATGAAATGGTCGCCGCTGTCCACCATGTGCTGGAAGGTGGCATATTCACGCCGAACGTCGCTCCGACATTCGGCGAGCGGCCGAGAAATTCATCGGATGCGAAGTTGCTTGAAGGGATCTCGCAGTTGACCCACCAGCAGCGGATCGTCCTGCAGATGCTGGTGGGCGGGCAACCCAACAAGCAGATCGCCTACGAACTCAATATCGTCGAGAGCACGGTCAAGGCCCATGTCTCGGCAATCCTGCGGAAGCTGAAAGTGCATTCGCGCACCCAGGCGGTCATCAAGGCGGGCAAGATCCTTGCCCTGCTGGGCGATCTTGGCGATACCCGGGCGACCGCCGACCATCCGGTGGCGACGGTCAGCGACAAGAAATAGCGCGGCCGCCCGGTATCTGGCAGGCGGTGCGGGCCAGCGCGTGTTCAGCCAACAACCGCGTCGGGGCGCCACCGAGCACCAACTGGCGGTCGGCCATGAGCAACTGCTCCCGCGCATCGTGCGTGACCATCAGAACCGAGGTTCCCCGGCGGGACACGGCGGCCAGTACGCCATGCCGGACCGTATCGGCCGCCCTATCGTCGAGCGAGACGAACGCCTCGTCGAGCAGCAGGACATCCGGCTCTCTCACCAGCGCACGGGCCAGGGCGACGCGGCGGGCCATGCCGAGCGACAGGCGGGCCGGATAGGCCTCGGCCGCTTCCTCAAGGCCGACATCCGCCAGGGCCTGCCGGGCGCGGTGCTGCGCGCCGCGTCCGCCGCCCAGGGCAAGGGCGACGTTCTGCGTCGCCGTGCGCCACGGGAGCAGGCGCGGCGCCTGGAAGACGATGCCCAGTCGCACGCCGTCGGCCCAGCGGATGTGGCCTCGGAATTCGGCGTCGAGGCCCGCCACGATGCTCATCAGAGTCGACTTGCCGCAGCCCGAGGGCCCCGAGATGGCGACCACTTCGCCGGCCGACAAGGCGAAGGAAACCGGCCCCAGGACTTGCCGTCCGCCCGGCCAGGTCTTCTCGACGATATCGACGGTAAGGCGGTCAGCGTTGCCAGCGAGCGACACGTCGGTCAATCTCCGCCAAAAGGAAGAACTCGGTCACCTGGATGACCAGCATGAAACTGGCCGCATAAGCCAGGATGTGCGTGATGTCCAACAGCTGGAAATACATGTGAAGCTGAAAGCCGATGCCGTCCGACCGCCCCAGCAGTTCGACCAGGAGGACGATCTTCCACACCAGGGAAAGCCCTGAGCGCATGGCGGCCAGGAAATAGGGGGCGAGTTCGGGGATCAAGAGATCGAACAGCCGGGCTCGGAGCGGGAAGCGGTAGGCGTGGGCCATTTCGGCCAGATCCTTGTCGCGCTGGCGGGCTCCTTGGCGGATGATCACCACCACATTCGGCAGCTTGCTCAGGGTCACGGCGAGAATCGCCGCCGGTTCCCCCAGCCCGAGCCAGATATAGGCGAGGATCGCCACGACCATCGCCGGAATGTTGAGAAACAACTGCAGCCAGGGATCGAGCCAACGGTTCAGCCGTTCCGAGGTCCCCATGGCGACGCCGATGACGGTTCCGATGACCATGGCCAGGGTGAAGCACAAGGCGACCCGCGACAGGGTCCGGCCGAGATGGTGCAGGAGCGGGCCATGTACCGTTTCGGCTACGAGGGCCGACAGGACCGCCCCCGGCGTCGGCAGCAGGGGCGTGGCCGCGATACCGGCGGCGGCCTGCCAGGCGATGACGATCAGCAGATAAGGAACGCACCGCCACAGCAGGCCGGCGGCAATGCGCGGCGTCTTGTGAGGCCGCACGGCGACGGCTGATGCCGCCTCGGTCATGGCGGCGAGCCCTGCCAGAACGTTCCGGTGGCGATGGCCTGGGCGCCACCGGTCAGATCGGCGCCGCCGGATTCGGCCATGAGGTCGAACAGGCGGTTCGTATCGGCCTGTTCTCCGGCGCTCCAGCGCTTGACAATGCCGTCGCGGAAGCGGTTGCGAAGGGCGATCAGCGTGGCATCGTCGCCGGCGGCCGTCAGGCCGCGGAGGCTGGTCCATTCCCCGTCGGACCGCTCAAGCAGGGTGTCGGCTTGGCGCACGGCCGAAAGGAATTTGTCTACAGCGCCGGGATGCGCGGCGATCCAGGATTCCGACAGGGCGAAGCCGAGCATCGGCACGGGCCTGGTGAACCCCAGTTCCTTCATGATCTCGGCCATGCTCTCCAGGTCGCGAAAGCCCTGGACGGAGAGGCGGGCGGCGAACGGCCAGAAGGTCAGCGCGGCATCGATATGCCCGGCCGTCAATTCGCGCGAGAGCAGCGGGGGGGCGGCGAAGACGACGGTCACCTTGTCGGCGAGGTCATAGCCGAGTTTGCGCCGGCTATAGGCGCGAAGCAGGAGCCAGGACTTGTCGAGCGGCCCGCCGGCGACGCCCAGCCGCTTGCCCTCCAGGTCGGCAAGCGCGCGGATGGGCGAGCTCGATGGCACCATGATCTCGCCGAGAGCCGCGGTGTGGGGGATGAAGGTGATATGTTGGCCGGCATTGCGTTGCCGGGACACCCATAGCCAGTCGGCCAGGATGGCATCGACCCCGCCGGCCTGCAGCGCCACCTCGCCGGCCGCCGGATTGGCCAAGTCGACGCTGTCGATGGCGATGCCGGCCGAACGATCGTAGCCGTGGCTGCGAATGGTGGCGATTTCCCAGGCGCCGGAGCCGAACTTCACCAGCCCGATGCGCAAGTGATCAGCCTCGGCCCCGATCGCCGGCCCGCCGGCCACGGCGGTGAAGACGACAGCCAGCGCCAGTAGGGCGTTTCGCAACATCAGCCGGCTCCTCCCACTCAGTTCCCATTGGGAAGCGGCGCCGTCATCGCCCAACGGGGCCTCCACCTCGCCAGCGGCGGAGGCCGCTTCCACGCCCGCCGTGGCTCAAGCCGCTCGGGCTTGGCAGCCAGTCTAGAGGGCGATGGAGAAAGCCTGAAATTCGACTTTAGGCCAGTGCCGGCTATTCGCTCGCCCGGCGGGCGGACTCCGCCGGGCTGACATGGGCGAGCAGCGATCGCAGGCGCGCCGGCTTGAGCGGCTTGTTGAGCAGATGGTACCCGGCCCCTCGCACGGCGTTCTGGATTTCGTCGGTCCGGTCGGCGGTCAGGATGATGCCGGGGATGGAATGCTGATACAGTCCCTGGACGGTGCTCAGGGCCTCCAGGCCGGTCTCGTCATTGTCCAGATGGTAGTCGGCGACCACCACGTCTGGCGCGCAATCCGAATACCGCAACTGGATCAGCGCCGCGGCGGCATTGGCCGCCGTCTTCACTTCGCAACGCCAGGACCGCAGAAGGGCTTCCATGGCGGCCAGTTCCGCGGTGTCGTTTTCCACCACCATGACCGAGATGCCGGCGACCCGGTCCAGCGTCGCCGGCAGGTCGAAGCGGGTTTCCGGCGGTTTGATCTCCTGCTGGCTGCCATAGGGCAGCACCACGGCGAAAAGCGAGCCTTTGCCGGGCTTCGAGCGGACGAAGACCCGGTGGCCGAGGCATCGCACGATGCGGTCGACGATGGCCAAGCCCAGCCCCATTCCGCGGTCCTTGCCATGGGTGTCCCCGGTCAAGCGATGAAATTCCTGAAAGACATCGCTGAGCTTGTCTTCGGGGATGCCGACACCGGTGTCCCAGACCTGGATCTCGAGGCCTGTACGAAGCCGCCGGCAGCCCAGAAGGATGCGGCCGGAGGGCGTATAGCGCATGGCGTTGCTAAGGAAATTGCGCAGGATGCGGCAGACGAGCACGGGGTCGGAGCGAACCACCGCCGTCGAGGGGACACAACGCAGCGCCAGGCTCCGCGCCGTGACCTGGGGAAGGTGCTCGTTGACCAGGGTCAGCAGCAGACTGTCGACGCGGAAGTCGGAAATTTCCGGCGTATAGGCCCCGGCGTCGAACTTGGAAATATCCAGCAGGGCGCTCAGCAGCTCGTCCACGGAATTGAGCGCCGTGACCACGTTGTTGACCAGGGCGCGGTTGCGCTGTGCCATGCGGGATTCGGCCAGGGCGGCGGCGAAGACGCGTGCCGCGTTGAGCGGTTGAAGCAGGTCGTGGCTGGCGGCGGCAATGAATTTCGTCTTGCTCATATTGGCCTGTTCGGCTTCGGCTTTGGCCGCGTTCAGCGCCTCTTCCGCCTGCCGCCGTTCATCGATTTCCTGCTTCAGTTTCAGGTTCAGCGAGGTCAGCTCCGTGGTCCGCTCTGCCACCCGGCGCTCCAGGCTCTCTTTGGCTTCGCGCACCTCCTCGGCGGCCTTCTTGCGCTCGGTGATGTCCTGGATCAGGGCGAAGAAGCCCAGAACGCCGCCGTCGGGACCGAAATGGGGCACATAGGTGGCCAGCGCATGGCGCAGACGTCCGCGCGCCGTGCTCAAATCGAGCTCGAAGGTCACGCGCTGGCCGGCCAACGCCGCGTCGACGTAATGGCGGCGCCCGTCATAAAGCTCGGCCCCCAGGACGCTGCGCATGGGCCGTCCGTTGATCTCGCTGCGCGGCCGGCCGAACCAGTCTTCATAGGGCTTGTTGGTGAACCGATAATGCTCATCGGAGTCGACGTAGGCGATCAGCGCCGGTACGGCGTCGGTAATCAGGCGAATGCGATATTCGCTGTCGCGCAGGGCCCATTCCGACCGCTTGCGTTCGGTAATGTCGGTATAGGTGCTGACGATGCCGCCGCCCGGCATGGGGCCGACCCGGATCTCCAGGACGCGGCCATCGTCGCAGATCTGTTCGATGCCGAAGGTGTCGAAATGGGCAGGGGTGGGATCGAATCCGAATTGCAGGAACTGGCAGCGGATCTCCGGCCGGTTGATGAAGTCGCGGAGCGGCTGGCCGACCGTCACTTCGTCGGTGGGGATTCCCAGAAGATTGAGGAACCGCTCGTTCCACGCCACCAGCGCGCGATCCCGGTCGATCACCGAAATGCCCTGGGAGATATTGTCGAAGATGGCCTGCAGGAGGGCGCTCTTGGCCGCCACCTCGCGCTCCCGCTGCCGTTGCTCCGACAGCTTGACCTCGGTGATGTCCATGTAGATCGCCACGCTGCCCCCATCGGTGGTGCGGCGCTCGCTGACCTGGATCCACCGTCCGTCGCTCAGTTTCAGGACGAACACCCCGACCGGCTGGCGGTGGTAGCGAACCCGATGCTGCAGCGAAATGTCGACGGCATGCTCATTGTCGGCGAACAGCCCGAGCGCTTGGGCATGGTGCAGCAGGGCGACGAACGGTATCCCCGGCACGATGACGTCGGCAAGGCCCGGCCAGATGTCGCGATATTTGGTGTTGCACATGACCAGACGGTCATCGGCATCCCACAGCACGAAGCCCTCACTGACCGACTCGATGGCCTCGGCCAGGCGCATCTCCGCCGTCTCGGCCTCTTCCTTGGCGGCATTGAGGGCGCGGTTGGTCTTTTCGAGGGTGTGCAATGCCGTTTCCAACTCGGCCGTCCGATCGCGGATGCGTCCTTCGAGGACGATGGCGGTCTGGAACAGGGAGAACGCATTCCCCTGGAAGTCCATGCTGCGTTCGACGCGGTCGATCAACACCTTGTTGATCTTGCGCAGCTTGGCGTTTTCCCGCTCCAAGTCGGTGACACGCTGGGCGAGTGCGTCGGTAGAGGGGACCGGGATGTCCATGTCAGTCGCGCCGTCCGATCGCAACGCCGGTGAATGTCTGGTTGACGTGCATCGCGTGGTACTGTTCCCCATAGGTATTGAAACCTATGACGTTATGCTCCGCCATGAGTTTCGAGGCCCTTTCCACCGCGCCCTTTTTCCGAAGCTCGAGGTTGCGCAAGATGCAGTCGCAGCCGATCACCGCTTCCGGCTGCGCTACATATTTCTCGATGTTCTTGAACAGGCGCGCCAAGTCTTCCTCGATGTCGGTGGCGGTGGCCACGGTCAGCACGATGCCTTCGTCGATGGCGCAGAAGAAAGTCAGGCTGCCGTCGGGATTGACCTTCTGGATCGAGCGGACGTAAGGAACGTTGCCGACCCGGACCACCACCGGATGGTTGGCGAAGATCATCGGGGTCAGCCCGTCGATGCTGACGCCGACCATCCGCGCATACTCCTCGGCCGCCGGTTCGGCGTTGATCTCGGTGACGACCCGCCTGACCGGATCGGCCGCGGTGACCACCATCTTTTCTCCGGAGCTGCCGAAATGTTCGGTCTTGAACACGTGGAAGGGGCGGTCGGTGGCCACCAGGACGAGGACTGCCGAGTGCTGGCGGAAAGCGCCGTCCCACAGGACCTTTGTCGTGGTGAAGGACAGTTCGTCGCCGGCCGAGCCGCCGAACAGGGGGATCGGCCCCAGTTCGCGGTGCACGGCGCTGACCACTGATTCCTCGCAGGCGTCCAGGCCGTCGATCAGCAGCATGGCGAACATCTTCTCAACCGGCCAGCCGGGCGCCTTGGTTTCGAGATCGCGGAGGCATTCCTGCACCAGCTGACGGCCGTCGGCGACGGAAAAGCCCCGGATGTCGGGCACTCCCCGGGCTGCCGCATGGAAGTCGGGAGCGGCCAGGCTTACGCCGGCGATGGTGTCGTGGGCGTAGCCGGTTGGAGTGATTTCGCCGGCGGTGGTGCAGCCGATGACCGGAACTCCCGGAAAGGCCTTGTCGAGCTTCCTGGCCAATGCATTCAGGGCATGCGTCGGCGAGCTGAACAACAGGACCAATGACAGGTCGTCCTGAGCCAGCCCGGCCTTCAGGTCGGCCGTCGCCTGATCGGCCGTCTTGGCGGCGGTCGAAGCGCGGCGAATCTTTTGCTCAAGCCGTAGCGGTACGAGTGAGGTCATCCAACCGGATCCCAGAGGTCAAGCGCTTGTCTGAGATTACCATGGTCGACATGGAGAATTCACGGATCTCCCTGGTCCAGGGCTTCGGGCCCCGTCGGCGGCGGTCCGGCCGCCTCCAATTCGGTTGTCTCTTCGTCGGAAAACACCCTGCCGCGTGTCAGGAAGCGGACACCTTCTGGGATTTCCAAGGAAAAGCTGGCGCCCCTGCCGGGAACGACGTCGATGATCAGCTGGGTGTGGGACCACAGTTCGAACTGTGCTCCGCCGATATAGAAGGGGCACCCTTCGATCCTGCCGAGCAGCACGTCATGGCTGCCGATGCGGAATTCCCCTTGTTTATAGCACATCGGGGCGCTGCCGTCGCAGCACCCTCCCGACTGATGGAACACCAGGGGGCCGTGCTGGCTGCGCAGCCGCTGGATCAATGCCGCGGCATCGGGGGTGACGACGACTCGGGCGGGCATCTTTCCTCCTGGGACAATGGCGGGGACGGCGGCAGGCGCCGTCCCCGCGTTGCATCAACGGTACCTCAGAAGAAGCCGAGAGCGTTCGGGCTGTAGCTCACCAGCAGGTTCTTGGTCTGCTGATAATGATCCAGCATCATCCGGTGCGTTTCGCGGCCGATGCCCGACTGCTTGTAACCGCCGAACGCGGCATGGGCCGGGTACAGGTGGTAGCAATTGGTCCACACGCGGCCCGCCTTGATCTCACGGCCGAGACGATAGGCGGTGTTGCCGTTGCGCGACCAGACACCGGCACCCAGGCCATAGAGCGTGTCGTTGGCGATGCGGAGCGCGTCGTCGACGTCCTTGAAGGTGGTGACGGACACCACCGGGCCGAAGATTTCTTCCTGGAAGATGCGCATCTTGTTGTGGCCGACGAACACGGTCGGCTTCACATAGTAGCCGTTCTCCAGGCCACCGCCCAGGTGGTTGCGCTCGCCGCCGGTCAGGCACTTGGCGCCTTCCTTCTTGCCGATGTCGATGTACTGAAGGATCTTCTCCAGCTGATCGTTCGAGGCCTGCGCGCCGATCATGGTGGACGGGTCGAGCGGATGGCCGGTCTTGATCTTCTGGACACGGGCGACGGCGCGCTCCATGAACTTGTCGAAGATCGATTCCTGGACCAGGACGCGCGACGGACAGGTACAGACTTCACCCTGGTTCAGGGCGAACATGGCGAAGCCTTCGAGGGCCTTGTCGAAGAAGGCGTCGTCGGCGTCCATGACGTCGGCCATGAAAATGTTCGGCGACTTGCCGCCCAGTTCCAGCGTCACCGGAATGATGTTTTCCGAGGCGTACTGCATGATCAGTCGGCCGGTGCTGGTTTCGCCGGTGAAGGCGATCTTGGCGATGCGCGGGTTGGAGGCCAGCGGCTTGCCGGCTTCGACGCCGAAACCGTTGACCACATTGAGCACGCCGGCCGGCAGCAGGTCCTTCACCAGATCCATCAGCACCATGATGCTCATGGGGGTCTGTTCGGCCGGCTTCAGCACCACGCAGTTGCCGGCGGCCAGCGCCGGAGCCAGCTTCCAGGCCGCCATCAGGATCGGGAAGTTCCACGGGATGATCTGGCCGACGACGCCCAGGGGCTCATGGAAATGATAGGCGACGGTGGTCTCGTCGAGTTCACCGACCGAGCCTTCCTGGGCCCGGATGCATCCGGCGAAATAGCGGAAGTGGTCGATCGCCAGCGGGATGTCGGCGGCGCGGGTCTCGCGGATCGGCTTGCCGTTGTCCAGCGTCTCGGCAATGGCGAGAATCTCGAGATTCTGCTCCATGCGGTCGGCGACCTGGTTGAGGATTTGGGCGCGCGCGGCGACCGAAGTGCGGGCCCAGGCGTCTTTCGCCGCGTGCGCCGCATCGAGCGCCTTCTCGATGTCTTCGGCTGTGGAGCGCGCGACTTCGCAGAGGGCCTCGCCGTTGATCGGGCTGATATTGGTGAAATACTGTCCCTTTACCGGGGAGACCCAGTCTCCACCAATGAAATTGTCGTACCGGTTCCGAAAGCCGCCTTGCTTGCGCACGGTTTCAAGGGCCTGCTGAAACATTGCGTCGCTCCTCCTCCTTGGGGGGTTAACTTGTATTCGTGGCCATGACTCAGCACCTGCCCTCTGGCAACGTCAATCCGACCAAGGTAGCAAATGCATGTCTGGAGATGTCCGGTGCGACTAAAGTAGTATCTGGGCAAAGCGGCGCGCAGCGGCAAATGAGTTCGACTAACGGCTGACATCATACCAAAGTAGCGGAGTGACCTGGCCGAATCCGGGATAGTGTTCATCCGCGACAATGAAGGAGGGGATGATGAAAGCCTTTGTTCGCGTGGTTATTGCCGCCTTTACAATCTTCACCGCATGGTCCGCCACCGCTGCCGAGCGCGCCACTCCCGCCCAAGCCCAGGCCCTGCTGAACAAGGCGGTCGAGAAGGTGCAAAAGGACGGGCCGGACGCGGCCTTTGCGGCGTTCGACAACCCCGCCGGTGGATTCAAGATCCACGAACTCTACGTCTTCGTGTTCGATATGAACGGTAAGTATATGGCCTCGGGGGCAAATCCGAAGCTGGTCGGAACCGATGCGCGCAATCTGAAGGATGCCGAGGGGACTTATCTGGTGCGCAAGATGATCGCTCTTGCCAAGAGCAAGGGCAGGGGAAGCGTGCGGTATCTATGGCTGAACCGAGTCGATAATAAAGTCGAAAAGAAGCGCTCTTTCATCCAACGGGTCGGCAAATACATTGTCGGCGTTGGATATTACCTGGGCTGATCGCTCTGGCCGCGTCCTCCGGGATGAGGTCACGACCGTCCCGAGGTCGACGGCCGCCGGAAGGCCGAGGGCGCTGCCCCGGCCTTCCGCCGAATTTCCGCACTTGGCCGGGCGGGTTCTCCGGCATCCGCCCGCCGTCGCCGGTCCGGGCAATGCTCTCCGGGCGACAATCACAGGCCCAGATAGGCTCGCCGGACCTCGTCGTTGCGCAGCAGTTCCTGGCCGGTCCCGGCGAGCACGGTGCGTCCCGCTTCGACCACATAGCCGCGATGGGCGATGCGCAGGCTGTGCTGGGTGTTCTGTTCGACCAGCAGCACGGTCACTCCGGTGGCATTGATTTCGGTAACGACGCCGAACATTTCCTCGACCATCAGCGGCGCCAAACCGAGAGACGGCTCGTCGAGCATCAGAACGGACGGATCGGCCATCAGGCCGCGGCCGATCGCCACCATCTGCTGCTCCCCGCCGGACAGGGTCCCGGCCAGTTGCCGGCGACGTTCGCGGGCGCGCGGAAAGATGGTGTAGACGCGTTCCAGTCGCTCCGGGCGCCCGGCCTTGGGCGTCGCATAGGCTCCCATCAACAGATTGTCTTCGACGGTCATTTCGGGAAACAGCCGCCGACCCTCGGGCACCAGGACTAGGCCGGCGCGGACGATGCGGGCCGGGCTCGACCCGTCGAGCCGGCGGCCTTCAAACTCGATAATCCCGGCTTTCGGCACCAGGAGGCCGGCCAGCGTCTTCAGCGTGGTGGTCTTGCCTGCCCCGTTGGCGCCGATCAGGGCGACGATCTTGCCGCGCGGCACCTCGAACGAAACGTCCCACAAGGCCTGGAGCCGCCCATAGGCCACTTCGAGATTGCGGACATGCAGCATCAGGTTTTCCCCTCCCCCAGATAAGCCCGGATGACTTCTGGATTGCGGACCACCGCTTCCGGCCTGCCGTCGGCGATCGGCACGCCGTGGTGCAGCACCAGGACGCGGTCGGAGATGCGCATGATCGCTTGCATGTGGTGCTCCACCAGGATCACCGCGATGCCGTCCCGCCGAAGCCGCAGCACCAGGTCGCAGGCGGCTTCCACTTCCGTGGCGTTAAGGCCGCCCATGGGTTCGTCGAGGAACAGGATCTTCGGCCGGGTGGCCAGGCAGCGGGCTATTTCCAGGCGCTTCTGCTGGGCCAGGGTGAGGTCCGAGGCCGCCCCCTCGGCCTTGTCCGTCAGGTCGAGCAAGGCCAGGATGCGTCGCGCCTCCGCCATGGCTTCGTCGCGCCGGCGGCAATGCAGGAAGGCCGCCAGGGTGACGTTCTCCAGCACCGAGAGCTTGCGGAACGGCTTGACCACCTGGAAGGTGCGGGCGACCCCCAGTTTGACGATGGCGTGGGGCTTCAGCCCGGTGATGTTGCGCCCTGCCAGACGCACCTCGCCGCTGCTGGGCGGGATGAAGCCGGCCATCAGATTGAAGGCGGTGGTCTTGCCGGCGCCGTTCGGCCCGATCAGGCCCAGGATTTCGTCGGCCTCCAGGCTGAATGACAGACCCGATACGGCCCGCAGGCCTCCGAAGTTCTTGCCAAGATCAGTGACTTCGAGCAACGCCATGCTCAGCGCTCCCTTGCCTGCTTGAGCGCCAGGCGGACGCGGCCCCAGATACCGTCGGGCAGGTAGCGGATCACCAGCATCATGAACAGACCGTAGAAGATCAGGTGCCCCGATTGAAACTGGGTGCGGAATGTCTCGCTGATCCCGACCAGGACGATGGCGCCGACGATCGGACCGGCGGTGGTGGCGATGCCGCCGACCACCGCGATGAATACCATCTCGACGGAGAGGGCCACCGAGAACACCGCGTCGGGATCGATGTAACGAAAATAAAGCCCGTAGAAGCCGCCTGCCAGCCCGACCAGCAGGGCCGACAGGGCCAGGGCGAGGACGCGGGTGCGAACAGTATCGATGCCGACCGCCTCGGCGCTTTCCAGATCCTCGCGCACCGCCAGCAGATAGGCCCCCAGCCGTGAGCGTGCGACAAGATGGGTGAGGCCCATGCCCAGCAGCGCCAGGACGGCGATCAGGTAATAGAACGGCAGCTTGCTTTCCCAGTTCACCGTCTGCCCGAGGATGGAGGTCGCCGGCAGATGGGTGATGATCAGACCCTGCGGGCCGGCGGTCAGGTCATCCCAATTGAGGGCGACCAAGCGGATGATCTCGGCCACCGCCAGGGTGGCCAGCGAAAAATACGGCCCGCGCAGGCGAAAGCAGATCAGCCCGATGGGCACCGCCACCGCCATCGCCACGGCGCCGCCGGCCAGCAGGCCGAACCATGGCGACAGGCCGAGTTTGAGATACAGCAGCAAGGTGCTATAGGCGCCCAGGCCGAGGAATGCCGAATGGCCGAACGAGACCTGCCCGGCAAATCCGCCCAGCAGATTCCACGATAGCCCGAGCAGCGTCGAGAACAGCACCATGATCAGCAGGTGATGGACGAAGGAATGGGTCGACAGCAGCGGCGCGGCGATGAGCGCGGCGGCCAGCAGAGCGGGAAGGGTGAATCGCGGCATCAAGCCCTCCCTACGCCGAACAGGCCCTTCGGCCGGAACAGCAGGACCAGGAGGAACAGGACGAAGCCGATGCCATCCTTGTAAGCCACCGAGACATAGACCGAGCCCAGCGACTCGACGATTCCGAGCAGCACGCCGCCGGCGATGGCCCCTGGGATCGAGCCCAGTCCGCCCAGCACCACGATGACGAAACATTTCACGATGAGGATCTCGCCGACCGTCGGATAGAGGTAGAGCGAGGGCGCCAGCAACACGCCGGAGGCGCCGGCGAGGGCGGTGCCGAGGCCGAAGGTGATCATGTCGATGCGTCCCACCTCGATGCCCATCAGCGCCGCCGCTTCCGGGTTTTGCGCGGTGGCGCGGATGGCCCGGCCGGTATCGGTGCGCGACAGGAACAGCGACAGCAGGCTGGTGATGGCCAGGGCCAGGCCGAAGGCGATGGCCAGCGGGATCGACACCGAGATGCCGAAGGGCCGGGCCGGCAGCATGCCGTAGGGCAGGTTGATGTTGCGGTAGTCACCGGTCCACAGGAACAGCGCCAGATTGGCGATGAGCAGGGACAGCCCCGCGGTGTACAGCAAGGAATTGAGTTCGCCGCCGGGAATGATTTTCCGCAACAGGAAGCGGTAGACCACCATGCCGAACAGGAACATCGCCGGCATCCACAGCAGCAGCGACAGGAACGGGTCGAGATGGAGTAGCGAATAGCTCCAATAGGCGCCGAACATGCCCAGCATGACCATTTCGCCATGGGCCATGTTGATGATGCGCATGACGCCGAAGACGATGGTCAGGCCGACGGCGATCATCGCGTACAGCGTTCCGGTCAGGACGCCGCTGACCAGGCTTTGCAGGAACATTTGCATCCGGATCCGCCCTTGGCTAGTGGTGAGACTCTGACGGATGGTGCCGTCACCATCTGTCAGAGTCTCACCACAATTCAATCAGTTGGGGGGCCGATTCACCTAACGCTTGGGATCCGAGCGTTAGGATCGGACCACTTCCGTCCCCTTGGCCCGGTGGAGCCAAGGGGACGGTGGATTACGACGGCTATTCGGGGAAGGCGTACGCCGTCTCGGCATTGGCCTTGGGATAGACGTTGAGAAGCTGTCCCTTGTGCCACTGGGCAAGCACGGAATGTTCCGGCGAATAGATATTCTGGTTGGTGTAGTGGTCGCCGTTGGGGCCGGTCCAGTTGCCGAACTTGGTTTTGCCGAAGGCCGTCTCCATGTCGGTGGCCAGCAGAGCCTGGCGGACCGCCTCGCGATCGGCCTCGACATTGCCGGTCAGCTTGGCTCGCTTCAGGGCATCGGCGATCACGTAGATTACCGAATAGCCCTCGACTTCGTGCTCGTGCGGATGCAGCCCGTATCTGGCCTGGTAGTTCTTGTAGAACGTCGCGGTCAATGGGGCGTTGGGATTGCCGGACCAGGACGCCGAGGAAAACACGTTCTCGGCCAACGGCCCCAGCTGGGTGGCGAAATCCGACACGCCGAAGCCGCCGCCGAAGCCGACGAAGGCGCGCGGCGCCACGCCGATCTCCTTGGCGTGGCGGGTCATCAGGATGGCGTCGGTGGTGGCCACCGCCATCATCAGCAGGTAGTCGGGATTGGCCGCCTTCACCTTGGTCATGATCGGCTTGAAGTCCAGCGTGTTTACCGGATAGGCCTCGTCGGCGACGATCGGCACATGCTTCGATTTCAGGAAGGCCATGGTGGCCCCGGCGATGGTCTTGCCGAACAGGGTGTTGTCATACACCACGGCGACCGATTTCGGCATGGCGCCGGGGATCTCGGTGATGAACTTGTGAAACGCCTCCGGATAGATGGAGCCGGGCGGGTTCTGGCGGAACACCCAGTCCCATCCCTTGGCGGTGATGGCGTCGGCCGACGGATGGTCGACCAGATAGGGGGTCTTCAGCCGCTGCGCCACCGAGGCGATCTCGATGGCCTGACCGGAAGCGCGCCCGCCGGTGAGGATCAGCACCTTGTCCTCGGTGATCAACTTTTCAGCCACCGTGGCGGCCAGCGGATTCTTCGCCTGATGGTCCTCGATGACGATTTCCAGCTTCCGCCCGTTCACCCCGCCGTTGGCGTTGATCTCGTCGACGGCCATGGAGTAGGCCTTCTTGAACTTGTCGCCGAACGGCGCGTCGGCGCCGGTCATCGGCTGGGGGGCGCCGATTTTCCACGTGTCTTCGGCGAGAGCCGCCGTGCCGATGAGGGTCAACGACGCCGCCAGCAAACAGCGCAACATTTGCTTCATCTGCTTCCTCCTACCTGGTGCACTGTTAAATTAACCGCTTGTTCAGCTTTTCCGCTGGTCTCCTCGTCTCTGTCAGTGCGTCGGCATGACGAAGGGGTTGGCCGACAGCGCTCCAGCCTCGGGCCAGCGGCTGGTCACGGTCTTCAGCCGCGTGTAGAAGTGCACCCCTTCGGGGCCGTGCATGGCGTGGTCGCCGAACAGCGAGTTCTTCCAGCCGCCGAAGCTGTGGAAGGCCATGGGGACTGGAATGGGAACATTCACTCCGACCATCCCGGCGGCGATGCGCCGGCAGAATTCGCGTGCCGTGCCGCCGTCGCGGGTGAACACGGCGACCCCGTTGCCGTATTCGTGGGCGTTCACCAGGTTGATCGCGGCATCGAGATCGGGCAGGCGGACGACATCCAGCACCGGGCCGAAGATCTCCTCTTTGTAGATGCGCATCGACGGCAGCACCTTGTCGAACAGGCAGCCGCCCAGGAAAAATCCTTCCTCGTGACCGGAGACTTTGAGGTTGCGCCCGTCTACCACCAGGTCCGCTCCCTCGGTGACGCCGAGGTCCACATAGCCCTTGACCCGGTTCCAGTGGTCGCGGGTGACCAGCGGCCCCATTTCGGCGTCCGGCGCGGTGCCCGGCCCCACCTTGAGGGCGCGGGCACGTTCGGCCAGGCGGGCGACCAGGCGGTCGGCGACGTCGCCCACCGCCACGGCGACGGAGATGGCCATGCAGCGTTCACCGGCCGAACCGTAGGCCGAGCCGATCAGCGCCTCGACCGCTTGGTCGAGGTCGGCGTCGGGCATCACCACCAGATGGTTCTTGGCACCGCCCAGGGCCTGCACGCGCTTCCCGTGAGCCGCGCCGGTGGAGTAGATGTGGCGGGCGATGGGGGTGGAGCCGACGAAGCTGATCGCCGAGACCCGCGGATCGGTCAGCAAGCCGTCGACCACTTCGCGGTCACCGTGGAGAACATTGAACACCCCGTCGGGCAGCCCGGCCTCGGTCAGCAGCTCGGCCATCCGCAGCGAGGGTGACGGGTCACGTTCCGACGGCTTCAACACGAAGGTGTTGCCGCAGGCCAAAGCGACCGGGAACATCCACATGGGCACCATCACCGGGAAGTTGAACGGGGTGATGCCGGCGCAGACTCCCACCGGCTGGCGGATCGACCAACTGTCGATGCCGCCGCCGATCTGATCGGAGAAGTCTCCCTTGAGGAGATGCGGGATGCCGCAGGCGAACTCCACCACCTCGATGCCGCGGGTCAGTTCCCCGCGGGCATCCCACAGCACTTTGCCATGCTCGCGGGTGATCAGGGCGGTCAACTCATCGGCATTGCGTTCGAGCAGTTCCTTGAAGCGGAACAGCACCCGGGCGCGCCGCAACGGCGGCGTGTTGGCCCAGGCGGGAAGTGCGGCGGTGGCCGCGGCGACGGCCGCCTCGATCTCGGCCGCCCCGCCCAGAGGAACCAGGGCCGCGACCTTGCCGGCCGCCGGGTCGAACACCTCGCCCAAGCGGGCGCCGGAGCCGGGGAACGGCCGGCCGCCGATGAAGTGGGACAGCTTTGTGGGCGGAGCCTGATCGAAAGAGCTTGCAGTCACGGTAGCCTCGTTCATATTGTTGTTGTTCAAAATACTGAACTAGTATTCCGTATTTTGAACGATTCGCCCACGGAGATCCTCGCCTGTCAATGAAAAAAGCCCCAACCCGTAATCGCCGTAAGGTGGAGCGAGACCAGCCGGACCGACCGAAAGGCTCCGTGCCGGCGATTTTTCGCGGCGTGCAAATCCTCGATCTGCTGGCTGCCAGCGGTGAAGCGCTGTCCCTGGCTGAGATCACCCAGCGCGTCGGGCTGCCGAAGAGCAGCGTGCTGGCGCTGTGCACCAGCCTGGTCTCGACCAACCTGGCCCGTCGCACCGAGCAGGGCTATGCCCTGGGTCCGCAGGTCCTTGATTGGGCGCATACCTATCTGAACACCACCGACATCACCAAGGAGTTTGTCCGCACCACCGACGAGTTGGGCACGTTGCGCAAGGAGGGGGTGGTGCTGGCGGTGCTGGACGGCACCGATTCCGTCTATGTGGGCTGTCGCGTCGGCGTGCAGCCGTTGGGCGTGACCTACCGCATCGGCATGCGGCTGCCGGCCCATTGCACGGCTTCGGGCAAGGCCCTGCTCAGCACCCTGCCGGACGCCCGCTTGCGGGAATTGTACGGCATGGGCGCACTGCCGGCCTTGACACCGCACAGCCATACCGACCTGGCCGGTTTGAGCCGCGACCTCGCCGAGGTGCGCCGGCAGGGCTATGCCGTCGACCGCGAGGAAACGCGCCAAGGGATGGTTTGCATCGGGGCGCCGATCTTCGACGCCACCGGCAGCCACGCCGTTGCCGCGGTGGCCGTCAGCACCCTGGCCATCCAGGCGGCCGGCCATCTGGCCGAGCTGGCCGCCTCGGTCAGCGAACTGGCGCGCCTGCTGTCACGACGCCTCGGTGGCCGTGTGCCGCGACTGGCGATGCCCCGGGAATGAGCTTCCGCTGGCCGGCGGACTCCGCCGGGGCTACTCTTTCGTCTTGCCCATGAACGGGGCGGGACAGTCAGGACGTCATCATGAGCGATATCGGACAAGCGGAAGCAATGGGAACGGCGAAGGCAAAAGAACATCACTTGCTGAGATTCCATCGCCCGTACTTGCACTTGCACTCGGTGTTCGGCGACGACTGGTTCGCCCTGAAGGCCGAAACCTTTGCCCGGTTCTTTGGAACGCCCTTGTTTCTTGTGGCTCAGACCGTGATCGTGGCGGGATGGATCATCGTCAACGTTGTCGGGCTGACGAAATTTGACGTCTATCCTTTCATTCTTCTGAATCTTGCCTTTAGTTTGCAGGCCGCCTATGCGGCGCCGCTCATCCTGCTGGCGCAGACGCGGCAGGCCGACCGCGACAAAGCGCATGCGATGGCCGATGCCGAGCACCGCGACGCCCTCAACCGGGCCAGCGAGGAGCGGCAGGAGGTCGCCGCCCGCCAGACCGCACTGCTGGTCGAAATGGTGCGGCAGAACACAGATCTGACCGAAACCGTCAAGGTGCTGACCGAACGTGTCGAGGCATTGACCTCCGAGGTTCACGGCAAGATCGTCGATGGTCGGCCCGGGCACCAAGCTTAGGGTCTATTGATAAATAAGTGAATCGTCGCCGTCTTTTTTGACGGTTTGGGGATTCCCTTGGTGACTCGACGCTTATAGCATCGCCAAATGACATGATCATGGCGGTGAAATCGCTACCTTTTCGACAGCCTCATGCGCTTCGTCTCCTACCGGTATATCTTCTTCGGCGTCCTCGGAAGGTTCGGTCTTGAGGTTCGACAGCATCCTTCGACAATAGTCGATGACATATCCTGAGATTTCCTTGTAGGTCCCACAGGAGCCGAACTGCTTTTCCATTTGTTCGACGACTTTCGGTGCCGCCGCCAGAACCCTCGTCGTGATCGCTTGGACGCGGTGCTTGAGCTGGGTTGGCGACAAACCATTCTCTTCGGAGAACCGCTCCCAATGACGGCCATGGAGATGACCGCCCCGTTGCTTCGTGGCTGCCTTCATCGCGAGGTTCGTTCCGCGGCTTCAGGATGTGGGTGGACGGCATCCCGTAAGTCGGAAGCGCAAGGCGCCCGTCTTTCAATCGGATGACCGGCAGCTTGTCCTGGGCCCCTGCGGCCGACATGGTGATGCCCTCTTCGCCGACCAGTACCGGGCGGTCTGGCAGCAGGCGGATACACTCAGCAAGTTCGGCCTCGGTCAGGGGTCTGATGCCTGGTTCATGGGCGTAATCTTCCGGCCTCTTTCGGTGAATTTCCAAAGCGCCAGGAAGATCTCCACCCATATCCTCCAACATGGCGAACACGTCGAGTTCGGAAATTTTCAGCACAGCACCGATAGTTTCCAGCGCACGGCCTTCCGGAAGAAGGTTCAGGAACCATGGGTACGCCACCTTTGGGTCATGCTCCCGTCGGTTCATCGGCATCGACAGTGAGATCGGAAATGCGCCGGACGTGCTCGGCCATTCCTCCGCGTAGCGGAAGACGATGTCGATTACGCTTTCCGATTTGCGGACGAGGTGGCCGATCAGTTTGCCCTCGAAGCAGACTTCGAGGGCATCACCGGCAATGATCTCATGGTTCAAAGGTCAAGCCCCCTCATTTTGCGATGTTCTTCGGAGTCGTGGTCGTCGGAGACGGTTGGTGATGACATGGTCATCTTGATCTCCAACGCGGCCATGAGCCGGAGTAGAAGGCCCACCTGGCAGGTCTCCTTGCCATTTTCGGCATCAACGATGAAGCGGATCCCGACGTTGGCGACCAGCGCGAGATCAGGCTGCGTCATACGAAGGGACTTGCGACGCCGTCGGATCAGAGCTCCGATTTCCGCTGCGCTGGTGATCTCATGGGTCATGGGAGGTCACAAAAATTTACCGAGCGGTAAAGCCTGCCGCGAAAACATACTTTTCGCAAGGTTAATTTACCGAGCGGTAAATTTTTGCCGATAATTTATGGGGAAACCGTATAAATTTACCGAGCGGTAAATTTATTCATCAAGCTATTGTTGTCCGTGGCCTCTCGGAGAAGGGTGAAGTCCCTGACGGTCACCACCCCGGTGAAATCCTCCCGGTCGAAGGCGTTGATGACGGCCTTGCGGGTCAGGGCGATGACGACGCCGAACCGCTGCCCGGAGGTGCGCCCCAAGTACGTGTTCATCGAGAACGTCGGCGCCATCCGCTCCAACGGCCTCAGGCGCGTGCTGAAGGACCTCGCCGAGCTCGGCTACGACGCCGAGTGGCACACCATCCCGGCCGCCGCCGTCGGCGCCTGCGGCAACGCCGTGGTCCCGGCCGTGGTCCAGGTGCTCGGCGAGGCCATGCTGGCCTTGAACGCCGCAGCCTGACCTGAGCACATCCTTATGGCGGCCCCGCCATGGAAATCCCTATGGGCATCGGCGCAGCGCCTCGACGTTTCGTTCCCACTCTTTAGCCGATGAGGACAGCGAGCCGCCCGATCCCATTCGCGATCTCGCGGAGCGCGACGGAACGGTGCATGAGCGGCTCCTGCCGCAAATGATTTGTTCACTTCGGCTGACGACCGACGGAAGGTTTCGCAGCAGTTTTAAGCACGGCCTCCGGCGCCGGGGCGGGCCTCGGCGTCCGCGCCAGCTTGCGTGCCCCGTTCAGCTGTTTGTCGATCTCCGTGGTCATCGCGTTGGAGACGCCAGTGAACGCGGCGAACTCAGGCCAGCGGTCGACGGCGGCTCTGACGCGATCAACGATCTCCTCTGCCCGCCCCCGGGGCACGCCGACCTCGTCGGCCACGTCGAGGATGTTCGCCATCCCCGGCCTGCGCCCCTCGCCGCCGATGTCGAGCGCGTGCTCGCCCCCGGGCCCGGCAGAGAACGTGACGTCGTAGGCCGGTGAGACGCTCCACACCCCCGTCTCGGACATCAGGAAGCTGTGGTTCTTGGTGTGGTCGTCGCGGTTGTGGGCGAAGACGTTGAAGGCCATGCGGGTGAACATCTGCTCGACCGCCGCCTGATCCCTCGTCAGGCTCCTGGTGAGCTTGAGCAGGGTGGCGTAGCCCATGGACGGGAGCGTGTGGTCGACGTTCAGCAGACCACTGGCAGTGTGCATGTGAACGCGGCGGTTGCCGAGGCGATCGAACCGCTTGATGCCGAAGTAGCCGGGCCCCTTCGTGGCAGGAAATAGGATGGTGGGAGGCATGTCCACCTCGGCGGTTTTGGCCATCTCCGCGTAGGCGTGCTCGATGGCGCCGATGTCGAGCGGGTCGCCGACCGCGCGGAACTTGACGATCCAGTGCTCGTGGGCCTCCGGCAGGGCGTCGACGCCGTGGATCAGACCGGCGTGGTCGGAGGACAGTCCGACGAGCGCCTTGGGGCGGGCGCCGTGAGGGGGGCCGCCGACCCGGAGCAGTTCGTCGAGCACCGCCTTGGGGCTGTCGTCCAGCACGCGCTGGGATTCCTCGGCCAGACGGTCGAGGTCGATGGCGCCGCCGTCGGCGGCGGCGAGGGCATGGTGTTCCGGCTTGTAGACGAGCGCGCCCATGCCGTGGCTCCCCACCCACGCCAGCCGATCCAGTGGTGTCAACTGGCCCGGCTGGATGCCGACGTCGCGCAACTTCCTGTCCATCAGCAGGCGCCCCCAGCCGTCGGGGAGGCTGTCGTTGAACACCCCGGGCAGGCGCTCGAAGACGCCGGTCGGCCCCTCGACCAGGCCGGGGAAGAGCTTGAGCCGGAACGGGGAGATTTCCAACCGGGAGGACAGGAACCCCGGGTCGTACTCGAAGTAGACGACCCGGTCGCGCCACGCCAGGCGCCCGACGGGCCTCCCGCCGCCGCCGAAGTCGATCTCCACCTTCAACTGGGTGATCCGCCTGAACTCCCTCTTCCCTGTCATTTTCCTCTTCCCCTTCGACGGTGGTGCGTGGTCGGCGCCGACACCACCTCGTCCATGGAAGCAAACTTGGGCATGGCGAACAGCCCCTCGAATCCGCCCTCTAGCCGAAGGGCGAAAGCGAGGCGCACCACGACCTCCAGCGACGCCGCCCCCTTGGTCTCGAAGCGTTTGAGCGTGCCGTAGCTGACACCGGCGCGTTCCGCCAGCGCCTCCTGGGTCAGGTCGGCGGCCAGTCGCGCAGCCTTGATCCGCCCGGCCAGCATGCGGCAGATCTCCGTCGGCGACGCCAGTTCTATGGACAACATGTTATCCATATTATGCCATATTATCATTTAACGGATAATATATTATCTGCTAACGGGGCTCGGAGCAAGCCCCTCGGCGATGCAAACGCCGAAGAGAAGCTCCGATGGCCCGGCCCCCCAAGGACATCCTTGACGCGCTCGGCCATGCCGCTAGTGCACTGACACAAACTGAAGATACAGTTTGTGTCAGTGCACTAGCCTTGGTTTTTGACCCTCGCCGGGCGGGCGCATCCGCGCCCTTGGCCGCCGCCTCAACGGCGGCTGGTTGGCGGATTTCCTTGTTCCAGCGCCCATTGCGGGCGCGACCGTGCCGCCCGCTTGCGGGCAACCGACGCCCGCAGGGCGGCCCGGAGCATCGCGGAGGGTGGGCAAAGCCCACAACGGCGCGGATGCGCCCGCCCGGCGAGGGGCTTTGATAGACCTGGTGCAGTGAATCTTTTGAATAAGTCACTGCACTAGATCGGCTGCCCGGCCAGTGTGGCGCGCAGCCGGTCGGCCTCGTCCCGGACATCGTCGAGGTGCGGGTTGATGGCCAGGGCGGCTTCGAAGGCGCGCAATGCCGCCTTGTCCTGACCGTAGAGCATAAGAATCCGTCCAAGGCCCGCCAAGGCGCCGAAATGGCGCGGTTCAATGACCAGCACCCGCTCGATGTCGGTGACCGCTTTGCCGTATTCGTCGCGCATGGCGTGTATCAGCGCCCGTTGGTCATAGGCTTCGGCAAAGTTCGGCGCCAATTCGACGATCCGATTATAGGTTTCAAGCGCTCCGTCGAGGTCGCCGGTATGGGCCATCTCGGCGCCGCGCAGCATCAACGCATCGACATCGGCCCGCCCCGAGCTGGTCCAGGCGTGCAGGATGGCCAGTTCGATGCGACGCGCCTCGTCGGCGTTGGCGGTCGTCCGCAACCGAACGAACAGCCCGTCGAGGTCGGCCCGGGAAGTTACGCTGCGTGATGCCGTGCAACCCACCAATAGAGCCAGTATCAGCGATGTCGCAACGGGAGCCAGGATCCGCCTCATGGCACGGATTTGGGCATTCCCCTCGGCGCAACAAGGTGAGCGATGCAGCGGGATCGGATGATGGCGCCGCGACTTTCGTCTATCGCGCCGGAGCGGGTTGGGCCAAAGCAAAGGGCCGCACCAGGAGGTGCGGCCCTTTGCTTGGGGCATTCACCGGGCTATGGCGGAGGCGGAATTGACCGCCGCCTCGCGGCCACTCAGCCCTGGCGGGCCTTGAAACGCGGGTTGGTCTTGTTGATCACATAGACGCGGCCCTTCCGACGGACCACCCGGCAGTTCTTGTCGCGCAGCTTGGCCGACTTCAGGGAGTTACGAATCTTCATTGCCCTAATCCTCGACTCAGTTGAGCCAGCGCGCCAGATATCGAAATTAGGCCGCACCAGCCTTGACCGGAGGCGGGAACATACGCAACCCCCCCGTTCCTGTCAACCGCGGTTTCAATGTCCACGGCTCGCGATCATGGCTGCGGAACATGCGAGAAGAAGGACTTGTCGTCCATCACCGGGGCCTGCTGGAATTGCTGGAACTGGTTGAAATTACCCACCCCGCTGCCGTTCTGCATCTGGACCCCGTAGGAGAACGAGCTGCCGGTCTGAGAGCCGCCGGAAGAGAACCGATTCGCCTGAGCGGGTTGAGGAGCCAGTTCGGGATCGGCAAACTGAGGCGTCCCGTCGGGATTGGTGCCGCCGATGGATACGGTGCTGAATGCAAAGGCATTGCCGGCGGCCAGAGGACAGCCGAGCATCAGCACAGCAAGAAACCACGCACGAGACTTCATCGAAGGATCTCCTGTTCCGATGGCCGCATGGTAGCGCGGGGGGGCAAGTGAAACAAGCGCCGCGAACTGGTTTCATTTCGCTGCCGCCTGCGGGGTTCGGACGCGGGCGATCCACCCCGGGATGCGCCCGCCCGGCGAAGGGCAAACCAACGCTAGCCAGCCTTCGCCAACGCCTCGGTCCGGTGCCTGATGGCCGCCAGCAAAGCCTCGACGTTGCCTTGATTGGCTCGCAGCACGGCGGAGAAATCCTGCCGCATCAGTTCGGTCAGACTGACGCCGCCGATACTTACGTCGCTGATCAGCCAACCGGGTCCGTCGCGCCGGACCAGGATCCAGTCGACCGCGATGGCTCCATTTCCGTCGAGCGACACAGCCGTTCGCACGATGCTCCTCCCGTCGGCTCCGATGGTGACGCCGACCACCGCCAGCCGGCCCGCAACCACGTCGAATTGGGCTCCGTAGCGGGCCAGCATGTAGTCCTCGAAGACAACCAGATAGCGCCGGCGCTGCTGTGGAGGGGCGTCGGCCCAATAATGCCCGAGAATGAAATTCATGGCGTCCGGCATGTCGTAACGCTCATCCAGAAAATGGCGCAGAGTCTGAGTCTTCTGGTCCGCTGACATGCCAGGATCCGCCCGCAACCGCATACTGCCCTGGATGAACTCCTCGACGAAGGCCCCGCCGTCGATCGGCTTTCCAACCTCGGCGGCGCGGCACCAGCCTTCCACCAGGAACACGGCGAGAACGGCGAGAACGGCAATCCATTTCATTGGAGGCCTGCCCACACCACCCATTGGGAAGCTTCACAATCATCGATGGAGGGGGCTCGGGCAACGGCGCAACAGAGGTGCCGCCGCACGCGATCGAGATATCGATTCGCATAATAAAAAAGCCGCCCGGCAGGCCTTGTCGGCTTGCCGGGCGGCTCCTTTCAATGGGGCGACGTCCCGTTACCGGTCGACTGCCGGCTCAGCCGTGGCCCCCGAGGTGTTACTGCGACCGATCGAAGCTGCCACCATGCCCTCGCTTCTCGCCACCACGCCGGAGTTTCTCCAGCGGTGGACGGCCTCGGTCCGGGCGATAGCCCGACTGCGACACCAGTTCTCGAACTGGTGTTGACACGGCTTGCTGCAAAAGCTGCGGTCGTGGGCGGCGTCGTTGAGTTTCTTGCCGCACCACGCACATCGGCGTTCGTTCATTGGCTTCCTCCCGCGCAAAAGAACGCGGGGCACACTCTACATCCGGCCGCCCGCGGATAGCGCGGGCCTAAAAGGATTGGAGCCCCTGGCCTGTCGGGATAGGAAACTAATCCATTCGTTTGTGTAGCGTCACCACCGGTGCAAAATCACCGCAGATCCTTGCCGCGGCGGTGTCGCCTTCACGGTGTCATGTGGTAACATATTAGAAAATCATAAACTGGACGGGAGGCGTTATGGCCAACGTCTATGACGACTTCGACAAGCGGGCTGAACACGCCAAGCGCTTCGCAGCGATCGTCCCGAAGGAATACGCTCCGCTTTACGATGCCCCGGCGAAGACGCACAGCCGCCCTCGCGAGCATCCCGGCGAACCTCACCGACAGCAGAATCTGGGGGAAGAACTTCTGGCCGTAACCCCGGCCAGACATTGTTGATCGCGCGGCACAAGGCCGCCGGCCATGCGACCGACGGAGGGATCTGTCGCATCTAGGAGCGGCGGATCAGGCGCGGCGGACAGCCGACTGTCCGCCGCGGTCCCGACGCCGCTCGGCCAAACGCGCCCGGAACATGCGCCAATGCGCGTTCCGGACCACTGATCAGAGCGGAATGCAGGTGTCGTCCACCGGGCAGACCGACGCGCACTGCGGCGAATCATGAGCGCCTTCGCACTCCGTGCACTTGTTCGGGTCGATCGCGAACACGTCGCCGGCCATGCTGATGGCTTTCGAGGGGCATTCGAATTCGCAGGCGCCGCAGGCGGTACAGTTGGCGGCGACGATCTGGTAGGCCATTGTTCTCTCCTTTTGGGTTGGCCGTTGCGTGCAAAGGACAAAACCGAGTCACCCTGCACCACTACATCCTTGGTGGCCGGATAATGCCCTAATGCATAAGCCCATTCCAGTGGAATGGCGACCATCACCGCAACTCCAATGCCTGTTCGCCGCATCGCGCAACTTTCGCTCGGACACTCAACTACTCACGGCTGAATCACTGGTTAGTCGGACCCTTCGGAGAGGCCTTCGGCCTGCGACATGGATGTTGAACGGCCGATCAATGAAGATTAGGGTGCCGTCTCCCCTGGACAGAGCTGAGGAGCATCCGATGTATTCGATCGTCCGTCACGAGACTTTCTCGGATGTCACCTTTCTCTGGGAAGTTCTTGCCCCCGACGCAGCCCGGGCGGCCCAGCCCGGACACTTCGTCATGGTGCGGCTGCATGATGGAGGGGAACGGATACCGCTGACGGTGGCCGATTTCGACCGTGACGCCGGGACCATCACCATGGTCATCCAGGCGTTGGGAAAGACCACGCGCCAGATGCGTGACAGTTATCGCCAGGGCGACAGCTTCGATGACTTCGTCGGCCCCCTGGGCCTACCCCAGCATATCGACAAGGTCGGCCATGTCGTCCTGGTCGGCGGCGGCTTGGGCGTGGCGCCGGTATTCCCGCAACTGCGGGCATTCAAGGAGGCCGGCAACCGCACCACCAGCATCATGGGGTTCCGCAGCAAGGACCTGGTGTTCTGGGAGGACAAATTCGCCGGCCACAGCGACAGGCTGATCATCTGCACCGATGACGGCAGCTACGGCCGACCCGGCTTCGTCACTGCGGCGCTGCAGGACGTGCTTGAGACCGACAAGCCCGACCTGGTGATCGCCATCGGCCCGCTCCCGATGATGCATGCCTGCGCCGATACCACACGGCCTTATGGTGTGAAGACCATGGTCTCACTCAACACCATCATGGTCGACGGCACCGGTATGTGCGGCTCCTGCCGCGTCACCGTCGGCGGCGAAGTCAAATTCGCCTGCGTCGAGGGACCCGATTTCGACGGCCATCAGATTGATTTCGCGGAACTGCACACCCGCCAGAAGCGATTCAAGCCCCAGGAAACGCAGGCGGTTGAGGACATGGACCACGTCTGCAATCTGGAAAAGGTCCTGTTTGTCGATGGCAGGCGCACCTACAAGAAGATGTCGACCCTCGAACCGCATCAGGTGCCGATGCCCGAATACGACCCGCATGAACGGGCTCGCAATTTCAAGGAAGTCAATCTCGGCTATTCGATCAACCACGCCCTGCGCGAAGCCGAACGCTGCATCCAGTGCCACAAGCCGACCTGCATCGCCGGCTGCCCGGTCGGCATTGATATCCCCCGCTTCATCCGCCACCTGTTGATCCGCGACATCGACGGAGCGCTCGACGCCATTTACGACAACAGCATCTTCCCATCGGTCTGCGGTCGCGTCTGCCCGCAGGAGACGCAATGCGAGGCGCAATGCGTCATCGCCAAGGGCAAGAAGCTCGAGCCGGTGGCCATCGGCCGCCTCGAGCGCTTCGTCGGCGACCATGCGCAGCCGCCCAAGGCGACACCGCCGGCCAATGCCGGCCAGCTGGGCCGGGTCGCCATCGTCGGCTCCGGGCCGGCCGGCTTGGCCTGCGCCGCCGATCTGGCCCGCTTCGGCGCCGCGGTGACGGTCTATGAGGCGCTGCATGTGCTGGGCGGCGTGCTGCAATACGGTATCCCCGCCTTCCGCTTGCCACGCCATATCATCGACCGCGAAATCCAGCGGCTGAAGGACATGGGCGTCCGCTTCGAGACCAACAAGGTAATCGGCAAAACCTTCACCATTCCGCAGCTGACCGGCAAGATGGGCTTCGACGCGGTGTTCGTCGGTGCCGGCGCCGGCGCTCCCGCCTTCCTGGGGATCCCTGGGGAATTCGCCGGGCAGGTCTATTCGGCCAATGAATTCCTGACCCGCGTCAACCTGATGGGCGGCGACCAGTTCCCCTATCTCGATACGCCGATCAGTCTTGGCCAAAGCGTCGTGGTGATCGGGGCCGGCAACACCGCCATGGATTGCCTTCGCGTCGCCAAGCGCCTGGGAGCCCCCGTCGTGCGTTGCGTCTACCGCCGCACCGAGGCCGAAGCGCCGGCCCGGGTGGAGGAGATCCGCCACGCCAAGGAAGAGGGCATCGACTTCTTCTTCCTGCATTCACCGGTCGAAATCTTCACCGACGAGGCGGGCAATGTGCGCGGCCTCAAGGTGCAGAAGATGGCCTTGGGCGAGCCTGATGAGAAAGGCCGGCGCAAGCCCCTGCCCCTCGACGAGTTTGTCGAGTTGGATTGCGATACCGTCATCTACGCCTTGGGCACCAAGGCCAACCCGATCATCGGGCAGGCCACTCCCGACCTGGCGCTCAACAAGTGGGGCAACATCGTCGCCGACGACAGCACCCAGGCCACCAACCTGCCCGGCGTCTTCGCCGGAGGCGACATCGTCACCGGAGGCGCCACCGTCATCCTGGCCATGGGTGCCGGCCGCCGGGCCGCCAAGGCGATTGCCGCCTACCTGCAGAACGGCAAGTCGAAATGGCCGATTACCGCCGAGGATGCCGGAGCCTTCGTGCCGGCCCGCGCCGGCGGCAACCTCTGCCCGAAATGTGGCCGGCCGACGGAAGGCGACGAGGAATACCTGTGCTGCGCCGACGCTACGCTTCAATGGCACTGCGCCGATTGCGGCAAAGTGAGCGAGGGTTTCGCCTTCCCCTACGGCATGTGCCCGCACTGTGGCGGCCGGCTGCAGGCACGGGCCGACCGCGAGATGAAGGGCGAGGCCGCATTGGACGGATTGCGGACCGCCTTCGAGATCGAACTGGGCGGGCAGGCTTTCTACCATCGTGCCGCCGCGAGCACCGACGATCCCCAACTGCAGGAGCTGTTCGGCAAGTTGGCGGCCATGGAAAAGGAACACATGGATACGCTGTGCCGCCGCTACCATGTGGATGTCCCCCCGCCGTCGGCCGATTTCCGCCTGGACCTGGCGGTGGCGCATGCCGGCTTCAAGGAGGTTCCGGCCGATGCCGGGGGCCTGTTCCGCACCGCCATCCTGTTCGAGCAGCGCGCTGCCGCCTATTTCGCCGAAAAGAGCGACGAGCAGAGGAAAGGCACTACCGCCCACCAGCTATACCGCGAGCTGGCCGCCGAGGAGCGCGATCACGCGGCGCTTCTTGCCACCGAGTACGACCGCTGGAAGGCCAACAAGCCGGGCATTCTCTGAGATCGCGCCCCCGGGGGGTAATCCCCCCGGGCGGCTTGCCCGTCCGCCTCAGACCCGTACCATTTCCCCGAAGCTGGCGCAGGAATCGGAGATCAGACGGACCGGATCACCGATGCACAGGCGGCTTTGCACAAAGCGCCAGCAATCGGCGGAAAATATGGTTTTTCCCTCGTGCCGGAAGGACCACCGCCAAGCCCGCCCGGCCGCCCGCCGGGCGGCGAACCAGCCGTAGCGGCCTATGAGATGGGGGTGGTCACTGAAGAAATTGGCCATGGCCCGGTTGCCGTCGAAAAGGATCTGCCGGACGTTGGCCGAAACCCGGTGCTGATCGACCGGGCCCTGGAAAAAATAAATCGGCCGCTCGAGCACGGCCACCGGCGTCCGCGCGACCATGCGCAATTCGAGAGAATAATCCTGGACGAATATCCGTTCGTCGCAGCCGCCGCAATCCCGGAGCAACGATGTGCTGGCCAGCCAACAGGAAGGGGCCATCCGCGACATCGTCAGCGACGACCACAAGAAGTCCGCCACTACAGTGGGGCGGCTCGCATCATCGCCATCTTGACGGCAATACAATTCGTCGACGGAGCCGGGAATCTCCTCATAAGTGAGACCGTGACCAAATGCGAGGCGACATCCGTCGATCAGCGCATCTCGTAACCGGATCGTCGCGTCGGGCAACAATATGTCGTCGCCATCCAACGCCTTCACTTGGGAGAATTTTGCCTCTTCCAGGGCTCGATTGAAAGCCCTGCTGGGCCCGGCATTACGTTGGGAAATGATCGTAACGTTCGACCAATTTCTGGTGGCTTCGTTCAATATCCGCAAACTTCCGTCGGTGGATCCGTCATCGACGAAAATGAATTCACGCTGGAAGTCCCCCCGCTGTCGTGAGAGAGCCTCCAAGACCAACGGAAGAAAGCGTTCCTTGTTGTACACCGTGACAACAAAACTTACGCCGTCCTGAAGATTTTCCATGCGGATCCCGCGTCCACGGTTGCGAGGGCAGGTATTTGGCCACACCTTAGCAAGCCTTGCGCGGATTGGATAGCTCCGGCCTGACCGAGGTCAGCCGATCGTCCGCCAAACGCTGGCCAGCCAGGACTGCTGCTCGTGCGGCACGCCGGCAGGCCGATAGTAGTGCGACAGTTCGACGAACCCGGCGCCTTCCAGATAGAACCGCCAAGCCTCCAGGTCATGGAAAACGCCGTAGCGACCGCCGTTCCATCCCTCCTCGTTCCGCCCTCGGGGATTGGAGGAGAACAGCACGCCGCGCGGCTTCAGCGTCATCCGCAACTCGGCCAGGACGCGCGGCAACGCGGCGCGGGCCACATGGAACAGTGACGCGTTGGCGAAAATGCCGTCGAACCGCGCCTGGGGCAGATCCAACTTGAAGAAATCCTGAAGCCAGACCTCGCAGCCGCTGAAGGCCCGCGCCATGGCGACGAACTGCTCGGCGCCGTCAAGGCCGATCGCCCGGTGACCGAGTTCGCTCAGCCGTTTGAGGTCCCGTCCCGGCCCGCAACCGAAATCGAGAATGGTGAAGGGCGGCTCCCCCTCGATGTGCTGGAGCAGCGCCTCGATATTCTGACTGACGTCATGGTCGCAGGTACCCTGCCAGAACCGTTCGGCCCGGCCGTTATAATGCTCGAGGGTGCGCGTGGCGATGTCTGTCGGATCCAAATGTTCCAGTGCCCTGCTCCTGCCCTGGCGAAGCCTTCGCTCAAAAATGACGCGCCTATAGTTTCAACGGCGCCTACAGGCGACGCAATTCCTTGACGGCCGAGGCGACGAAGGCCATCGCTTCGGCGCTGGAGGAAAAGCTCGATTCCTCGATCCCACTCTCTTCGTACAGCGCCAGGACGGCGTAGGCATGGCAGATGCCGCCGTCCCCTTCCTCGCGCACCAGGAAGCTGGCGCCACCACCGCAGCCGCGGGAATAGGCCACGTAGCGGGTGCCGCGGCCCGTCGGCGCGCCGCGCGCCAGCGCCTCGTAATGACTCCGCCGCAGGGCTTGGTACAGCTTGACCCGCTCCGGCCGCCGGAAGCGATCGAACAACATGCCGCCTCGCCAAATGAGATCAGGTTATCCACCGCCGCGCCTCACAACCATGAGGCGTCAGCATCATGGTTCAATTGCGACAAATTCGCAAGTACCCATTCCCTGGGAACGCCGGCTTTTCCGGATGATGAGGGTGGCGACTGCGACCCATCTCAGGCTCCTTCGCTCCCACAGGAGCAGGAGCCGGCGATCTGGGCATCGGGGCACGGCACGTTTCCGTAGACACAGAACACGCAACACTCACCCTTGGGAGTATGCATCACTTCGCCGCAGCCCTTGCATTTCAGCTCGGACAATTGACCGGGCATCTCTTCCACCTGCACATGTCCGCAGTTTGGGCAGGTGACTTCGCAGGTATCGAACCACACATCGGCCATGGGCACCTCGGGACAGAAGATCACCTGCTCCATATAGGAATTTTGACCTGCCGTTGCCGCCTTATCCCTTCCGCCTCGGCCGCTTTTTCATCCCAGCCGCCTCGGCCTCCTTTCGCTGGACGAACAGCTTGCCGGCCTGCGCCGCCGCAGCCCTGCTGATGTAGGTACCGCAATTGAACCGCTGGCCTTCGAAGGTCACGACCAGGGCGAATTTCTGCGGGCCGATTTCATCAACCTGTATGGAGGACGCCACAGAGGTCATTGTCCACCTTTCACCTGCATGCCGCAGGGGAAGCATCCTCGCCGGTCCGGCGGCGGGGCGCCTGACTGACAATGAGCGCAGAGGAACAATTCCTTACCACGTTGTTGGCAAGCCGGCCAATGCGTTGCCAAAGTAAGGCGCTGTGCCGAGCGCGGCTCTGAAGTCGCATCGAAAAGTCCCGGATGCCACGCGAGCGGCACGGAACTCGCCGAGTTCGGCCGCGCTTTTGAATCAGATCAATGAGGTGAACGGGTCTCGTGCTCTGTGGTCATCTGCCACGAGGCCGGCCTATGATCAAATGGCCCAGTGCCCCCATCTTTGGGGTAGACCCACCGAAGTGGCGTGCCGAAATGGACGATGACGAGCACTACGTTTTCGCGATTACGCTATGAGGGGATTCGAAAGGCCATCCTATGGGAGCCATTGGCTCGCCGGTGCCTCCTCCGCCCGTATGATGGTCGCGGGCCTTGACCGGCATACGGAATACCCGTAGCATCGAGCCCCATGGACTACGAATGGGACGATGCCAAAGCTGCCGTCAATCTGGCCAAGCACGGGATCGATTTCCTTGATGCCATCGGCGCGCTGACCGATCCGCATCGGATCGAGGACATCGATGACCGCTTCGCCTACGGTAAGGAGCGCACCCGTACCATCGACATGACCCAAGGTAACGTCCTGTTCGTCGTCACGACCATGCGCGACGAACATCTGTGCCGCATCATTTCGGCCCGGAGGGCCACACGACATGAGCAAGACCGGTACTACGCGGGTACACATTGAGCCGGGACGGCCGGCGCCCGAAGGCCACACCGACTGGGAGCGGGTGCGCGCCATGACCGATGAGGAGGTGACCGCCGCAGCGCTGTCCGATCCCGACGCCCAACCGATGACGGCGGAGCAACTGGCCGGCATGCGCCGGTTGCCCGATATCAAGTCGCTGCGGACCCGCCTCGGCATGACGCAGGAACAGTTTGCCCGCACCTATCGCTTGCCGCTCGGCACCGTGCGGGACTGGGAACAGGGACGGACCCGGCCCGATGCCCCGGCCCTGGCGTTGTTGGCGGTGATCGACCGTGAGCCGGAGGCGGCACGCCGCGCGCTCAACTGAGGTTACAGGCGTTGGCAAGCGAGAGGCCACAAAAGGCGGCTTGCTCGCACACTTGGCTACAAAAGCGCAGATTGGCGTCCCCTAGGGGATTCGAACCCCTGTTACCGCCGTGAGAGGGCGATGTCCTAGGCCTCTAGACGAAGGGGACATGAGAGGCGCGAGGCGCCTATGTAGCGAAGGACGGGTTGAGGATCAAGCGTTTTTTACCGCCCCCTGTTCGGTTGCGGCAGCAAACGGCAGCGGTTCAAAACCGGCCGGGCCGGCGGGGCGGGGAATGACGCGCCAAGCTGTGACATCGGGAGCGCCGCCTTGCACCGGACCGATGATCACCCAAATCAGCGTCGGATCATTGGCCTGGGCGAGATCGCTGGCGGAAGGCAGCGCCGCCGCTTCGGGATGAGAATGGTAGTGGCCCAGCAGGATCTCGATCTCGCCTTCCGCCGCCTCGCGCTCCCGCAGTTGCCTCAGAAGAGCGATATGCGTGACGGGGTCCACTTCGAAATGCCGCCGTGGTTGTGGATGCCGGTTTGCGGCGGGAACGACCCGCGTTACCTGCCAGCGCGCCCCCGTGCCGGCACCATCCGCCGGCAAATACCGGCCAACCAACAGGCCGCAGCATTCCTCGGGATAGGCCGCCCGGGCGGCGGCGGCCATCGCCGTCCGAAGGGACCCGCCGATGATCAGCGCGGCAGCCGACGCCCCCATCCCGGTCAGCGATGTGTGGTCAGCAAGATGACCGTACCGGCGATTTGCCCGTTGCGCGGGTCGATGACCAGCAGGCGATCGCCGTCGGCGCCGGTGAATCGCAGAACGATCCGGTCGCCCGCCGTCGCCATCTGCTCGAAGCGGCTGCCGGCCGGCACGGGCAATTCGGTCGAAAAATAGGATTCCGTTGCCCCGGCGCCACCGCCGGCGGCAGCCCGGGGGGTCGGAACGGATACCGTCTGGGTCGCCGGCGGCGCCGACGGCGACAGGCGATGGGTGTTGCGATAGAGGCCGTACCCCAGCAGGCCCAGCCCGAAGACGATCAGCAGCCCCATGCCGATCACTAATACCTTGAGTGCCTTCATCCTTTGGGCCAGCCTACGCGATTTGGACAACAGGACAGCCACCGACGCCATGAGCGACGCCCGCGCAGCCACGGAAAACGAGACCTTACATACGCTTTCGGTGCAGCCCCCACAAGCCGGCATGCGGCTGGACAAGTGGCTGGCCGAAACCTTGCCCGAACTTTCCCGCTCCCGGCTCAAGAGCCTGATCGAAACCGGCAATGTCACGACGGAGCGGGGTCCGGCCACCGAACCGAGCCGCAAGGTCCAGGGCGGAGAATGCTACGCCGTCGTGATTCCTCCGCCGGTGGCGGCAGAACCCGCTCCCCAGCCGATCGCGTTGACGGTGGTATACGAGGACGATGACCTTATCGTCATCGACAAGCCCGCCGGCATGGTGATCCACCCAGCCGCAGGTAATACGGACTGTACGTTGGTTAATGCCCTGCTACACCATTGCACCGGGTCACTAAGCGGAATAGGCGGCGTCAGGCGCCCCGGAATCGTGCACCGTCTAGATAAGGACACCAGCGGCCTGATCGTGGCGGCGAAAACCGACGCCGCGCACCGCGGGTTGGCCGAGCAGTTTGCCCACCACAGCATCACCCGCGCCTATCGGGCCGTGTGCTGGGGGGTGCCGATGCCCCGCCATGGCGAGGTCTTCGGCAACATCGGCCGAAGCCCGAGCGACCGCAAGAAGATGGCCGTGGTGAAAACGGGAGGAAAGGAAGCATTGACCCGATACCGGGTGCTGCGTGCGTTTGGAACGGTGGCAGCTCTGCTCGAATGTCGCTTGGCGACGGGCAGAACCCACCAGATCCGGGTGCATCTCGCCTCGATCGGTCATCCATTGATCGGCGACCCGGTGTATGGCCGCAGCCGGGGAGCCAGCCAGACCAAAGGCCTGAGCGCCGAACTACGATCCGCCCTGCTTGGCTTTCCACGCCAGGCATTACATGCATTTCTGTTGGGGTTTACCCACCCCATCACCCATCAGATTCTCACCTTCGAAAGCCATACACCGCATGATTTCAACCACTTAACACATTCGTTAGAGGGCCTTTAAAAACATCTATACTCGACAACCAGACTGCGATATTGTTGCTTTGAAGGAGAGAGGGTTGGGCTGCCAGCCACCCGTCCTCAAATCGGCGCCGAAGGCTCCCCTTGGCGGGCGCACCGGGCGACCAGAGGAAGGAGAAGAGCAATGTCGGTCATGTCGACTGGGTTGAACATCGCCCCCGAAGGAAACCTGTCGCGGTATCTGCAGGAAATTCGGAAGTTTCCCATGCTTGGCCCGCAGGAAGAGTACATGCTCGCCAAGCGGTACCGCGAGTCCGACGAATTGGACGCCGCCCACCGGCTGGTGACCAGCCACTTGCGCCTGGTTGCCAAGATCGCCATGGGCTACCGCGGCTATGGCCTGCCGCTGGGCGAACTGATCAGCGAGGGCAATGTCGGCATGATGCAGGCCGTGCGCCGCTTCGACCCCGACCGCGGGTTCCGTTTGGCGACCTACGCCATGTGGTGGATCCGGGCGGCGATTCAGGAATACATCCTGCATTCCTGGTCGCTGGTGAAAATGGGCACCACCGCCGCGCAGAAAAAGCTGTTTTTCAACCTTCGCAAGCTGAAAGGGCAGATGCAGGCCATCGAGGATGGCGACCTGTCACCCGAGAACGTCCGCAAGATCGCCGAGGAATTGGAGGTCTCGGAGGCTGATGTGGTCAGCATGAATGGCCGCCTGGCCAGCCCCGACCATTCACTGAATGCGCCGGTGCGCATCGACGGCGAAGGCGAATGGCAAGACTGGCTGGTCGACGAGCGCGACGACCAGGAGACCGAACTGGCCGAGCGCGAAGAATTGGGCAATCGCCGGCATATGCTGGCTCATGCCCTGACCGGCCTCAATGAACGCGAACGCCACATCCTGACTCAGCGCCGGCTTCTCGAGAACCCGGTGACGCTTGAGGATTTGAGCCAGCAATACGGTATCTCGCGGGAGCGCGTCCGGCAGATCGAGGTGCGCGCCTTCGAGAAACTCCAGAAGTCGATGAAGAACGCCCTCATCGAACAGCATACCCTGGCCTGATCGCCGCCACCCGACTGAACGATGGCGAGCCTATGGCGGATGGTGGCGCACCATCCGCCAGACCGCTATCACGATCCGTCTTCCCGGGCCGGATCCTCGATACGGACGACCACCTCCTCCCCCCACTGCTCCACCAGCTTTCGCTGCTGAGCGGCGAGAACGATGGCACGCCGCTGCGAGGTGGCGGACAGGACCGTGGTGACCACCGGCGGCATCGCCAGATACAACAGCCAGCCCAGCGCCGCCGCCCCGAACGACGTCAGCAGCATGGTCAGGCCGGTAATCTCCTGGATGGCGTAGGAGAGTTCGTGATGGCCGAACCACAGGGTGAAGAGCCACGGAGCAAGGCCGGAGAAATTCAGCCCGCCAACGCAGATCCAGGCATACCGGTTATCCCCGCGCTCCAGCAACGCGGCCACCAGGGTCGGCAGCAAACCGCAGAACATGACGAGCAGCGTCGGCAACGAGAACGGAATGAAGGCGATCATCGTCAACAGGATGAGCAGCCGGTTCGCCGTACGCTGCTTCACCGGTTGCATCTGTGCCACTGGAGCGGAGCGTCCTTTCGTCGGTGTCTTGGCCATCACAACACCTTCGCGATGAGAAGCAGCGTCACTGTGATGAAGGCGATGGTCACCGAAACGAGCGCGGCGACCTGCTGAGCCGTGCGAACGGCCTCACCCTTCTGCACACGGCCGGCCTCGATATCCAGGATCTCGCGCTGCGCCGCCACCCATTCGGCCCGCGCCTCCTCGAACCCCTGCTGATCGAGGTGCCGGTCCTCCGGATTGTCGAGCAGCCGGGACAACTCGACCAGGCTCCCCTCCCGGGCGATGCGCACAGCTTCTTTCTCCAGTTCCCGCCGCTTCTCACGGCCGTGAAAGCCGTTGATGACCGGTGCCATGAGCGCGGCGGTCCATGCCGCCAATCCGTAAAGTCCGCCCTGACCGACCCGCCATTGGATTGTCGCCAGCAGATTGAGCATCCCCAGCACCGAGCGCGCCGGGTCGGGCAGCGCCAGATCCGACATTTGGCGCTCGATATCGAAATTGGTACGGGCCGCAACGAACGCCGCGACATGACGATCGACAGGCCAACCCTTGCCTTCGGCCTTCTTGGCCGATGCATTCAACGCCGGCAGCAGGTCCCGCAACTCAAGGACGTAGCTGTCGACGGTCAGCGGGCTGATGCAGGGCATCGCTTCGTTGAGTTCATACAGCACCCGCTCGACGCCGTTGCCAATGGTGCCGCGGTCGAGGAAGACCTTTTGTGCTCGAATATGGGCCTCGAGCACCGAATTGTCGGGATTGTAGGCGTCGCGTGTCTCAAACCAGGCGCGGGTGGTTTCGCGCATCAATGCTTCGGCTATGATGCGCAGGTCGCGACCTTCGACCATCGCCAGGGCCAACAGCGAGCCGAACCCGTCGGGCATGACGGCCAATCCCTTGTAGCGGATCGGCGCGCGGCCATCCAGGATCATGCAGACCTTGCTGACCAGGATGTCCGCCGCTCCACGCTTGTCCGCGTCGGCCCCGGCGGCTTGCACGGCGGTCGCGACCGCATTGGCCTTTTCCTTGTTGTCCAGCGACCGGCGCAGCCAAAGTTCGACGCGTCCATCGAGGACGAAGGGCGCCGCCGCCTCCCAGTGGCGTGCCATGGCGATGGCCAGTTCGCGGCTGGTGAAATACTCGGTATTGTTGAAGGCGAAGCCGCGCGCCGCCCGCTTTTCGATCTTCGCCACCAGGGGCGACAGGCGACGCCCGTGCAGCCACAGTTCCAACGCTTCGTTGTCCCACCGCTCGTGGGCGTCGTCGCAAAGCGTGCCGCGCAGGATCTCGATCATCGGCAGCGGCATGCGGGCGTCGCCGATCAACACGCCGTAACTGCCTTGAACGATCTTCTGGCGGATGACCGCCTCGTCATCGAGGGACGGGACCGGGCTCATGCCCTGCAGCAGGATGGCCAGCGAGGCGCCGAACGCATAGACATCGTCGGCCGATGTCCCGGCGCCACGCCCCGACGCATGGGTCATGGCCGATTCGATCGGCTCGATCAGCGCCGGCTGCTCGTAAGCCGGCGGAACCGTGGCGCAATCACCGAGGACAATGCGGTCCTTGGCGGCGCTCGCCCAGAACATGTTGGTCGGGCGGATGGCGCGATGAGTCAGGCTGGCCGCCTTGAGCGCTTTCAGCGCCGCCACCACCGGGTTGACGATCTTGCGCACGGCGTCGACTTCCTCGACGCATTTGAATTCGGTGGTCAGGCTCGCCGTCACCCGCCCGCCCAGCGGGCGCGCATAGACGAGGACCATCACCTTGCGATTGGCCGGCGGCCAGTCGACCACGCCCCATTCGAGCAAGGTCATCAAACCGGCGCATTCCACCCCTTTGAGGGCCCGCAGGGCGTTGATCCGCACGGGAAAGCCGGGGCGCGCCACGAGGGCGAAGACCACCTTGGCCTGGTCGCGCCGATCTTCGGCATGAAAAGCCTGGGCGCTGGGCGTCGCCAAGTCGGGCAGTGCCGATCCGGGATAGATCAGGTACCGTTCCCGTAGGGTGACCGGACTCCCCACCCCTTTCTGCTGCTCATTGGCCATCCGCGTCGGTCCCTGCGCCCCCCACCGGGGAATTTACGCGGTGGAGCAGCCGGACTCAAGGAGAGCTCTCAGTCGGCGAACGGATCGTGGACGAGGATGGTGTCTTCCCGTTCGGGGCTGGTCGACAACAAGGCCACCGGCGCTTCGATCAATTCTTCGATGCGGCGGACGTATTTGATCGCCGCCGCCGGAAGCTGAACCCAGGAGCGGGCGCCGTGCGTGCTTTCCTGCCAGCCTTCGATGGTCTCGTAGATCGGCTCGACCTGAGACTGGCGCGCCATTGACGCCGGCAGGTGATGCAGCACCTGGTCGCCGCACCGGTAACCGGTGCAGATCTTCAGCTCATCGAGGCCATCCAGCACGTCCAGCTTGGTCAGGGCGATGCCGTTGATTCCGCCGACCTTCATCGCCTGGCGCACGAGGACCGCGTCGAACCAGCCGCAGCGCCGGCGGCGGCCGGTCACCGTGCCAAACTCATGGCCACGGTCGCCGATCAGGTTGCCGATCTCATTGTTCAGTTCGGTGGGAAACGGCCCCGAGCCGACGCGGGTCGTATAGGCCTTGCAGATGCCGAGCACATACCCGACCTGTCCGGGCCCGACGCCGGAACCCGAGGCGGCCTGCCCCGACACGGTGTTGGACGAGGTAACGAAGGGATAGGTTCCATGATCGACATCGAGCATGGCGCCTTGCGCTCCTTCGTAGAGAATGCGCCGCCCGGCCCGCCGGACCTCGTCGAGGCGCTCCCACACCACATCGGCGTAGGGCAGGATACGCGGGGCGATCTCTTTCAGTTGGGTGAGCAGGTCGCCACCTTCGACCTCGGCCATGCCCAAGCCGCGCAGCAGCGCGTTGTGATGGGCCAACAGGCGCTCGATCTTCATCTCCAGCACGCTGTCGTCGGCCAGATCGCAGACACGGATGGCACGCCGGGCCACCTTGTCTTCGTAGGCGGGGCCGATACCGCGCCCGGTGGTGCCGATCTTGGCGCTGCCGCTGGCTTCCTCCCTGGCCCGGTCGATATGTCCGTGCAGCGGCAGGATCAGCACCGCATTCTCGGCCAGTTTGAGAATGTCGGGTGTAATGTTCACCCCCAGGCTGCCGATGCGCTCGATCTCCGCCAGCAACGCCCAGGGATCGACGACAACGCCGTTGCCGATGATCGACAGCTTCCCGCGCACCACGCCCGAGGGCAGCAGCGACAGCTTGTAGGTGACGCCGTTGACCACAAGCGTATGGCCGGCATTGTGGCCGCCCTGGAAGCGCACCACCACGTCGGCGCGCTCGCTCAGCCAATCGACGACCTTGCCCTTGCCCTCGTCGCCCCACTGGGCTCCGACAACCGCGACATTCGCCATAGCCAGCTACTCCCCTATTGCACCGCGACAGCGCGGTCGGCCACCAACATGTGGCCACATGCGAGACGCCGGGCCTCGGCCTCGACATCGATGACTTGGTCCAAGCCCGCCACGGTCACCCAGCCTTCGGCCCTAAGGCGACGCCCAATCGCGGCGGGCGTCCCCAGCGGCAGGAAGATGCGGTTGGGAGAGGTTGGTCCCGGCAGCGCATCGATGACCGTGTCCATGAACAAGGTGGCACCGGTAGCAGCTTCGCCATGGGCGGCATAGCGACCGCCACGCCCCAGCTCTCCCGACGCGCGACGGGAGAAGATGGTGAACGCCACCCCCGTGTGATACTCGAAACCCCGATTTTCCACCGGGTCGATGGTCAGCGTGAGAGCCGGCGCCGCATCCCGCACCAGGCGCACCACTTCGGCCAGATGCTGCCGCTCGGCGGCGGCGGCAGGCGGCAGGTCGAGTGCCGCCAGCTTGGCCAACGCAGGCGCTGCCGGCCCGACGGCCTCAATCAACGCGCCCAGGAGGGCCGCAGCCTTGCCGCCGGTGGCCGAGACCGTCGCCACGTCCTTGTGGTCCAGAGCGTCGCGCAACCCCTCGCCCTCGCCCAAGCTGTCGACGACCAGCGGCACCAGGGTCGGCAATGTCAGGTCGACGCTGACCTCCTCGACCCCCAACTCGACCAGGGCTTGGGCGGCCAGCAGAACCACCTCGGCATCGGCAGCCGGGCCGGCGGCGCCGATCAGCTCGATGCCCGCCTGGCCAAACTGGCGTTCGGGCCGAAGCTGGCTGCCTTTCACCCGCAGCACTTGGCCGGCATAGGACAGGCGCAACGGTCTGGGCGCGTTGGCCAGGCGCGTGGTGGCGATGCGCGCCGCCTGAAGAGTCATGTCGGCGCGGACCGCCATCATCCGCTGGGTAACCGGGTCCATTACCCGGAACGTATGTTTCGCCATGGCGGCACCGGCGCCGCCCAGCAGGCTTTCTTCGAATTCGATCAGCGGCGGCTTGACCCGGTCGTAGCCCTGAGCGGCGAACGCCGCCATCAGGCGCGCGACCACGTCCGCCTCATAGGCGGCGTGCGGTGGCAGGATATCGCGAAGGCCAGCAGGCAGCAGCGCGCGGTCGGCAAAGTCGGTCATGTGAAAGTCGTCGAGTCACGCGAACCGGGAGAATGCCCGGCGCACAAAGGCCTCCCCGTTTACCCCGATTACCGGCTCCCGGCAATCGGAAAAGACGGGTCAGTTCGTTGCCGGACCGCGCAGGATCAGCTCGTCGAGGTATCGCATCACACCCTTCGACGCCTCCGCGGCCAACTGGACCTCGCCCACCGCGCCGTCCACGTCACCCAATCGGTAGAGCCGAGCCGCCTCGATGCCATGAGCATGGACATCGCGGTGGGGGGGGTCCAGCAGGGAGAATGCCCGGTGGCCACGCACCCCCTGCTCCGCGACGGCGTCATACCATTTGCCCAACCGGCAGGTATGGTGGTCAGACAGTTCGGCAGGGTCGAGCCTGGTCTTGCCAACCAGCATTTCCGCCAGATTTTTGCGCCACGCCATGTGGTCGCATTTGGCCAGGTAAAGCGTCAGATCCTTCAGTTCCATGCCGGTCAGATCCGACATCGCCGCTCGAACCAGCGGCTCGGCCCGGTCGATCAGGTCGATGACGGTATTGATCGCCGCGACATTGTTCTCGGTCATGTGGGCAATCGCCCCGATCGCCTCGGCAACTTCCTGCGAAGCACCGGCCTGCTGGGTCAAAATGGCCGAAATGTCCTGCATCCGACCGCTCAAGGAGTCGATCTGGGCGCCCAACTCGCGCATGCCTTGACCGTTTTCTGCGATCACCGACCGCCCTTCCTCGACGGCCGCCGCGCCGTCCTGCATAGAAGCGACGATTGTCCCCATCTCGGTCCGCAGATGCTCGATACGAGCCCGGATGTCCACCGTCGCCTTGGCGGTCTGATTGGCCAGATGTTTGACCTCGTTGGCGACAACGGCAAATCCTTTGCCCGCCTCGCCGGCGCGCGCCGCCTCGATGGTGGCGTTCAAGGCCAGCAGGTTGGTCTGCGTGGCGATCGCTTCGATCTGGTTGACGATGTCGCCGATCTGGGCGGAAGCCTGGGACAGATTGGCCACCCGATGGGCCGCGCCATCGACCGCCTGGGCGATATTCTCCATGCTGGACACTGCCTGGTCGGCCGCCCGCTGCCCCACGCCGGCAAGCCGCTGGGCCGATTGGGCGGCATCTGACGCAGCCCCGGCATTGCGGGAGATTTCGTGTACCGAGCTGACCAGTTCCTCTGTCGCCGCGGCGATCGCCTGAGCCCTTCGGTCGACTTCCGTCACCTCGCGCATCATCTCCGCCGCCGCGGTGACCGCTTCGGTGGACTGGACAGAGGTCTCGACGACCCTGCCGGCCTCTGCCAGGCCGCGCTCGTGCAGGCTGTCGGCCAACTGGCGCAGTTTTCGCGAAATGGGGCAGTCGCCCGCGGGAATCGAGAGGTATTTGCCCGCCGCAAGCAGGTCCAGGGATCGGAGAATCTGGTCCGTCCGCAATCCCGTTTCGTCGGCGTTGGCCGCTTCGCATATGGCCGGTTGAGCCGGCGCGAGCCTCCGGAAGCTGAACATTTCCCCGTCCTGTCCCAACCTCTATTGATCAGGCCTTAAGGGAAACTTCGCCTTGTTTCAATTAAAAACCGTGAAGCCCCATTAATTAGGACTTCACGGCCCTTCGATATTACTATTGCAATAAACCTACCGTTGCACGGAACTAAAACCGCAATGCTTTTGCTTGTACGACATTCGGAATTGCCCGCACCTTGTCCAACAACGCCTCGGTCAATGGCTGGTCGACGCGGATCAGGGCGATGGCGTTACCCCCGGCCTCGGAGCGCCCCAGGTGGAAGGTGGCGATATTCACCCCGGCCTCGCCCAGGGTGGTACCCAGGCGGCCGATGAAGCCTGGTTTGTCGTTGTTGGTGACGTAAAGCATGTTGGGGCCGAGTTCGGCCTCGATCGGGATCTCCTTGATGGCGACGATCCGCGGCTTGTCGCCGCCGAACAACGTTCCGGCAACACTGCGGGAACGCTGGTCGGTGGTCACCGTCAAGGTAATCAGCGTGTGGTAATCGCCGCATTTCTCATTCTTCGTTTCGGTGATCGCGATTTCGCGATCCTTGGCGATGACCGGCGCGTTGACCATGTTGACCGTTTCGACGAAGGGCTTCAACAGCCCTTCCAGCAGGAGCGCCGTCAGCGGCTTGGTATTCAGTTCCGCCACCTGCCCCTCATAGGCCACCGACACCGCCTTCAAGCCGTGCTCGGTGATCTGCCCGGCGAAGCTGCCCAGTTGGTGGGCCAAGGTCATGTAGGGCCTCAGCTTGGGCGCATCCTCGGCCGACACCGAGGGAATATTGAGGGCATTGGTCACCGCGCCGGTCAACAGATAGTCGGACATCTGCTCGGCCACCTGCAGGGCCACGTTCTCTTGAGCTTCCGTCGTCGAAGCGCCGAGATGGGGCGTGCAGATCACCTTGTCCGAGCCGAACAGGATATTCGCCTTGGCCGGTTCCTCGGCAAATACGTCGAACGCCGCGCCGGCCACCTGACCTGCATCGATGGCCGCCTTCAGGTCGGCCTCGTTGACCAATCCGCCGCGGGCGCAGTTGATGATGCGCACACCCTTCCTGGTCTTGGCCAAGGCCTTGGCGTCGATCAGATTGCGGGTGGCTTCGGTGAGCGGTGTGTGCAGAGTGATGAAATCAGCCCGGGTCAGCAGTTCGTCCAGTTCGACCTTTTCGATTCCCAGATCCTTGGCCCGTTCCTGCGACAGGAAAGGATCGTAGGCGATCACCTTCATGTGCAAACCGATCGCCCGGTCAGCGACGATGGAGCCGATATTGCCGCAGCCGACGACCCCCAGGGTCTTGTTGGTCAGCTCGACCCCCATGAATTTCGATTTTTCCCATTTGCCGGCATGGGTCGAGGCATTGGCCTGGGCAATATCACGGGCCAGGGCGAACATCAGGGCGATGGCGTGCTCGGCGGTGGTGATGGAGTTGCCGAACGGCGTGTTCATCACCACGACGCCGCGCGCCGTGGCCGCCGGTACGTCCACGTTGTCAACCCCGATGCCGGCACGGCCGACCACTTTAAGGTTGGTGGCGGCGGCGAGGATCTCGGCTGTCACCTTGGTGTTGGAACGGATGGCCAAGCCGTCATAGGCGCCGACGATGGCCTTCAGTTCGTCGGGAGCAAGGCCGACCTTGACGTCGGTCTCGATGCCGCGGTCCTTGAAGATCTGGACGGCGGCGGGGCTCAACTTGTCGCTGATGAGAACTCTTGGCATGTGGATATCTCCCCCGGTTCGTCATCCCCGCGCAAGCGGGGATCCATGGAACGGTTGGATGCCCGCCTGCGCGGGCATGACGAACAAAAGCGTCAGGCTTTCGACGAGAATTCGGCCTCGACCTGGGCGAAGGCCCAGTCCAGCCACGGCGTAAGCTTTTCGATGTCGGCGGTTTCCACGGTGGCGCCGCCCCAGATGCGCAGTCCGGGAGGAGCATCGCGATAGGCGCCGATGTCCATGGCCACGCCTTCCTTCTCGAGGATAGAGGCGATCTTCTTGGCTGCCGCCGCCTGGTCATCGGGCGACAACTTGACGAAGAACGGCGCCTTGATCTTGAGGCAGATCGAGGTGCAGGAGCGGCTGGCCGGATCTTCGGCCAGGAAGGCGGCCCAACTCGACTTGGCGACCCAGGCTTCCAAGGCCTTCAAGTTGGCTTCCGAACGGCCGATCAGGGCCTTGAGGCCGCCAAGCTGCTCGGCCCAGCGCAAGGAATCGATTTGATCTTCGACCGCGATCATCGACGGAGTGTTAATGGTCTCGCCTTTGAAGATGCCGTCGATCAGCTTGCCGCCCTTGGTCATGCGAAAGATCTTCGGCAGCGGCCACGCCGGCTTGTAATTCTCCAGCCGCGCCACGGCGCGGGGGCTCAAGACCAGCATGCCGTGGGCGCCTTCGCCCCCTAGCACCTTTTGCCAGGACCAGGTGGCGACGTCGATCTTCTTCCACGGAATGTCCATGGCGAACACCGCCGACGTAGCATCGGCGATGACCAGACCCTTGCGGTCGTCGCGGATCCAATCGCCGTTGGCAACCCGCACGCCCGAGGTCGTGCCGTTCCAGGTGAATATCACATCGCGATCGAAGTCCACCTGACCGAGGTCGGGCAGCTTGCCGTACTCGGCCTTGAACACACGGACGTCGGACAGCTTCAGCTGCTTGGTGACATCGGTCACCCAACCTTCGCCGAAGCTTTCCCAGGCCAGCATATCGACACCGCGTTCGCCCAGCAGCGACCACATCGCCATCTCGACGGCCCCGGTATCGGATGCCGGCACGATGCCGATCAGGTAATCATCGGGAAGACCGAGGATGGCGCGGCTGCGGTCAAGAACCTCGGCCAGCTTGGCCTTGCCGATCTTGGCCCGATGCGACCGGCCGACAGCGGCATCGGCCAAAGCCTGAAGCGACCAGCCGGGACGCTTGGCACAGGGACCGGAAGAAAAATGGGGATTTGCCGGCCGAACCGTCGGCCGCTGGGAAACTGTCATGGAATCAACCCTCCCTTGCAGAAGGGACGCGACCCGTTGGGGGATCGTGGCCCGGCGCGAGTGTGGCAGCCGGGAGCCGGTTCGTCAATCGCCGTGGGAAACGAGTTCCCGTGGCGAGTTCACTACTCCTTCAAAGCGCGCAGGACCAGATCGCGGTCGGCATTGCCGCCTGACAGGACCAGCCCGACCCGGCCGCCACGATCGGCATCGGCCAGCATGGCGGCCAGCGGTGCGGCACCGGCGCCCTCCGCCAGATTATGGGTGTCGGCCAGGTAATGCCGGATGGCGGCTAGAATGGCCTCGTCGGTCACCGTCACCACCGCATCGGCACCGGCGGCGATGACGCCCACGGCGACCGGATCCGGAACACGGCAGGCCAAGCCGTCGGCCAGAGTGTTGGCGGTGGGAGTGGTCATCACGCGGCCCGCCCAGAAACTATCGGCATAGGCCGGCGCGGTGTCAGCCACCACGCCGACGATGCGGGTCGTCAGGCCCAGGGCGTCCCGCGCGGCGATCATTCCGCAAATCCCCGACCCCATGCCGATAGGCACGTAGACGGTATCAAGCGGCGGTGCCGCCCGCAGGAATTCCAGCGCATAACTGGCCACGCCCTGCACCAGCCAGGGATGGAACGGCCGGACCAGATGCAGGCCGCCAGTCTCCGCCAATCTGGCGGCGTGTTCGGCGGCCTCCTGGAAATCATCACCGAATTCGACAAGTTCGGCGCCATGGGCGCGAATCGCCGCATTCTTTTCCGGACTGTTCCCCAGGGGAACGACGATCACGGCACGCACGCCCGACCGCCGCGCCGCCCAGGCGATGCTCTGGCCATGGTTGCCGCGGGTCGCCGTGATGACGCCCGGCAGGTCCGGGATGGAGTCGCGCAAACGATGCAGATAGGCGATGCCGCCGCGCAGCTTGAAAGCGCCGATGGGCGTGTGGTTCTCGTGCTTGACCCAGACCTCGCAGCCGGCTCGTTCGCTCAACAGCGGCCAGACGTATTGCGGCGTCGGCGCCATCGCCTGGTAGACAAGACGGGCCGCCGCCTCGATCTCGCCAAGCAGGGCGGAAGCGCCACCACTCATCGCTCGACCTCGAACGGCTGCACCGTATGGGCATGGTTCAGCGGCCCGTGGCCGTGGCCATAGCCGGGAGCGGTGGAGATGGCCAGCATCACATAGTGCCGCGCCCGCGCCACCGCGTCCTGCAGCGACAGTTTCTGGGCCAGGCCCGTGGCGATCGCCGATGCCAGGGTGCAGCCGGTGCCGTGGGTACTGGTGCTGTCGATGCGGACGCTCTCGAACAATCGGACCCCGTCGGCGGCAACCAAGACGTCGACGAGGCGCGAGCCGTCCATATGGCCTCCCTTGACCAGCACGGCGGCCGGCCCGAGGGCGCAGAGGCGCCTGCCGGCTTCCACCATGCCGCCAACGTCGGTGATGGACAAGCCGGTCAGCGCTTCCGCTTCGGGAATGTTGGGGGTGACCACGGCGGCACGGCGGATCAGCTTGGTCATGAGGGCCTGGTGGGCAGCGTCATCGAGCAGCTTATGGCCGCCCTTGGCCACCATGACGGGGTCGACCACCAGCGGCACGCCGGGCGCGTGTGCATCGAGCGTCGCATCAATGGCGTCGATCACCTCGGCCTTGCTCAGCATGCCGGTCTTCACCGCATCGGCACCTATGTCATCCAGAACCAGAGCCATCTGCTGCTCGATGAACACCGGCGGGATGTCGAAGATGCCGAACACACCACGGGTGTTCTGCGCCGTCAGCGCGGTGATGGCGCTGGCGGCATAGCCGCCCAGCGCGGTGACCGTCTTGATGTCGGCCTGGATGCCGGCACCACCCCCCGAGTCGGAGCCGGCAACGATGAGGACACGACCCCGCACTAGGATACTCCCGCCGCTTTCTCGATGGCGCCGACGATGTCGCCGACGACGCTGCCGATCACGCCGTCGTCTTCCCCTTCCGCCATCACCCGGATCAGCGGCTCGGTGCCCGAGCGGCGGATCAACAGGCGTCCGGTTCCGACAAGGCGCGATTCGCCGGCGGCAATGGCCGCGATGACGGTGCGGTCGTCCAGCACGAGACCGTTCAGGGCCGCCGGGACACGGACGTTCCTCAGTACCTGCGGCAGTGGCGTGAACAGGCGCAACACCTCGCTGGCAGGGCGAGCCGATTCGACGATGGCAGCCAGCACCTGCAGCGCCGCCACCAATCCGTCGCCGGTCGTCGAATGATCGGACAGGATGATGTGCCCCGACTGTTCGCCGCCGACGTTGAAGCCGTCGCGCCGCATCTTTTCCAGCACATAGCGGTCACCGACGGCGGTGCGATGAAGGGACAGCCCCTCGGCCGCCAGGAAGCGCTCCAGCCCCAGGTTCGACATCACGGTCGCAACGACGCCGTCGCCCTTAAGGTTGCCGTTGCGCCGCCACGTCCGAGCGATCAGGGCCATCAGCTGGTCTCCGTCGATCAGCATCCCTTGCTCATCGCTCAACACCACGCGGTCGGCATCGCCGTCCAGCGCGATGCCGAGATGAGCGCCATGCGCCACCACCTGGCTGCGCAGGGCATCGGTGGCCAGCGACCCGCACCCCTTGTTGATGTTGAACCCGTCCGGCGAGATTCCGAGGGGAACCACCTCGGCGCCCAATTCCCATAGGATGGTCGGCGCCACCTTGTAGGCGGCGCCGTTGGCGCAATCGACGACGATCTTCAGGCCGTCGAGCCGCAAGCCGCGGGGGAAGGTGTTCTTGGTGTACTCGATATAGCGACCGACCGCGTCATCGAGGCGCCGCGCCCGGCCAAGCCGCGACGGCGCCACCAGATGGGCCGACAGGCCGTTTTCCATGTGGGCTTCGATGGCACTTTCCGCCTGGTCGGACAGCTTGTACCCGTCCGGGCCGAACAGCTTGATGCCGTTATCCTCGTAAGGGTTGTGCGAGGCCGAAATCATCACGCCCAGGTCGGCGCGCAAGGAGCGTGTCAGCATAGCCACCGCCGGCGTCGGCAACGGCCCCAGCAGCACCACATCCATGCCCACCGAGATGAAGCCGGCGGTCAGAGCGGGCTCCAGCAGATAGCCGGACAACCGCGTGTCTTTGCCGATGACGACGGTATGCCGATGACTGCCGCGGGTGAAATGATGACCGGCCGCCATACCCAGTTTCATGGCGGTCTCGGCGGTCATCGGCTCGGCATTGGCGGTTCCCCGTACCCCGTCGGTGCCGAAGAGCTTTCGGGTCATATTCAATTCCAGAAGTCAGAGACAAGAAGTCAGATGCCAGATTAGCCTCTTCTCTGTCCATTGACATCTGGGCTTGTCAGATATCGGGTATTCGGCATCCCTGCCAGATCGTCACCGCTTGCACCGTCTCGGCGACATCATGGACACGCAGGATCTGAACGCCCTGTTCGATACCCGCCAGGGCTGCCGCCAGCGAGCCGGAAAGGCGACGATCCGCCACGGCTCCCCCGGACATCCTGCCGATGAAGCTCTTGCGACTCACCCCCAGGAGGACCGGAACACCAAGGCTATGATAAAGGCCGAGGCGAGCCATGACCTGACGATTGTGTTCGACCGTCTTGCCGAAGCCGATCCCGGGATCGACACAGAGACGGTCTGCGGAAATTCCCGCAGCGCGGCAGGCGGCAAGACGGTTCGCCAGATAGTCGTAGACATCGAGCGGCGCGAAGCGATAGGCCGGTGCCGCCTGCATCGTTCCGGGCTCGCCCTGCATGTGCATGAGCACGATGGCGGCGCCGCTGGCCGCCGCCACGGCAAGCGCATTTTCATCATCGGTGAGCGCCGTGATGTCGTTGATAATGGCCGCCCCCGCTTCCACCGAAGCACCCATCACCGCGGCATGGCGGGTATCGACGGATATCACCGCCCCCTTTTCCGCCAGGGCGCGCACCACTGGCAGGATGCGGCGCATCTCTTCCTCAGGTCCGACCGGCGCCGAGCCCGGGCGAGTCGATTCGCCGCCGACGTCCAGGATGTCGGCTCCCGCTTCCAGCAGGGCCACGCCGTGGGCCACCGCGTCGGCCGCGGCGAAGAACTTGCCGCCGTCGGAAAAGCTGTCCGGTGTGACGTTGACGATGCCCATGATCCGCGGCCGGTCCAGGTCGAGGCCGGCAAACCGTGGGCGATTGGCCGCCAAGGCGCGCAGCAGACGGCCGACATGCACCGCCATCGCTTCGCCCTCGGCCTCGGACCATTCCAGCACTTCGGGAAAGGGCGCCACCGATTCGAATACCCGCTCGCCTTCGCGCAACCACAGCCTGCACATGGCGAATGCGAGCGGGCCGCCGGCCAACCCCCACCCTCGGCCTGAAGCGACAGCGGCCGCCGCGGCACTGCCGGCCAGCGTGCCGGCCGGCCCGAGGTAAAGACGCTGGGCCAAGCCCTCATGCGACAAGCCCCGCGGAAGGGCGGGGCTTGCCTCTAGAACGGACGGAGTGGTCACGACCCGGGCTGGGGTTCCGCACCCGGGCCAAACCCAGGTTGGCCTTTCGCCCCGGCGCTCGGCACGGAGGAGCGGCGCGGCGGCAGGTCGCGCGTCGCCTTATTGCCGGGCTCATCCGAACCGTTGTCCCGGATCACCGGCTCACCGCGCAGCAACTGGCGGATCTCGTCGCCCGACAGCGTCTCGAATTCCAGCAGTCCGCGCGCCAGCGCATGCAATTGGTCAAGATTTTCGGTCAGCGTCTTGCGAGCCTGGTTGTAGGCCGTGTCGATGATCCGGCGAACCTCTTCATCGATAGTCTTCGCCGTAGCCTCCGAAAGATTCTTGTGCGTGGTCACCGAGTGGCCGAGGAATACCTCCTGGTCATTCTCGCCGTAGGTCAGCGGTCCCAGCTTCTCGCTCATGCCCCACTCGGTCACCATCCGGCGGGCCATGTCGGTGGCCATCTTGATGTCGGAGGAGGCGCCGGTGGTCACCTTCTCCACGCCGAAGACCATTTCCTCAGCCAGACGGCCCCCCATGGCGACGGCCAAGTCCGCCTTCAGCTTGCCGCGCGAGACGGAGATGCGGTCGCCCTCCGGCAGACGCATGACCATGCCGAGCGCGCGACCGCGTGGAATGATCGTCGCCTTGTGGATCGGGTCGGATTCCTCCTCGTGCAGGGCGACGATGGCGTGGCCGGCCTCGTGATAGGCAGTGAGGCGCTTTTCCTCTTCCGTCATTACCATGGAGCGGCGCTCGGCGCCCATCATCACCTTGTCCTTGGCGGCCTCGAACTCCAGCATGGTAACGACGCGCTTGCCGGCGCGGGCGGCCAACAGGGCGGCTTCGTTGACCAGATTGGCCAAGTCGGCGCCGGAGAAACCCGGGGTGCCGCGGGCGATGGTGCGCGGCTCAACGTCCGGCGCCAGCGGCACTTTGCGCATATGGACCTTCAGAATCTTCTCGCGGCCAAGCACGTCGGGATTGGGCACCACCACCTGGCGGTCGAAGCGGCCGGGCCTGAGCAGTGCCGGGTCGAGCACGTCAGGGCGGTTGGTGGCGGCGATGAGAATGACCCCCTCGTTCGACTCGAAACCGTCCATCTCAACCAGCAACTGATTCAGGGTCTGCTCGCGCTCGTCGTTGCCGCCGCCCAGGCCGGCGCCGCGGTGACGCCCGACGGCGTCGATTTCATCGATAAAGATGATGCAGGGGGCATTCTTCTTGCCCTGCTCAAACATGTCGCGGACGCGCGATGCGCCGACGCCGACGAACATCTCGACGAAATCCGAACCGGAGATGGTGAAGAAGGGCACATTGGCCTCGCCGGCGATGGCGCGCGCCAACAGCGTCTTGCCGGTGCCGGGTGGGCCAACCAGCAACACGCCCTTCGGGATCTTGCCGCCAAGGCGCTGAAATTTCTGAGGATCCTTGAGGAATTCGACGATTTCCTCAAGCTCCTGCTTGGCCTCGTCGATTCCGGCCACATCCTCGAAGGTGACGCGGCCGGTCTTTTCGGTCAGCAGTCGAGCCCGGCTCTTGCCGAACCCCATGGCCTTGCCGCCGGTCGACTGCATCTGTCGCATGAAGAAGATCCACACGCCGACAACCAGCAGCATGGGGAACCAGGACAGGATGTAGTTCCAGAAGGTTTGTGTTTCCTCGCTTTTCGGCAGGGCCGAAATGCGCACGTTCGCCTTGCGCAACTGGGGCACGATGTTCACGTCAGGCGGCGCATAGGTGCTGAAGGTCCGCCCATCGGTGAAATGCCCGCTGATCTGCTCGCCCTGGATGGTCACATCGGCGACCCGTCCGCTTTCAACCTCGGTCAGGAAGTCGGAATAGGCGTAGCTGGTGCTGCCATGCGGCGACGACGTGTTCTGGAACAGGTTGAAGAGGGCCGCCAGCAACACGGCGATGATGACCCACAACACCAGATTCTTGCTAAAATTCATTCAGCGATCCCTTGATGGGCGGAAACCAACTCATCCCGCCGTACCATCCGTAACATGGCCGTTGCAACAGCCCTTACGGCCTAAAGATAATGCCGTCCGTCGCCTAAACAAGGCAATGCCTTGCTCCGGCAAGGGGGAAAGCCGGCGTGAAAGCGATCTGTTCGGCGATCGGCACGGCTGGCACTGGCCTTTTGTATCCTAAGTGGGGAACGGCACAAATTCCATGACGATCGACAATTGCCGGGACCGTAATGCGCACGGCCTCCGGCAAGGCAGGGCGGTCGACGGCATCACGGATGGCCTGCCAACCTCTGCGACCGAGCGCCGCCACCTGCGCCGGCCCCTCGCCGGAATAGCTTACGCTATACCGCCCATCCCACAGCACCACCCCGCCCGCGTCGAGCGGCAGCGGACCGGCGACGGCATCCGGCTCGCGGCAAACCAGCACGCCGGCCGCCGTCGGCGCAAGCACGCATCCGGCGAATGTGCGACGGACTTTCAGGCCGCCGCGCAACTCAGCGTGAACACGCTCCAGTCTTTCCAGGCGCGGCGGATAGACCGAGCCGCCGATCGTGCGACACAGCCGCGCCACCAGGCGCAGAGAAATCTCCTCCGGCGCCTCGGCCATGCGGCGGGCGTCGAAGCGGGCAAATCCGGCGGCATGAAGAACGACGCAGCGCACCACCAGATCGGTGGTCGCCTGCTCGAGCGCCTGGCGCGCCCGGCCCAGCCGATGCGCGGTAGCGGCAAGGCGCCCGGCATCCATTCCTTCGGACGACAGTTCGGGCATCAGGCGACGCAGGCGACTTCTGCCGAACCGCTCGCTGCGATTGGACGGATCCTCGATCCATGGCTGCCCTATCGCCTCCAGGCTGGCCGCCAGACGGGTCCGCGGAACCGCCAGTAAAGGCCGCAACAGGCGGACCTCCGCCGTCTCGGCGACCCGCGCCATGGCGGCAAGGCCATCCACCCCGCTGCCTCGCGCCAGTCGCATCAGCAATGTTTCCGCCTGGTCGTCGAGGTGATGGGCAAGCAGCAGATGCAGGACGCCGGCCGCCCTGCACCACCGCCGCAGCAGTGCATAACGCGCCTCGCGGGCGGCCGCCTGAAGGCCGGTCGTAGGCTTGGTTCCGGACCACCGCAGGATGTGATGGGAAACGCCGCGGGCGGCCAGCCACCGCCCGACCTGCTCGGCCTCGCCCGCCGCCTCAGGGCGCAAACCGTGGTCGACGGTGAGACCGACCACGGTGCCGCCGCGGCCGGCCGCCCAGCGCGCCGCAAGCAGCAGCAGAGCCAAGCTGTCGGCGCCGCCCGAGACAGCGACGGCCAGTTGCGGGTGCCGCTCGAACGGGCCCAATGAGGCCATGAGGTCGGCGAATTCGTCGTCGCCGAGAGGGCGGTGCCCGTCAACACCCAAGCTTGCGCTTCTCCGCCGCGGACTGACGCTTCAGGTTCTCGGCCGCGTCGGGGAATTCGGCCGAAAACCGGTGCAGCGCGGCGCAGGCGTCTTTCTTCTTGCCCAGATTGCTCATCGACAGGCCGACCTTGAGCAGGCTTTCACCCGCCTTCGGCGATTTGCGGTATTTCTCGTAGACGTCGAGGAAGATGACTGCGGCCTGGTCGTACCGCCCTTGCGAATAGGGGATCTGGCCACGCCAATACATGGCATTGCCGGCCAACGGATCACGGGGGTGCTGGGCGATGAAGGCCTGGAATGCGGCGTTCGCCGCGTCATAGTCGGAATTGCGCAACAGGCCGAAGGCGTAGTCGTATTGTTCCTGCGGTGTCTTACCCACCAGGGTTGGCGCCGCCGACGGCTGGGCGGCCTTCTGTTCAGGACCCGACTTGGCTCCGTGATGGACCAGGAAACCCGCTGCCGGCGCCAATCCCTGGGGCTCACTTCCGGCCGCACCACCGGCCGCACCCGCGGCAGCGGCGCCCGTGGCGCCCGCCACCGGCGTGCCGGCGACGGCGGCTGGAGCCGCCGTGATGCCCGCCTTGGCTTCCAGTTCCTTGAAGCGGAAATCGTTGTCGGCCTGCATGCGCTCGATCTTGGCGCTCAACTCCCTGATGCCAAAATTGGCCTTTTCCACCTGCCCGGTGACATTCTGGAGCTGCGTTTCAAGAGCGGTGATGCGGTCATCGAGAAGGCTGTAGGCGTTGCCCGACATGCTCCCGCCGCTGCCCCCGCCGTCGCCGGCGGCCTGACCGGTCTGCCCGCGGTATACCTGGCTCTGCAAGGTGTTGAGGTCGCGTTCCAGGCGGTCCAGCCGGTCTACCAGGCCGCGCGTGTCGGCGTCCTGCGCCCGGACGCCCGCACTTTCGAAAAGGAGACCCACCGCCAGGGCCAATACGAACAGCGCTCGCATATCGACACGTACCTTCCAACTATTATCGTTTGCGTTCCCCTTCGCCGGCCGGATCCTGTGGTTTCCAAGCGCAGCGAAGGTTACCTCGCCGACGAAATCCTTCCGCCTCCGGCATCGGGATGGCAACGGGGATACAGCATACCCGTTCCGCAGGCAAAATTAAGGCGCCTGCCGTCATACGGCAGGCGCCCTAACTTTACTCAAGTTGCGTTCGGACGGAAGTCCGATTACTGCACCACGCCGACGGCGCGACGGTTCTGAGCCCAGGCGGCTTCGTTGGAACCGAGAACAGCCGGACGCTCCTTGCCGTAGGAAATGGTCTTCAGACGAGCCGCAGGAACGCCCTGGGCGACCAGGAAGTCCTTGACCGAATTGGCGCGGCGCTCGCCGAGGGCGAGGTTGTATTCGCGGGTGCCGCGTTCGTCGCAATGGCCCTCGATGACCAACTGGTCATTCGGGAACTTCTTCAAGAAGGCCACCCACTTGGTCAGCTCATCGCGGGCTGCGGGCTTCAGGTTGTACTTGTCGAAATCGAAGAACACGCGGTCACCGACGTTCTTCACGAAGTCGGCCTGGCTGCCGGGCGTGACTTCCGTGGCGGTGGCGGTCGGCGCTGCCGGCGGCTGAGCGCTCGTTGTAGCCTTGCCACCGGCGGCTTCTTCGGTGCTGCAGGCGCCCAACAGGGCAACGGCCGCAACCATGCACAGATAACGCATCTTCATCTACTAATCTCCCCCTCTACAGGATGGATCGATATGGAATGGATCTGACTGAAAGGCACCATCTGCTGCCGGTACACTTTCCAAAGGACAACGACATTCGGACTCGTTGCAGCCGTTTGAATTCCCTTTCGGCGACGGAATATACTTTCGATGACTTAGGGAATCAAGGGGGACCACGCAGGATCCGACCCGTCAAGCGGTGTTACGATCTGCCGCTCGTTGTATCCTGTCAGGTCGATGCTGTACAATTTTGTTGTACCGCCTCGTCCGCGAGAATCCGTCGGCGTCTGCTGCCAGAACGCCAAGACACGGCCATTGGGCGCCCAAGTGGGGCCTTCCACGAGGAATCCATGAGCCAGTAATCGCTCGCCGGACCCATCCGGACGCATAACACCGATGTAAAATCCATCACCCTTGAACTTGGTGAAGGCGATGAGGTCTCCGCGCGGCGACCAGACAGGCGTCGCGTAACGCCCGTCACCAAAGCTGATGCGCTGCTGGTTCGATCCGTCCGCGTTCATTACATACAGCTGTTGCGTACCGCTGCGATCGGAATTGAAGGTAATCTTCGTCCCGTCAGGCGAATAGCATGGCGAAGTGTCGATGAACGGATCGTTGGTCAGGCGTGTGACATGGCGAGTCCGCAGGTCCATTTCATAGATATTGGTGACCCCGTCCTTCGCCAAGCTCATGATGACCTTGTTCCCATCGGGCGAAAACCGCGGAGCGAATGTCATCCCGGGAAAATCACCAAGAAGTTCCCGTCTCCCGCTGTCCAGGTGCAGGACATAGACGCGCGGCTGATTGTGATAGTAGGACATATAGGTGATTTCGCGCTGGTTGGGCGAGAACCGCGGTGTCAGGACCAGTTCCTGCCCGTCCGTCAGAAAGCGGTGGTTCTCGCCGTCCTGATCCATGATGGCCAAGCGCTTGATCCGCCTCTTCTGCGGGCCGCTCTCCGCCACATAGACGATCTGCGTGTCGAAATAACCGTCCTCGCCGGTGATCCGCTTATAAATGGCATCGGCGATCATATGGGCGATGCGCCGCCAGCCTTGCGGCGCGGCGTTATAAGCCTGGCCGATCATCTGGGTCTCGGCGTAGACGTCCCACAGGCGGAACTCCACCCGCAAGCGGCCGTCCTGCGTTTCCTCGACCCGGCCCTGCACCAGAGCCTGGGCGTTAATCGCCTTCCAATCGGCGAAACGCGGCTGGACCTGAAGGGAGTCCACCGTCTGGATGAACGCCTTCCGGTCGATCGGCTTGAACAGGCCGGACCGTTCCAGGTCGGCGGAAATCACTCCAGCGATGTCCTGGCCCATCTGGGCTTCCTGGCCGCTCACCCCGGCGAAATTGGTCACCGCGATGGGCATGGGCTGGAGGTTCGGCTTGTTGATGTCGATCTGCACCTGGGCGGCCGCAGGCACGGCCCACAGCCCCACCACGGCCAGAGCAAAGCAAAGTGCTTTCAAGACGGGTATTCTCATCGGACGGCGTCCCTGGGATCAAAATTCAGCACAAGGTCTTTTAACGCGTCGTATTTTCCCGGCGGCAGCTTGATCGGCGAGCAGGTATAGACTGCCCGGCGCGCGCTGTCGGCGGCCGACCGGAAATAACTGTCGGCGATGTAGCGCGGATCATCGACGATATCGGCTCGCGCCACGCTGCCGTCGGAATTCAGCAACACATGGATCTTGACGATCAGCGTCGCGGCGTCGCGCGCCCCCGGGTCGAAATTCCAGCAGCGCCGGAACCACGCGGCAACGTAGTCCTTGTCGCTCATGCTGACCGGCTCGGACGGAATGTTGGAGTTGGAATTCACCGTCCTGTTCGATGCCGCGGCCTGCCGCTGCGGTTGTGGTGCCGGCGCCGGCTTCGAGTCGTGGCGTAACTTGTCGACCGACTTCAGCAGACTGTCGAAATCATCCGGCGGCGGCGGCGGCTTTTTCAGCCGCGGCTTGATGTCCTTCAGCAGGTCCGGCTTCGGCTGCTCCTTGGGCGGCTCGGGCTTTGGTTCCGGCGGCTTCGGCTTGGGCGCCGGAACCGGAATCGGTTCTGGCTCGGGCTCGGGTTCTGGTTTCGGCGGCGGCGGCGGCACCGGCTTTGGCGGCTCGGGCTTGGGCGGCTCGGGCTTGGGCGGTTCGGGCTTGGGCGGCTCGGGAGTCGGTTCCTGCTTCGGCGGCTCGGCAGGCTTTTCCACCGGCTTGGGCGCCTCCACCTGGCGCGGCGGGGGATTGGTCCTATCGCCGATCTGGGCCAGTTCGACGACGACCGGCTCGGCGATTTCGGGCGGCGGCGAAAGGAGATGGGGCAGGCCGAAGACGGCGATCACCACGATGAAGAGGTGCAGCGCCGCCGAGCAAATCAGGCCCAGCCGCAATTCCCGCGCGTCACCGGCCGAACGACCCCGATGGAAGGCCATGATAAGTCAGTGGGCTCCCTTTCGGGCAGGCTGGGCCGCCTGCTGGGTGACCAGGGCGACGTGAGGGAAGCCGGCGGCGTTGAGCTGCCCCATCACCTCCATCACCCGGCCGTAGTTGATGGCGGAGTCACCGCGGACGAATATGCGATTGTCGGGCTTGGCGGCGGTAATCGCCCTCAAGCGCGGCGCCAGTTCGTCGAGTTGAACCTCGGTCTCCTGCAGGAAGATCCGGCCTTTGGCGTCGACCGACACGGCGATCGGCTGATCGTCGCCCTTCAGTTGCCCGGCATTGGTTTTCGGCAGATCAACCGGCACACCGGCGGTTAACAGCGGCGCGGTGACCATGAAGATCACCAGTAGCACCAGCATCACGTCGACCATCGGCGTAACGTTGATGTCCGCCATCGGCCGGAAATTCCGGCGCTGGCTGCGGCGTCCGCCGCCTCCCAGGGACGCGCCCATAAGTCTAAGCCTTTTCCTCGAGCTGGCGAGACAGGATGGCGCCGAATTCGCCGGCAAACGCCTCGAGCCGCTTGGCATAGCGGTCGACATCCGCCGACAGCTTGTTGTAGGCGAGCACCGCCGGAATGGCGGCAACCAGGCCGAGGGCGGTGGCGAACAGAGCCTCGGCGATACCCGGGGCGACGACCGCCAGGCTGGTATTCTTGGTGGCACCGATATGATGGAAGCTGTTCATGATGCCCCACACGGTGCCGAACAGCCCGATGAACGGCGCCGTCGACCCGACCGAGGCGAGAAAGCCCATGCGGGCCTCAAGCTGCTCCATCTCGCGACCGAGGGTCACCTGCATGACCCGATCGATGCGCTGCGGCAGGCTGAGCCGAACCGCCTCGCGATCGGCCAACCCCTTTGCCGCGGAACGACGCCATTCACGCATCGCGGCGACGAAGATCGACGACATCGGTTCAAGCGGACGCGAGCCGATGCGGTCGTACAGTTCTTCGAGCGAGCCCCCCGACCAGAAACTCTCCTCGAAATGGTCGGCCTTCTGCATCAGCCCGCGCAGGCGGAACCATTTGTCGAAGATGATCGCCCAGCACCAGAACGAGGCCAGGATCAATGCCGCCATCACGATCTTGACGATGATGTCGGCTTGCAGGAACAGGCTCCACATCGACAAATCGGTCGCCGCCGATCCTGCGAGAGTTGCGGTTTGTACGGGATCCATGGCTCTAGTCCGCTTCTTGAGTAAGGAAGTTCTTCAGTTTGTCGCGCACGGCGGCAGGAATGCGGGTCGCGATGCCGGCCATGTGCATGCACACCAGCCGGACCGTCAGCCGCGCCAGCTCCTCTTCGCCGCGACGAACGGATTGGACGAGTTGCAGGCTGGCCCCACCCAGGTGAACAAGTTCTGAACACACCACCAATGCGTCGTCGAGGCGGGCCGAGCGGAGAAAGTCGATCTCGCAGCTGCGGACGGCAAAAAGCAGGCCCTGCGTCGTGTGCAAGGCGACATGGTCGATATTCAGAAGGCGCATCATTTCGGTGCGCGCCCGCTCGGCGAAAACAAGATAAGCGGCGTGGTAGACCACTCCGCCGGCATCGGTCTCGGCATAGTAGACGCGCAAAGGGTAGTGGTGCCGCTTTCCGTCCAGCCAGCCGGAGGTCGCACATTCACTCATCGAACCCCTCCCCCGACGCGTCCTCGTCCAGCAGATCGAACTGCGCCGGCCGGCACACCGGCACCAGCCCGAGGTGGCGAAAGCCTGCCGCGGCCAGGACGCGACCGCGCGGAGTCCGCTGCAGCAGACCCTGCTGGAGCAGGAATGGCTCGATCACCTCTTCGATGGTATCGCGCTGCTCAGACAAGGCGGCGGCCAATGTCTCCACCCCCACCGGCCCGCCGCCGTAGTTCTCGGCGATGCAGCTCAGGTAGCGCCGATCCATGGCGTCCAAGCCGAGTTGATCGACACCGAGTCGGTTCAGCCCGTCATTGGCGACGGCTGCCGTCACCGGCAAAGTATCGGCGACCACCGCGAAGTCACGGACACGGCGCAGCAGGCGCCCCGCCACCCGGGGTGTCCCGCGCGAGCGGCGGGCGATCTCGCCGGCTCCGTCCCTGGTCATCGGGCAGCCGAGGACGCGGGCGCCGCGGCTGACGATCAACTCCAGTTCTTCCGGAGTATAGAAATTCATCCGCAGCGGAATGCCGAATCGTTCGCGCAAGGGTGTGGTCAGCAGTCCCGAGCGTGTCGTCGCCCCGACGAGCGTAAAGGGCGCCAAGTCGATGCGGACCGACCGTGCCGCCGGCCCTTCGCCGATGATCAGGTCGAGTTGAAAATCCTCCATCGCCGGATAGAGGACCTCTTCTATGGCAGGATTAAGGCGATGAATTTCATCGATAAAAAGAACATCGCGGGGTTCGAGGTTGGTCAACAGCGCCGCCAGATCCCCGGCCTTGGCGATGACCGGGCCGGAGGTGGCGCGAAAGCCCACGCCCAACTCGCGGGCGACGATCTGCGCGAGCGTCGTCTTGCCCAGGCCCGGCGGTCCGAAAAACAAGGTGTGATCGAGCGCTTCGCCGCGAGCCCGCGCGGCGGCGATGAACACACTCAAATTAGCGCAGGCATCGCGCTGGCCGACGAAATCGCCGAGGGAAAGCGGCCTCAGGCTCGCCTCCGTATCCCCCGGCGTCGCCTCCGGACCAACCAGGCGAGGCGCCGTCATCTCGTCACCTCCTGGGCCAGTTCCTTAAGGGCGGCGCGGATCAGGGCCGAGGCAGCGGCCCCCGGCCCCAGCCCCACCGAAGCCCTGAGTATGGCGCCATGGGCCTCGACGCGGCGATAGCCCAGGTTGACCAAGGCGGAGATACCATCTTCCAGCGGTCCCGCTTCAAGCGGCGCCATGCCTGCGACGGACTGGCCGACACTGGTCGCCGCCAAGCCGGGCAAAGCGATGCCCACGGCTTTGTCCTTCAACTCGGTCATCAGGCGCACCGCCAGTTTCGGGCCAACCCCCTGGGCACGGCTCAACATGGCCTTATCACCGGCGGAAATCGCCCGCGACAGCTCTTCCGCCGACAAGGCGGAGAGAATAGCCAAGCCGACCTTGCTGCCGACCCCCTGCACGGTCAGCAGCAGGCGGAACCACTCCCGTTCGCTCTCGTCGACGAAGCCATAAAGGTGGATGTGGTCTTCCCGCACATGGGTCTCGACGAACAGCTGCGCCGCCTGCCCCACTCCAGGCAGCCGCGCCAAGGTTCGGCTCGAGCAGAAGAGCAGATAGCCGACCCCGCCGACGTCTACGACGGCCCAGTCGTCGCCGGTCGCATCCACCAGCCCTTTCAACTTGGCAATCATCGACCGGCCTCCATGGCCGCCAAGACCTTTCGGGCCGTACCGCGGTGGTGGGCATGGCAGATGGCCACCGCCAACGCATCCGCGGCATCGGCGGACTCCGCCCGGCATCCCGGCAGCAGCTGGCGGACCATCATCCCAACCTGGTCCTTCGCCGCCTGGCCCGTACCGACGATCGCCTTCTTCACCAGCCTCGGAGCGTATTCGGCGACCATCAGCCCATTGAGCCCGGCAGCGGCAAGCACGGCGCCGCGCGCCTGCCCCAGCTTCAGTGTCGAGCCCGGATTGCGATTGACGAAGGTCTCCTCGACCGCCGCCTCTCCCGGAGAAAATTGCTCGATCACCGCCTGGACGCCGCGGTGCAACTGGGCCAGCCGCTCGGCCAAGGACAGCCGCTCGTCAGACGGAACGATCCCGTCGGCGACCCAGCGGAGGTGGTTGCCCGCCGCATCGATCACGCCCCAGCCGGTGGTGCGCAGTCCGGGATCGAGGCCGAGGATCTTCATCAGGCGGAAAGCCGCTCCATGATGTCCTGAGGGATGTCGAAATTGGCCTGGACCCGCTGAACGTCGTCGTTGTCGTCCAACACCTCGAGCAGCTTCATCAAGGTCTGCGCAGCCTGCTCGTCGGTCACCGGTACGGTGGTCTGAGCTCGCCAATCGAGCCGGGCGCTGGCAGGCGGCCCGAACTTTGCCTCAAGCGCTTCGCGCACGGCGTTGAGGTCATCGGGCGCACAGCTGACGTCGTGCCCGTCATCGCTCGATTCCACATTATCGGCCCCGGCCTCCAGCGCCGCCTCGAACATGGCATCGGCAGTCGCCGTCGCCGCCGGGTAGTGGATGGCGCCGACCCGGTCGAACATGAAGCTGACCGAGTTGGTTTCGCCCAGGCTGCCACCGTTCTTGCTGAATGCCGAACGGATTTCGGAAGCGGTGCGGTTGCGATTATCGGTGAGTGCTTCGACGATGATCGCCACCGAGCCGGGGCCATAGCCCTCGTAGCGGACTTCCTCGTAGTTGCTGTCGCCTTCGCCGCCCGCACCCCGCTTGATCGCGCGCTCGATGGTGTCTTTCGGCATGTTCGCTTCTCGCGCCGCCAGAACGGCAGCCCGAAGCCTCGGGTTGGCCGCCGGATCGGGAATCCCCGACTTAGCCGACACGGTCAGTTCGCGGATCAGCTTGGTGAACACCTTGGCGCGCTTTGCGTCCTGCGCGCCTTTCCGGTGCATGATATTCTTGAATTGTGAATGCCCAGCCATACTCGCCAAAGCCCTATTGTAGGGATTCCCGTCGCTATACCATATATTGTGGAATCGTCTAGCAGGAAGTCACGGCTCCCGCCATACCGGGCGTGCACTATGGCAAGAATTGCCGAAGAGGGAAAGCGCCCACCTCCTCATCGCTCGAATATGACGGGCGGATCGTCGACCGAGCATCGGCCGCCCTGCGCCCGCACTGCGACGGTTGAACGATTTCGCAAGGCCCGCTATCCATGTATCCTAATGATAATAATTCATCGGGATGTTCCAGAAAATGCGGCTGCCGATCGCCTACAAGCTTCCTGTTCTTTTCGTTTCTCTGGCGTCGATCACTGCCATCGTGATCGGCACGCTCGCCTACACGAAGGGCTCCTCCGACCTTACAGACGCGGCCAAGGGCAAGCTCGAGGCGACGGTAGAGGGCCGCAAGGTCGAGCTGGACCGTTACCTCGAAGGGGTTCGCCAGGACATCCTGATCCTCGCCGGCATCAAGACCGTGGCCGACGGCCTGACGGAATTCGATTACGGATATAAGGCGATCAAGGGCGGCAAGGATCAACTGCGCAAACTCTACGCGACGGAGCCGGACGCTGCGAAGCGCCGCTCAGTTGACAGCGCGAACGACGGCTCCGACTACTCGGACGTCCACGCCCGCTACCATGGCTGGTTCCGCAATTTCATGGCGGCCAAGGGCTTCCCCGACATCTTCCTGGTCAATCCGGACGGAGCCGTCGTCTATTCCGTCAGCAAGGGGGCCGACTACGCCACCAATCTCATGACCGGCAAATGGAAGGACGGTGACCTCGCCCGGCTGTTCCACCGTATCGCCGCCGCCCCACAGAAGGGACAGGTGTTTTTCACTGACGTCAGCGCTTTCGCCGAGATGGGGGGCGAGCCGGCCAGCTTCATCGGCGCACCGGTGATCGGCGATGACGGCCAATATCTCGGCGCGCTGATCTTCCAGATGCCCATCGGCCGAATCAACGACATCATGCAATTGGCCGTCGGGATGGGGCAAACCGGCCAGACCTACCTGGTCGGCGCCGACAAGACCCTGCGCAGTCAACCGCGACTGTCCACCACAGCGGCCATCCTGCGCCAGCGTGTCGACAATGCCGCGGTCGAAGCGGCCCTGGCCGGACACAAAGGTGTCGTCAGGGTGAGCAGCCTGCGCGGTGAGCCGGCCGTGGCGGTCTATGCCCCGCTGTCGTTCCTCGGCACCCAGTGGGCGGTGATCGGGGAAATCGAACTGGCGGAAGTCACCGCGCCCGCCCATGCGATGGGCCAGTTCATGCTGATCGGCGGGGCGATCGTGCTGATCGCGGTTGTTGCGATCGGGCTGGCGGTTGCCCGCAATACCACATCGCCCTTGAGCGCCATGACCACGGCCATGGGGTCCTTGGCCTCGGGTCACCTTGATACTGTCATCCCAGCCCTGCATCGCACCGATGAGATCGGCGAAATGGCTCAAGCGGTTCAGGTGTTCAAGGATAACGCCTTGCAGATGGATCGCCTGCAGAAACAACAGGCGGACCTCAAGCGGCAGGCCGAAATGGACCGCCGCCAAGCCATGCGGGACATGGCCGACAACTTCGAGACTAGCGTCAGGTCGGTCGTCGACGGCGTATCTTCCGCAGCCGGCGACATGAAACAGACGGCGGAAGTCATGTCCCGTACCGCCGACGCCACCACCTTGCAATCTTCCACCGCCGCTCAGGCGGCGGCCGAGGCAGCCGGCAACGTGCGTTCCGTGGCCGACGCCAGCACCCAGCTATCCAGCTCGATCTCGGATATCGCCGCCCATGTGGCCCGTTCGGCGGAAATCGCCGGTATTGCCGTCGGCGAGGCGCAACGCGCCGACCAGATGGTGAAAGGATTGGCCGATGCGGCGCAGAAGATCGGTGAAGTGGTCGACCTGATCAACGCCATCGCCGCGCAAACCAATCTGCTGGCGCTGAACGCCACGATTGAGGCGGCGCGGGCGGGGGACGCCGGAAAAGGCTTCGCGGTGGTAGCCGGCGAGGTGAAGACTTTGGCCTCCCAGACGGGCCGCGCCACTGAGGAAATTTCGGTCCAGATCGGCAATGTGCAGCGCGCGACGCAAGACGCCGTCGCCGCCATTCACGGAATCGCCGGTACGATCACTCAGATCAACGACATCGCCTCCACCATGTCGGTGGCGGTCGAGACACAGGGCGCCACCACCCGGGAAATCGCCCGAAGCGTCGCGCTGGCAGCCGAAGGGACCCGCGTCGTCACCAGCAACATCTCGGGCGTAACGGCGACGGCCGCCGATGCCGAACGCGCCGCCGAACAGGTGTTGAGCGCAGCCGCCGGCCTGTCGCGGCAGTCAGAGCAGTTGCGTACGCAGGTCGACAGTTTCCTGGCCAATATCCGCGCACATTGAGGCGGCGGCCAAGGGCGCGAATGCGCCCGCCCGGCGAGGGGCTTGATGCAATGCCGTTAACTTAGGCCAGTGAGGCTCTCCCGCCCCACTCGAAAGCCAAAGTTAAACGGTATTCGGGCTCGATGGGACCTGGTGCATTGAACGATCTGAATGGTTCAATACACTAGGCGTCCTGGCGCGACGGCCAGGGTAGGGGCAGAACCTCAATGCCCTCGTCGATGAGAGCCCGCGTCTCGGCCGCCGAGGCTTCCCCGTACACCGGGCGCCTATCGGTTTCGCCGTAATGCATGCGCCGCGCCTCATCAGGGAAGCGGTCCCCGACATAGGCACAGTTGTCCTCGACGGCACGACGCAGGGCGAGCAGCGCCTCGCGCAGGTCGGAACCCGCCTTCGTGCCAGCCGTTTCCCGGCCCTTGATCAGGCGCGGCGCCATCGGCGCCTTGCGTGTCCGGCGCTCACCGCAAACCGGGCATGCTATTTCGCCGGCAGCCGCCTGGGTCTCGTAGGAGGCCCCATCCCGGAACCAGCCTTCGAATTCGTGCTCTTGGCAACAGATGAGGTTAAACAGGATCATTTCGGTGATATTGCAACAAAGACGGCGCCGGCACAATGCCGCCTCGATCGGCTCGCGTCAGACCGGCTCGGCATAACCCCGGTCATGGGTAAGTGCGGGGATCTTGCGCCGTGCCTCGTCGACTTCCGCCGGGTCGATTTCCGCCATGATGAAGCCGGGCTGCTCGCCCGCATCGGCCAGGATCGACCCCCAGGGCGAGACGATCAGGGCATGGCCGAAAGTCTGCCGGCCGCCAACATGTTCGCCGCACTGGGCGGGAGCGAAAATGTAACACCCGGTCTCGATGGCGCGGGCACGCAACAGCACATGCCAATGGGCGCGGCCGGTGGTTCGGGTGAATGCCGCGGGAACGGCAAGGAATCGCGCACCCGCCTTCGCCAGGCTGCGGTAAAGATAAGCAAACCGCAAATCGTAGCAGATTGACAACCCCAGGCCGCCCCACGGCAGACCGGCCACGACACCCTGCGAGCCAGCGGCAAAAGTGGCGGATTCCTTGTAGGTCTCCCCATTCCCGAGGTCGACGTCGAACATATGGATCTTGTCGTACTTCGCTACCACGTCGCCGCGCGGATCGATGACGAAACTGCGGTTGGCCACCCATCCGTCATCCAGCAGGACGGCCAAAGAGCCGCAATGCAGCCACAGCCGAGTTTCGGCGGCCAATTCGCGGAAAGCGGCCAGAGCCTTGTGGCCATCCTCGGGCATGGCATTGGCGGTAATGTTCTTGCGGCCCCATTCCATCATGGCGACGTTTTCCGGCATCAGCACCAGTTCGGCGCCGGCGGCACGGGCGTCGCAGGCCAGGGTCGCGGCTGCCTGAATGTTGGCATCCAGGTCGTTGCCGGCGTTCACTTGGATGCAAGCGGCCTTGAAGCTCATGCCACCAGTCCGAGCATGCGGTCGAGCTTCCCCTGGCTATCAAGGGCGTGCAGGTCGTCGCATCCGCCCACATGGTGCCCGTCGATGAAGATCTGCGGCACCGTGTGGCGGCCGTCGGCCCGCCGCGTCATCGCGTCACGCAGATCCCGGGATCCGCCCACGTCGATTTCATGAAACGCCACCCCTTTGCGGGTCAACAGCGCCTTGGCGCGGATGCAGTAAGGACAAATCTCGGTGGTGTAGATTTCAACTTCGGCCATCGGCTTCTCCAGACAATGCTCCCCTGAATATAGCGGCGCCCGGCACCGACGCCAGCGTATCCGCCCGGATTCGGCTCGGCCAGAAGCCGCCGACGGTATTTACCACCAAGACGGCACGATAACCAAGGCACCGCCGCCCATCCCGGCAATCCGGCGGGGTCACCCGCGGGCAAGCACGACGCGGGCCAGAGTCAGCACATCCACCGATGCCGCTCCGCTCGAAAGAAGAGCCCGGGCGCATTCGTCAATGGTGGCGCCGGTGGTCATCACGTCATCGACCAGGACGACCCGCCTGCCGATGATCCAGGCGGGATCCGCGATGGCGAAGGCACCCCTTACGTTCTGCTGCCGCTGCTGCCGCCCCATGGTGCCTTGCGGCTGGGTCTGCCGGATCCGCCGCAACGCGTCCGGCCTCCACGGTACGCCGGACAGGCGACTCAACACCCCGGCCAACAGCCCCGCCTGATTGTAGCGGCGATGAAATAGGCGCCACCGATGCAACGGGACCGGTACGATGAGTTCGGCCTCGGCGAGCAGATCCGCGCCGGCCCGCGCCATCCAACGGGCGAAATGGGGTGCGAAGCCAGTCTTATCGGCATGTTTGAATCGAAGGATCAGTGGCTTGCTGGCGTCGTCGTAGCGCAGTACAGCCCGCGCCCGGCCAAATTGCGGGGGCTTGGCAGCGCAAGCGCCGCAGACTGCCGCCGGCCCGAGATCGCTGTCGAACGGATGGCCGCACCGCCGGCATAGGGGCGGGCCGAGGAAGACCATGCGACTCCAGCAGGGCGGGCATAAGCCCCCCATGGTCTCGGTCACAGTTCCGCAGGACAGACAGCGCGGCGGCAATACCAGATCTACCGCCAGCCGTGCGACCCGTCCCAGCCCGGAAATTGCGGTTCGCAGGATCAATTCCGTCACTTGTTCAACCTATGGCAGATTCTTCCTTTCGACAATGGCGTCACGTCCTGATTCCTGTTTGCAGCGGCGCCCCGGCGTGCCATATAGCGGGCGATGCTCGATGTTCTCGTCTTCGATCGCCGACAGGTTCGGCGCCAGCGCGATCGCGCGGCGGCGCGTCTGGCCGAACACGACTTTCTGTTGCGCGAGGTAGCCGACCGCTTGGCCGATCGCCTTCTCGACGTAACCAGGCGTTTCCCGACGGCCCTGGACATCGGCTGCCATACCGGCCAGCTGGCGGAAACCTTGAATGGGCGCGGTGGCATCGAGACCTTGGTGCAGTGCGACCTGTCGCCGGTCATGGCGGCCAAAGCCGCCCAGGCATCGGGCGCAGCGACCGTTACAGCCGACGAAGAGTTTCTGCCCTTCGCCGCCGAGTCATTCGACCTGGTGATGAGCAACCTGTCGCTGCATTGGGTCAATGATTTGCCTGGCACGCTCCTGCAAATCCGGCACATCCTGAAAAAAGACGGCCTGCTCATCGCCACGATGCTCGGCGGCGATACGTTGTGGGAACTGCGCGAGTGCCTGCTGGAAGCGGAACTGGCTGAAGAAGGTGGCGCAGGCCCCCGCGTGTCCCCTTTCACCGACGTTCGTGATGCCGGCGCGCTGCTGCAGCGGGCCGGGTTTGCATTGCCGGTCGTCGACGCCGACACCATCACGGTCACTTATGGTGACGCCATGCGGCTATTCGCCGACTTGCGCGGCATGGGCGAAACCAACGCAGTCACCGACCGCCGAAAGGGCCTTAGCCGCCGGATGACGCTGTTGCGCGCTCTGTCACTCTACGAAGAGCGGTTCAAGGGTGACGGCGGCCGTCTGCCGGCGACCTTCCAAATCTTGACGCTGACCGCTTGGCGCCCTCATCCCTCCCAGCAAAAGCCGCTTGCTCCCGGGGCCGGTCGAGTCAACCTGGCCGAGGCTCTGAACGATTGCGAGCGGCCGGGTGCGATGCCGGATACCTGAAGTGCCTGCCCGGAGCCGCCGGTCTTCCCGGCCACCCGGTGACGCAATGCTGGCGGTCGACGCCCGGCGACAATTCGGCTAGCCTTGCCGCCATGTTGTTCCCCGGCCCTTTGACGCGCGGCACTCTGTTGCGCCGCTACAAGCGCTTTCTCAGCGACATCCAACTCGACTCGGGTGAACTGGTCACGGCGCACGTGGCCAATTCGGGAGCCATGCTCGGACTGTCCGATCCCGGCCTGGAAGTCTGGCTGTCTCATTCGCCGAAGCCGAGCCGCAAGTTGCCTTGGAGTTGGGAAATGGCGCGGATCGATGGACGGCTGGTGGGGATCAATACCATGCACCCGAACGCGATCGTGGCCGAGGCAATCGCCGGTGGACAAATCGACCAATTGGTCGGCTACGAAGGCCTGCGGAGAGAGGTTCCTTACGGCCGCGCGTCGAGGATCGATCTGTTGCTGTCGTCCCCCGGACGCCCCACATGTTTCGTCGAAGTGAAGAATGTCCACCTGAAACGCGGCGACGCCGCCAGTTTTCCCGACGCCGTCACGGCGCGAGGCGCCAAGCATCTGGCCGAACTCGCTGACATGGCGGCGGCGGGAGAGCGGGCGGTTATGCTGTTCCTGGTGCAGCGAGAGGACTGTCGCTTCTTTTCACCGGCCGAAGACATCGATCCGACCTACGCGCGGGCGTTGCGTCACGCAATTGCCGCAGGCGTCGAAGTAATCTGCTATGATTGCCGCTTAAGTCTGGAAGGTATCGACGTGCGGGGACCTCTCCCCATTCGCCTGGAGGGCGAAACTTAAGATTTGGACGAACCGAGACATGGAACGAGATGATTCGCGGCGTGAAGCCACGCGCATTCCTCTGCACAGCCCCGAGGACTTCGAGGGCATGCGCCGGGCGGGCCGACTGGCCGCCGAGTGCCTTGACTTCATAACGCCCTACGTGGTGCCCGGCGTGACAACCGCCGAACTCGACCGGCTGTGCCACGAGTTTACCGTGAACGCCGGGGCAATACCGGCGCCCTTGAACTACCGCGGCTTCCCGAAGTCCATCTGCACTTCCGTCAACCACGTGGTCTGCCACGGCATTCCAGGCGAAAAAGTGCTGGAGGAAGGTGATGTGGTGAACATCGACGTCACCCCCATCCTCGACGGCTGGCATGGCGACGCCAGCCGCATGTACTATGTCGGGAAGGTCGGTGTGAAGGCGCGCCGGCTATGTGAGGTGACCTACGAGGCCCTGATGCGCGGCATCGAGGCGGTGCGGCCGGGGGCCACCTTGGGCGATGTCGGCCATGCGATCCAAAAATTCGTCGAATCGCACCGCTTTTCCATCGTGCGCGATTTTTGCGGGCACGGACTGGGCCGGGTCTTCCACGAGCCGCCCAATGTCATGCATTACGGCAAGCCCGGATACGGCGTGATGCTCGAAGAAGGTATGTTCTTCACCATCGAACCGATGGTCAATGCCGGACGCCATGAAACCAAGATCCTGTCGGACGGCTGGACGGCGGTCACCAAGGACCGCAGCCTATCGGCGCAGTTCGAACATTCCATCGGCGTGACCAGGGACGGCTGCGAGATTTTTACGCTTTCGCCCAAAGGGCTGCACTGCCCGCCTTACGACATCTAGCCTGGGTCCCGCCGGACCGATGGCTTCTGCCGACACCCCTGGGCAGCCTCACTATCATGGTCATCGGCAACGGCTGCGCAAGCGGTTCCTCGATGGCGGAGCCGATGCCCTGCCCGATTACGAGCTATTGGAACTGCTCCTGTTCCTGGGCATTCCGCAAAGGGACGTGAAGCCGCTGGCCAAGACGCTGTTGGCCCTTTTCGGCGATTTCCGCGGTGTCCTCACCGCCGATCTCGACGCTTTGATCGCGGTCGGCGGCATCAAGGAGAACGCCGCCTGCGCCATCAAGATCGTCGCCGCGGCGGCGGAACGCCTTGCCCGCCAGGAGGTCATCGACCGGCCGGTTTTGTCGTCGTGGGACAAGCTGATCGACTACTGCCGGATCCATATGGCCCATCTTCACCGGGAGCAATTTGACCTGCTGTTCCTTGACCGGCGCAACGCGCTGATCGCCGCCGAAACGCAGCAGAAAGGAACGGTGGACCAGACCCCCGTCTATCCGCGCGAGGTCGTGAAGCGCGCCCTGGAACTGAACGCCTCGGCCATCATCATGGTACACAATCATCCCTCCGGCGATCCCTCCCCCAGCCGCGCCGACATCGAGATCACCCGACAGGTCCGCGATGCCGCCAAGGGGGTGGCGATTACCCTCCATGACCATCTGATCATCGGCAGAACGGGCCACTGCAGTTTCAAGGCGCTGGGGCTGATCTGAGGCAATGACGCAATCACAAGATTCAGCGCGTGATGATTGCGTCATTGCGTGGCGTACCGGAGTGGCCAGAGCACAACTGTTACCTTCTGCCGGAGCCGGAACACCGGGCTCTTGAGCGGCGATGCCTGTCGACCGGGCCAGGCAAGGCCCTCAGCGCCTCTTCCTCCAGCGCTTTTTGGTGGCGGCGGACATAGCGCGCCAAGCCAACCACGGTGGCGGCGCCGACGGCCATGGTGACCCAACCGACCGGCCCGGCAAACCGATGCGCTTGCTTGCCCAGCAGATAGGCCGAAGTGCCGTACAATGTTGCCCACACGACGCCCCCGGCCGCGTTGCTGATCAGAAAATACCTCCATGGCATGCGGTTGGCCCCTGCCAGCAGCGCCGCGAGGACGCGCAGCACTGCCACCAGGCGGCCCCAAAAGACCACCTTCCCCCCATGGCGAAGGAACAGATATTGGCCCAACTTGAGCTGGCGCTCGCCGATCCTGAGGCGCCGCCCGTAGCGGACCAGGAGGCGAAAGCCGAATTCACGGCCAATCCAATAGCCGAGGTTATCGCCCATCACTGCGCCACCGGAGGCGGCGGCGATCACCAGCATGATATCAAGCCGACCCGTGCTGCCTGCGGCGATGGCCGCGCCAACCAAGGTCAGCTCTCCCGGAAGTGGAAGTCCCGCGCTTTCCAGAGCAACCAGGACGAACACCGCCCAATAGCCGTAATGAGCGACGAATTGTTCGACAGCCGAGGGCCTGACCAGCTCCAGCACCGTTCGCTCCGTGCTGATTATTGTCAAAAATCACTATTCGGCTCCAGGACATCGAGCAAAGATTTCATTGGCGCGGAATTGATTTGGGATTGCGTGTCGCCGGTTGCGCCCATATCATCAGGCCCGTGAGCGAGCCTTATTTCAACATAGTCCGCTTGGTCGAAAGACTGCACCGCCATTTTCTGGATGTGCTGAGAGCCGAGCTGCGCCGAATGAACGTTGAAGACATCAACGCGGTTCAGGCCCTTCTTCTGCACAACATCGGCGAAGACGATGTGGTCATCCGCGACCTTAAGGATCGCGGCTACTATCACGGGTCCAACGTATCCTATAACATCAAGAAGCTCACCGAGTTCGAGTACCTATCGCAGGAACGGTGTGCCCATGACCGCCGATCGATTCGCCTCAAGCTGACCGACAAAGGCGCACGCCTGCGCGATGCCATCGGCGACCTTCAGAACCACCTCGCATCCAAGCTCGGCGCCGCCTCCGAAATACAGGACGGGCTGGACGGGGCCGGGCATGCCTTGCTCCGCCTGGAGCGCATCTGGACCGATTTCATCCGTTACGGTCGCGAATAGCCCTCGGCCGGGGCCAGGCGGTGTTGTTCCGCCAATCTGTCGAGAAGCCGGGCCGCGTCGCGGTCTCCTCCTGCGGCGGCTTGGCGCAGCCAAAGCATCCCTTCGACCGCGTTCGCCTTCACGCCGCGGCCGTCCAGCGCCATTTCCCCCATGCGGCCACGGGCCTCTGCATTGCCGGCCTCGGCCGCGCGCTTGTACAGACCGAACGCCAGACGACGATCCAGCGGGATGCCCCGGCCGAGTTCGGCGAATTGGCCGGCGCGAAGCAACGCCTGCGGCTCGCCGCGATCGGCGGCGGCTTTATACCAACGCCATGCCGTAATGTCGCTTCGCGGCATTCCCCAGCCATTTTCAGCCATGCGCCCCAACAACAGGCAGGCTTCGACATTTCCCTGCTGGGCGAGCGGTCGAAGTTCGCTCAGCGCCGCAGCGTAATGCCCTGCGACCAAGGCTCTGCGCCCCTGGCCGAGGTCGGCCCAAGCGGCGCATGGCCAGCAGCAAACGGCGGCAACCAAACAGAGCAGCTTCGAACGCATCATGAATTCCTTGGCGGAAGGTTGGCTGTTTTCCCTATTATCAGGTAAAAATGGAAATAAAGAAGCGGCGGTGATCACACCGAGTCCGCCCACTCTTGAGGGTCACGAGGACAAAGACGGAAGGCGATCGCGCCAAAGGACTGCCATGCCCGAACAGAGTGCGGATAAACATCAGACCGGCAGCCTGGCGCCCAGTTTTCGGGTTCTGCTGGTCTCGAAGGACAATCTTTTCGCCCGGATCGCGCGCACCAAGCTGGAAGGCTGGGGCTACTCGGTTCGCATCGAGGAGGACCTGGCGGCCGCCGCCCAGTGGTGCCGAGTGGATCCCTTCAACCTGGTCATCGTCGACTTCGACCTTCCCGACGGCGGCGGCGAGCGTTTGTGCCGTGAACTGCGTGAAACGCCGCGGCCGGATTACCTGTATCTGCTGGCCTATGGCAGCCCGGCCGACAAGGAGCACGCGATCCTAGCATTGGAGGCCGGTGCCGACAGCTATACCGTGAAACCCCTCCATCCGGCGGAACTGCGGCTGCGCCTGGAACAGGCCGGGCGGATACTGTCGGCCAACAAGGCACTTTTGCAGGACCAGGGAACCGATCTGGTCACCGGCCTGCTGGGCAGTCAGGCGTTCGAGCGTGTCTTCGCCGTTCTCTACGCCCAATGCCAACGAACCGGCAGTACCGGCAGCCTGATGTTCGTCGAGGTGATGCAGGCCGACGACCTGCGGCGCCGCCTTGGAGCGCCGGCGCTCGACACCATCGATGCCGAGTTGGCCCGCCGTCTGGCGGATGTGCCGCGGCAAAGCGATATCGTAACCCGGCTCGCTCCGGGCCGGTTCTGCTTGCTGCTGACCAATACCAGCAGCCTGCAATGCCATGTGGTGGTTCAACGCATCCGCCAGGCGCTGCAAAACCTTTGCGTCGTCATCGAGGGCAAGGCGCTGCTGCCGCGCATGAAAATTTCCATGACAGACTTCCCTGCACCGACATCAACACCGTCGCAACTGCTGGGGCGGTCGCCATCGGCGGCCATGGCGATCGTCGGGCCGGAAGATCCGCTGCCCGATGGCCCCCTTTTTCCGACGGCTCTCTAGGGGCAGTGACTTATTCAAAAGGTTCACTGCACCAGGTCTATCAAAGCCCCTCGCCAGGCGGGCGCGTCCGCGTCCTTGGCCGCGCCCGCAATGGGCGCTGGAACAAGGAAAACCGCCAGCCAGCCGCCGTTGAGGCGGCGGCCGTGCCGCCCGCTTGCGGGCAAACGACGCCCGCAGGGCGGCCCGGAGCTTTGCGGAGGGTGGGCGAAGCCCACAACGGTGCGGATGCACCCGCCCGGCGAGGGGCGAAAACCAAGGCTAGTGCACCGACACAAACTGAATCTTCAGTTTGTGTCGGTGCACTAGCGCCCGGTCGGCGGCACCGGATTGGCCGGTACGGGACTGAACGCACTTGCCTGGGGCTGCTGGGCGATCGGCTGAACCGACGGCGATGCCGCCGGAGCGCCGCCGCCGGCCGCGTTCGCCTCCGGCGAGGGCACCCGCAGACACCGGTTGCCCACGCAGGAGTAGTCCCTGGTGACCGGTCCGTCGGCACCCGGGACATGGACGGCGACGTGGCGGTCCGATCCGGTGGTGACCACCAGGCTCAGCGACAGTAGCGGACGGTCGTTGTCATCCAAAGCAATGAGGTTGGTTTCCCCCGGCGCCTTGCCGAAGATATACAGCAGCCTCGGGCTTTCCAAGCTGACATCGGCGATGCCTGGATTGCCGACGATCAGCCGCCGCACCGGCTTGGCCAGGTGGATCACCCGCGCCTTGTCGTAGATCACCACCATGAGCGGGCCATCCGCGGCCCGCACCGCATCGCCGAGGCAAACCGCCGCGCTGAGCGCGATTGCCAGAACTGCAGCCGTCTTAACCATGCCGGATCTCCCCCGCTTCAGCGGCGCTGAGGTAGCGTTTCCCCGCTGTAGTTTCCTCAAACAATCTGCCGTATCCTCCATCGGGCATGCTGCCCCTTACCTTTGGATATGGCCCATGATTCGTAGTCTTGCCTTCGCAACGCTGGGCGCCACTTTGACCCTTGCCGCCTGTGCCGGCCTGGACACCTCGACGACGGAAAGCCAGGACAAGCAGTCCGAACTGGTGGACGCGGCGACACGCAACGCCGCTCAGGCCGCCGAGGCCGCCTACGACTATCGGACGGCCGCCGCCAGTTGGAACACGCTCTTCCAACGCCACCCCAACGATGCTGGTCTGGCGTTGGCCCTGGCCCGCGACCTGCGCTATAACGGGCAACCGCAGCAAGCGATCACGATCGCCGGCGGGTTCCTCGAACGGCATGGCGCCTCGCCCGCCCTGCTCGCCGAACTCGGCAAGGGCTATCTGGCCGCCGATCGGCTGCCCCTGGCTGAGCAGGCGCTGCGCCGCGCCGCCAAAGCCGCGCCGCGGGACTGGGAAGCACAGTCGGCCCTGGGGGTGGCGCTGGACTACCAGGGAAAATACACGGCCGCCCAGCAGGCTTATGCGCTGGCTCTGCAAGCCTCGCCCGACAACCCGATCATTCTCAACAACCTGGGCCTGTCGCAAGCCGAGGCGGGGCAATTGGCCGCCGCCCAGGCAACCTTGCAGAAGGCGGCAGATCAGCCGGCGGCCACCGCCCAGGTCCGCCAGAACTTGGCGCTCCTGAAGGCGCTGGCCGGTGACTTCGACTCCGCCGAACGACTGTCCCGTCAGGATCTGCCGCCCGACGCCGTGCGCGCCAATGCCGCCTATTACCGGCTGCTGGCCGGCGCGGCACGTGTGCCGTGAAGCGACTCTGATCATCGCTCAATGCCCGGCCATGATGCGGCTGACCTGGATCGCCGCCGGCCCGATGATGACGATGAACAGTACCGGCAGGAAGAAGATGATCATCGGCACGGTGAGCTTCGCCGGCAGCGCCGCTGCCTTCTTTTCCGCAAGCGCCATGCGCGCCTCGCGGTTCTCCTGCGACAACACCCGCAACGCTACCGACACCGGCGTGCCGTAACGCTCGGTCTGCACCAGCGCTGTGCACAACGACTTGACGGCCGCAAGCCCGGTCCGTTCGGCGAGGTTCTCGTAGGCCTGCCGACGATCGCCGAGGAAGGCCAATTCGGCCGAGGTCAAGGCGATTTCTTCGGCGATGACCGGAGCGCTGGTCGCCATTTCCTCGGTCACCCGCTGAAAGGCGGTTTCGACGGACACGCCCGCCTCGACGCAGATGACCATCAGATCAAGAGCGTCCGGGAAAGCTCGCGACAGAGCGAACTGACGGCGCTTGATGGCGTTGGTCAGCAGGATGCTGGGCAGGTAGGCGCCGAAAACCGCCGCCAGCAGGCAAACGACCAATTTGGACGATACCTTCCAGGTGGCGAAGCCGGGCGCCGAAAGATACAGAAGCGCCAGCACCAGCATGGCGATCGGTACGACAACGCGGGCGAACACGAAAACGACGGCGGCCGATTGCCGCCGCCACCCGGCCTGTGCAAGCCTGGCCTTGAGCTCCTTGTCTTCGATCAGGTTCTGCAGTTTCAGTCGATCGAGCACCGCTTTCATCAGGCCGACATGACGTTTCGCCTGGAATCGGGCACCCCGTCCTTGCAAAGCCGCTCGCTGACGGGCCGAAAGCTCCCGCCGCCGGGCGGCCACCGCCTTGAGGCGCGAGGCCAGATTGTCCCGCTGCAGGAAGGGCAAGCCGGCGGCCACCACCGAAATGAAGGCGGCAAACGCGGCCATTCCGACGATGACGGTGGAGAGATCGGGCAGGGTCATATGTCGAATTGGATCATCTGACGCATCACCAGCACGCCGGTGCCCATGATGCAGACGCCGAGGAACAGCAGGAAATGCCCAATGTCGGTGCGGAACAGCGTACCGATGTAATCCGGTGCAACGACACTCAGAATCAGACCGACGATGATCGGCAGAGAGCCGATGATCCCCGCCGAGGCCTTGGCCTCGCTGGACATCGCCTGAACCTTGTCGCGCATGCGTTTGCGCGCCCGCAATACCTCTGAAAGCTTGGCTAGGGTTTCCGCCAGATTGCCGCCGGTGGTCTGCTGGATGGCGATCACGATGGCGAAAAAACGCAACTCGGCGGTGGGCACGCGATCGATCGCCTTCTGCAGCGCATCGTCAAGCGTCAGGCCGAGGCGCTGCGCCTCGACCATGAGGCGGAATTCGGTGCCCACCGGATCGGGCATCTCGCGGGCGATCATGGCAAAACATTCGCCGACCGGCAGGCCCGAGCGGATGCCTCGCACGATGACGTCGATGGCATCAGCGAAATGGCCGGTGAACCTCTTGAGGCGACGGCCGATCAGGGTCTTGAGGAGAAGGCGCGGCAGGCCGAGCCCGGCGGCGATGGCGAAGGCGACGATGCCGAGCGGCGGCAAAGCCGCGACATAGGCCAGCGTGGCAGCCAGAAGGCCGGCCAGGATACTGCCCGAGACAAACTGTCGCACGGTGATTGACCACCCCGCCTGGGTCAATTCCTCGCGCAGCTTGTAGCCGCGTTTCTTGAGGCGGGCATCTTCCAGTTCCTTCAATTTGGCGTGCACCGCCTTGCGGCGTGGTGCCGGGGCGGCGGCCCCGGCCTTGGAAACCGCCGGTTCCTTTCCCTTCACTCCGCCGATCGTCTGGCTGATTCTCCGGCGCAATCGGGCCTTCGGACCGTAGACGACGGAATAGACGAGGACACCGGCCACGGCACCGACCAGCAGGAGCACCGTGACGAAGAGGAGCAGGCCGGTCGGCAGGCCATTCATTCTTCCAGCGCCTCCGCAAGGTCGCGCTCCAGGCCGAAATACTTGGCTCGATCCCAGAATTTTGGCCTCAATCCGGTCGGAGCATGGCGGCCGATGATGCGGCCTTGGCTGTCCTCGCCCTGAATCTCGAACACATAGAGATCCTGCAAGGTCACTACGTCGCCTTCCATGCCGACCACCTCGGTGACATGCGTGATCCGTCGGGACCCGTCGCGCAGCCGAGCCGCCTGGATGATCACCTGAATGGCTCCAGCGATCTGTTCGCGCACGGTTTTGCTGGGCAGGTTGTAGCCTCCCATGGCGATCATGTTCTCGATACGGCTGATGCATTCGCGGGGGTTGTTGGCGTGGATGGTGCCCATCGAGCCGTCATGCCCCGTATTCATCGCCTGCAGCAGGTCGAAAGCCTCGGCGCCGCGCACTTCACCGACGATGATGCGTTCGGGACGCATGCGAAGGCAGTTCCGCACCAGGTCGCGCATGGTCACCGCGCCGACCCCTTCCAGGTTGGGCGGCCGGGTCTCCAACCGAACCACATGCGGCTGCTGGAGTTGCAGTTCGGCGGCATCCTCGCAGGTGATCACCCGCTCGCCCTTATCGATATAGCGGGTCAGGCAGTTGAGCAGCGTCGTCTTGCCGGAACCGGTTCCCCCGGAGATGATCGTATTGATCCGGGCGGCGCCGATCACCTGCAGGAGGCTCGCCCCTTTCGGCGTGATGCTGCCATAACTGACGAGCCTTTCCAGGGTCAGCTTGTCTTTCTTGAATTTCCGGATGGTCAGGGCCGGCCCGTCGATAGACAGCGGCGGCGCGATCACATTGACGCGCGAACCATCCATCAGACGGGCGTCGCAAATCGGGCTGGCCTCGTCGACCCGACGGCCCACCGCCGAGACAATACGTTGGCAGATGTTCATCAACTGGGCGTTGTCGCGGAACCGCACCTCGGTCAATTCGATGCGCCCGCCCGTCTCGATGTAGACCTTGTCGGCGCCATTGACCATGATGTCGGCGATATCGTCCCGGGCAAGCAGCGGTTCGAGCGGACCAAGGCCCAACACATCGTTGCAGATGTCGGTGATCACCAGCTGCTGCTCGGATGCCGACAACACCATGGCACGCATGCTGATGATCTCGGAGACGATGTCCGAAATCTCCTCGCGCACCGCCACCGGATCGAGCTTGCCCAACTCGGTCAGGTCAACCGAGTCAATCAGATCATTGAACACGGCGACCTTCACGTCCTGCAGCCGCTGGTCCATTTCAGACCCCTTGGCGACAGGAGGCGAAGGCTGCACCGCGGCGGGTCGGGCCTCGGCAAGGACCGGCTCCGGCGGATGCGCCGGCCAGGCCTCCGTCTTGGCGGCTCCGTCAGGGGGAGCGGTGCGCTTGCCGAACATGGCTCCTCACTTGACCAGCTTGGCTTTCTTCAGCCAGCTCGAGAACATCTCGCCGGCCGGCGTACGCCGGGGCGCAACGGTCGGACCGCGGTGGGCGACCAGCAGCGCCAGCTGCCGGATCGGGTCAACCAGCTTGTGGGTTTTCGCCGCTTCTCCCAGCATCTGCCCGTTGTTAGACGCCTCGCCGAAAATGGGATCGAAGGGCAGGCACAAGGCCGGTTTGACTTTCAGCGTTTCCTCAAAATCCTTGGCGGAAAGCTGGGTCTTCTTGTAGGAGTCCAGCTTGTTGAGAACGAGGTGAGTCGGCGCGTCGGCGCCACGCCGCTGGCCGACTTCGTCGAGAAGCGCCTTGGCATCCCGCAGGTTGGGCAAGTCCGGCTGCGCGACGATGATCAGATCATCTGCCCGCTCAAGTGCATGGGCAATCCAGGGCGCCCACAGATGTGGCAGATCGACCAGCACCAGCGGCGCCATCTGGCGGGTCAAATCGAGCAGCTTGTCCACCGCCTCAACCTCGATCGGCGGCCACGAGCGGAGTTCGCTGGGGCTGGGAAGAAGCTGCAGGCAATCGTCGTATTTGACCAGGATGCGGTCGAGCAGTTGGGCGTCGATGCGTTCCGGCTCGCCCAGCAATTCGCCGACCGTCTGCCGAGCCTCGACATTGAACGCCAGGCCCACGGTGCCGAATGCCAAGTCAAGGTCGAGCAGGATCATCTCCTCGCCGGTGGCCTTGGACAGGCTCCAGGCGACATTGTGGGCCAGCGTACTGCTGCCCGCACCGCCGCGGGCTCCGAAAAAAACGACCAACCGTCCGCGCGGCGCCGAGGCGCGGTCGGAAAACAGGCTCTCGACGGCCCCCAGCAACTGCTTGGCCGACACCGGCGCGACAAAGTATTCCGAGACGCCGCGCGACAGCAGATTGCGATAGATTTCGATGTCGTTCACATGGCCGATCACCAGCACACGCGACCCCGCGACGCAGACCTCGGCGAGGCGCCCCAGGCGCTCCAGCAGGCCACCCTGGTCGCCGTTGTCCTCGACGATGACAAGCGGCGGAGTGGCGTTGTCGTGATAGTGCTCGATGGCCGCCCCCAACCCCCCGGGGCGCAGCGCAATGCGTGATTTGCCGAGCAGGCGGTCCTGACGGAACTGCTCGAAGATCTGCTCGACCTCCGTCGTCGCGTGGAAGCAGTCTATGGCGAGCCGATAGATCACAGTCTCACTGGCCTCCACCTGCGCTGCTGCTCGTGCTCCGGGCTTCCCAGGGAAGCGGCACCGACCACGGCGCGGCGCCCTGGTTCAACTTGTCGATCACCACATCGCTGCGGTCGCCCTGACGCCCCTCGATGGGTCGGGCCTCGACCAGATCGCGCGGGTCGGCCACCATGGCGCCCAGATTGCGCTGCGTGGCGCAGCCGAAGTTGGCGAAGGGCGCGTTGCGGTCACCCGTGGCCCAATCGTAACAATCGGGCAACTGGGCGACATTGGTGGTGAAGCGCAGCAGCGCCGTTCCCGGCGGAATGGCGGGTTCGTCGATGATCAGCTGCAAACGCAGCTCTCGGACCTTGAGACCGCCATCTAGCAGCACGGCGGCAACATGATGGGCGTAGGCCCGTGCCGCCTTGTCGGCGGCGCCGGCGGCGCCTACCGAAATGTCCACCAGGCCGGTGCCGCGGTGCAGGAACTGAGTGCCGAACGCAGCGAGGTGCCGCCGGTCTTCGGCCGACACCATTCCCCCATCCGCGGCAGTGACGCGTAGCACGGCGATCCGGGGTTCCACGGTGACGGGATGGTTCAGCCGGTAATCGTATGCAGCCAGCTTCTCGGCGGAAACCGGCTCGTCGGAGTGACATCCCGCCGCAGCGAGCACCAGGCCGACCATGGCAAGCAGATGGAAGTGTCTCGTCATGCCGCGTCCTCCGTCATTGCACGATGTACCCGACCGGGCCCTTCAACGCGGCAGGAGGCAAATCGATGGGCTTGCCGACGTAGTTTTCCTGCAGATGCATGAGGAAATACCGCTTCAGGTCGCCCGACGGAATGAATCCATCGCTTGGCAGACCGAGCGCCTGATGCGCCACCGGATCGACCAGATAGGCGGTGACGGTTATCACCAGTTCGGTTTCATCTCGTTGGAAGGCCGTGCTGCCGAACAGCGCCCCAAGGATTGGGATGTCGCGAATGCCGGGCACCGCATTGATCGCATTCGCAGCGTCGTCCTGCAGAAGGCCGGCGATCATCAGGCTGCCGCCGCTGGGCAGTTCGACCACGGTGGTGGCGCGCCGGGTCTTGAAGCCGGGCACGGTGATCGTGCCGGTGCTTACACTGATCGTGTTGTCAACGGAGCTCACTTCGCTTTCCAGCTTCAAATTGATATCGCCGTTGGCCAGCACCACCGGACTGAACACCAGCCCGACACCGAACTGCTTCCACTCCACCGTCACCACGCCGTTGACACTGGCTGTGGGGATCGGAACCTCGCCGCCGGCAAGAAACCGGGCAGCCTCGCCGGACAGCGTCAACAAGTTGGGCTCGGCCAGCGTCTTGGCCAGACCTTCCTGTTCGAGCGCGGCGAAATTGACCAGAAGGTTCCACGGCAGCACGCCAATCCAGCTGCCCGGATTGTTGCTCGCCAGGGTGCTATACTCGCCGGCCCCCTGGTAGACGTTTTCCGTCCCGGGCAAGACACCGAACAAAGGCTGCGTCTGGGTTGCCGGCGTACCCCCCGGATTGGTTACGGTCGGCGGCATGCCGCCGGTCACCGGAAACTGGTAGGTGGCGTTGGGCGAGCCGATACCGCCGTTCTGAATGCTTTGCGTATCGCCGCCGTTGAGGATCGCCCCAGCCCGCCTGCCGCCCTGCATGAGGAACGTCCGCATGCCCAATTCCTTGACCAGGCTGCGGTGCATCTCGGCCACCCGCACCCGAAGCATCACTTGGCGCGCGCCCAGCACCACCAGCTGGTTGACCAGGTTGGCATCGCTGGCGACGAACCGGCGAGCGATGGTCCGCGCGGTGCTGACCGTCTGCTGGCTGCGGACCTTGCCCGTCAGGAACAGCGCATCGCCAATCGTTGTCACGTGTATATCCTCGTCGGGCAGCAACTCGGCAATCGCTGCCTGGGCGCCTTCGGCGTCCGGCCCGACATGGATTTCCACCCGTCGCAACAGGCGGCCATCGTCACCGAGGAAGAACACGTTGGTGTCGCCGACCGCCCGGCCGTTGAGGAAAACCTGATGTGGCGTACGGACCACCACATCGGCGATGGCCGGGTTCCCCACCATGACGTCACGGGCGGCCCCGGGAAGGTCAAGGGGCCTGGTCTTGTTGATCGGCACCAGAACAATTGCCGTCGGGCGCCTGTCTGCCGCCGACTGGGGCAGGTAGTCGCGGCGGGCCGGCGGCTCGACGTCCAAGGGAACCGTGTGGGGTTGCGGCTGGGCCTCGGGTTCGATCGCCACCGGCACCACCTTCGGCCGGGGTGCCATCGCCGGGGTCGGCGATTCTGCCGGCTCGGCGCCGACGGCGATGCCGTGGCCTCCCAGCCAGGCGGCGAAAAGAATGGCGGCGGCTATGGTGATTGGTCTGGTCAATTGGCGAAGCTTTGCGTTGAGGTTGAGCCGCCGCGATTGACCCGTACATCGCGGAAATGACTGATGGAAGCAGGCAGGCCCGAGGCCTCGCCGATCGCCGCCCGCAGCGCGCGGCTGGCCTTGACATCAGCGGTGTAACCGGGCGGATCCGGAGGCTGGGGCGTTTCGAGGGCGAGGCTTCGCAGCGCCAGCGTCAGTTCGCCAAGCTTGCTGGCGGCAAGCAGTTTTTCCGCATCTGCCGGCATTACTTCGAGCGTCACGGTCTTGCCGGCCATGTTGGCCGAGGCATCGGCCTTCGCCAGCTTGTCATCGACCGCCAGGACGCGGACGTCGGACAGGATGACTTCCGACGCGAAACGTACCATGTCGCCACGCAGCGGCTGCGAACCGTTGCGCCCGGTCGTGGCGCCGACGTCCTGGTTCAGAACAATGTCGACATGGTCTTGCGGCAGCACCCAGCCGGCAACGTCGCTGGTCGGTGTCACCGAAATGGAAACGGCCCGCATGCCGGGCGACAGCATGCCGGCGAGCACACCGGCCTCGTCCTGCCGGAACACCGCTTGGGGGGTCAATGGCTCGCCGGCGAGCAACAGGCGGCGGGCGATCGTCCCGATATAGGCGGCCTTGGCGTCCTGACCGGCGATGCGGCGGACATAACGCGGATCGATCGCGCTGGCGGGCCAGGGAGCCAGTCGCAAGTCCTCCGCCTTGACGACGACGCCGGGCTTGATGTCGACCGCCGCCACCAGGATTTCTTCCGTCGGCGGCCCGGAGGGCTGTTGCACCGCCACCGTCGGCGCTCGTTCCGCCGAAAGCATGCGGTTCATCAGAACCGCGGTCAGCGCGGCGATGGAGAGGGCGACGACGAACAGAACAATGGCGATCGGCCGCATCTATTGGACCCGAGAGTTTCCCTTGCCTCGCGGCCAGGGTGAAATTGACAGTCGGCGACCAGCCGCGGATGCGGCCGGTCAATATGTGAGAAAATGCAAAGTCAGAACCGTCCCATGCCCAAGGAAAGCCGCGATTGCGCCGGCGGCGATGGCAATGCCGTAAGGTATGTTCCCCGATGCCCCCGATACGGCGCGGCACCCTAGCTGTAATGCGAGGCGCTTGAAAAATGGTAAACGCTGGACGGCAAGAACCGCGGCGGCCATCACACCACCGGCCATCGCCGTCCAGAATACCAGGAGCGGCAAACCGGGCGTTCCGGTAGCCAGGGCCGCGGCCGCCATCAGCTTGGCGTCTCCTGCCCCCCAAACCCTGGCGAAGAACAACAGCGCGCCAACGACCAGGACAGCGAATGCCACGGCCGCATGGCGAAGTACGAGGCCAGAGTCCGGCGCGGCCAAAATCAGCGCCAAGCCGGCAGCGGCCGCGACCACCGCGACGATACGGTTGGGAATGGTGTAGCTGACGAGGTCGAACCCCGCCGCACCCAGCAGCCCGCCCAGATAGACGGCCGCGCATAGAATCGATAATGCCACGCTCACCGGCTTGCTATCCGCCAGACCGACGGCCAGCCGGCGCTCCAGCGGCAATTCCCGCTGCAAGTCGCGCCTGCAGAAAGACTGCCCGCCGGAGACGCCGGTCTGGCCGGCGGGATCGGGTTACTGGAGCTTCGTGGCGACGGAGTTGAATTTCGTCGACAGGTTGGTGCCGATCGACGTAACGGCGGCGATAATGACCACCGCGATGAGCGCCGCCAGCAAACCGTACTCGATGGCCGTCGCGCCGGACTGCGAAGAAAAAAGGGTCTTCACCTTTTTGCTCGCCGCAGATTTCAGAGCAACGTGATGGGCATAAATATTCAGCATAATCCTTACTCCCGCGAAAGGTTGGACAGCGCCCAAGTACCGCTGTTTCCTTCTGCCAGGACCGCTCCCAGGCAGACACGGGGCCAATCGTTAAGGAAACACGATACACCAAGTAAAACCTGTAAACAACAACTTTCTCCCAGAAGAATATATTTAAAATTTTCTGCGTTTTCCTGAGTTCACCAGTCATGAATCGCCCGCTCCTCCACTGGCCCGGGCCATTGCTTCAAGTTTCGGCAAATCATGGACAAGCAAGCTCATGTTACGCCGCTCGATGACCCCCATGCGGGCAAGGTCGCCGATGGTCCGAGCCACCGCTTCGCGGCTGACTCCCGCCCAACTGGCTATCTCTTTGTGGTTGGGCAGGTCGGGAATGTAATGGCCGGCGCCTCGCCGGGCATCGGGTTTGGATAGACGAACCAGTTCCAACATGATCCGCTGTCCTTCCGACAGAGTGGACAAGTCGAGCACGCGGGTGTCGAGAGCGCGAATGATGCGGGCGAACCGTTCGAGAACGCGGACGGCCACCGGCGAGTACTTGCCCATGAAGCGAACGAACTCGCCACCTTCGACCGAGGCCAGCACCGTCTCTTCGATCGCGACCACCCGCGCCGAGCGCCCCTTGCCGTCGATGGCCGCCAACTCGCCGAAATAATCGCCCGCCACCACGTTGGCCAGGGCTACCTCGCGGTCGGGGCGAACATAACTGAGGATGCGGACCACCCCGGAAACGACAAAATAGACTTCGAACGTATCGCTTTCCTTGTCGAAGACCTGTTCGTCGGGAGCGAACCGATGCCAGGTCGCCTTGGCCTCGATCTCCTCGATCGCCTCCGGCGCCAGGCCAGAAAATAACCCGATATGCTCAAGACCAGCCAAGGGCCACCCCATCCATGACATGATCGATCGGCCAAGCTTAAAGGCATAGTAGGCGGGGCGGCAACGACGACCATCACAGGGAAGCGCAAGGCCAGCAACAAGGACGCTTCAAAAGCGGCGCAACATTTGCCATAACCGCCCATTCGCCTCATGCGCCCGAGGACAGGCAGATGATTCCACGTTACAGTCGCCCGCAAATGGTTCGTATCTGGGAGCCGGAGAACCGGTTCCGGATCTGGTTCGAAATCGAGGCCCATGCCTGTGATGCCCAGGCCAAGCTGGGAGTGATCCCCGCCAACGCGGCGGCTGCCGTCTGGGCGAAAGGCGACAAACCTTATACGGCCGAGCGAGTGGCGCGCATCGATGAGATCGAACAGGTCACCAAGCACGACGTGATCGCCTTCACCACCGAACTGGCCGAACACGTCGGCCCGGATGCGCGTTTCGTCCACCAGGGCATGACCTCGTCGGATGTGCTTGACACCTGTCTGGCCGTACAACTGACGCAAGCCGCCGACCTGCTTCTCGCCGACATCGACCAACTGCTTGCCGCGCTCGAGCGCCGTGCCTTTGAAACCAAGGACATTGCCTGCATGGGGCGCAGCCACGGAATCCATGCGGAACCGGTGACCATCGGACTGAAATTCGCCGGCTTCCACGCCGAGTTCCAACGCAACCGCGACCGCCTCCACGCCGCCCGCAAGGATGTCGCCACCTGCGCCATTTCAGGGGCCGTCGGCACCTTCGCCAACATCGATCCGTCGGTCGAACAGCATGTGGCGGAAAAGCTCGGCCTTACCCCGGAACCCCTGTCCACCCAGGTCATTCCGCGCGACCGCCACGCCATGTTCTTCGCCACGCTGGGCGTCATCGCCAGCTCGATCGAGCGGGTCGCCGTCGAGATTCGCCACCTGCAGCGCACCGAAGTGCGAGAGGCGGAGGAATATTTCTCGCCGGGGCAGAAGGGGAGTTCGGCCATGCCCCACAAGCGTAATCCGGTGCTCACGGAAAATCTCACCGGGCTGGCCCGGGTGGTCCGCGGCATGGTTGTTCCGGCATTGGAGAATGTTGCCCTGTGGCATGAACGGGACATCAGCCATTCCTCGGTGGAACGGATGATCGGCCCCGATGCCACGGTCACCCTGGATTTCGCCCTGGCCCGCCTGACCAACGTCGTATCCAACCTGGTCATCTACCCCGAGGCAGTGGAACGCAACCTCAACCAGTTGGGGGGTCTGATCTTCAGCCAGCGGGTCCTGCTGGCGTTGACCCAGGCGGGCATGAGCCGCGAGGACGCCTACAAGGCGGTACAGCGCAACGCCATGCAGGTATGGAACGGCCAAGGGCGCTTCCTCGACCTTCTGAAGGACGATACGGAAGTGGCGGCCCATCTCGGCCGAGACCAGATCGAATCGCTGTTCGACCTGGGATACCACACGAAGAACGTGGATGTGATCTTCCGGCGGGTGTTCGGCCGCGCATGACAGCGCGGCCCATCCTTCATTCCGGCGAGATGTCCTGCTTGCCGGCCGCCACCTCGGAGACAATTTGCTGCTTGGCTACGGCCAGCAGGCGATCCATCTCACGATGCAACCGCTCGGCGTCGACGGGGATCTGCTTGGCCTCCAGATCCTGAACCAGCTTGCTCAACATGCCGGCATGCCCCGGGTCGCTGAAATCGGCTTCGATAACGGCGCGGGCATAGGCCTCGGCATCGGCCCCCCCCAAGCCGAGTTTGTCGGCCACCCACAAGCCGAGCAGCTTGTCCCGGCGCGCGTTGACTTTGAAAGCCAGTTCTTCGTCCAGGTGATACTTGGCTTCAAAGGCCTTTTCACGATCCTCAAAAACGTTCATGAACGAGGTATCCCCTTTAAACCAATCTTTGTAATGTCTATAGGTACAAGCCGTCGCCGATTTCTTGGCCGCCCTCCTTATACCGGCAGCGGTCGCAGAGGTGTACCGGAATTTTCGTCATGTGCACCGTCATCATCCTTCGCCGCTCTGACCATCAATGGCCGCTCGTCATCGCCGCCAACCGCGACGAGATGGCGGACCGCCCCTGGAGACCTCCGGCCCGGCATTGGCAAGACCGGCCCAATGTCGTCGCCGGGCTGGACGAGCTGGCCAGCGGCTCCTGGCTGGGAATCAACGACACGGGCGTCGTCGCCGCCATCCTCAATCGTATGGGCAGTCTCGGGCCGCAGGCCGGCAAGCGCTCGCGCGGGGAACTCGTGCTCGAAGCGCTGGACCACGCCGACGCGGCCGATGCCGCCGATGCGCTGGCTCACCTCGACGCACGCGCCTACCGACCATTCAATATGGTGATCGCCGACAACCGCGACACCTTCTGGCTGCGTGCGGACGGCCAAGAGATACGCCCGGTCCCGGTGGGCGACGGCCTGTCCATGTTGACTGCATTCGAGCTCAACGACCCGGCCGACCCGCGCATCCGCAATTTTCTGCCAAAATTTGCGGCGGCCGAGCCCCCCCGGCCTGACGCGGCTGACTGGTCGGATTGGCAGGCGCTGTTGCGCAGCAGGGTGCCCCCCGGCCGGCATGACCGTGAAGCGGGCCTAACCTTCCAGTTGGACAACGGATTCGGCACGCGCAGCTCCGCTTTGATCGCGCTGCCTTCGATGGAGCGCCCCGATGCCCAACCTGTGTTCCTGTTCGCTCCTGGGGCGCCTGACCACGCGGACTTTCGAGCGGTGCCTCTCCAGCCTGCGCCCAACCGTGAATAAAGCGGACACGGTGCAACAACCCGGTACTCCGGCGAAACGACTTGCCAGCCGGTGCGGAGAACTGTCCGACGCGGCATCCGAGACATACCTCGGAGTCTGGGCGAGGCAGTGTTGTGCTGCGCTGGTCTCCCTGCTATATGGAGCATGGATAACAAGAGGGACCGGCTGCCGGACGCACCGGTCCTTCCGCGCTTAGGGCCAGTCGGCCCTCGAGAGCGCTCACTTCATTGCCGGAAAACAACCATGGCCAGACGCAAGCAGATTTACGAGGGCAAGGCGAAAGTCCTGTTCGAAGGCCCCGAACCTGGGACCATTGTCCAATACTTCAAGGACGACGCGACCGCCTTCAATAATAAGAAGAAAGGCATCATCACCGGCAAGGGGGTTCTTAACAACCGTATCTCCGAATACCTGATGCTGCGCCTGGGCGAGGTCGGCGTTCCCACTCATTTCGTCCGGCGCCTGAATATGCGCGAACAGCTGGTGCGCGAAGTCGAAATCGTGCCGCTCGAAGTGGTGATCCGCAACGTCGCCGCCGGGTCCTTGAGCCAGCGCTTCGGCATCCCCGAAGGGACACCGCTGCCCCGTTCGATCGTCGAATATTATTACAAGTCCGACGAATTGAACGACCCGATGGTTTCAGAGGAACATATCACCGCCTTCGGTTGGGCGACAGTTCAGGACCTGGACGACATCATGTCCCTGTCGTTGCGCATCAACGACTTCCTGACCGGCCTGTTCCTTGGCGTCGGAATCCGGCTGGTCGACTTCAAGCTTGAGTTCGGGCGCCTCTACAACGGCGATGAAATGCAGATTGTTCTGGCCGACGAGATCAGCCCGGACAATTGTCGCCTGTGGGACATCAAATCAGGCGAGAAGATGGACAAGGACCGCTTCCGGCGGGACCTCGGCGGTGTCGAGGAGGCCTATCAGGAGGTGGCGCGGCGCCTGGGGATCCTGCCGGAAGGCGGGCCACGCGACATGAAAGGCCCCGAGACGGTTCAGTAACCTACGAAGAAGGAGCGGTCCCCGTGAAAGCCAAGGTGCACATTACTCTCAAGCCTGGCGTGCTCGATCCTCAGGGAAAGGCCGTGCAGCACGCCCTCGGCTCCCTCGGCTTCGCCGGGGTCAATGAAGTTCGCCAGGGAAAGTACATTGAACTGGACCTGGCCGAAACCGACCGCGCCGCTGCGCGTGCGGCGGTCGAACAGATGTGTAAAAGCCTGCTGGCCAACACGGTGATCGAAAACTTCAGCGTCGAACTGGATGGCTGAGAGCCCACGGCCGTTCTACTCAGGCTTGCCTTGAGTGCCATCATCGTCAACTCCCTGGCCCAGGCCATCGCGGCCCTCAGGGCCGCGGCGGAACTGGGCCGACCGGTCATCCTGTGGTCGCCGCCGTCGGCCGCGCAGTCGCTGGGCACCGGCTACATCCTGACAATGGTCGCAACAGCCCGGCAGGCTGTGCCCGAGGCTGAAGCCCTTGCGGTCATCGATTGCGGCGACGCCCCAGGCTTGGCGCTGGCCGCACTGCGGGCAGGGGCCGAAGCCGTCTGCGTCGCCGCCGATGAACCGACGCTGGCAAAGCTGGCCGACATTGCGGGCCAATCGGGCGCCCGGCTGGTAGAGCGCCGCCCGGCCGTCCATATGGACCTCACCGCGATCCGATCGGATGACTGTGCTTCCGTGCGCGCATTCCTTCTGGCACATCCTTCCGCCATATGATACTCATTTGCAATATCACTGAAACGTCACGCGACCGCTGAGCCAAGTGGTATAGTGTTGTAGTTCTTGCTGCTCGACTCGGTAACCGAGGAAGGGAAGGCCGTCATGATGTCCGACGCATGCACCCCTCTCCCCGTCGCCCCAGCCAATGTGGCGGCATTCGACCCACTGGCGCTGCCCGAGCGGTTTTCTCCCCATGGTGAACCGCGGCTTGCCGAACTGCTGGATGATCCCATCCTGAAGCATCTTCTGGCCAGCGACGGCGTCCAGATGGATGGGTTCCGTCGCTGGCTCGCAGAGACCCAGGCCAGGCTGATAGCCGACTAGATAACCTCCTAGCGATGGCCGTTGCGCCTCCGAACGCGGGGCCGGCCATTTGGGAGCGGCCAGGAAACTGGAGCATGCCGCCATGACGGTTGCGACATCCGCGATGACCGACCGCGTAAGACAAATTCTCGGCTATTACGAGAGCGACAATCCGGGAACGAAGGGCAACATCGCCCGCCTGCTGATGCACGGCCGGTTGGGCGGCTCCGGCAGAATGGTAATCCTGCCCGTCGACCAGGGATTCGAGCATGGCCCGGCTCGGAGCTTCGCCGCCAACCCACCGGCCTATGACCCCCATTACCATTTCCAGCTGGCGATCGATGCCGGCCTCTCCGGTTATGCGGCGCCGCTCGGCATGCTGGAAGCCGGTGCCGGTTGCTTCGCCGGGCAGATCCCCACCATCCTCAAGGTCAACAGCGCCAATTCGCTATCGCGTGACAAGCAGGGGGCGACCCAAGCCCTCACCGGGAGCGTCGACGACGCCTTGCGCCTGGGCTGCTCGGCCATCGGCTTTACCATCTATCCGGGCTCGGACAACGCGTACGCCATGTTCGAGGATTTGCGCGACTTGGCCGCCGAGGCCAAGGCGTCGGGACTGGCCGTGGTGGTGTGGAGCTATCCGCGCGGTGGCGAGCTTTCGATCAAGGGTGAAACGGCGCTGGACGTCGTCGCCTATGGCGCCCACATGGCGGCCCTGCTCGGCGCCCATATCATCAAGGTCAAGCTGCCGACGGCCGAACTGGAGCAGGAGGCGGCCGGCAAAGCCTACGAGAAATATGCGATCGCCTCTGGGACGCTGAAGGAACGGGTAGCCCATGTGGTGCAAGCCTGCTTCCAGGGGCGGCGTATTGTGATTTTTTCCGGCGGCGCAGCGACGGCGGACGAAGCCGCTCTGTTCAGCGACATCCGAGCCATCCGCGACGGCGGGGGGTTCGGCTCGATCATCGGGCGGAACACCTTCCAACGGCCGCGTGACAAAGCCTTGGCCATGCTGGACACGATCATCCACATCTACCAGGGCAAAGCCTGAACATCCGTCACTGGAAGATGTAGGGACGCATCACCTCGACGTTGTTCTGGAAGGCCTGCCGGTTGCTGGGCGACCGCGCCGCGCAGGCGGCAAGCAGGGTGGCCAGCACGGTCACAACAAACAGGGCCTGCAATTCGCGCATGATCGCCTCGCTATGCCGTCATCGACCAACGGCAATGTGGTATGACGAAAGCCCGGGCGCCACCCGCTGCGGCCTATATGATCTTGCCAGGCGAATCATGATATCCTTCGCCTCCCTCTTGGGGATTACCATCGACACGCCAACTCAAGGAACCGCCGAAATTCCCAGCGCCTGCCGCCTCTACCTGATCACGCCGCCGCGCATCGACGATCTGCCGGCCTTCGCCAAGGCCTTCGCCGCAGCACTTGACAGTGGCGACGTCGCCTGCGTCCAGCTGCGATTGAAAGATGTCTCCGACGACGCTCTGTGCCGAGCAATCGATTTCCTGCGGCCCGAGGCCCAGCGCCGAGGCATCGCCTTCCTGCTCAACGACCGGCCCGACCTGGCCTTCGAGACGGGATGCGACGGCGTGCATATCGGCCAGCAGGACACGCCCTACCGCGAGGCGCGGGCCATCGTCGGAGCGAACGCGATCGTCGGTGTGACCTGCCACAACTCCCGCCACTTGGCCATGGAAGCTGGCGAAGCCGGCGCCGACTACGTGGCCTTTGGCGCCTTCTACCCGACCGCCACCAAGCAAGCGCAGTTCCACGCCGACCCGGAAATTCTCGCCTGGTGGTCCGAACTGATGGAAGTGCCTTGCGTCGCCATTGGCGGCATCACCGTCGACAACGCCCGCCCCCTGATCGAGGCCGGTGCCGACTTCCTGGCCGTGGCCGGCGGCGTATGGGCCCATCCGGATGGGCCGGCTGCCGCCATAGCCGCCTTTAACCGCCTATTCGCCGAGAGCTGAACCGGCCACCGGCGCCCACAGCACATCGTCCAGGCTGTCGGCTCCGCAGGCCAACATAACCAGCCGGTCGAGGCCCAGCGCGATGCCGGCGCTGTCGGGCAGGCCGGACTCCAGCGCCGCCAGGAAATCCTCGTCGACCGGATAGCGCACGCCGTACAGCCGTTGCTTGAGATCCATGTCGGCTTCGAAACGGCGCCGCTGCTCGGCCGGGTCGGTCAGCTCGCCGAAGGCGTTGGCCAGTTCGACGCCGCAGACATAGAGCTCGAATCGCTCGGCCACCCGCGGATCGTGCGGGCAAGGCCGCGATAAGGCCGCCATTGACACCGGATACTCGCACAACACCAGCGGCCGATCGTCGCCCAGGTGGGGTTCGACGCGTTCCAGCATGAAACGGAAGAACAAATCTTCCCAGCTATCGGCCTCGCCCACATGTATGCCCAACCGCCGCGCTTCGATGGCCAACAGCGATGCATCGCCGCCGGTGGCCAACAAGTCGGTACCGCAGTAGCGGGCGAAGGCCTGGGCGACGGTCAGCCTCTCGGGCGCGGCGAACGGATCGCAACGTCGCGGCCCATGGCGGAATTCACCGACGCCGGCGGCCGCCGCGGTGGCCGCCAGCAGCGCCCGGCAGTCGGCGATCAGCGTCTCGTACGGCTGGCCGGCCCGGTACCATTCAAGCATGGTGAATTCCGGATGATGCAGCGGCGACCGCTCGCCGTCCCGCCATACGCGAGCGATCTGGTAGATCCGTGGCATCCCCGCCACCAACAGTTTCTTCATGGTGAACTCGGGCGAGGTATGCAGGAAGAGCCGCCGCCCGGAGATGCCGAAGGGCTCAGACAACTCGGTGGCCAAGGCCATGATGTGCGGTTCCAAGCCAGGAGACACCTGGAGGCAAGGGGTCTCTACCTCGACGAAGTTTTCGGCGGCGAATACGGTGCGCAACGCCGCCAGGATACGGGCGCGGGCTTCGAGAAACGGCCGGCGCCGCCCGAACCGGTCGGGCCGCCACCACTCTTTGCCGGACATGGCATTTCCCTATATGACAGTGGGCGCCGCACTATGCCCTACCGCAACCCACCGGAACAGAGCCGATGAGCGAATCCGAACCCATGCCCGTCCACGCCCTGGCCGACCGCCGCCGCACCCTGCGCCGCAGTTCGGAATTGGTGACCGCCGGGCTGGTGGCCCCCGACAAACTGGCGGAAATCGATGCCGTGGCGGCGCGCTACGCGGTGGCTGTGACGCCGACGCTGCTCGACTTGATCGACCTTGCCGATGACGGCGACCCACTGGCCCGGCAGTTCGTTCCCGACGGGCGCGAATTGGACAGCGCCGCGGGCGAAGGACCGGATCCTATTGGCGACGACGTGCACAGCCCGGTCAGGGGTGTCGTGCATCGTTATCCCGACCGTGTGCTGCTCACCCCCATCCTGCACTGCCCGGTCTACTGCCGATTCTGTTTTCGCCGCGCCCGCGTCGGCGGGGCGGAAGCCGCGCTGACCGAGGCCGAGATTACGGCGGCGCTCAGTTATATCGCCTCCCATCCCGAGGTATGGGAGGTCGTGGTCACCGGGGGCGACCCCCTGGTTCTGCCGGCGGCGCGGCTGCGGAGACTAGTGGCGGCACTGAGCGCCATCCCTCATGTCGCGGTGATCCGCCTCCACAGCCGCGTGCCGATCAGCGACCCGGAACGAATCAACCCTGCCGTGCTGGACGCCTTGACTTCGGAAAAGGCAGTGTGGCTGGCAATCCACTGCAATCACCCGCGCGAACTGGGACCCGCCGCCCGCGCGGCCTGCCGTCGCCTTGCCGCGGCCGGTGTCCCGCTGGTCAGCCAAACCGTCCTGCTGAAAGGCGTCAACGACGATCCGGCGGTGATGGAGGCCTTGATGCGGGCGTTGGTCGCCAACCGCATCAAACCCTACTACCTGCACCATCTCGACCTGGCTCCCGGGACCGGCCATTTCCGCACCTCCATCAGCGAGGGCCAAGCGGTGATGCGCCATTTGCGCGGCCGTGTGTCGGGCCTTTGCCAGCCGACCTACGTCCTCGACATTCCCGGCGGCCATGGCAAGGTGCCGGTGGGACCGGTCTATCTGCACGCCGATGAAGTGGAGGACTGGCAGGGCAGCAAGCACAGCTACCCCCCTGCCTCCGGCGTTGCACCCGGCCGGTCAAGCTGTTAGGGTCCGCGCCAATTCTTTTCCAACTCCCTGGGTCAAGGCTATGAAGATCAACGCAAACCTCATCCGTCCGGGCAACATCCTCGAACACAACGGCCGGCAGTGGGCGGTGCTCAAGATCCAGCTCATCCAGCCCGGCAAGGGAGGCGCCTTCATCCAAGTCGAAATGCGTGACGTGCGGACTGGCACCAAGACCAATGAGCGTTGGCGCACCGCCGACACCGTGGAAAAGCTGCAGGTCGAGGAGAAGGATTGCACCTTCCTGTTCGGCGACGACGAGCATTTGACATTCATGGATGCGGAAAGCTTCGAGCAGTTCTCCGTGCCTCGCGAGGTAGTCGGCGATCCGGCCGCCTTCCTCCAGGACGGCATGCCCTGCACGGTGGACCTGATCGAAGGCTCGCCGGTGGCGGTCACCCTGCCCGACAAGGTGACGATGACCATCGTCGAGGCCGATCCCGTGGTCAAGGGTCAGACCGCAGCGTCGTCCTACAAGCCGGGCATCCTGGAAAACGGCGTGCGCGTCATGATCCCGCCGTTCGTCGAGGCCGGCACCCGCATCGTGGTGAGCACGGCTGACGCCTCCTACGTCGAGCGAGCCAAAGACTGAGCCGATGATCGTCCGTTCCGCCGCAATTAACGTGATGACCGCCGCCGCCCGCAAGGCGGCGCGCGGTCTCTTGCGCGACTTCGGGGAAGTCGAGCAACTGCAGGTGTCGAAGAAGGGCCCGGGCGATTTCGTCTCGGCGGCCGATCACCGTGTCGAGAAGGTGCTGCGGCAGGAATTGAAGAAGGCGCGCCCCGAATACGGCTTCCTGCTGGAGGAGGGTGGCGTCGTCGAAGGCATCGACCGCCACAACGTTTGGATCATCGACCCGCTCGACGGGACCACCAACTTCCTGCATGGCATACCGCATTTCGCCATCTCTATCGGCCTGGTGCGCGACGGCGAGCCGATCGCCGGCGTCGTCTACCAGCCGCTGACCGACGAAATGTTCTGGGCGGAAAAGGGACAGGGGAGCTTCGTCAATGAACGGCGGCTGCGGGTGTCGGCACGCCGCCGCCTGGACGAGTCGGTGATCGCCACCGGCATTCCCCACCACGGCCGCCCCGAGCCCGAACTGTTTCTCAAGCAACTGGCCCGCGTAATGGACGCGACCGCCGGAATCCGTCGCTTCGGCTCCGCCGCCCTGGACCTTGCCTATGTGGCTGCCGGCCGTTACGAGGGGTTCTGGGAAATCGGCCTCAAGCCATGGGACATCGCTGCCGGCATTATCCTGGTCCGCGAAGCGGGCGGCTATGTCAGCGAGATCGACGGCGGCCACGACATGCTGTCCTCGGGCAACGTTCTGGCGGCCAACGACCACCTTCACCTGCCCCTTGGCTCGCTCCTGCGTTCTTCGATCTGACCGGCATCCGCCCCCGCCCCGCTCCTGCCCGCCTCGGCAAACGAGTTGTGGCGACTCGGCCCTTGCGGTAGTGTATCGGTCCTATGACGAAGGTCCGCTCTTTGGGGGAAATCGTGAGCATCGCTCGGCTGTGGGGAAGCTGCATCCTGGTTGCCCTGGGTGTCGGTGCGGTGGCGGCCGCGCCGGCGATGGCGCAGGTGGTGGTCGGCGGCGGCAAGCCATCGGTGGAGGTCGACACCAGCGTTCTCGACCACCTCGGTAACGAACCGACCCTGCCGGACCTGTTCCTTGGCCGCCATGCCATGGCTCAGCCGGCAACGGCGGCCACGCCGGTGGTCACCCACACGGCCCAACCCGCCGTCCGGTTGCCTGCCGATCCTCCTCCGGTCAAGCTGCACCGGCCGGTGCACTGGCGTGAAAAGTACGGGCATGAAAAGTACCGGCACGAAAAGTACAGGCATGCACTCCGGCGCTCGCACAAGACACGGGTGACAAAGGCCGTGCTTCCCCCGAAAGCCGCCGGCGCGACGACGAGCTCGGCGACAAGTTCCAAGGCCGCAGAACCGCACCCGCAAGAGGTCGCCAAGACAGGAGCGAGCGAAAGTCCCGCCGTCCAACCGGTCACGGCGGTCACCGCAGCGCCGCTTGCCGCTGAAGCACCGAAGCCGGCCAGCGAGGCCAAGGCGGCGTCGGACACTCTACCGAAGGCCGAGCCGTCGGCGGCCCCGGTCGCCGTTGCCGTCCCAGACCCGGCACCGGCACCGGCACCGATGGCGGCGACGGCGGCGGCCGCGGTAGCAGTAGAACCGGCAGCGCCACCGGCAGCGGCGACCGCGCCGGCGGCGGCCGCACCATTGATGCCTGCCGTCAATCTGCCCGCCGTTCCACCGATTCCCACCGAAGAACCGCCGGCGGCGGAACCCCAAGCCTCACCCGCCCCGGCCGTCGAGCCGAGCGCCGCGATCATTGCCGGCGAGACCTTGTCGGCCATCTCCTTCGACCGGGAGAGCGCGCATCTGCCGGAAGCGGCGCACAATACCTTGATGGCCCTGGCCGGACGCTTGGCGACCGATCCGAACCTCGAGATCCAGCTTCTCGCCTACGCGCAAGGCGACGAGGACCAGGCCGGCCAAGCCCGCCGGCTGTCGTTGTCACGAGCACTGGCCGTTCGCTCGTTCCTGATCGAACGAGGCGTACGCAGTACCCGCATCGAAGTGCGCGCGATGGGCAATAAGGTGCCGGAAGGACCCGCCGATCGGGTGGACGTCGTTGTCCTGAAGCGTTGATTCCACCCGCCTTAGAAATGACGTAGTTGAGTATTAAGTGTTCCCTGACCCCGTGTAGGTTGGAATCGACAGTATGAGCCAGTCGCGCCGGTTTCTCGTTCGCATGGCAGCCTTCCTGGCTGTCGTTCTGGTCGTCGTCGCCGTCCTGTTTCAGGGGCTCGAGCACGCCTATGCGAACAATGTCGGCCTGAACAGCCTGATCCTGGGCATCCTACTGGTCGGCATCGCGCTGAATTTCCGACAGGTGGTCATGCTGGGCCGCGATGCGCAATGGCTCGACGATTACCGCGCCGGTCGCGATCGCGCCGTGACATCGACCAACGGCCCACGGCTGCTGGCGCCATTGGCCAGCATGTTGGGCGAACGGCGCGATCGCTTCGCCTTGAGCCCGGCAGCGCTGCGTTCCCTGCTCGACGGCCTCTCCGCCCGCCTTGACGAATCGCGCGAAATCGCCCGCTATTTCACCGGCCTGATGATCTTCCTCGGGCTGCTCGGCACGTTTTGGGGACTCTCGCAAACGGTTGGCTCCATCGGCGACGTGATCCGCAACCTGACCATCTCCAGCGACAATGTCCAGGCGGCGTTCTCGGGGCTGAAACAGGGGCTCGATGCGCCGCTGGCCGGGATGGGTACCGCCTTCTCCACCTCGCTGATCGGCTTGTCCGGGTCGCTGGTCCTCGGGTTCCTCGACCTGCAGGCGGGGCAGGCGCAGAACATGTTCTACAATGAACTCGAGGAATGGCTGTCGGCCCAGACCAAGCTGTCGTCCAGTGCCGGTTCGGTGGAAGGCACCGACCAGCCGATCCCGGCTTACATCCAGGCGCTGCTCGAGCAAACCGCGGACAGCCTCGACAATCTGCAGCGGGTCATGTCGCGTGGCGAGGAAAGCCGCATCTCGGCCAACACCAATATGCGCCAGCTGACCGACCGCCTGTCGACCTTGGCCGACCAGATGAAGACCGAGCAGAGCCTGATGCTCAAACTGGCCGAGAACCAACTGGAAATGCGGCCTATCCTGACCCGGCTGGCCGAGGGAGCGGCCAGCCCGGCAATCGACGAGGCCACCCGCCACCACATCCGCAACATTGACATCGCTTTGAACCGTTTGGTCGAGGAAATGGCCACCGGCCGCGACGAAATGGTGCGGGACATTCGAAGCGAGTTCAAGCTGCTGGCCCGCACCATTGCCGCCATTGCCGAAGAGGATTCGGCCATGGCCGGCAGCCCAACCCGCTTGGGCCCGGGCTAGACCTTGCCGTTCGCGCGCAACCGCAGCCGCCACGGCGGCATCAACATCTGGCCCGGGTTCGTCGACGCCCTGGCCTCGTTGCTGCTGGTCATCATCTTCGTCTTGCTGGCATTCGTCCTGACCCAGTTCTTTCTTGGGCAGGTCCTCTCCGGGCGCGACCAGACCATCAGCAAGTTGTCGCGGCAACTGAACGAATTGACCGATCTTCTTGATATCGAGCGCCGCTCCAATGCCGAATTGAAGGTCAATATCGGCAAGCTGACCGAACAGTTGCAGGCATCGACTGCCGAGCGGGATAAGTGGCAGGCCCAGGCCAACGAGAATGCGGCAGACCACCAGCGCGTGGCTCTTCTGCAGAACGACGTGGAAGCGTTGAAGGCGCTGAAGGCCGAACTGGAGAAGAAGATTGCCGAACTGGGCGCCCAGGCCGGCGAGGCGCAAGGCCAACTGGCCCAGGAACAGAAGCTTTCGGAAGAAGCTCGCGCCCAAGCCGCCTTGCTCAATCAGCAGCTTGACGCCATGCGACAGCAACTGGCCAATATCACTGCGGCGCTCGAGGCCAGCGAGAACCTCTCCGCCGAGCAGAAGGTGCAAATTGCCGATCTCGGCAAGCGGCTTAACGCCGCGCTGGCCAGCAAGGTCCAGGAGCTGGCTCGCTACCGCTCGGAATTCTTTGGCCGTCTGCGCAAGATCCTGGGCGACCGGCCCGGCATTCGCATCGAAGGAGACCGCTTCGTCTTCCAGTCCGAACTGCTGTTCGCCAGCGGGTCGGCGGAACTGGGCGCCAACGGCCAGCTTCAACTGAGCCAATTGGCGCAGTCGCTGCTTGAGCTGGCCAAGCAGATCCCCCCCGACATCAACTGGATCCTGCGCGTCGATGGCCATACCGACAAGATCCCGATCAAGAGCGGGCGGTTTCCATCCAACTGGGAACTGTCCACCGCGCGCGCCCTGTCGGTCGTAAAGTTCCTCGCCAGCCAGGGCATTCCGCAGGATCGCCTGGCCGCCGCGGGGTTCGGCGAATTCCAGCCGGTCGACAAGGGCGACGATCCGGCCGCGTTGGCGAGGAATCGACGCATCGAGATCCGGCTTGATCAGCGTTGAACAACGACTTGCAAGCCGGCGGCCGGTGGTTTATATACGCCCCTTCCGTTTTTGGAGCACGGCAATGAAGCAGGATATCCACCCCGACTACCACGAAATCACGGTCATCATGACCGACGGCACGGAATTCAAGACGCGCTCCACCTATGGCAAGGCCGGCGATGTGATGCGCCTGGACATCGATCCGAAGTCGCATCCCGCTTGGACCGGGGTGCACCGCTTGGTGGATAGTGGCGGCCAGCTGGCGAAATTCAACAAGCGGTTCGCCAACTTCGGCATTAAGAAGTAAAGATCGTTTTCGGCGGGCGCCTTTCATCGCTGCTGTCCCGCTGTTCTTCAGCCGTTGCTTGATGTATGTCTAACAGCGCGCCAGGTCTTTGTTGACCGGCGCGCTGTGCGTTTATTCTGCGGGTAATGGTTGACCCATGGGTACCGAGGGCCTGGCCATAGTTCATTACGAGGTCTACACCCTCGATGGTCAGCGCTGGACTCTGCACGCCCGATTCAACCGCGACGAACGCGATGCCGCTCTTGAAGAGGCCAAAGGGGTAGAGCAAACGCTGGGCGTCGCCGCGAAGGTCGTGCGTGAGACCTATTATCCCGGCAACAACATGTCCGAGGAAGCCCTCGTCTATTCGGGTGACAGGGTGCTGCGTGAACGTGCCGCGCAGGCGCCGCCGGCCCGTTCCCATGCCTTCCGCCAGGGGGGCGGGCGCCCTCCCGAATACGCCATCCCCGATTTCCACGAAGCTCCGCCGGAAAAATCGCCGACGACGTCGTTCGGAATTCTAGCCAAACTCCTGATCATCGTTGCCGGCGCACTGACCATCGCCGGAACAGCCACCGGTGTCGCCAACCTCTTCCTCGGCAAGCTGCCTGCCTACGGACTGTCGCTGAGCGCGGAAGCCGTATCACTTCTGTTGTTTTCCACCTTTATCGTGACGTTTCTGGCCACCGCCCTGCCGCTGGCCATGTCGCTTATCGGATGGCACGAGTCGAGCCTCGGCGAGACGCGGCGGACCAAAGCCAAGCCGCGCCGCAACGCGCCAAAGGGACGGGCCAGGGTGGCGCCCGAGCCCACTACACCGCCCGCACCGCCTCCTGAACCGCAGCCGCCCGCCGAGCCGCCACCGCTCGCCGAGGAACTGGAAGGCGGCGGCGATGAAGAACTGGATTGGGAGGGAGTCGAGGACGAAGACTTGCCCCTCCCCCCGGTGGAGGACACGCCGCCGATCGAGGCGCTGCCTGACCCCGAACAGGCGAAGAGCGATGAAGCCCAGACAGAGCCGGAGAAAGCCGAGAGCGAGGATCCGGCCAGGGCGATGGAAACCAGCCGGACAGTGATGATGCATTTCCTCAATGGCATCCTGGGGCTGATCAAGACGAGCAGGCCTGTCCTCGACGCCTATAACAAGTTCGGCCTTGATCTGATCCTGGCGGGCGCCGTCGACATGCTCGGCAATCACTATCAGCTGGAAAGCCAGGACAAGCGCGACGTGCTGCGCGACACGATCACCTTGATGGGAACAAAGACCGAGACGGCGCAAGGCTTTGCCGACAAATATGAGGACTATCTGACGGAGCCCCGCTATCTGAGCATGTTGCAGGCCGGGCGAAATGCCATGGAAACGCTCCTCGCCGGCAGCGACAACGCCCAGGAGGATTTCGCCAAAGTCTTCGAACTGTGGAACAAGCCGCAGCAGGCCGCGCAGACCGGATCGCGCATCATGACCATCCTGTTCACCGACATGGTCGGCTCGACGGATATGACGCAAAGTCGCGGTGACCACGCGGCCCAGTACGTCGTGCGCCGCCACAACAGCATCGTGCGGGCCGCCCTGGCCGAATTCGCCGGCAAGGAAATCAAGCACACCGGCGACGGGATCATGGCCTCGTTCCACAGTGCGGCCAACGGTATCGAAGCGGCCATCGCCATCCAGCGGGCGATCGCGGTTCACAACGAACGCCATGGTGACCAGCAACTGCATGTCCGAATCGGCATGAACTCGGGCGAACCAATCGAAGAAGAGGATGATCTGTTCGGCACCACCGTGCAACTGGCCGCCCGCGTCTGCGCGGCGTGCGCCACGGATGAGATTCTATGCACCAACGTTGTCCGTGAACTGTCGGCCGGGAAAGGGCTCACATTCGCCGACAAAGGCCAGCGCGAACTGAAGGGGTTCAAGGAGCCGGTGGCGGTGTATCAGGTCCTGTGGCAGGAGAAAGCCACGGAACCACCCCCCTCATCGCCACTCCCGTCATCGCCCCCCCCCGCCGCAGCCCGACGCGGTCGCCCGGAAATGACTCGGTCGCCGGCCGACGGAGATTCCGCCGACCTCAGTTGAGTGAGCGCTTGTCGACCCGGGTGAGGACCATCTGCTCGAGCCGCGAAACCCGCTGATAAAGATGGTAGCTGCGCTCGAGCAGGCTACGCAGTCCGGATGGCAGGTTGCCATCGGCGACACCCACCGTATCCAGGCAAACGTCCTGCCCGGACAGGCGGTTTCCTTCGAGGCAGGCTTCTTCGGCGGAAATTTCGCCTTCCTGCACGGCTCGCTGAAGCATCAGCCAAGCCATCACCTGCGTGAGGCGCGACGTCACCCGCAACGCCTCACAGCTGAAACGCAGGTCCGTCTGCCCCCCGCGGGATCGGCGTTCGCGAGCATCCGCATGAGCCATGTAATTCCGCGCCTCGACGATCATATCGAGGGTCTCGTCGTAGGTACGCGTGAATACTGCAGGATCGCGGCCCATGACGTCTGTCCTCCGGAAACTTGGTCCCTGAGGGGACCCGCCTGCGATTCTTAGTTGTGACGTATCCGCAGGATTTTCAACGGATCAGTCTCCGCGCGAAAGGCGGGCAAGACAACCCTTATGGGTAGTCGCCGCGTCTTGACAGCTCCGGTCGGCCGACTAAATCAATAGCGCACGGCTGCCGTTGCGGGGCCGTGCAACCTTGTCGGGCGCCGCCATCGCGGCGTCTTTGGCACATTGCTCGTTGGAGAATGTCGTCATGCGTACTTTCGACCTCACCCCGCTGTTCCGTTCGACCGTCGGCTTCGACCACTTGGCGCGCATGCTGGACACGGCATCACGTCTGGACGAACAGGCGGTGTCCTATCCGCCCTACAACATCGAGAAGCTTGGCGAAGACAATTACCGGATCAGCATGGCTGTCGCCGGCTTCGGCGAAGGCGATCTCGATGTCACCACCCATGACCATACATTGACCATCACCGGCCGTGCGCGCAAAGAGGAGGAGACTGTCCAGTTCCTCCATCGCGGTATTGCCGGGCGGTCGTTTGAGCGTCGCTTCGAATTGGCCGACCATATCCGGGTCGCCGGCGCCAGCCTGGTCAATGGGCTTCTTCACGTCGAACTCGTGCGCGAAGTGCCCGAGGCGATGAAGCCTCGCACCATCAACATTTCGACGCCGGGTGGCGACAAAGGCAAGGTGATCGAAAACAAAGCCGCCTGAGCGGCGGCGAATTCACAGGGGGCCGCTAGGCGTCGAGTAGGCACGGGAGATTGCTCTCCCGCGCCTCTCACAGAACCGGACGTGCGGATCACGCATCCGGCTCTTTGGATCGGTATATCAGAGCGCCAGCGATAGCTGC
>JAJXWP010000069.1 GCA_021781575.1 Pseudomonadota bacterium
TTCAGTCCATTGCCGATCCGAAGGCGCGATCGCCCTGACAGGCCGACATCCCAGCCGTCACCCTCGTCACCGTCAGACAGATCGGATGCAAAAAATGTTCAGCCACCGCCTCATTTAGAATTGCTGCAGCCTGTTCCTGCTTGTCCGGTTGCTCGGCTCGCCAGGGCTGATTGGGCCTCGGTTATCAACTGGGAAAGGTCGGCAACGGTGACCCCGTCGCTTCGCATCATCAGGCGCACGATCGGATCGGTCATCACGGCTGCCAGGCGTGGTTCTCCGGTCGCCCAGCATGTCCTGTCTCGCGCCGGCCGCTCCGGGCCGGCCTGTTCGCTCGACGCCACGGCGTCGTCCCGGCCGAGCGCCGCGGAATCGGACGGTTGCCCGCAGTCAGCAATGGTGATAGTCACCGCGGCACCGACCAGCCAGCCTTGAAACACTCGCCGCCACATGACGTCTCCTCCGTCCTGTTGCTCAGAATCTGAGGTTTTAGGGGGGGAATGCGGCAAAACTGGGGTGGCGCGGCGCACTTTCGCGCATCATCGGATCAGCCGGAAATCGCGGCCCTGTCCTCAATTTGGGACAGACGATCCCATCGCTGTCGGCAATGATCTGATGACTTCGTTTCCCGAAGCTGGGCTGGGCTATGGTGTTTGTCGTTCCTCAATACTCATCGCAGCAAAAATTGGACTATGGTCGAGTCAAGACTCTTGTCGCCATCGAAAATCCGATTGTGCGCCGGGGAGTGTTGGGAGTATTGTCCCAATTTGGTTTTAGGAATATTGTTGAGCTGGCAAATTATGTGGGTGTGCACAAATATTTAAAGGAAAATCAGGTCGATCTGGTAATATCGAATACGCATTTTTCCGATTTGTCGATTGCGCAAATTGCAAAAGAAATGAGAGATGATCTCCAGTCGGAGAATGCGTTTTCCACCGTAATTTTACTTACGTCTAATAGAGACCATGATTTCCTTAGAGGTGTCATAGACTGTGGCGCCGATGATCTTCTGTTGATGCCGATTTCGCCGCAAAATCTTGTCGACCGTGTCCGCTTGTTTTCGGCGCGGAGAAAGCCGTTCGTCGTCACCTTCAACTATATCGGCCCGGATCGCCGCAAGCAGCCTCGCGCCGGGAGCGAGAGCGCGCCCTTGGTCGAGGTGCCCAACCTGCTTCGGGCCCGGGCCCTGCAGCAGGATCAGGCCGCTGTTCAGGCCGAGGGCGATGCCGCCCTGCAGCGGTTGAACACCCTGCGCATTCAACGGGACGGGGTGCAGTTGCGCTGGTTGGAGGACGCCCTGCGCAAGCTGCTCCATGCCGGCCGGTTCGGTGCCCCGCAATTCGGGGAATACCTGGGCGATCTGGGGCGAACGGCGAACGACCTCAAGTTCCGGACGGCCAAATGGACCAACAATCGGGTTCCCGGCTTGGCCGAGGAGGTGATCGGGTTGGTCCGGGAGACGGAGGGAAAAAATGCCCCGGTGGACTTCGGCAAGGTCGACCGGCTGCTCGATTTCTGCGGCAAGATCGCGGCCGAGATCTCTCGGGCATTGCCGTCGACGGCGCGCGACCTGCCGCCGGCCCCGGCCGCCGCCGCGGCCGGCATGTCGCTTTGACGGCATCGCGCGTCCGCCCCGCCGTCATTGGTCACGGCGGCGAGGTGTGGAACAGATCGGGCGGGTCGGCGGCGGCCGCGGGCGCCAAATGGTCGACGCCGATGCCGATCAGGCGGAAGGCGCGGCCATCGGCCTCGCGGCGCAGCAGCCGCAAGGCCTGCTCCAGGATCAGATCGCCCCGCTGGGTCGGATAGGGCAGCCGGCTTTGCCGGCTCAAGCTGCGGAAGTCGGCGGTTTTCAGCTTCAGCACAACGGTTTCGCCGGCCAGAGAGGCCCGCCGCAGGCGCTGTTCCAGCCGACCGACCAGGTCCTGCAGCGCCGCAGCCAAGGCAGGATAGGCCGAGTGATCCCGCGAGAACGTCGTCTCGGTGGAAATGCTCTTGGTCGGGCGATCGGCGATCACCCGACGCCGGTCTTCGCCCTGCACCAGATGGGCCAGCCCCCGGCCGAACTTGCCGAACCGCGCGGTCAGGGCGTCTTCGGCCATCGCCTGCAGTTGGCCGATCGTGGTGATGCCGTCCTCGGCCAATCGGCGCGCCGTGGCGGCGCCGATGCCGTGGACCGCGGTGACCGGAAGGGGGGCGAGAAGGGTTGTCGCCTCGGCCCGGCCGATGACGGAGAACCCCCTGGGTTTGTCACGGTCCGACGCCAGCTTGGCGAGGAACTTGTTGTAGCTGAGGCCGACCGAAACGGTCACCCCGACATCCCGTTCGACGGCCCGGGCCAATCGCGCCAGCAGGACGGCCGGCGGGCGGTCGACGAGCCGGGCCTCGGCCGACAGGTCGAGATAGGCTTCGTCCAGCGACACCGGTTCGACGAGGGGAGTGGCTTTCAGGAACAGGCCGCGGATCAGTTGGCTGGCCTGGCGGTATTTCGCCATGTTGGGGGGAATCACGACGGCCTCTGGGCATAGCTGCAGGGCCTTGAACATCGGCATCGCCGAGCGCGGACCGTATCGGCGGGCGATGTAGCAGGCGGTGGTGACCACGCCTCGGCCGCCGGGATGGCCGACGATTACCGGTCTGTCGCGGAGGTCCGGATTGTCCCGCTTCTCGACCGAGGCATAGAAGGCGTCGCAGTCGATGTGGGCGATGGCCAGGTCGAACAGCTCGGGGTGCGCCACCAGCCTTGCCGATCGGCAATTGGGACAGTTTGTGGCGCCATCGGTCGGATGCGCGCAATCTCGGCAAAGGCTCGGCATGGCCGGGCCAGTCTACTCGCGCTCGCTCCGTTCAGGGAAGGAGCGGCGCCCGCATGCGGCGTGGCCGGTCACCCGATAGGGCGGGCCTCAGGCATCCTTGCATGCCTGATAGCGGCGGATCAGGTTGGCCAGTTCATAATTGACGCTCGAGAACACGACGCGGACCTGCGTTTCGGAACGGCCGACCACATGGCCGAGGACCTGGACCGCCCGATTCATGTCGAGGAATCCATTGCTCCGCGGCACCACCCAGAACTCGACCTGCTTTCCGGCAAAATCGGCACGGGGGCGGTCCATGCAGATTCCGGCGGCGGACATGTTGACCACCTGGACGATCTCGTCGCCGACCAGGGCGAATACATCGTCGGGGGCCAAGCGGACATGTCGCCGCAGTTCGATGATATTTGCAGCCTCCATGGCAGACCTCCCTTTGCTCCGGCATTCGGCCGATCTTCTGGCCGATTGTCTGCATCTTCGCCCGCCGGGAAAGGTGGCGATATCCCTAAACGAGGACTGGCCCGCGGCGATCGTCGATTCCGCCGCTTCCCTTTTTCCCATGGACATGGGGGATGAAATGTTCTGTTATAACATAACAGAATACATCTTCGAGCGGCCTCGACCGATGGACCCGTTGCACCCGCATCCCTCGCCCTTCGTCTGGGGGCTGGCGCGCCGCCTGAGCCTGGTGGCGGCGGCCAACCTGGTTCTGTGGCTGGCGGTGGGTTGGGCCTTGGACTGGTGGAAGTAGGGGCCATGCCGGCGCTCATCGAATTGCGTGATCTGACCATCGCTTATGACCGCCATCCGGCGGTCCATCATCTGAGCGGGGAGTTCCGCCGGGGCAGCCTGACCGCCGTGATCGGGCCCAATGGCGCCGGCAAGAGCAGCCTGATCAAGACCATCGCCGGCCTGATCAAGCCCAGCCAGGGAGAGGTGGCGTTCCGCGGTACGGCGCCACACGATTTGGCCTATCTGCCCCAGGCGGCGGCCATCGATGAGAGCTTCCCCATCTCGGTCTTCGATGTCGTGCTGATGGGACATTGGCGGCGTGCCGGCGCGTTTCGGCCGATTTCCGCGGCGATGCGCGAAGCCGCCGCTTTCGCCCTGCTGAAGGTCGGCCTGGAGGGGTTTGATCGGCGCAGCTTCGGCTCGCTGAGCGCCGGGCAGCGCCAACGGGTGCTGTTCGCCCGACTGATCGTCGCCGACAGTCCGCTGATCATGCTGGACGAACCGTTTGCCGCGGTCGACAGCCGCACCACCGGCGACCTTCTGCGGCTGGTCGAGCGATGGCACGAGGAAGGGCGGACGGTCATCGCCGTGCTGCACGATTTCGACCAGGTGCGGCGGCACTTTCCCGAAACCCTGCTGCTGGCTCGCGAACCCGTCGCCTGGGGGGCGACGGCGGAGGTGCTGACCGCCGACAACCTGCTGGCGGCACGGGCCATGAGCGAAGCCTGGGATGCCGAGGCCGACATCTGCCGTGGGGCGGCATGACGACGGTCTACGACTGGCTGGTCGGGCCGTTCGCCGATTTCAGCTTCATGCGCCGAGCCTTGGTAGCCTGCCTGGCCCTGTCGCTGGGAGCCGGGCCGGTGGGAGTCTTCCTGGTGCTGCGCCGGATGAGCCTGATCGGCGACACCATGGCCCATTCGGTCCTGCCAGGCGCCGCCGTCGGCTTCATGATCGCCGGTCTGTCCCTGCCCGCCATGAGTCTCGGCGGCTTCGTCGCCGGGGTGGTGGTGGCGCTGTTTTCCGGCCTGGTGACCCGGTTCACTCCGCTCAAGGAAGACGCCAGCTTCGCCTCGTTCTTCCTGATCTCGCTGGCCATCGGCGTGCTTCTGGTGTCGACCCATGGCACAACGGTGGATCTGATGCATGTCCTGTTCGGCAGCATCCTTGGGGTGGACGATGCGTCGTTGCTGCTGATGGCGGCGGTCGCCACGCTCAGTCTCGCCACCTTTGCCGTGATCTTCCGCGGGTTGGTGGCGGAATGCTTCGATCCGGCATTCCTGCGGGCGCTTGGCGCCCGCGGCGGCATCTACCACACCGTGTTCCTGATCCTTGTCGTGCTCAACATGGTGAGCGGGTTTCAGGCCTTGGGGACCCTGATGGCCGTGGGGCTGATGATGCTGCCGGCCACCGCTGCGCGCTTCTGGGTCCGCCAGGTATGGAGCCTGATCGCGCTGGCCACCGTCGCCGGCTTTCTCTCGGGCTATGCCGGGCTTGTGCTGTCCTACCAGTTCAACCTGCCATCGGGCCCGGCCATCGTTCTGGTCGCCGGCGGCTTCTACCTGCTGTCGCTCGCCGCCGGGCCGCGCGACGGCATGCTGTACCTGATTCTGCGGCGGCGGCACCTTCGCTCGTGATATCCGAGGCTAATCCGGATCGAAGGCGGCGCGGTAGTCGAGTTTCAGCGCGGTGTTCTGGTCTTCCTTGCGCAGCAGGCAATTGCCCACCGCCAGCAGATCGATATCGCTTCCCATGAAGCAGCGGAAGGCATCCTCGGGCGTGTTGACGACGGGCTCGCCGCGGACGTTGAAGCTGGTGTTGACCAGCACCGGGCAGCCGGTGGCCTCTTTGAAGTGGCAGAGCAAGGCGTGAAAGCGCGGGTTGGTCTCGGCATGAACGGTCTGCGGACGGGCCGATCCGTCCACATGGGTGACGGCGGGGACGCCCGCCTTGCGCACCGGGCCAACCAGCAGCATGTAGGGTGAGGCGACCGGCAGATCGAACCATTCCGCCGCGTCTTCGGCCAGCACAGCCGGGGCAAATGGGCGGAACGGCTCGCGAAATTTGACTCGGCCGTTCAGTTGGTCGCGCATGCCGGGGAGCCGGGGATCGGCCAGAATGGACCGGTTGCCCAGGGCTCGCGGGCCGAATTCCATCCGCCCTTGCATCCATCCCACCCGCTTGCCGGCGGAAAGGGCGGCCACCGTGACGCGCGTCAGCTGGTCATCGTCGAGCACGGCGTATGCCGCACCGAGTGCCCCGAGCCGCCGCTCGATATCGGGCTGGGCATAGGCCGGGCCGAGATAGGCCCCCTGCATGCCGTCGCGGCAGCCGTCCACCGGCCGTGGCTGGTCGAATACCATGTGACAGGCGGCCAAAGCCGCACCCAGCGCGCCACCGGCGTCGCCCGAGGCCGGCTGCACCCAAAGGCGCTCGAAGATGCCTTGGCGCAGCAGCTTGCCATTGGCCACGCAGTTCAGCGCCACGCCGCCGGCCAGGCAGAGGTCGGCCGCTCCCGTCCGCCGGGCGGCCCATCCGGCCAGCCCGAGGATGATCTGTTCGGTCACCGACTGGACGGAGGCGGCGACATCCATGTGGAAGTGATCCAGCGGCTGGTCGGACTGCCGTGCCGGCCGTCCGAGCAACCGGCCGAGGGCGCCGTCGGTCAAGGCCGTCTCGTCGAGGCGGAAACGGCCATCCTCGCCAAGATCATCGAGGATATCCAGGATCCGCCTGGCGAAGCGCGGCCGGCCGTAGGGCGCCAGGCCCATGACCTTGTACTCGCCGGACCGCATCTTGAACCCCACATAGCGGGTGAAAGCGGAGTAGAGAAGCCCCAGCGAATGGGGATAGGGTATCTCCTCGATGATTTCCAGGCGATTGCCGTCACCCATGGCCAGCGACGTCACCGTTCCCTGGCCGACGCCGTCCATGGTGAGCACGGCGGCCCGTTGGAACGGGGAGGGGAAAAAGGCCGAGGCGCCATGGGACAGATGGTGTTCGCACACCCACAGTCGGTCCGAACGGGCGAGCCCCGGCGCCAGTCGGTCGAGTTCGCCGGGCAGCCGGTCTCCCGCCGCCATCCCGTCGGCCGCCGCCACCAGGTCGATACCGCTCATGTCGCAGCCGGCGGTGGCCAGGCAATAGGCGATGGCGTTGCGCGGGAAGGCCGCGTCATGCTTGCGGCGGGTAAACCGTTCCTCTTCGGCGGCGGCGACGATGCGGCCGTCCTCCACCAGGGCGGCGGCGCTGTCGTGATGGAAGGCGGAAAAGCCGAGAACGCGCATCCGCTTTGAATAACATTGCGGAGCGACCGACGTGAAGACCATGTCCGCAGGCGGGCCCCGGTTTATCACCGTCCCCGCTCGGCGAGGGGCAGGAAACCACAGTCCCAACCCCCCGCGCCGCGGGCCGGCAAATGCCCCGGAAGAAAGAATTGTGCGTTGCAGCGCAATGCGTTAGCCTTCGCCTTCGGGCCAGTCCGAATCCTTGACGAGGGAAGCATGACAGACATCCACGACAAGGTCCGCCGACGCGCATTCGAGATATGGGAAGCCGAGGGGCGTCCCGAAGGCCGCGACGTGGAGCATTGGCTGCGGGCCGAGGCCGAGTGCGCCGCTGTTCCGGCCAAGGCCGTTGCGGCCGAGCCGGCCAAGGCGGCGCGAACGGCCAAATCAGGCGCTGCGGCCAAGCCCGCTGCTGCGAAGGCCACCAGGCGCGCCAAGGCGCCGGACAAAGCCAAGTCCTGACCGGACGTCCCTTTCGGCTCTTGCAACGAAACGGGTGGAAGGACTATAGCATGCCGCAGACTATCTGCAGCATGCTGGTGGCTGAGTCGTTCAGATGAGTCAGTCACCAGGTCAATCTCCAATATGGAAGGACGTCATGGACGAGCGCGAATACTACGCCGAGGTGAATGCTCTTCTGGGGGCCGTTGGCAAGGCTCTGGATCTGACTTCGGACGAGACGGTAAAGGCCCTCGAGGCCGGCGACATCGCCATGGAGATGCAGGTCGACGACCTCGGCCAGCATTTCGTCGCGGTTACCTTTCAGGGACGCTCGGCGCAGATTTATCAAGGCGCCATCCGCCATGCGCCGGAGCCGACCGCCGAGGAGGATTTTGACGACGGGGCGGGCTGCGGCCACGGCGGCTGCGGTTGCGGGCGGGGGCGCTGACTCATAAGACCGAGCCGCCGAATGGCAGCCGGCCATCGCGGTCCTCGATCTCGATCACCCACAAGTCGCTATCCCGTACCAGTTGTCGTGCTATGTAGGCGTCGGCCGTGTCTTCGCCGACCGGATCGGGGCCAGTCCCGCGCAGCCACGCCTGGGTACCGTCCGCGGTGCGAATCTGGGTCAGGACGACAAATCTGCCGTTCAGAAAATTTTGCTTTATTAATATGGCACCAGCATCTTCGTCTCCTCGGCGCGCGACAGTTGCCGAGGTGCCGTTTGCGACGCATGCGCGGATCGTTGCGGCAACCCAAATCTTTGCCCGTAGGCGAGGTTCACATCCGGTCAATATCGCAGATACCTCTTACCCAACGGGTACGGCGAAAAATCAAAGCCGTACGACGCCATAAATCCAAGAGGTGCCGGGGGATTGCTCCCACCCGGCTTACCTTCTCATTCGTCCGGTAGGATGTTTGCCGACACCCAAGAACGGAACTCTTCCTCCGGCATTTCACCGGCAGCCAAGGCCAGCATCACCCTGGTTGCTTCATGTTCGGCCACGTCAAGATAATGCCGGTTGAGGCCTAGAATGACACCCATCGTGCCGAATGCCGCCCTCTTGTTCCCGTCGACGAACGGGTGGTTGCGGCAGATGCTGACGCACACCGCAGCCGCGATTACCGCGAGGTTGGCATCCTGGGCATAAGCCATCAGCTGGAAAGCTCGACCTAAGGAACCTTCAAGCGCTCCTTTGTCGCGGCCCCCCAATGCTCCGCCATATTCTGCAATCCATTCGGCGTGCAGATCGATGACAGCTTGAATTGGGGGAAGCCGAAACCCCGTCACTTGGCCAATGCGGCCATGGTCTTGGCGTATCGCTTGGAGAAGCGGCAGCCAATTTCCATTGCCTCATTGTAACCGTCCGTCGGCTTGGCGATTTCGATCTTGCCCTCAACGACAGAGAGGGTCACTTCTTCGCCGCGAGCCATATGGGCAGCTTCAAGCACTTCCTTGGGAATCGCTACTCCAGTCGAATTCCCGATCTTTGTGAGTTTAGTGGTCGCAGCCATGGCACTCTCCAGTGAAGAGAATGGTGTGCTAACGTCCGTTCTTACGTCAAGCATTTTATGCCTCCATCGGTTGGATTGAGGCCAATGAAGGCATGCCTACCCCATTGCGGGGCGCGACAAAGCCTTCCCCAGCCGGGGTGGTCGGACAGATTTTGGGCATCTTGTTCGGCTTGATGTCCGCCGGGCAGGACCTTTTTCTGGAGTTCCGCCTGGGCGCTTCGCTCCGCGCGACCTTATGCTGTTACGGACATAGGCCCGCCCTAATGCAACATCAGTCTGTTAACCAGAACATTTGGAATAACCGCAGTTGGAACAGGTGTCGCAGCCTTCCTGGCGGATCAGCGTCGGTTGCCCGCATTTCGGGCATTGGCGGAGCGGTTTGTGGCCCATGACCGCCGCCTTCTTGCCGGCCGTCGCCGGTCGGTCGGCGTTGGGATCGGACATGAAGCCGATGCTGATCATGTGCCGTTCGATCACGTCGCCGATGGCCGCCAGAAGGGATGGAACGTATTTTCCGCCCATCCATTGTCCGCCGCGCGGGTCGAACACCGCTTTCAGCTCCTCGACGACGAAGGATACGTCGCCGCCGCGGCGAAACACCGCCGAGATCATGCGGGTCAGCGCCACCGTCCAGGCGAAATGGTCCATATTCTTCGAATTGATGAACACCTCGAAGGGGCGGCGGCGGCCGTCCTGGATGATGTCGTTCAGGGTGATGTACATGGCGTGGTCGCTGTCCGGCCAGCGCACCTTGTAGGTGGCGCCGGGCAGCTCCTCGGGCCGGCTCAGCGGCTGGGTCAGATGGATGATGGCCCCGGCATCGAAGGCGTCCTCGGGCCTGGGGCGGGCCGGTTCGAGCGGCAGTTCGGCCTGCGGCGCATCGGCCGCCGCCTCCGTGCGGACCTCCAGCACCGCTCCGGTGATATCATTCGGACGATAGGTGGTGCAGCCCTTGCAGCCGGCGTCGTAGGCCTGCAGGTAAACATCCTTGAAATCGTCGAAGCTGATGCTTTCCGGGACGTTGATGGTCTTCGAGATGGAGCTGTCGACGTATTTCTGCACCGCCGCCTGCATGACCACATGATCGGACGGCGTCAGGCTCTGGGCATCGACGAAATAGTCGGGCAGGGGCGCCGCCTCTCCGCGCAGTCGGCGATATAGCCGGACCGCGTAATCGCTGACTTCTTCCTCCCGGCGCGTCCCGTCCGGCATCAGGACGTTGCGGCTGTAGCTGAAGCTGAACACCGGCTCCAGCCCCGACGACACATTGTCGGCGAATAGCGAGATGGTGCCGGTGGGCGCGATGGAGGTGAGCAGGGCGTTGCGCATGCCGTGGCTGTGGATGGCGGCCTGAACGTCCGCGTCGAGGCCCTGGATGGTTTCGCCGGCCAGATAGGCTTCGGCGTCATAAAGAGGGAACGGTCCCTTCTCGGCGGCAAGTTCGGCCGAGGCCAGATAGGCATTGCGGCGCAACAGCGACATCCACCGTTCGGCGAGGCGGACCGCTTCACGGCCGCCATAGCGGGCCCGGCACATGATCAGAGCGTCGGCCAGGCCGGTGACCCCGAGGCCGATGCGGCGCTTGGCCTTGGCCTCGTGCTGGTGTTGCGGCAACGGATAGTTGGATACGTCGATGACATTGTCCATCATCCTGACGGCGACGCGCACCAGCCGGGCCAGTTCCTCCTCGTCGAGGGCGGCGCCATCCTCGAACGGCCTGGCCACCAGCTTGGCCAGGTTGATCGAGCCCAACAGGCAGACGCCGTAGGGCGGCAGCGGCTGTTCACCGCAGGGGTTGGTGGCGTGGATGTTCTCGCAGTAATAGAGGTTGTTCAGCCGGTTGATCCGGTCGATGAAGATCACCCCCGGCTCGGCATAGGCGTAAGTGGCGCGCATGATGCGGTTCCACAGCTCGCGCGCCCGCAGGCTCTTGTACACCACCCCGCCGAATTTCAGCTCCCAAGCCTCGTCGTTCTTCACCGCCGCCATGAAGGCGTCGCTCACCAGCACCGAAAGATTGAACATACGCAGCCGCCCGGCCGTCGCCTTGGCTTCGATGAAGGCTTCGATGTCGGGGTGATCGCAGCGCATGGTGGCCATCATGGCGCCACGCCTGGAGCCCGCGCTCATGATGGTGCGGCACATGGCATCCCAGACGTCCATGAACGACAGCGGCCCCGAGGCGTCGGCGCCGACTCCCTTGACCGGCGCCCCCTTGGGGCGAAGCGTCGAGAAGTCGTAACCGATGCCGCCGCCCTGCTGCATGGTCACCGCGGCTTCCTTCAGGTGCTCGAAGATGCCGGCCATGTCGTCGGGAATGTCGCCCATGACGAAGCAATTGAACAGTGTCACCTTGCGG
>JAJXWP010000006.1 GCA_021781575.1 Pseudomonadota bacterium
TCCGGCGACCTATGACGACCGTTCGGAGGGCGAGGAGCGGGAGCCGGCCGACGACCGGGAAGAGGGATTCGACGACGAGGCCGAGTCCGAGGTCGAGGACCAGGAGGAATAGCCGCCGCCAGCGGTCTCCGGCCGCCCGAAAGAACCAGCCATGTCCGGCGTTGGTCGGCGATTTCTTTTGACATCCAGAAGTTGGAAGCCGATAGTGCGCCGTCCGCGACCGGGTTGCGGATGTTGGCATTCCGGCCGCGTGAACGGACCTTTGAGTGGTCCGGCTTCCTTCGAAAGCCTTCCATAGAATTCAGGTGACGGCTCGCATCACGCGGGGCCTCTCCAACCATCGCCGCAACTCCCATCGGGGCCGAGGACGTCCTCGGCGCGGCGTTTTCCACTGAAAGATGAGCACATTGACCAAATTTGACGAGTTCGGCTTCGCCGCGCCGATTCTGCGCGCCCTGACGGCGGTTGGCTATACGAACCCCACTCCCATCCAGGCCAAGGCCATCCCGGCCATCCTGGCGGGCCGCGACCTGCTGGGCATCGCCCAGACAGGCACCGGCAAGACGGCCGCCTTTGCCCTACCCATCTTGCACTTGCTGGCCCAACAGCCCCGCCAGGCGCCACGCGGCGGATGCCGAGTGCTGGTGTTGAGCCCGACCCGAGAGCTGGCCAGCCAGATCGCCGACAGCTTTCGCGCCTTCGGACAGCGCCTCGGCGTCCGCGTCGCGGTGGTCTTCGGCGGTGTTTCCCACGGCCCGCAGCTGAAGGCACTGGCCGGCGGTGTCGACGTCCTGGTGGCCACGCCGGGGCGCCTGATCGATCATATCGGGTCGCGCGCCGCCCTTTTGGGCACCGCCGAATTTCTGGTGCTCGACGAGGTCGATCAGATGCTGGACCTGGGCTTCATCAAGCCACTGCGGCGGATCGTCGGTCAGTTGCCGAAGCAGCGCCAGAACCTGTTCTTTTCGGCCACCATGCCCAAGGAAATCGGCAATCTTGCCGGTGAACTGCTGAACGACCCGGTCTCCGTGTCGGTGGCTCCGGCGGCGACCACGGCCGAGCGGGTTCGCCAGCAGGTCCTGCTGGTCGATGCCTCCAACAAGCGCGACACGCTGATCGGGCTGTTTGCCGACGAGGCCATGGAGCGCACCATCGTGTTCACCCGCACCAAGCATGGCGCAGACAAAGTCGCCCGCCATCTCGATGGCGCCGGCATTGCCGCCGCGGCGATTCATGGGAACAAGAGCCAAAGCCAGCGCGAGCGCTCGTTGGCTGCTTTCCGCGCCGGCCGGGTGCGGGCGTTGGTCGCCACCGACATCGCGGCGCGCGGCATTGACATTGCCGGCGTTACCCATGTGGTGAACTTCGAACTGCCCGAAGTGGCCGAGAACTATGTGCACCGCATTGGACGGACTGCGCGGGCCGGCGCCGAAGGGACCGCCATTTCGCTGTGTGACGGCGGAGAGCGGGACCTGCTGCGCAATATCGAGCGGGTGGCGCGGCTGCGCATCGAGACCATCGACCGGCGCACGCACACCGCTTTGGCCGGCAAGCCTGACGTCCGCCCCGCCAATGAACGCAAGGTGGATCGTGCCGCCGGCACCGGTGAAAATGCTATGCCTCGCCTGGCCTTCATGACCCCTCGCCGTCCGGCGTTGCCGGCCAAGGCAAGCCGGCCCGACGGGCAACGGCTCGACAGAAAAGCCGCGGGCCGCTGAACGCTCGCATTGTGCGTCCTCCGTGGCACTGAACCATCTCAAGGGTTCGGTGCCATGGCCTGGGCCCGGCACGACAATTCGCCGGCCATCGCATCGTCGCCCTGTGCTCCTACGATATCAGCAAGTGTAGCGCCACCACCGTTCTCGATATCGTCCGCAATCACAACTTCGTCATGGTCCGTCGCGACGGCGAATGGGAAATCATCGAAAGCGCGTCAGTCAAGCAGGCCAAGGAGGAACTGGCCGCCACACTTGCCCGCAAGGACAATCTGCTCACCGAGATCCATCATCGGGTCAAGAACAACCTGCAGATTGTCAGCAGCCTGCTGACGATCAAATCCAGCTCCTTCACCGGACCGGACAGTGAAGCGGCGGTCGCCGACATTCAGGCGCGCGTCCGCGCCATGGCCCTGGTGCATGAGCAGCTATACCGCGGCGACAGGAACGGTGAGGTTCGTTTCGGTGCCTATCTGCGCCAACTCGTTACCGATCTCGCCCACACCTGGGCGGTGGACGACCGCATTGCCGTGCGCGTGGTCGAGGAAGGTTCAGCCGTGCCGCTGATCGATCTCGATACCGCCGTGCCGCTTGGGCTGGCCGCCACCGAGGCACTGAGCAACGCCTTCAAGCACGCCTTTCCTGATGAGCGCCAGGGCACGGTGATCCTTACCCTGGACAGCGGTGAGACCGAATTGCGGCTAATGATCGCCGACGATGGCTGCGGTATGCGGGCCGATGTTCCGCGGCGCGGTGGTGCTGGCCTCGCCCTGATGCGAGGATTGACGACGCAAGCGGGGGGCGTCTCGAACTGGATGGACAAGGCGGAACCAAGGTCAAGATGACATTGCCGCGGTGACCATGGCGAAGGCGCCGAACTTCTCCATCTTTTCGCCGTCGTGACGAGCCCCGGCCTCGTGAACAAGGCAGGGGCCCCGGGGCCTGCGGCAACTCAGAACGGATAAGCCTGCGGCCCTTCGATCGTCACCCAGCGCAGGTCGGTGAATTCGTTGATCACCGCCTTGCCGCCGAAGCGCCCATAGCCGCTGCCCTTGACCCCACCGAACGGCATCTGTGCTTCGTCGGCGACCGTCGGCCCATTGATGTGGCAAATGCCGGTAGCAAGACGCTTCGATACCGCCAGGGCGCGCTGCACGTCTCGGCCAAAGACAGCCGCGGAAAGGCCGTATTCCGTGTCATTGGCCACCCGCACCGCCTCGTCGGTCCCGGCGACCCGGATGACCGATTTTACCGGTCCGAATGATTCCTCGGTGTAGATGCGCATCTCGGGCGTGACGCGGTCGAGCACCGTTGCTTCGACGACGCTGCCCGTCCGTTTGCCGCCGGCGACGACGACGCCCCCTTTGGCGACTGCGTCGGCGATCAGCGCATCCATCTTTTCCGCCGCGGCTAGGTCGATCAACGAGCCCAGGACGACATGGCCGCGCGGGTCGCCCGCCGGCAATCGGCAGGCCTTGGCCGCCAACTTCGCGACGAAGGCGTCGGCGACCGACTGATCGACGATAAAGCGCTCGGTCGACATGCAGATCTGCCCCTGGTTGAGGAAGGCGCCGAAGGCGGCGGCGTCCACCGCCTGGTCGAGATCGGCATCGTCCAGGACCAGGAAGGGCGCCTTGCCACCCAGTTCGAGGAGCACCGGCTTGAGATGTTCCGCCGCCAGTTTGGCAATGATCCGGCCGACGCGGGTCGAACCGGTGAAGTTGACCCGACGGACTGCCGGGTGGGCGATCAGCGCTTCGACGATGCCGGGTGCATCGGCCGGCGCGTTGGAAATGACGTTGACGACGCCCTTGGGCAGGCCGGCATCGTTCAGCGTCTGCCCAATCAGGTGGTGGGTGCCGGGGCAGGCTTCCGAAGACCGCAAGATCACCGTGTTGCCGCAGGCAAGCGGAGCCGCAATGGCTCTTGTGCCGAGGATCACCGGGGCGTTCCACGGGGCGATGCCAAGGACGACGCCGGCCGGCTGGCGTACCGCCAGGGACAGGATTCCAGGCTTGTCCGAGGGAATGACCTCGCCGGTTATCTGAGTGGTCAGAGCCGCCGCCTCGCGCAGCATGCCCGCCGCCAGTTGGACGTTGAAGCCGGCCCAGGGCGCCGTGGCCCCTGTTTCCTCCTGCATCAGCCGTGTGAACTCGGCGACGCGGCTCTCCATCAGATCGGCCGCTTTGAGAAGGAGCGCACGGCGTTGGCCGGGGCCGGTCTCGGACCAGCTCTCGAAAGCCCGCTGGGCCGCAGCGGCCACCTTGGCGACGTCGGCGGGGCCGGCGGCGGCGGCACGGGTCGCGACTTGGCCGGTGAACGGATCCCGACGCTCGAATATCGCGCCGCTTTCCGCGTCGGCCGCGGCTCCATCAATGATGAACCGGATATCCATGATCAGCTCCTTCTCAAAATGGATGTGAATTGGGCTGGAACATCACCTTTCCACAGGGGGGATCTCCGCCACGGCAGACGGCGCCTGGCCGCTCGCGCCTTCCGTCATATTGCTTTCGGGAATGCCGAGCGGCACCTTCAGGTGATAGCCGACAGGGAGCAGCCGCAACGAAAGCCGCCTCTCCACCGCGCCCCAGATGCCGCGTGGGAGGAGCAGCGAGAAAGCCAGTGCCGTGCCACCCAGCCCGACCAGGTACCAGACGCCGCTGCCGCCGAACCATGCCTCGATGGTGAAGAAGATGACCGCGCCGAGAAGGGGGCCCTCGAAGGTGCCCAGGCCCCCCACAAGAACCATGAAGATCATGTACGCCGTCCATTGCACGCCGAAATAGGTCTTCGGCTGGAAGCTGATCGCCGTGGCCAGCCACAAAGCACCGGCCATTGCCGTGCCTGTGGCCGCCAGAATGAAGATGATCCGCTTGGTGCCGAGAACGCGCACTCCCACGGCCGCCGCCGCCTCTTCGTCGTCGCGGATCGCCTGAATCGCGGCGCCGGTGCGGCTGCGCAGCAGCGCGAAGACGATGCCGCTCAGCACCGCCATGGCCGCCAGGGCCAGCCAATAGATGGTTGCGCGCCGGCTGTCGGCCTGATAGGCCGTGAGCGCAATCAGCGACGTTCCGGTCTCGCCCTGCACCAGTTTGTCGAGGTTGACCAGCAGATGGGCAAGTTCGGCCAGAACCCACATGCCAATGGCGAACTCGCCGGCTTTCAGCCGGAGCATGAATGCCGAAACCGGCTGGGCGACCAGCCCGACCAGCAAGGCGGAGGCGACCAGCGACAGATAGACGTTGACCCCGGCATCGGCCAGGCGGATAGCCCCGTAGGCGCCGAGGCCGAAGAAGGCCTGCTGCCCGATCGAGACCAGGCCGCCATAGCCCGCCAAGGCATTCCACATCAGCGCCAAAATGACGTAGATGAACAGGGTGGTCAGTTTGTCCAGAAGATTGGCGTTCAGAATCAGCGGGCCAAGGGCCAGCAAGACGAGGAGCGCGACGCCGGCGGCGGCCGAGACCTTCGCCAGTGGAGTCCAGCGTTCGACGGCCGGCAGCGGTGCCAGGGGGTTCCAGCCGCTCATACGAGACGCCTCCGGAGGTTCCGCATGGCGCCGGCGAAGCCGCCGTTGCCAGCGTAAAGCCGGGCAAACAGGACGACGAAGAAGACCAGATGCCCGGCGATGAGAAAGCCCTGCGGATCGATTTGAGCGCCGATGCTCTGGGCGACACCCAAGACGATGCCGCCCCCCAATGTGCCCCAGAGGGATCCTGCACCGCCGATCACTGCCGCCTCGAAAGCGAAGATCAATTGCAGGGGGCCGGCATAAGGATTGAAGGTCGCCCGCATGGCGAGGAATGCTCCGGCCACGCCGACGGTCACCATGGCGATGGCTGCCGCCGCGGCATTGACCCGTTTGGCGTTGACGCCGATCAGCCCGACCGTATCGGGGTCGGCCGCGGTGGCGCGAATCGAGCGGCCAAGCTGGGTATGCCCCAGGAAGAGCTGAAGCCCGCCGAGGAGGACGACAGCCGCGGCGAAAATCATGGCGGCCAGCTTCCCGATATAGATGTCGTCGGTCAGGCTCCACGAATCGTAGGACAGGGTGTCGAGATAGGGCGCCAGCGATCGGGTATCGGCACCGAACTGCTGGAACAGCAGGTTGTCGATCATGATGGCCAAGCCGAAGGTGCTCAGGATGGGAACCAGGGTGCCGCCGCGGGCGCTGCGATCGAGCACGGCCCGCTGGAGGATCCAGCCCACCATCGCCAGCAGGGGGAGGATGGCGGCAAGCCCGGCAAAGGGCGATATGGCGAAGCGGGAGCTCAACTCCCACAAAGCGAAAGCCGCCAAAATTGCAAAGCTTCCATGGGCAATATTGATAATGCGCATGACGCCGTACATAAATGACAGGCCGCATGCGATTAGCGCATAATATCCTCCGAGCAATAATCCTTGAACGATCTGGTTTACCCAAATCATTGCACTGCCTTTCGTTGTTTTTTGCCATGCTCTGCGCCGAAATATGCTGCCATGACCTGGTCGCGCGTGATGTCCTTTGTTGGCCCCTCCAGCACGATCGTTCCTTCCAGCATGCACATCACGCGGTCAGCGACCGCCAACGCCCGCTTGAGATCCTGTTCGACCAGAAGGATCGTGGCGCCCGATTGCATCAGCGATTGCAGCGACGCGTAGACCCGCTCGACGGCTAACGGCGACAGGCCGAGGGACACCTCGTCGAGCAGCAGGATTTCAGGGTTGGCCATCAGGGCCCGGCCGATGGCCGTGGCCTGCTGTTCACCCCCTGACAGATGGGCGGCCTTCGATTTGCGTCGCGCCTGCAGATGGGGAAAAGCCTCCATCACCCTGTCCATGGTCCACGGGCCGGACCGGCCGGTGGCGCGCGCAAGCAGCAGGTTGTCCTCCACCGTCATCTGCGGAAACAGCCGGCGGCCTTCGGGAACCAGGGCGATTCCCATGGCTGCCCGCCGATAGGCGGGAATGGCCGAGACATCGGTGCCACGGAACAGGACGCGGCCAGCCGAAGGCGGATGGGCGCCTGCGATGGCGCGCAGGAGTGTCGTTTTGCCGGCGCCGTTGGCGCCCACCAAAGCGACCACCTCGCCTTGTGAGACGTGGAACGACACGCCGCGGACCGCCTTGAGCAGGCCGTGGCGCGCCTCCATATGTTCGACGGTAAGGATCGTCATGGTGTTCCTTCCCCGAAATAGGCGTCGATGACGGCGCGATCGGACATCACCGCTTCCGGGCTTCCGTCGGCGATCACCCGGCCGGCATCCATGCAGATCAGGCGTTCGGCGACCTGCAGGAGGATGTGGACGATATGTTCGATCCACACCACGGCGATGCCGCGGCGACGCAGTTCCCGAATTGTGTCGACCAGTTCGCCGGCTTCCTTGTCGGTCAGTCCGCCGCCGATTTCATCGAGCAACAGGACGACCGGATTGGTCGCCAGCGCCCGCGCCAGTTCCAGGCGTTTCCGGTCGAGCAGGCCGAGGGTCTCGGCTCGTCGGTTGGCGATCCCCAGCATGCCGCAAAGGGACAGGGCGTCGATACAGCGGTCATAGGCCTCGGTCCGTGGAAAACGGCCCCCGTTGGACGCCGCCACGAAGGTGTTCTCGAACACCGTCATGCCGGTGAAAGGGCGGGGGACCTGATGGGTGCGGGCCAGACCCAGACGGCACCTCTCGGCTGCCGGCAGGCGCGTGACGTCGTCGCCTCGGAAGCGGACCTTGCCCGAGGTCGGCCGGTGCGCTCCGACCAGGACGCTGAGGAAGGTGGTCTTGCCGGCACCGTTGGGTCCCACCACCCCGATCGCCTCGCCGGGCCGCATGGCGAAGTCGATTCCGTCGAGAACTACAAGCGCATTGAAGCGCTTGTAGATTCCCGAAGCGACCAGGATCGGCTGGTCGGCGTCGCTCGCCATGGAAGGAGGTCCGTCCCTCACCCGGTCACACGTGATACGGCAGAAGGCGGGCCTCGACCGGCACGTTGGGGTCGGTGGCGTGCTCGGTGACGACGCAATCGAGCTTGAACTTGCTTCCGGGCGGTGCTTTCACCCACTGGCAGCCTATGATCGGGCCGGCCGACACGTTCGGTACCGGGCCGCTGGTGAAGTCAACCTTGCCGATCATGGTGGTGGTGTTCAGCTTGCGGATCGCTTTGACCACCGCGTCTTTCGACCGTGGATCGCTGCTGTCCTTGAGCGCCTGGAAACCGGCATCGAGGAGCGACATGCTGGCTCCAAGCTGCTGGGTCCATTGTTTGCCGCTGGTCCGCTCGTAGCCGGCGGCCAATTCTCCGCCGGACAGGCCGGTCAGCGGGGATTTGTAGGGGAACGCCTTGTGCCAATAACAGGCGCTGGCCATGTTGATCCCCAGCCGTCCCAAGGCCTCGATGTCCGATGGGAACAGCCCGGTCTTGGCGACCTGGCAAATCTTGACCATGCGGGCATATCCCTGCTGAGCCGCCTGCCGCCAAAAGGCAGCGAAATCGGGCGGGATCGGGAAGGTGTTGAAAATCTGGCAATGCTCCCGCTTGAACAGGGCAATCTGCGCCGAGTAGTCGGTGGTCCCGTCCTCGTACGGACCGGGGTCCACAATGGTGAAGCCCTGCTTGGCGAGCAGGGGAGCGAGATGGGCGCGGATGGCGTTGCCATCCGCGTCGTTGGGGTAGAGGACCCCGACCTTCTTGTTGGTGGTGACGGGGCCATTCCACTGCGAGACATAGGTCTTGTGGAACTCCTCCACGCCGAAGCCGAAATGATAGGTCCATTTGAAGGGCGACGGCTGGCCCGGCTTCGCACCGCGGCCGAAATACCAGGCCTCCCATGGCATCACGGTGGACAGGCAGGGTACGCCGGCCAGTTCGCAGGCGTCGGACACCGGGTTGATCACCTCGGGCGTAGAGACCGCCAACATGAGATCAACCTGGTCATTGTTGATCAGATCCTTGGCCAGTTGGCTGGCCCGCGACGGGTCGGATTGGGTGTCACGGTCGAGGATTTGAACTTGGTAGGTCTTGCCGCCGACGGTCAGTCCTTTCGCCAGCGCCTTGCGCGCCGACTGGAGAACATAGCCGTCGGTTTCCCCGAAGCCCGCCAGGGCACCGGTGCGCGGGCTGACGAATCCCACTTTGAGGACATTTTCGGCCCCGGCCGCCCAGCCACGGCGGCTGCCTGCAAGGGTGAGCCCAAGCCCGCCGGCGCCGGCGGCGAGAATCAACCGGCGCCGCGACAGGCCGGGACGATGCGCTGAAGAGGTGAGTGGCGGTTTATTCATGATCGCTTCCTTCCCTTTTATTTCTTGGTACGGACGGTCCGGTCTGGTCAGCCGCTTCACAGCGGGTAGTCGCCGGGTTGGCTGGAGATCGTGATCCAGCGGAGTTCAGTAAATTCATGAATGGCGGCGACACCGCCGAAGCGGCCGTAGCCACTGGCCTTGATGCCGCCGAACGGCATCTGGGGCTCGTCATGGATGGTCGGGCCATTGATATGGCAGATGCCGCTCTCGATCCGGCGGGCCACATCGAGTGCCCGCTTCACATCGCGGCCGAAGACGGCGGAGGACAGCCCATATTCGGTGTCGTTGGCCACCCGGACCGCTTCGTCGACACCGCGCACGCGTACGATGGCGACGACCGGTCCGAAGGACTCTTCGGAATAGATGCGCATCGACGGCGTCACGTAGTCGAGGATCGTGGCGTCCATCAACGTTCCGTTGGCGTGGCCGCCACAGAGGAGGCGGGCGCCCTTCGACACGGCGTCCTTGACCAGCCCGTCGATGCGCGCGACAGCCTCGCGGCCGACCAGCGAACCCAGCGGTGTGGCTCCTTTGCGAGGGTCGCCGGCGACTAGCATGGCGGCTTTACGGGCGAGCTTTTCGGCAACGGCGCTGGCCACCGCCTCGTCGACGATAATGCGTTCGGTGGCCATGCAGATCTGGCCCTGGTTCATGAATGCCCCGAACGCCGCCGCCCTGACCGCCTCGTCGACATCGGCGTCATCGAGGATGAGCAGGGGTGCCTTGCTGCCCAGTTCCAGCAGCGCCGGCTTCAAGTGCCGCGCCGCCATTTGGGCGACGGTCCGGCCGACACGGGTGGATCCGGTGAAATTCACCCGCCGAACAGCCGGATGGGCGACCAGAGTTTCGGTGATGCGCTCGGCGTCGGCCGGGGCGCTGCTGATGATGTTGACGATGCCGTGGCCCATTCCGGCCTCGCACAGCACGTCGCCGATCAGGCGGTGGGTAAGGGGGCAGACTTCCGACGCCTTGAGCACTACGGTGTTGCCGCAGGCCAACGGCATTGCGACCGCACGCACCCCAAGAATGACCGGCGCGTTCCATGGAGCGATGCCGAGTACGACGCCGACCGGTTGACGAACGGCCATCGCCGTCATCCCCGGCTTGTCCGATGGGATGATCTGTCCGGCGATTTGTGTGGTCATGGCCCCGGCGTCGCGGAGTATGTCGGCAGCCAGCCGGACGTTGAACCGTGCCCAATCCTCGGTGGCGCCGGTTTCCTCGGTCATGGCGGTGATGAAGCGGTCGCTCCTCTCCTCCAGCAGTTCTGCCGCATCCAGCAGCATCCGGCGCCGTTCGCCCGGCGCCTGGGCCGACCAGGCGGGGAAGGCCGCCGCCGCCGCTGCCGCCGCCGCCGACGCATCGGTGATGGTTGCGGCATCGGCCGATGTCGCCGGTTCGTCGGTTACCGGATTGAGCCGCTGAAACACGGCACCGTTCGAGGCCGGGCGGTCCTGCCCGGCGATGAGCAGCGGCACATGGAACACGCGTACCTCCCCAGGTACTGGCTTTTTGTCGGCTTTGGCTCTTGAGGCCAGCTTAGGCTGTCAGTAGGCCGCAGTCGCGGAGCGATGGCAATGTACAATTCAGGGTTTTTATTGTACTTTTTTATCGCGCGGCTTTTTGTCGGTTTCTGTCGGCTGCTATTGTCCAGAGGCTTTGGCCCATGCCCGTCAGGCGTTTCCCCGTTGACAATCGGCCGTGTGTACCGGGCGCCGCAGTGATCGCCGAGAAGATGGAGCCGGGTTTCGCCCGGCGAACTTGGTCAATCCCCAGCCTCGACGACCGCACGCGCTGCCATCTGTTCTTGGTCGCGCACGGCCGGGCCGAGTTCGTCGCCGATGACGGCCTTGGGGTCGAACTGGCGGCGCCGCTGGTGGTTTGGCTGCCCCGGTCAGCGCGTGGCGAATTTCATTTGGCAGCCGGTGCCGATGGTGTGGCGGTCGCCGTTGCCGAGGATCTTGTCCTTCGCATCGTCGGGGACAGTCCGGTGGCGGCCCATCTTCGCCTGCTGTTCGACCGTGAGGTGGTCGCCCCACCGGAACGGGTCGCCTCTCAGCTCGACGAAATAGCCACGCTGTTCGGCGCCTTGGCGCGCGAATCGCGCCAGTCGCAGGTGGGGGGGGCGGCAATGATCGGTCTGTATTTGGGGTTGATCCTGCTGCACCTGTGGCGGGCTTCGGGCCTCGATTCGGGCAGGGGCGTGCGGGGTGGCGGCGCCACCACGGTCCAACGCTTCCGTCAGTTGATCGAATTGCATTACCGGGACGCCATGCGGGTCGACCAGTTCGCCGAGATGCTGGGGGTGAGTCGGGCCCATCTGCACGAGGCCTGTCTGCGGGCGACCGGCCGTACGCCGCTGGCATTGCTCCACGAGCGGCTGATCGAGGAAGCCAGGCTGCGATTGGACCTGACCACGCTGCCGATCGAGGCGATCGGCTATGGCTTGGGGTTTCGCGACGCCGGATATTTCAACCGGTTCTTCAAGCGCCTGACCGGTCAATCGCCGGGGGCATACCGGCGCTCGGCAGTCAGGCCATCGGGTGAAGCACCATCCTTTGCCGCATGGCCGTAGGACTAAGCCTTGTCGGCCCTGATCGTGTTGCTGCGCGCTGGCGACCACCGCGATATGACGCGGGCGCTCTCACAATCGGCGCAAGGTGGCGGCGCTCCTGGACAAGGTCTCACCGGTCCTCGTCCAAGGACCGGTGACATGGGGATGAAGTGGGGATCAGTTTCCTTTGGCTTCGGTCACCTTCAGCACCGTCGCCATACCGGTGTCGCCGGCGGCGCAGCCGGTGAACAGGCCGACGCCGCCGCCCCGCAGGACCAACTCCTCGATCATCTCGATGATCGAGCGCGCACCCGTTGGCGCCTGGGGGTGACCCCAGATCAGCGATGAGCCGTAGTTGTTCATCCGGGCCAGCGGGAAACCGGTCTCGCGGGCGAAGACGATGTCGTTGACCGCGAAGGGGTTATGGGTCTTGACCGCATCGATCCGGCCGATGTCGAGTCCGGCGTGCGCAAGCGCGGCGTGGGCAGCGGGGACGGGGGCCATCGGCATGTGGCCCTTCTCGACGCGGGCGGTGCCGAAGCCCAGGAGTTCGATCTCGACGGCCTGGTTGGCCGAGGTGCGTCGCGCGATCTCGCGGGTGGTCACGACCAGGCCGGCGTTGCCGTCGGCCGGGTGGGTCTGGCCGCCGAAGGTCACGGTGCCGTCGGCCTTTACCGGCTTCAGCCTGCCCAACCCTTCGGCGGTGATTGGGAACACCCCCTCGTCGGCCGCCAGCGTGCCGACGGCCTTGCGGAAGCCCGAATCGGTCAGGGTGACCTCCGCCATGTAGCGGCGCTGGAACTGTCGGTCGGCGGCCAGGGCCTCCTGGTACTGGCCATAGCGCATCAGCACCACGTCATGCTGCTCGGCGGTCGTGATGCCGTAGCGGCGCGCCACGTTTTCCGCCGTGTCGATCATTGCGTTGCGGGCATAGGGATCATTGTTGAAATTGTCGAGCACCCAGGCTTCGGTCACGCCGCGCGCGCCGGGGGCGGACTCGTCGGGGTAGTAGATGACCGCGCCGTTGGAACAGCGGTCGGCGGTGACGACCAGGACGCAGTTCGCGGTGCCGTCGCCCACTTCCTGCGCCGCCATCTGGAGCGCGCGCGCCCCGGTGGCGCAGGCCTGCGACACCGTCGGGCCGCCGACGCCGTCGATGCCCATCATGCCGGTGACCCAGGGCAGGCCGAAGAAGCTGCTCGGCTGCGGCACGCTGAGGCCGAGGATGCCGAGATCAAAGCTCTCCATGGGGAATTCGCGCGCCTCCAGCGCCGCCCGCGCCGTGTTCGCCGCCAGCTTCAGGCTGTGCAGGCGGGCCAGCGCCCCCTGCCACTTGGCGAAGGGGGTTGACCAATAGGCACCGTAAGGGATGTATGCGTTAGTCACTCGAACCTCCATGCTCCCGAGCTTCAGGCAAAGACCTCGTCGTCGAGGCCGGACAGTGGGCTTGCGCCGGCGCAGAGCGCGGCCAGATGCGCCGATTCGGGCAGCATCCAGCGGGCGACGTACTCGGCGGCGGCAGCGATGCGCGTCGGATTGGGCGCCTTCGCTCCGGCGGATTCCAGCCGCGCCCAGGCGGCGCCGAGGGCCACCAGCCCGGATAGGCGCATATAGGCGTCGGCCACCGTGCTGAGGGCCGCCGATCCCCGCACCGCCTCGGTGGCCGACCGCCAATGGCCGAGTGCGGTGGCGAGCGCCGGGGCGACCCGGCCGGCCAGCGCGGCGGCAGCTTCGGCGTCGCGGCCGAAGGCTTCGGCCGGCCGGCCGCCGTCCTGGCTGAGCAGGCGGCCGGCCAGGGTCGCCGCCTGGATCCCATTGGTACCCTCGTAGATCTTGGTAATGCGTCCGTCGCGCAACAGTTGCTCGACCCGGTATTCGCGCAGGAAGCCGTAGCCGCCATGCACCTGGATGGCATGGTCGGCGGCGGCCATCGCCGCTTCGGTGGCGAAGGCCTTGCACACCGGGGTCATGAACTGGACCAGCGGTGAGGCGGGGTCCAACTCCAGTTCCACCAGGCCGCGGTAGATCATCGCCCGGCATCCCTGGGTCAGGGCGATCTGGGCCAGCAGCATGCGCCGCACGTCGTCGTGGGCGGCGATGGGCTGCGGGCCCTGGCGGCCGGGCAGGCGGCCCTGGCGGCGGGTGGCAGCATAGGCACGCGAGCGCTGGCCGGCGGCCTCAGCTAGGCCGATGCCCTCGAGCGCCACCTCCAGGCGCTGGATGTTCATCATGGTGAACATGCGGGCCAGACCCTCGCCCGGTCGGCCGATGATCTCGCTCCAGGCCCCGTCGAACGCCAACTGGCAGGTGGGCGAGGCGTGCATGCCCATCTTCTCCTCGAGCCGCAGCACCGAAATCGCATTGCGGCCGCCGTCGTCGAGGATCGACGGGCAGGCGAACAGCGACAGCGCCTTGGTGCCGAGCGATGGATCGCCGGTCCGCGCCAGCACCAGATGGAGGATGCGGCCTCCAGTAAGGTCGTGGCCGCCGCCCGAGATGAAGATCTTGCTGCCGGTGATGCGCCACGAGCCGTCGGCTTCGGGGCTGGCGGTGGTGCGCACCAACGACAGGTCCGAGCCGGCCTGCGGTTCGGTCAGCGCCATGGTCGCCAGCCATTCCCCCGAGGCGAGGCGGGGTATGAGCCTGGCCTTCTGGTCGGCCGAGGCGTTGGCGGCCAGGGTGCGGAGCGCGGCGGTGCCCAGGATCAGCACCATCTGGAACGACAGGCTGGCGCCGGCCAGCATTTCGGACAGGCAGGCAGACAGGATGTGGGGCAGGCCCTGGCCGCCGAACTCCTCGGGCGCCGACAGGGCCGGCCAGCCGCCGGCGGCATAGGCCTCCCAGGCGGCGCGGAAGGCGGCGGGCATGCGCACTTCGCCCCCTTCCAGCCGGCAGCCCTCGGCATCGCCCAGCGGATCGATGGGGGCGATCACCTCATCCACCAGGCGGGCGGCATGGCCCAGCACCTCGGCGGCCAGGTCCCGGTCCCAGCCGGGCAGGCGGCCGGCCTCGGCGGCGTGGTCCAGCGCGAACAGGATGTCGGAGAGCGGGGTGCGATAATCGATCATACGGGTTCCACGTCCTTCAGTCCGAGATAGCTTTCGATCACCCGCGGATCGCCGGCCAGCTCGGCGGCGGGGCCGGCCAGGGTGGCCGAGCCAGTTTCCATCACCACTCCCCAGTCGGCGACCTGCAGCGCCGCCCGCGCGTTCTGTTCCACCAGCAGGATGGCGACGCCGGTGGCTCGCAACTCGGCGATCAGGCGCAGGATATCCTTCACCACCCGGGGCGCCAGGCCGAGGCTGGGTTCGTCCAGCATCAGCAGCCGCGGGCAGGCCATCAGCGCCCGACCCATCGCCAGCATCTGCCTCTCGCCGCCAGACAGCGTGCCCGCCGCTTGGCGGCGGCGCTCCTTCAGGCGGGGAAACAGCGCGTAGACCTCCTCCAGCCCCTGGGTCGCCGACCGGCCACGCGGCCGGCGGTAGGCGCCAAGCCTGAGGTTGTCCTCGACCGGCATGGTGGCGAACAATTCGCGCCTTTCGGGGACCAGGCTGAGCCCGGCGGCGACCCGGTCCTCGACCGAGGTGTCGGCCAGCGGCCTGCCGTCCAGCAGAAATTGGCCGGCCGCCGGGGCCAGCACCCCCATGGCGGCGTTGAGCAGCGTGCTCTTGCCGGCACCATTGGCGCCGACTACCGTGACGATGGTCCCGGCCGGGATGTCGAGCGACACGTCGCGCACCGCCTCGATCTTGCCGTAGGACACCGAGACGTTGCGGATGGAGAACAGGAGGGCAGTCATTCGATCCCTCCCAAATAGGCTTCGAGCACCGTGGGATCCTTGCGGATCGCCGCCGGTCCACCCTCGGCGATCTTCGAGCCGAAATCCATCACCACCAGCCGGTCGACCAGACCCATGACAAAGTCCATGTCGTGCTCGACCAGCAGGATGGTGGTGCCTTCGGCGCGCAACTGGTCGAGCAGTTCGGCCAACACCCGCTTTTCACCATGGCGCAGGCCAGCGGCTGGCTCGTCGAGCAGCAGCAGCAGCGGGTCGAGGCACAGCGCACGGGCGATCTCGACCACCCGGCTTTGGCCCAGGGCCAAGGTGCCGGCCGGCTGGTGAAGGCAGTCGCCCAGGCCGCAGCGGCGCAGCTGGCGGGCGGCTTCCGCCTTTAGTGCGCGCTCCTCGGCCCGTTCGGCGCGCAGCATGGCGCGCACCATGCCGGCGCCGCCGCGCAGATGGGCGCCGAGTGCCACGTTGTCGAGCACGCTCATCTCGGGCAAAAGCTTGACGTGCTGGAAGCTGCGCGCCACCCCCAGCTCGGCGATCAGACGGGAATCCTTGCCCTCGATCGGCTCGCCCAGCAGGCGCACCGTGCCGCTGGACCGGCGCAACACTCCGGTGATCAGGTTGAAGGTGGTGCTCTTGCCGGCGCCGTTGGGGCCGATCAGTCCGACGATCTCGCCAGCGGCGACAGTGAAGCTCACGTCCCTGACCGCCACCAGGCCGCCGAACACCTTTTGCAGCGACGCCACGTCCAGCAGCGGCCGGCCGCGGGGAGGCAGCGTGCGGCGGGGCAGGGCGGGGCCGTCGGCCACCGTCGCCGTTCGGCCCGGTGCCGGCAGCAGGCGGCGCACTTGCACCCAGAGGCCGTCCCGGGAGAACTGCAGCAGCAGGACAAGGATGGTGCCGAAAACGATGGTGTCGTAGTCGCCAGTGCGGTGGAACAGCTTGGGCAGGACGATCTGCAGCCAGTCCTTGAGGATGGGCACCAGACCGGCGCCGAGGATCGCCCCCCAGACTTGGCCGGCGCCGCCGATCACCGCCATGAGCAGGTATTCGATGCCGGCGTTGAGGCCGAAGGGTGTCGGCGTCACCGCGCGCTGCACGTGGGCATAAAGCCAGCCTGAGATGCCTGCCAGCACCGCGGCGTAGACGAAGACCGCCAGCTTGGCCCGCTCGGTGTTCACCCCGAAGGCCCGCGCGGCGACCGCGCCACCCTTCAGCGCGCGGATGGCCCGCCCAACGCGGGAATCGAGCAGATTCTCGGTCGCGATCGTCGCCAGGGCGACGAAGCCCCAGATCACGTAGAATACCGAGCGCCCGTCATACAGGGGATGACCGGCCACCGACAGCGGCGGGATTCCCGAGATACCGTCGTGCTGGCCGAGCATCTCGAGGGTGCCGAACAGGTAATATAGGCTGATCGCCCAGGCCATGGTGCCGAGCGGCAGGTAGTGCCCCGACAGGCGCACGGTCATCAGCCCGATCGCCACCGCCGCCGCCGCGGTCAACACGATGACCACCGGCAGAGTCGCCCAGGGCGAAATGCCGTGGGCGGTGGTGAGCAGGGCGGTGGTGTAGGCGCCAAAGCCGCAGAAGGCCGCTTGGCCGAACGAGGTGATGCCGCCGACGCCGGTCAGCACCATCAGCCCGATGACCACCGGGGCGGCCAGCCCGATATCGTTGAGCACGGTGATCCAGTATTCGGGGGTCGCGGGGATCAGCGGCAGGGTCAGGACGGCGAGCGCCAGGCCGGCCGCAAGGGCGCGGGGACAAAAGCGCGTCATGGCAGTCACTCCTCGTCCTCGGCATGGGGCGAGCGCACCGAGCGCCACAGCAGCACCGGGATGATGGTGGTGAAGACGATCACCTCTTTGAACGAGGAGGCCCAGAACGAGGCGAAGGATTCCACCAGCCCCACCGCGATCGCCGCAACGGCGACGCCCGGATAGCTGACCAGATCGGCGATGATCGCGGCCACAAAACCCTTGAGCCCGGTGATGAAGCCGGTGTCGTAGAAGGTGGTGGTGACCGGCGCCGACAGGATGCCCGACACCGCGCCGATGGTCGCGGCCATGCCGAAGGCCAGCCAACCCGCTCGCTCGGCGGGAATGCCCACCAGCCGCGCACCCAGGCGGTTGACTGCGGTGGCGCGCAGCGCCTTGCCGGTCAGCGTGCGGCCGAAGAACAGGCCGAGCGCCCCCATCAGCAGCCCGGTGACGCCGAGGATCCACAGACTCTGACCGGTGACGGTCAGTGGCCCGAGGGTGAGGTTCGCCGCCGACAGCGGCGTGCTGCGGCTGCCCTCGGCACCGAAAAAGACCAGCCCCAGCCCAACCAGGCCGAGATGGACGCCGACCGAGGCGATTAGCAGGACCAGCACCGAGGCGCGGGCCAGCGGCCGGAAGACGATGCGGTAGAGGAACGGGCCCAGGGGAGCGATGATCGCCAGGGTCAGGCCGACCCGAGCGGCTTGCCCCAGGTGCAGCGGTGCCGTCAACTCGGCCAGGGCGGCGACGGCGGCCGGCAGCCCCAGGTCGAAGGCCAGCAGCCGGACCAGCGCCCAGCCCTTGCGGGCGGCGGGAACCAGGGCCAAGGTCTGCAGGCAGGCGACAGCGCCCAGCGCCAGCGCCAGCCAGGCGGTGCCCGGCGTCTCGCCCCGCTCCAGGGCGGCCAGCGTGAGCGCGCCATAGGCGACGAATTCGCCTTGCGGCACGAAAATCACCCGCGTGACAGTGAAGACCAGTACCAGCGACAGCCCCAGCAGAGCATAGATCGCGCCGTTGATCACACCGTCCTGGGCCAGGAACAGGGCGATGGTGGTGTCCAAGGTTGCCTCGGTGGTTGTTGTCCGAACTTGAATGCGAACGGTGACGGCTGGTCAGGTCTTCAGCGATCGGCGGCGCATCAGTAATCCTCCCAATATTTTTATCTACAATAACAGTTATGTTTGATAACATCAAGCCGCAGGGGGAAGGCGCGTGGTGCACCTGCCGACAAAGGCGTTGAATCCGTCGCCGTCTTCAGCATTTATGCGCGGTTCTTGGGAGGTCGCCGCCATGCCGCCAAATGTGTCACCGGGTTCCAAAGATGAAGTCGAGCGCCGCAAGGGAGGGGAGATCTCGCTTGGCGGCTTGGACGACCACATCGGCTACGTGCTTCGGCGCGCCCAGCTTGCCGTGTTCCAGGACTTCATCGGCTCGCTGGCGGAATTCGACATCCGGCCCGCCCAATATTCGGTGCTCACCGTCATAGAGGCGACACCCGGACTCAAGCAGTCGCAGGTCAGCAGCGCCCTCGGCATCCAGCGGACCAACTTCGTCACCCTGTTCGACGAACTGGAACGGCGCGGCCTGGCGCGGCGCATGCCGGTCGACAACGACCGCCGCTCGTACGCCCTCTACCTGACCGAGACCGGCGCCGCCCTGATGGAAAAGCTGCGCGCTGCCGTCCACGCCCACGAGGCCCGCTTGGACGAGCGTTTGGGGCGGGACGGGCGTGGACGGCTGATGGATCTGCTGAAAAGGCTGGCGGATCTGGGCGGGCTCGACGGCGAGGGGCGTTTCGGCACGCCTTGACCGCGCGCCGCATTATTGTTATTGTCGATAACAATTATGCGTAACGATGCGGAGAAGGATTATGTTGAAGCGTGAGCGTGCCGAAATCGGGGCGCCGCAGTCGCTGGCCGTCACCCTGGAAGGTGAGGTCGCGGTCGTCACACTGGCGCGCCCCAACAAGCGCAATGCCCTCGACGACAGCCTCATCCACGCGCTGGGCGAGTTCTTCGAGGACGTTCCGGCCGGCGTCAAGGCGGTGTTGCTGGCCGGCCAGGGCGATCATTTCTGCGCCGGGCTCGATCTGTCCGAGGTGACCGAATGCTCGGTAACCGAAGGGATGTTCCATTCCCGCATGTGGCACCGGACCATGGAGCGCATCGAGTTCTGCGCCGTGCCGGTGGTCGCCGTGCTGCACGGCGCGGTGGTCGGCGGCGGGCTCGAACTGGCCGCGGCCTCGCATATCCGCGTCGCCGAAGAGGGGGCGTTCTATGCCCTGCCCGAAGGCACGCGCGGCATCTTCGTCGGCGGCGGTGGGTCGGTTCGCATTCCCCGGCTGATCGGCACCGCACGGATGGCGGATATGATGCTGACCGGCCGGGTGCTGGACGCCGCCGAGGGGCATGCCTGCGGCATCTCGCAGTATCTGGTGGGCGCCGGGCAGGGCATGGCCAAGGGAATGGAACTGGCCCGCAAGACCGCGGCTAATGCGCCGATGACCAACTACGCCGTGATCCACGCCCTGCCGCGCATCGCCGATGCCGCCCCCGAGCAGGGCTACATGATCGAAGCGCTGATGTCTGCCATCGCCCAGGGCGACGATGTGGCCAAGCAGCGGTTGCGCGCCTTTCTGGAAAAGCGCGGCCCCAAGGTCAGGCGCGCCTGACGCGCCGGCTGGCAAGCCCCAAGGCTTAGGTGGAGGAGTATGTTGGGATCTGACCGGCGCCGCTGAAAGGCGCCGGCCCAAAGCCGGCGACAATAAAAAAAACCGGGTCGGCGCCAAGAGGGAGGGAGCAATGAAGGCAGGATTGCGCGCGGTGCGTCTGGGCACCGCCGAGACCCGCGTCGAGCGCCAAGGCGATGGCAGCCTTGTCGTGGCGAGCCGCGAACCGTTGAACGCGTTTCCCCGCGTGCTGACCGAGCGCCTGGCCCATTGGGCCTCGGCGGCCCCCGACCGGGTGTTTCTGGCCAAAAGACCCCAACTCGGCGCGCAGGGTTGGGTGACCGTCACCTATGCCCAGGCCTGGGCCGCCGTCCAAAGCCTGGGCCAGGCGCTCATCGACCGTGGCCTGTCCGCCGATCGGCCGGTGGCCATCCTGTCGGAAAACGACATCGAGCACGGCCTGCTGTCCTTGGCCGGCCAGCATGTCGGCATCCCAACCGCGCCCGTCTCAACCGCCTATTCCCTGGTATCGACCGATTTCGGCAAGCTCCGTCACGTCTTCGATATTCTGACCCCGGGGCTGGTGTTCGTCGCCGACGACCGGCGCTACCAGCGGGCACTCGACGCCGTGCTGCCGCAGGGCGTCGAGGTGGTCGCCACCCGCAACCCGCCGGCCGGTCACGCGACCTGTCTGTTCAGCGACCTGGCCGCCACTCCGGTTACGACGGCGGTTGCGGCTGCCCATGCCCGAATCGAACCCGACGGTATCGCCAAGTTCCTGTTCACCTCGGGCTCGACCGGAATCCCCAAGGGGGTCATCAACACGAATCGCATGGTATGCGCCAACCAGCAGATGATCCTGCAGTCGATGCCGTTTATCGGCGAGGAGCCGCCGGTGATGCTGGACTGGCTGCCGTGGAGCCACACTTTCGGCGGCAACCACAATTTCGGGATCGCGCTTTACAACGGCGGCACGCTCTATCTCGATGACGGCAAGCCGTTGCCGGGGGCGATCGACGAGACGATCCGCAACCTGCGCGAAATCGCCCCCACCATCTATTTCAACGTTCCCAAGGGGTTCGAGGGCCTGCTGCCTTCGCTTGAAAACGACCGGGACCTGCGCCGCACCTTCTTCAGCCAGTTGAAGATGCTGTTCTATGCCGGGGCCGGCCTGGCCCAGCATGTCTGGGATGCCTATCGCGACCTGGCGCTCAAAACCTGCGGCGAGCGGATCTTCATGTCTACCAGCCTGGGCTCGACCGAGACCGCTCCGGCCGCGCTGTGCCCACGCTGGGAGGCCGACCGGCCGGGACAGATTGGCGTGCCGATGCCCGGCGTCGAGATCAAGCTGGTTCCCAATGGCCGCAAGCAGGAGCTGAGGCTCAAGGGGCCCAGCATCACTCCCGGCTATTGGCGCCAGCCCGAGGTGAGCCGCGCGTCGTTCGACGAAGACGGCTTCTATAAGATGGGCGACGCCGTGCTGGCGGTCGACCTCGCGGACTTCGACCAGGGCTTCCTGTTTGACGGCCGCATCGCCGAGGATTTCAAGCTGGCTACCGGCACCTGGATCAGCGTCGGGCAGCTGCGCACCCGCGCGGTCGGGCACTTTGTGCCGTTCATGCGCGACGCGGTGGTCACCGGTCACGACCGCGACGACATCGGTCTGCTGGTGGTTCCCGACATCGAGCGCTGCCGCGAGCTGTGCGTCGACTTTCCGCCCGACGCTCCGGCGGCCGACGTGCTGGCTCATCACGCGGTTCGCACCCGGTTCGCCGATCTTTTGGCCTCGTTCGCCGCCCAGGCCACGGGCAGCGCCAGCCGCGTCGTCCGGGCGCTGCTGATGGAAGAGCCGCCCTCGCTCGACGCCGGTGAAATCACCGACAAGGGGTCGCTCAACCAGAGGGTCATCATCGACCGGCGCTCGGCGCTGGTCGAGGAACTTTACGGCCAGCCGGCTTCGCCCCGCGTCATCACAATTCCGGGAGTTTGACCATGCAGATCAACGGACAGGCCGCCATCGTCACCGGCGCGGGCTCGGGCCTCGGCGAGGCGACAGCGCGCATGCTGGCCGAAGCCGGGGCGAAAGTGGCGCTGCTCGACCGCAACGGTGCCGCCGTGCGGGCGGTGGCGGCCGACATCGGCGGGCTGGGACTGGAGTGCGACGTCGCTGATGCCTCATCCGCGAAAGCCGCATTGCGCGAGGCCGCCGCCGCCCACGGGCCAGCCCGCATCCTGGTTAACTGCGCCGGCGTCGGCACGGCCAAGCGCATCATCGGGCGCGACGGGCCGATGGCGCTGGCCGACTTCGACGAGGTGGTCCGCGTCAACCTGATCGGCAGCTTCAACATGCTGCGCCTGGCCGCTGCGGGGATGAGCGGGCTGGAGCCGTTGGCCGATGGCGAGCGGGGCGTGGTGGTCTCGACCGCCTCGGTCGCCGCGTTCGAGGGGCAGCTGGGCCAGGCCGCCTATGCCGCCTCGAAGGGCGGCATCGTCTCGATGACCCTGCCGGCGGCGCGCGAACTGGCCCAGTTCGGCATCCGCGTGCTGGCCATCGCTCCCGGGTTCTTCGCCACGCCGCTGCTGCGCCAGCTGCCCGACGCCGTGCGCGATACCTTGGTGGGCGCCATTCCCTTTCCGCACCGGCTTGGCCTGCCCGAGGAATTCGCCGACCTGGTGCGCACCTGCATCACCAACCTGTCGCTCAATGGCGAGGTGATTCGCCTCGACGGCGGGCTCCGCCTGCCGCCGAGGTGAACAAAAAATAAATCACTGAAGGAGGGTTCGTCATGTCCTTGGTTTCTTCGACGCTGCGCCGCCGGTTCGGCGGTCTGGCGGCCGCCGTTCTGTTGTCGGCGCTTCCAGCCGCCGCCATGGCCGACGTCAATGTCGGCTTCATCGTCCCCGCCACCGGCTCAACCGCCGCGCTCGGCATTCCCGGCAAGAACGCCCTGTTCTTCTTCCCCCCCACCATCGGTGGCGAGAAGATCAACGTCCATTTCGCCGACGACGCTTCGGACCCGGCTCAGGCCACCACGCTTGCCCGCCGTCTGGTCACCGAGGACAAGGTGGACGTGCTGGTGGGCTCGACCATGACCGGCTGTGCCATCGCGATATCCGGTGTTGCGCAGGAGAACGAGGTGCCCCAACTGGCGATGTCTCCCATCGACCTGCCCGCCGGCCACGATACCTGGACCTTCCGCCTGCCGCAGAGCGTCAAGCTGATGGCCGAGGGCGTCGTCGCCCACATGCAGGCGGCCGGGATCAAGACCGTGGGCTATATCGGCTTTTCCGACGCCTGGGGTGATTTCTGGGCCCGCGATTTCAAGCAGTTGGGCGAGGCCGCCGGCATCAAGCTCGTCGCCGAGGAACGTTTCGCCCGGGCCGATACCTCGGTCACCGGCCAGATCCTGAAGCTGATCGCCGCCCATCCCGACGCGGTGCTGGTCGGCGCCTCAGGCACGGCGGCGGCGCTGCCGCAGATTACGTTGCGCGAGCGCGGCTACAAGGGGCCGATCTACCAGACCCACGGCGCGGTGAGCCAGGATTTCATCCGGATCGGCGGCGCTGCGGTCGAGGGCGCCATCGTTCCCGCCGGCCCCGCCATGGTGCCGGAGCAACTGCCCGATTCCGCCTTGAGCAAAGCTCCGGGCCTCGATTTTGTCACGCGCTATGAAGAGCGCTACGGCGCCAATTCGCGCAACCAGTTTGCCGCCCATGCCTATGACGCTGTCCAGGTCTTAAAGCGGGTCATTCCTGTGGCGTTGAAGACCGCGAAGCCCGGAACCAAGGAATTCCACGAGGCGCTCAAGGCGGCGTTGGAAAGTGAGAAGAACATCGCCGCTTCGCAAGGCGTCTACAACTACTCCAGGCTCGACCACTTCGGCCTTGACGGCCGCGGTCGCGTGATGCTGACAGTGCAGAATGGCAAGTGGGTGTTGCTGCCCTAAGCGGTCAAAGTCGGCGGCGCGGTCCCAGGCCGCGCCGCCGGTGCCCGGCCCGCCCGGATCGAGACGCTCGCGGTCACTGCCTAGGCAGGGCATGATCGGCGTCGCGTAATGCATTGATTTTACATGATTACAGATTGTCAAAATTCCAGAAAAATACGAAAAACATGGACACTCGCCCGCAATCCGCCAGCCATAAGGCCCGGAAAATGAGCAGAATCCAAGGCGTGTGCGCAGTGACCGCGAACCCAGGTCGGCCTTCGGATCGCTCAGGCCGAGAACACGATGCGCAGGGCGCCCCAGTGACGGCCGTTGACGATGATCGGCACGCTGGCATCCTTCATGGTAACGGTGCGATCGCCCATCTTCCGGTTGAAAGTCTGCAAGAGAATGGGGTCGCGGTTCCGTGAGGCGGCCATGGCGGTTCGGTCGTTGAACTTGATGCGATTGCGGCTGTTGGCCGCATTCCACACCGGATCAGGCCCTTGGGGCTTGGAATATTGCGGCTGGTGGGTCGGCATGTAACCGTTGCGGTCGACGGCGCAGAAGGCGGCGCAATTGTTGAGCGACGCGGCAACCGGATCAAGGATCGGCGCCAGTACCCGCTCGCAGAACATGGTGAAACGCGTCATGTATTGGGGCGGGTTGGTGCCGGCGATCTGCTGATAATTCTCGTCGAACAGCTCCTCGGCGGAGATCTCCTTCCTGGCCAAGCCGGCTTCGAATGCGGCGGCCACTTTCGGCCCGGCTTCCTTGACCGCCTCGATATAGGGGCTGTCCGCCGTGGCGACGCCGAGTTCGGCGGTGTGGCCAATCAGCCTTTCGCCGAGATCGCGCACGTCCTGGATGCGCTGGCTGGCATTGTTCAGTCTGGTCGTGGTCTGGAGCACGCCGGACGCCATCTCGGCAAGCCTTTCGTCAATGGAGCCGACTCCACCGTCGATGGCGGTAGCGTCACGGCTGATACCTTCGGCCTGGGCATCCACTTCTGCCATGGCGGCATTAACGGTGTTCATGACAGCGGAGATGGCATCGGTGCTTTCCGCCACCATGGCCGCTTTGGCGCCGCCGGTTGCGCTCTCCTCGATCAGTTTTTCAGCCTGCTGGTTGAGGGCGCGCAACGTGGTGTCGATCTCGGCGGTGGCCTCGGCGGTCTTGCGCGATAGCGCCTTGACCTCACCGGCCACCACGGCGAAGCCCCTGCCGGCTTCCCCCGCCCGTGCCGCCTCGATGGTGGCGTTCAAGGCCAGCATGTTGGTCTGGCCGGCGATCGCATTGATCTCCTTGGCCACCTTGCCGACCCGGGCGAGGGCTTCGCGCAGTCCAGACAACTGCCGAGCCATCCCGGTGACCATGGCGGCCAGTTCACGAATTTCCTGAAGGGAGGATTGGACCCTGGACTGCGAGCTTTCGACGGTGCGGCGTGCTTCGCCGATCGCCGTGCGCGCCTGAACGACACTGCCGGCGATCTGGCTCGAAACCTTGGCGACATCGCCTGCCGAATGCTTGAGGCCGGCAAAATCCTCCCCTTGGCGATGGACATGTCCGGCAAGGTCTTCGACCACGTCGATCACTTCGGAGAGACCGATGCTCAGTTGCCCGGCATCGGAAGCAATGTTCTCGACCAGGTTGGACTGCGGGCCGCTGTCACCAGCCATGCTTCACCTCTCTTCTCCCGAACCGGTTCATCCGCCTGACATCAATGAGAAAGCCATGCCCCTGGTGGCCTGACCCAGGCACCCAGTGCCCGAGCGCCCGGCTCGATGGTCAGTCAACAACAAAGGGCAGGATGAAATTCCCCATCACCCAGTGAAAAGTAGCTCAAGGCAGCGCATCCGCAAAGCGTCATCGGCCGCATTCGGAGCCGTGAATGCCCACCAAGATGCACGTTCGAACTGAAAACAAGGACGGTTGCCGCAGCCATACGGGCAGGTCACATTCTCGGTTTGCCGAGATCGCGATCCGCGAATAGTATTTTTATCCTAAAGATAAAGAGGTCGTCGCATGAAGCACCTTGTCGTCGTCCTCGACCCCAGCGAGGTGGTGATCAGCGCTGAGGGATCGACGGCCGTCAAACGACCGAAAACGCTCGTGACGAGGGGCTGCCCGGGCCGAACGGCCCCGGTTGTCGCCCCGGCGGGAACGGCGGGCCGTTGCCCGGCGTGACGCAAAAGACCAGGGCCGAATCGTCCGGGATGGGCATCCGCAACCCCGGCCGGCGAAATCATGTCTGCGTGGTCGACGCCAATCCGAAATTCCGAGCGGAAGTCGTTCAGGCCCTGACCTCGTTCTACGAGGTCTCGGAACATTGCGAGCAGGGTCCGGCCTTGGAGGCCATCGCGTTTGATCCGCCGGCCGCCGTCATTCTCGACGAAAATGTCCTTCCCCGCGGTGGGCTTCCGCTGTTGCGCGAGATTTGCTGCGTTCCCGACCTCGATCGGATCCCGGTTATCTGTACGGCGACCAACGAACGCAGCAACTTCCTGGCCGATGCCTCGCTTCTCGGGGTGCGCAGCAGACTCCTGAAGCCATTCCGCCGTAGCACTCTGCTGCAGGCGCTGTCGCATGAAATCAACGGTAAGATCGAACGAAGCTGGATCAAGATCGAGCCGCTGCAACGAGCCGCGCTCGAGCGGACGACGCGACTATTCAACGCCTTGGCCGACATGATCGGCGAAGGGCAGTCCATGCCTTACGAGCAGCTTCAGGACGCCTGCGAGCCACTGGTCGAGGCGGTGCGTGCGGGCAACTACCGCGCAATGCTGGAGGGCGTTCGCGATCACGACAACTATACCTATGTGCATTCGCTGCGCGTCGCCGTATTCCTCTCCGTCTTCGGCCATGCCATCGGACTCCGCGGCGACGACCTGTCGACATTGGCGGCCGGCGGGTTGATTCACGATGTCGGCAAGATGCGAGTACCGTTTCAGGTCCTGAACAAGTCCGGCCGCCTGAGCGACGAGGAATTGCGGATCGTGCGCGGCCACGTTCCTCCCGCCAACCGCTTCCTGACCTTGATCCCCCGGCTGCCGCGCGGAGCGATGACCATTGCCGTGCAGCATCACGAGAAGCTCGACGGCAGCGGCTACCCGCGCGGTATCAAGGGGATGGAACTGAACGAACTGGCTCGCATGGCGACGATCACCGACATGTTCAGCGCACTCACCGACTGGCGGACCTACAAGGACGCCATGGATCCCGAGCAGGCGATGTTCATCCTGACGCAACTGGACAAGGAATTGGATCAGCGCCTGCTGCGCATGTTCCGCACCATCCTGCTCGATACCGCTCAGAAACTTGTCTAGTGGTCCGCCCCAGACGCTTGGTTCCCAAGCGCCTGGATCAGGCGACCCGCCAACTTATTGAATTGTGCTGAGAATTTGACGGATGGTATTGCCGCTAGGGCACTAGGAGGCTGTCTCAGCGGATATGGATGGGTACGATCACATTGAGCCCGGCCGGTGGCGGCGCCACGATCACCGCGGGTGGCGGCGCCACGATCACCGCCGGCGGTGGTGCCATGATCACCGGGGGTGGTGCGTAGGCATAGGGAGCAGGCGCGACAATGACCGGACCACCGTCGGGGTGATGGCGCCATCCCTCATGCCGGCCATGTCCCCCGTGTCGCCAGTAGCCGTCCTCGGCGGCGGCGGTGCCGATGCCGGCCCCCGCCATGAACACCGCGGCGGTGGTCGCAAACAGGAATTGGCGGATCGCGGGGCCTTGCATCGTCGTCTCTTGCCTATCTCTGGATGCCTCATCATCAAGGCGGCGGCGGACCCTGTGGCCGCGCCGCCGCCAATGATGGGCGGTTTCGTCGGCCGACAGTGTACCCGCCCACCGGTAGCGCGGTGGTGAGAAGGCTGTGACCAATCGGTGATGGGCGGTTTAGAAGCCGGCGGCGACGAATGCCCACATTGCATTAGTGTTGGCTAGGCGGCCGGGGCCGCTGGTGGTGTCGGTGAAGCCCGCGTTCCCGGCATGATACTTGGCGTATTCAAGGCCGCCCTGCCAATGCTTGGTGAGTGGACAGGTCCAGGAGAAATCCCATTCGTGGCCCAAATCTCGGTCCTGGAAATCCGAACGGAACAGGTAGTAGCGGGCCAGCAGGTTGCTGCCGAACAGCATGCCGCCGATGGTGCCATAGCTGCTTCTCAGGCCTTCCTTCGGCGTCGTCAGGAACAGTTCGGCCCAGCCGTTGAAGGCGTGCTTGGTCGCCAGCGGCGTCTGGAATCCATAACGGCCGTCGTTGGACCCCATCACCATGTAGTCGCCGCCAATGTAATAGTCTTTCCAATGCAGCTTGCCGCCGCCATGGCCATAGACGGCATCGATCGCCGCATTGCCGCCGTCGTAGGCGGATTGTCTGGCGTATTCGCCGACGTAGTCGAGCTTCAATTGGGCCGGTAGGCCGATGCGGCCATGCAGGCGTCCGCCATAGGTGACGCTGTTGCAGGATTGTGCTGTGGGGCCCTCATAGCAGCCGGCGGCGCCGGGGACGACATCGTACTCGGCCGCCTCGTTGCCGTACCAATAGCCGAATGCGTCGGCTTGGAGCTGCTTGAATTTGCTCCAGTTGGCTTCGGCCAGGAAGGTCCGCTGGGCCACTTGCTGGTTCAGAATATCCTTGAGGCCGAACAGATAGGCGCCGAACAGCCTGACGTCGGGAAGGCTCTTGTTGACCGCGCTGACCCCATCGAAAGTCTGCATGTTCTGGCGAAAATCGACATTACCGACGAAGCGTTCGTCGTCGAGCTTGATGATCTGACGTCCACCGACCAGGCGGGTGTCCGGCAGGCCTTCGTAGCTGACATAGGCCTGGTTGACGTTGGCTGCCCGTGGGTCGAGGATGTTGGCGCGGTTGGAATGGACGTCGAGGACGGGAACGTTGTAATGGTCGGCATCGGCCACGGCGACGTCGATGAATTGCACGGTGGCCCCCAGCCCCGCCACCGGCTTGGTGCTATAACCCAGGAGGGTCCGCACCGTCGCCGCCTGCGCCTCGGCCTTGCCTTGCTGCTGGACGACCTCGAAGCGCGGCCGGACCTGCAGGCTTGGCGTCCCCTCGGTGATCGCCGCTCCCAACGTGTCGGCGACATCCGGGCCGTCGGCCGATTCGGCCCGGGCCGGCCCATCGACCGCCGCGGCGATCAGGCTCATGGTGATAAGGGCCGGAGTGATGAGGCCCGGGGTGATGGCCAACTGGCCCAGGAGGCGACAGACTCGTGATTTGTCCCTGCCGCCGGATGTCCGATCTGGTGATGTCATTTTTCTCCCCTGCCGACCGGATGCCGCAGCGAGCCTGGTGGAGTCGCGCATCGTTCCGCTGTCGCCTGGCATCCCCAAAAGATGCATGGCGCGAAGTTTAAGCAGGCCTTAAAACATTAGTCATTATCAAGAATACAGATAGCATGCGTCAAAATGACGCAGCAGTGATGTTCGTCAAATATGCGTCGGTAGAGGCATTTCTAGGGATGCATAGAAATACTATGGTGAGTTCGTAGTATGAAGTCTTGCTGTGGCGCGGTTTATCCCTGCGGGCAATAACCATTCCAGCGGTGCGGGCATGATTGAGCAACGTCAAGCCCTCCCTCGGTCTGCCGCGGTAGCATGGCTGTCGCAATTCTGCCGGCCGAAGGCACCGACGGAGGATGGACAGCATGGCCGACAAGCCCCGCAGCTCTCACAAACCCGCCACGGCGATGTCTTCGCCATTCACCGATGTGATGCCATGATCAGCGCGGAGCGGCCGTCCGATCAATCCTTGCGGACCTGGCTGGGCACGCTGATCCTGATCCGCTGGCTCGCCATCGGCGGCCAATCGGTGACCGCACTGGTGGTCCAGATGACCATCGGCGGTCTGGCCATGGGGCCGGTGGCGGCGACCATCGGCGCCTCGGTCGTTCTCAACGGGCTGCTGACCCTGCAGGGCGGAGCCTTCCGCCGCCTCGACCAACGCACTGCCGCCTGGCACATCGCATTCGATCTGCTGCAGATCTGCATGCTCGTCGCGTTGACCGGCGGCCCGGAGAATCCGTTCTGCATCTTCATCATCGGTCCGGTGGCTCTGGCTGCGGCAACCTTGCCCGGCCGCCACGCCTCGTTGGTGACCGCGCTCGCCCTTGCGCTGAACGCTGGGCTGACACGATGGCACCGTCCGCTACCGTGGCGCGACGTGTTCCTGGTCCCGCCGCTGTACACCTTCGGGATTTGGGTCGCGCTGTCGGTGGCCATCGTCTCGGTCGCCTATTTCACATGGCGGATGGCCAGCGAGTCGCGGGCGCTCGATGCGGCCTATGAGGCCAGCCGCGCTGCCCTGCTGCAGGAACAGAGGGTGGCCGCGGTGGGTGGTCTCGCCGCCATGGTGGCGCATGAGCTGAACACGCCACTCGCCACCGTCTACCTGGTGGCGCGCGAAGTGACCGCCGAGATGGCCGGCGACAACCCGCTTCTCGCCGAGATGCAGGTTCTGGTCGGCCAGGCCGAACGGTGCCGCGACATTCTGGCTCGCCTGTCGCGCCGCGGCGAGCGCGAAGCCCTGGTGGGCGACGAGACCGTGCCCTTCTCCGCCCTGATGGAGATGGCGGCCGCTCCGCATCGGCGGGAGCGGATCGACCTCGAGTTCTCCAGCACGAGGTCGGCGGCCGAACCGTGGGTGGTGCGCAGCCCCGAGATCCTCCAAGGCATTGGCAATCTCCTGCAGAACGCAGTGCAGTTTGCGGCGCGGCGGGTCGAGGTGGCCACCGATTGGCTGGGCGACGAGGTGTTCGTGAGGATTCGCGATGATGGCCCGGGCTTCGCCGAACATCTGCTCGGTCGTCTCGGCGAACCCTATCTGTCGACCCGCGACGGCGACGGAACACATTTGGGGCTTGGTATTTTCATCGCCTGCAGCCTGCTTTCCCGCATGGGGGCTCAGCTGGTCTTCAGCAACCATCCGGCGGGGGGCGGGGTGGCCACCGTCAGCTGGCGGAAGGCCGACCTGCTGCCGGCAAGGAGCGCGGAGGCGGGCAATGGGCGGTGACGCGGCCGGCACCCTGCTGGTGGTCGATGACGACGAACCGTTCCGCACCAGTTTGGCCAGGGCCATGCTTCGCCGCGGCCTGTCGGTTCGTGCGGTGGGCACCATCGCCGAGGCGGTGGCCGAGGCGACGGCGGCGCCACCGGCCTTCGCCGCTGTTGATCTGCGCCTGGGCGACGGCAACGGCCTGGAACTGGTCCGCCTGTTGCGCGACATTTCTCCGGGCACCCGCATCGTCCTGCTGACCGGATATGGCAACATCGCTTCGGCCGTCAGCGCCATCAAATGGGGTGCTACCGACTACCTGGCCAAGCCGGTGGACGCCGACCATCTGCTTTCCGTGCTGCTCGGCACCGAGTCCCCCGCCCTGGTCGAACCGGCGGCTGAGCCGATGACTCCCGAACGGGTGCGTTGGGAGCATATCCAGCGCGTCTTCGTCGACTGCGGCCACAACGTCTCGGAGACGGCAAGGCGGCTCAAGATGCACCGTCGTACCCTGCAGCGCATCCTCAACAAGCACGCGCCCTATTGAACCTGCGCCAAGCAGGCGAGCCTTCAAATCGGTGCGAACAGCGTTCAGATGACTTCGTCGTCGCGGTGGCAGAAGGCCGCCAGGGTTTCCAGATCGGCGATGGAGACCTTCGTTGCCGAAACTTGCACCCCGTATTGCTGCAGGGCGGCAAGGCTGCGTGACAGCGTCTCCGGGCGAATGCCGATGCGGGCGGCGATGACCCGCTTGCTGTGCGGCAGCCATGCCACCGCCGAACCCGACCGCTTCGGCGTCAGCGACAGCAGATAAAGGCCCAGGCGCTGGGCGCTGGTCTTGAGCTTCAGTTCCTTGACTTCGCGCACCAGGGTGCGGAAGTGGGTGGACATCGCTTCCAACATTCCAGCGGCCAGATCCGGAACGGATTGCAGGTCGCGGCGCAGCCGTTCGGCCGGCAAGGCCAGGATGCGCGACGGCGCCAAGGCCTTGGCGCTCATCAGATATGGCCTGCCGGTCAGCGCCGCGGCGGCGATGAAGATTTCGCCGCTGCGCAGGATATTCACCACCGTTTCCTCGCCGTCGCTGGCCGTGCCGAACAGGCCGATTTCTCCATCGATGACCACGTGCAGGGACTGGGGGTCTTCGCCCTGGTGAAACAGCGTGTCGCCGCTTATGTAGCGGTGCGCGGTCGCCGCGGCCAGAACTTCGGCCAAGAGATCGTTGGACAATCGGGCGAACAGGGGAAAAATCCGGACCTCCGGAACCTCTTCCCACCGAAATGCACGGCCGGCCACCGCGGCATTCGCGTAATCGGATTGACCAAAAGTCTGTTCCAGCATTAGCCAGTCCTGGAAATTGCCTATTCTGAACATTCAGCGCAGATCTTGGTCCGCGGCGACTTGATGTTCATCAAGACATTGGGAGGCGTTCCCATTTTCGCCTGCTGATGCGGCAAATTGTCGCGGGCTTTGCCATGGTCAAGTCCCCTTCGGCAATGGGGTCATATCCTGCCCCGATCAATGTCGAACGAGGAGGGCGGCGATGTCCGCCGACGTATCATCGGAAAGCTTGCGGCGCCATGTCCTGACCGACTGGACGCCGGACGACAGCGAATATTGGCAGCGCAAGGGCAGGAAGATCGCCATGCGCAACCTGTGGATCTCCATGCCGTCCCTGCTTCTGGCCTTCGCCGTGTGGATGGTGTGGAGCGTCGTGGTGGTGAACCTGCCCAATATCGGGTTCAACTTCGGCACCGACCGGCTGTTCTGGCTGGCCTCTCTGCCCGGCCTGGCCGGCGCCACGTTGCGCATCTTCTATTCCTTCATGGTCCCGGTGTTCGGCGGCCGGGCCTGGACCGCGCTGTCAACCGCGTCCCTGCTGTTGCCCGCTATCGGCATCGGCCTGGCGGTGCAGGATCCATCCACTCCTTACCCGGTCTTCCTGGGTCTGGCGCTGCTCTGCGGCTTCGGCGGCGGCAATTTCGCTTCGTCGATGGCCAACATCAGCTTCTTCTTTCCCAAGCACAAGAAGGGGATGGCGCTCGGCCTCAATGCCGGCATCGGTAATCTGGGGGTTTCGGTGGTCCAGTTCGTCGTGCCCATCGTCATCACCTCGGCGGTTCTCGGTGGCTTTGGTGGCGATCCGCAAACCTGGGCAAAAGGCGTGGCCACCAGGCAGATGTGGCTGCAGAACGCCGGCTTCATCTGGGTTCCCTTCATCCTCGTCTGTACCCTGGCCGCCTGGTTCGGCATGAATGACGTCGCCAGCGCCAAGGCGTCGTTCAAGGACCAGGCCGTCATCTTCCAGCGCAAGCATAACTGGATCATGTGCTGGCTGTATCTGGGCACCTTCGGCTCGTTCATCGGCTTTTCAGCGGGCTTCCCGCTGCTCATCAAGACCCAGTTTCCCAACATCAACGCCCTCGACTGGGCCTTTCTCGGGCCGCTGGTCGGCTCGCTGGCCCGTGTCCTTGGCGGCTTCCTGGCCGATCGCTTCGGCGGTGGTCGCGTCACCTTGTGGACCTTCGTGCTGATCACCGTCGCCGTTGCCGGCGTCCTCTACTTCCTCGACCACAAGTCGGACCCATCGGCCTTCTTCGGCTTTCTCGGCATGTTTCTCGTTCTGTTCGCCGGCACCGGCATTGGCAACGCCTCGACCTTCCAGATGATCCCGGTGATCTTTTCGACGCTCAAGAAATGGGAAGGGGCGTCGCGTCACGCGCCGGAATCGGTGCTCGCTCAGGAGGCAGCCAAGGAGGCGGCGGCGGTGTTGGGGTTCAGTTCGGCCTTCGCCGCCTACGGCGCCTTTTTCATTCCGCGCAGCTTCGGCACCTCGATCGCCCTGACCGGCGGCGCCGAAGCGGCCTTCGGCATGTTCATCCTTTTCTACCTCACCTGCCTGGCGTCGACCTGGTGGTGGTACACGCGAAAAAACGCCGAAATCAAATGCTGACGCCTCACAAGTATCAGGAAACATAGGCGAACCATGAGCCATTTCATCGACAGGCTGTTGTTCTTCAAGCGCAACGTCGAAACCTTCTCGAACGGCCACGGCGTGGTCACCAACGAAAGCCGGCGCTGGGAGGACGGCTATCGCAAACGCTGGCAGCACGACAAGATCGTGCGCTCGACGCACGGCACCAACTGCACCGGGTCCTGCTCGTGGAAGGTCTATGTGAAAGGCGGCATCGTCACCTGGGAAACCCAGCAGACGGACTATCCGCGCACCCGCCCCGACCTGCCCAATCATGAGCCTCGGGGTTGCCAGCGGGGGGCCAGCTATTCCTGGTACATCTATTCCGGCAACCGGGTGAAGTATCCGCTGGTGCGGGGCGCCCTGCTGCGGCAGTGGCGCGAGGCGCGGGCCAGCATGGGCCCGGTCGAGGCATGGAAGTCGATTGCCGAGGACCCCGTCAAGGCCAAGGCCTACAAGAGCATTCGTGGGCTGGGTGGTTTCGTGCGGGCCGACTGGGACGAGATCAACGAGATCGTCGCCGCGGCCAACATCCACACCATCAAGACCTATGGGCCCGACCGCGTCGTGGGGTTCTCGCCGATTCCGGCCATGTCGATGGTGTCCTATGCCGCCGGGGCGCGGTACCTGTCGCTGATCGGCGGCGTGCCTTTGAGCTTCTACGACTGGTACTGCGACTTGCCCCCGGCCAGTCCGCAGATCTGGGGCGAACAGACCGATGTGCCGGAATCGGCTGACTGGTACAATTCCAACTTCCTCATCCTGTGGGGGTCGAACGTTCCGCAGACGCGAACTCCGGACGCCCATTTCTATACCGAGGTGCGCTACAAGGGCGCCAAGAGCGTGGTGGTGACTCCGGACTATTCGGAAGCCGCCAAGTTCGCCGATCTGTGGCTGGCGCCCAAACAGGGCACGGACTCCGCCCTGGCCATGGCGCTGGGCCATGTGATCCTCAAGGAATTCCACCTGGGCTCGAACAGGTCGCGGTATTTCGAGGACTACTGCCGCCAGTACAGCGACATGCCGCTGCTGGTCCGCCTGGTCAAGCAGGGCGATCATTACGTGCCGGAGCGGTTCGTCCGCGCCGGCGACTTCACCGACCGGCTCGGCCAGGCCAACAATCCCGACTGGAAGGTGGTCGGCCTCGACAGCGACAGCGGCGAGATCGTCTTGCCCAATGGGTCGGTGGGCTTTCGCTGGGGCGAGAATGGCAAGTGGAACGTCGAGGAGAAGGACGCCCGCAGCGGCCGCGAGGTCAAGCTGCGGATGTCGCTGATCGACCACCGCGACGACGTGGTCGGCGTGGCCTTCCCCTATTTCGGCGGGATCGAGCATGCCTATTTCGCCAACAGCCCGCACCCCGAGGTGTTGGTGCGCAACCTGCCGGTGAAGAAGTTGGCGCTGGCCGACGGCGAGGCCCTGGTGGCCACCGTCTTCGACCTGCTGGCGGCCAATTACGGCATCGATCGCGGCCTGGGCGGCGGGCATGTGGCCAGCTCGTTCGACCAGGACGTGCCCTACACGCCGGCCTGGCAGGAGAAGATCACCGGGGTCAAGGCGGCCGACGTCATCACTGTCGCCCGCCAATTCGCCGACAACGCTCACAAGACCCATGGCCGCTCGATGGTGATCATCGGTGCGGGGATGAACCACTGGTACCACATGGACATGAGCTACCGCGCCATCATCAACATGCTGGTGATGTGCGGCTGCGTCGGGCAGTCGGGTGGCGGCTGGGCGCATTACGTCGGGCAGGAAAAGCTGCGCCCGCAAACCGGCTGGGTGCCGCTGTCGTTCGCCCTCGACTGGATCCGCCCGTCGCGCCAGATGAACGGTACCTCGTTCTTCTATGCCCATAGCGGCCAATGGCGGCACGAAAAGCTGGCGGTCGGGGAGATCCTGTCGCCGCTGGCCGACCCCGAGGAGTTCAAGGGCTCGCTGATCGACTTCAACGTCCGCGCCGAACGCATGGGCTGGCTGCCCTCGGCGCCGCAGCTGGAGACCAACCCGCTGGAACTGGTCCGCCTGGCACGGGCGGCGGGCAAGGACCCCAAGGACTACGTTGTCGAAGGACTGACCTCGGGCCGGTTGCGCCTGTCCTGCGAGGACCCCGACAATCCGAAGAATTTCCCGCGCAACATGTTCGTCTGGCGGTCCAACCTGCTCGGTTCGTCGGGCAAAGGGCACGAATATTTCCTCAAATACCTCCTCGGCACGCAGAACGGCGTGATGAACGGCGACCTCGGCGCCTCGGGCGGCGACAAGCCGCTGGAGGTGGTCTGGCACGAGCAGGCACCGGAAGGAAAACTCGACCTCCTGGTTACGCTCGATTTCCGCATGTCGACCACCTGTCTTTACTCGGACATCGTGCTGCCGACCGCCACCTGGTACGAGAAGAACGATCTCAACACCTCGGACATGCATCCCTTCATCCATCCCTTGAGCCGGGCCGTCGACCCGGCCTGGGAGGCGCGGTCGGACTGGGAGATCTACAAGGGCTTCGCCGCCAAGCTGTCCGAGCTCTCGGTCGGCCATCTGGGCGTCGAGACCGATCTGGTGCTGACGCCGATGATGCATGACAGCCCCGGCGAGCTGGCCCAGGCGCTGGATGTCAAGGATTGGAAGAAGGGCGAGGTGGAAGCGGTGCCGGGCAAGACCATGCCGGCGATGACGGTGGTCGAGCGGGATTACCCCAACACCTTGAAGCGCTTCACCGCGCTGGGCCCGCTGATGAGCAAGCTGGGCAACGGCGGCAAGGGCATGAGCTGGAACACCGAGGATGAAGTCCGTGCCCTGGGTGAATTGAACCGCGTGGTGACCGAAGAGGGGCCGACCAAGGGATTGCCGCGGATCGAAAGCGATATCGACGCGGCGGAAACCATCCTCATGCTGGCGCCCGAAACCAACGGCCATGTGGCGGTGAAGTCCTGGGAGTCCCTGTCCGGTTTCACCGGGCGCGACCACGCCCATCTGGCGCTCCATCGCGAGGACGAGAAAATCCGCTTCCGCGACATTCAGGCGCAGCCGCGCAAGATCATCTCATCGCCGATCTGGTCCGGCCTGGAGTCGGAAAAGGTCAGCTACAATGCCTGCTACACCAACGTCCATGAGCTGATTCCGTGGCGGACGCTGACCGGCCGCCAGCAGTTCTACCAGGACCACAAATGGATGCGCGGCTTCGGCGAGGCCTTCTGCGTCTACCGGCCGCCCATCGACACCAAGACCATCAAGCCGATCATCGACGCCAAGGCGAACGGTGATCCGCAACTGGTGCTGAACTGGATCACCCCACATCAGAAATGGGGCATTCACAGCACCTACACCGACAACTTGATCATGCTGACCCTGTCGCGCGGCGGTCCCATCGTGTGGATCGCCGAGCGGGATGCGGCCAAGGCGGGGATCGAGGATAACGACTGGATCGAGGTTTATAACGCCAACGGCGCCATCGCCGCCCGCGCGGTGGTCAGCCAGCGGGTCAAGGAAGGCATGTGCATGATGTATCACGCGCAGGAGAAGATCGTGAACACGCCCGGCGCCGAAACCACGGGCCTGCGGGGCGGCATCCACAATTCGGTGACCCGGACCTGCCTGAAACCCACCCATATGATCGGCGGCTACGCACAGTTGTCCTATGGCTTCAACTACTACGGAACGGTGGGTGCCAACCGCGACGAGTTCGTCGTCCTGCGCAAGATGCGCAAGGTCGAATGGCTTGAAGCCGAGCGCGCGGCGCAAGGAGCCTCCCGGCCATGAAGATCCGCGCGCAAATCGCCATGGTCCTCAATCTGGACAAGTGCATCGGCTGCCACACCTGTTCGGTCACCTGCAAGAACGTCTGGACCACCCGAGAGGGCGTCGAATATGCCTGGTTCAACAATGTGGAGAGCAAGCCGGGCATCGGTTATCCGAAGAATTGGGAAGATCAGGAGAAGTGGCAGGGCGGCTGGCGCCGCTGGCCGGACGGCAAGCTGACGCCGCGGCTCGGCTCGCGTCTGGGCGTCGCCGCGAAGATCTTCAGCAATCCGCATCTGCCGGAGATCGACGATTATTACGAACCCTTCACCTTCGACTACGAACATCTTCAGACCGCGCCCTTGTCGCAGACGCCGCCGACCGCCCGGCCACGCTCCCTGGTGACTCGCAAGCGGATGGAAAAAATCGAGTGGGGGCCGAACTGGGAAGAAATTCTTGGCACAGAATTCCGCAAGCGCTCGAAGGACAAGAACTTCGACAACATCCAGAAGGAGATGTACGGCGAGTTCGAAAATACCTTCATGATGTATCTGCCGCGCCTGTGCGAGCATTGCCTCAATCCCGCCTGCGTCGCCTCCTGCCCGTCGGGTTCAATCTACAAGCGGGAAGAAGACGGCATCGTTCTCATCGATCAGGAGAAATGTCGCGGCTGGCGCATGTGCGTCTCCGCCTGCCCGTACAAGAAAATCTATTACAACTGGAAATCCGGCAAAGCCGAGAAATGCATCTTCTGCTACCCTCGCATCGAGTCGGGACTACCCACCGTCTGCTCCGAGACCTGTGTCGGCCGCATCCGCTATCTGGGCGTCGTGCTCTATGACGCCGACCGCATCGAAGCGGCGGCATCGGCAGAGAAGGAGACCGACCTGTACCAGGCGCAGCTCGACATCTTCCTCGACCCCCATTCGCCCGAGGTGCAGGCCCAGGCGCGCCGCGACGGCGTTCCCGAGGCCTGGCTGGAGGCAGCCCGCCGTTCGCCGGTTTGGAAGATGGCGATGGATTGGAAGGTGGCCTTTCCGCTGCATCCCGAATACCGCACCCTGCCCATGGTCTGGTACATCCCGCCGCTGTCGCCCATCCAGGGCCGGGCGGACTCCGGGGCCATCGGCCTCAACGGCGTGCTTCCCGACGTCCAGTCCTTGCGCATCCCGGTGAAATATCTGGCCAACCTGCTGACCGCCGGCGACGAGAAGCCGGTCACCCTGGCCCTCGAGCGCATGCTGGCCATGCGGGCCTATATGCGGGCCAAGACGGTGGATGGCGCCACCGATCTCAGGGCGCTGGAGCAGGTCGGCCTGAGCCAGGAGCAGGCTGACGAGATGTACCGCATCATGGGGCTGGCCGATTACGAGGAGCGCTTCGTCGTGCCGACCAGCCACCGCGAATACGCCGAGGACGCCTTCGATCTCAAAGGGTCGTGCGGTTTCAGCTTCGGCAATGGCTGCGGTGGCGTCAGCCCGGTCGGGTTGTTTGGGTCGCGCAAGAAACACAGCCCGGCGGCGGGGGAGTGACGGCCATGCAGACATTCAAGGTGCTTGCCGCCCTGCTCGACTATCCGAGTGCCGCCACCATTGCCGCCCTGCCCGAGATGCGGGCCGTCCTGGCCGGGGAAGCGGCGCTGGATGGCCCGGCGATCGACCGGCTGCTGCTTTTCATCGGCCGGCTGGAGCAAGGCGACCTCCTCGACCATCAGGCCGCCTGGGTGGATCTGTTCGATCGTACCCGATCGCTGTCGCTGCACCTGTTCGAACATGTGCATGGCGATTCGCGCGATCGCGGCCAGGCCATGGTCGATCTGGGAGCTCTTTATGCCGCCCGCGGCCTGATCATCGACCGGTCGGAGCTGCCCGATTACCTGCCGCTGTTCCTGGAATTCCTGTCGTTGGTCCCGGAAGACGAGGCGAAGGCGCTACTGGGCGAAGCCGCCCATGTGGTCGAGGCTTTGGCCGAACGGCTGGCGGCGCGCGGCAGCGACTATGCCGCGTTGCTGACCGCCGTGGCCGACTTGGCCGAGGGGACGGCTCCGGCCCAACCGCTGTCGACACCGGATGCGGACGAGGACATGGACGCCGCCTGGGAGGAGGCGGCCGTGCGCTTCGACGCCGGCGCGGCGTTGGCGGCTTGTACTGCCGGCCGCCCGGCGGCACGGCGCTGATTGACCAGTGGGATTTACGGATATGAACGCGTTCTGGACCAATTTCTTCTTTGGCATCTATCCCTACGTCGCCGGCGCCGTCTTCCTGGTCGGCAGCGTCGTGCGCTTCGATTACGAGCCCTACACCTGGAAAAGCGGCTCCAGCCAGTTCCTCCGCCGACGCGGCATGCTGCTCGCCAGCAATGCCTTCCACATCGGCATCATCTTCCTGCTGACCGGCCATACCATCGGCCTGCTGACGCCGCATGAAGCCTACAGCGCCCTCGGCCTCACCGCCGAGGCCAAGCAGCGACTGGCCATGACGGCGGGCGGCATCGCCGGGACGGTTTGCCTGTTCGGCATGGTGTTCCTCGTCTACCGCCGGCTGACCGATGACCGGGTGCGGGCGGCCGGGTCGGTGATGGATACGGTCATTCTTCTTCTGCTGTTCGCGCAACTGCTGCTGGGGCTAGTCTCCATCCATTTCTCGGCGGCGCACAGCGACGCCTCGGCGATGCTGGCGCTCGCCTCCTGGGCCCAACGGATCGTCACGTTCCGGGGCGGTGCGGCCGAACTGGTCGGGCAGACCGAGTGGATCTTCCAGGCTCACCTGGTTCTCGGCATGACGATCGTTCTTCTCTTCCCGTTCACACGGCTGGTCCACATCTGGAGCGTGCCGATTTCCTATCTCGGCCGGCGCTATCAGGTGGTCCGCCGAGCCGGCTGAAATGCGGGGCCGGCCAATTCCTTCTGGACCGCATTGGGGGATCTGCAATGGGGAACACAAAAGGAAAACCGAAGATAGCGCTCGGTCCCCGCCTTGCGAATGCCAGATGGATATGGAATGCGGGCCCGAGGCTTGCTATTCCAATTCGGAGCGGATGGCTCGGCTGAAGGGGGATGATGCCAAATGCAGAGAAACGGTAAGATTGCCGCCACGACTTGCCGGGCCCGTCGGGCTGCTGCCGGCATCGCCATCGCTTCTTTGGTCTTTGCCGTGGGCGGTTGCTCGGTCGCGACGACCGCGGTCGACGTGGTCGGCACGGCGGCTGAAACTGCCGTCGACGTCACCGCGACGGCCGTGGAGACCGGTGCGGACGTCGTCGGCAAGGGCGTTGAGGCGGCTACCGACCAGGGCGAGTCCAAGAGCCCGGCGCCTTAGGGGCTGGGTATTACCTCATCATGGCCGGGCTCGACCCGGCCATGACGATTCCCTCAAGGTCAACAGGCCTTAGGCGGTAGTGATCCGCTGCAGGAAGCCGTCGATCTCGGTGCGCAATTGTGCCGACATCTGGGCCAGTTTCGAGGCCGAGGACAGCACTTCCCCGGCCTCCTTGTCGGTATCGCGGGCCACGTGCTGGACGGTGGCGATCGCCTGAGACACCGCCGCCGTTCCGGTCGCCGCCTCCGATACGTTGCGGGCGATCTCCTGTGTCACCGCGCTTTGCTGTTCGATGGCGCTGGCGACGGCGGCGGAGGCCTGCTCGATATCGGCGACGGTGCTGCTGATCTGGCGGATCGCCTCGATCGCATCCGAGGACACTGCCTGCATCTGGGCCACCTGTGCGGTGATTTCCTCGGTCGCCCGGGCCGTCTGATTGGCGAGGTTCTTGACCTCGTTGGCGACCACGGCGAAGCCTTTGCCGGCTTCGCCGGCCCGTGCCGCCTCGATGGTGGCGTTCAACGCCAGCAGATTGGTCTGGCCGGCGATGTCATGAATCAACTGGACCACCGCGCCGATCCGGTTGGCGGCTTCGCTCAGCCCGCGGACCGTCTGGTCGGTGCGCAAGGCGGTCTGCGCCGCCGACTGGGCGGTGGCAGCGGCTAGGTTCACCTGCCGGTTGATCTCGGCGATCGATGCCGAAAACTCCTCGACCGCCGCGGCGACCGCCTGCACATTGACCGACGCCTGTTCGGCGCCGGCGGCCGCCGAGCAGGCCTGCTCGGTGGTATTGACCGCCTGCCCCGACATGGCCGCCGACCCCGTCTCGAGAGCGGTCGCGGATTGCGACACGGCGTCGGCCACGGCCTTCACCCGCTTGTCAGCGAACTCGCGGAACTCGTCGTCGCGGTGGCCCATCAGCCGCAGCGACTCGTTGATGGTGGCGGCGTAGCCCAGGAACTCGCCCCGCAGGCCGGTGCTGACGATCTGCCGGAAATATTTGCGCTCCTTCGCCGATCGCATGGCGGCGTTGGCTTCCTTGACGAAGGCCTCGGTCAGATCGAGTTGTCGGTTGATGTGAAGAGCCAGCTTGCCGGCAGTTCCCGCGGCGCCCAGATTGACCACTCGGACGGCGAGTTCGCCGACGGCGGCCCTTTCCAGCACGGTGCTGCAGTGACCGATGGCGGCCAGTTGCGCCGCTGTCGTCCTCTCAGCGGCGAGAATGGCGAGCGCCGCGGCGACGGCCGGCAGGGCCACCCACCAGCCGGGCGTGACGATTCCCAGGAAGGCCGAGACCGCGCAAAGCGCGACGGCGGACCATGCCAGGGTACGATGGTCAAATGGCGAGGACGAAACGGTCATAGGTCAGGCCCTGTTTGCTCAAGAGCTCGGAAAGGTGGTCGGCCGACGCCCGCATGCTGTCCTTGCGATCGGCGTAGCGGCTCTCGACGTCGAGCAATTGGCGGTAAATTGAATCCACCGAGGCGACGGCGTCGCGTCTGGGCAGGCGCCGGAACGAATGATAGCCGGCGATCCGACCGGCGCTGTCTACCCAGGGCGTGATATGGGCAAAAACCCAATAGTTGTCGCCGTTCTTTGCCCGATTATTGACATAGGCGAAGATCTCGTCGCCCGCTTCGATGGTCTTCCACAGTAGTTTGAATACACACCGCGGCATCGCCGGATGGCGGACGATGGAGTGGGGCTGGCCCAGCAATTCGGCTTCGCTATAGCCGCTGACGGTGATGAATACGTCGTTGGCATATGTGATCCTGCCTTTGGGATCGGTCTTGCTGACGATGATCTCGTCTTCCGGAAAGAACCGTTCCCGTCCGCTTAGAAATGCGTCTTGACCCACCGTCGCCGTCCTTCAGCCGAAAGGGGAGCAGGCATGTTCCGCCTGGTCGACTGGACTATATCATAAGAATAATGAATGGCATGCGCCAAAATTGAAAATGGAGGGGCACAGTTAGTGTTAAAAATTGTCACATTTTGCTACGCGTTGACAACATCTGTCAGTCTCGCGTGAGTTGTAGCAAAGTCGGGCGCGGGATTTGGGCGTCCAGCCGTCATGCGGTTATGCATATCAAACATGCGGCGCCAGCTATGGGCCGAATGAGTTGCCTGCCGCCAGGGCAGCCGGTTTTGCCGTACCATTCGCCCGTCGAAATATGGTAAGCAGCTTGACCATGAACCGAGGTTTCTCCCCAGCCCGCATCGAAACGCGATGCCGACGACGCGGGCGCAAGAAATGCGGGCTGGCCGCCGCGCTTCTGGCCAGCCTGGTCTTGTCGGGTTGCGCCGTTGCCGATGGCGTCGCCTATGCGGTCAAGGAGGCGCAACGGGGGGTGGCGGGCAACACCAATGCAGCCCAGCCGCGGGGCACCGCGCAGCCGGCGGCGACCGCCCCCGAGCAAACGCCGGCCACCCCGCCGCCGCCACCGGTGCCCAGGGAATCGATCAAGGTCGAGCCGCTGGCGCCGCCGCCCAACTCCTGACGATCGAGGCGCGGTGGGTGGCTGTCTCCCTGATTTTCCGCCAATTGCGGATCCGCTTCCGGCTGTATCTCGGCATTGCGACGGCTGTGGCGGTCGGTCTCGCCTGCCCCGGGGGATGGCCGCACGCCACCAAGGCCATCGTCGCCCTCGACGCGGGCGGCATCGTCTTCCTGACTCTCACCTGGGCGATGATGGCCCGTTCGACGCCGACGCGGCTGCGTCTGCGCGCCCGCATGCAGGACGAGGCGAAATTGACCATCCTGCTGCTGACGGTGGGGGCGGCCTTGTTCAGCCTGGCCGCTATCGGCCTTGAGCTGCACGGAGTAAAAGACCTGCCCGCCGGCACGATGGCGCTGCATATCGGCATGGCGGCGGCCAGCATCGTCTGCGCATGGCTGGTGACGCATACCCTGTTCGCCTTGCATTATGCCCACGATTTCTACGGCGACGCCGAGAGCGGCCGTGGCGGCGGTGGGCATGCCGGAGGCCTCGAGTTCCCCGGTTGCGAACATCCCGACTATTGGGACTTCCTCTACTTCGCCTTCGTCATCGGCATGACCTGCCAGACCTCGGACGTTCAGATCACCGACCGCGGAATCCGCCGGCTGGCCCTGGCGCAGGCGGGCCTGGCATTCATCTTCAACACGGTCATCCTGGCGCTCAGCATCAACATCGCCGCCGGACTGCTCTGAGGCCCCGGCGGGAAACGACGGCGTCGTTTCCCGACAAGCGCCAAGGTCAATGCGGATTCGGCGCTCCCTCGGGAAGGGCGGCGGTTGAGCTGGGCGGCTCGATGACCACGTCGACGCGACGGTTTTCCTGCCGCCCGGCCGCCGTGTCGTTGCTGGCCACCGGGAAGGAGGACCCCAGGCCGCGGGCGATGATGCGGTCAGGCGCGACGCCCAGGCCGATCAGATAATTGCGCACAGCGTCGGCTCTCTCCTTCGACAACCGTTGGTTGATCTCCGCAGTGCCGGTCGAATCGGTATTACCCTGGACGATGATCCGGCGATCCGGATGATCCTTCAGATAGGCCATCAGTGGTTGCAGGCGCGCCTCGGCGCCGGGCCTGAGCGTCGCCTTGCCGGTGGCGAACGGAAGGTTGTAGAGGGTGACCACGGTGCCCTGGCTGGTTTGCCGCGTGCGATAGGCCTGAAGTTCTCGCTTCGTGTGTTCGAGTTGCATGTTCTTGGCTTGCAGCAGGGCCTGGTCGCGCTCTTGATTGAGTGACGCCAGGCGGGCGCGGTCGCTCCCGGCCTGGCCGCGAGCCCGGGCCGTGGCAATGGCCCGGTCGGCCATGAAAAGTTGATGATTGAGTTGGGCGGCATTGCCATCCTTTGCCGCACGATCGGCCGCTGCCAGCGACTGTTCCGCATCGGTCAATGCGGCCGACCCGTATTGGCGGACGGCAGGGTCTTGCCGGGCTTGCGCCAGGGCCTGATGCTCGCTCTGCAGCGAGGCATTGTGAATCGGGGTGGTGGCGCAGGCCGCCATGCAGGCGGCCAAGCCGAGAGCAGCGGCCGCGGATGCCGAGCGGGAAATTGGACGAACCATGGCTCACCTCTGTGACTCGCCGGACGGAGCGGGGGCAGGTGGCGCTGCCTCCTGCCGCAGGGCATTGATCGTAGACTGCATGTCATGGGCCGCTTGCTGGGCCTTTTGGGCGTCGGCGAGCGAACGGGCCAGTTGCACGTCGGCCATGGCCTCCTGCGACAACTCCGCCGCACTGCGCTGGTCACCGCTGTGGTTGGCATTTTCGGCCTGGCTCACCTTCAGTCTGGCCTCGTCCAACTCGGGCCGCGAGTAGTCGTCCGGTGGAGCGTTCATTGCCTGGTGAACTTCACCCTGTGCTTGCGTCAGGCTGGGCGGCGGGGTGCTGCTGCATGCCGCGAGGACGAGAGCCAAGCCGGCTACCGCCAGCCGAGGTTGCGCGACGACCGCAGGCATTCTTTATCTCTCCATCGGTGGATGCTGACATCGCCTTTGTCACTGTTGGGGCGAACACGCCGGCCGCCCATTTGTTCTCTGCGGGGGGGAAGGGTGGAGAACTCACCCGGCCTTGGCGGGTTCATTGCGACAGGGCCCCGGGCGCCAGGAATCAGGGTGCCGAGGATCAGGCGGAGGAGAGAATGAGGATGGCTCCAGCAGGCATTGCAGGCTCCCACCGTTTCCGGCTCCGCGTCTTCGTTCTGGTGCTGCTCGCCGGGCTCGCCGGCGGCCTCGGCGAGGGGCGGGCGGGATCGCCGCCGGATACGCCGCAACAGCAGACTCATCCCGAGGATTTTGTCGCCGTGGCCAAGCCGCTGCTTGGCGCCGTAGTCAATATTTCGAGCGAACGGCGAATCAGCGGCAAAGGTGAGGAAGGGGCCGGCCCGGCACTGCCCCCGCCGTTCAACGAACTGATCCCGCAGCACCCCGGCGGGCAGGACCAGCCTTCGACCAAGGGCGTTGCTCTCGGCTCGGGCTTTCTCATCGATCCCGCCGGGTATGTGGTGACCAATGCCCATGTGGTGGAGGATGCCGAATCCATCACGGTGGTTTTGCACGACCGGCGCGAGTTCAAGGGCAGGGTGATCGGGCGGGACGGGCGCACCGATCTGGCTCTCTTGAAGATCGACAGCCCGGAGCCACTGCCCTATGTGCTTTGGGGAAATTCCGACAAGGCCGAGGTCGGGCAATGGATTCTTGCCATCGGCAACCCTTTCGGGCTGGGCGGAACGGTGACCGCAGGCATCATTTCGGCCAAGGCCCGCGATATCGGAGCCGGCCCCTATGACGCGTTCCTGCAGACCGATGCCCCGATCAACCGAGGCAACTCCGGCGGCCCGATGTTCAACATGAACGGCCGGGTGATCGGCATCAACACCGCCATCTTTTCACCGACCGGGGGCAGCATCGGGATCGGCTTCGCCATTCCGTCGTCCCTGGCCCGGCCGGTCATCGACCAACTGCGCTCGACCGGCGAGGTCAAGCGCGGCTGGCTCGGTGTCGCCATCCAGTCGGTCAGCCACGACATCGCGGACAACCTCGGCTTGCCGAGAGCCGAGGGGGCACTGGTGGCCGATGTCGACAAAGGCGGTCCGGCTGACAAGGCGGGTGTCGAGGTCGGTGATGTCATCTTGCGTTACAATGGTCAGGCTCTTGACCGCGCCCACCGCTTGCCGCGGCTGGTCGCCGACAGCCGTATCGGCAGCCAGGCCAAGTTGACCGTGTGGCGTGAAGGCCGCGAAAAGACGCTGCATGCCCGGATCGGTCAACTCAAGCCCCGAGTCGTCAAAGCCGAGCATGTGGCGCCGCCGTCGGCGGAAAAGAGTTCCCTGGGGCTGGCAGTGGCGCCGCTCACGCCCAAGGTGCGCGGCGAACTGGGGCTGCAGTCGGGGGAGCAGGGTGTTCTGGTGCGCGGAGTCGCCGCGGACAGCGAAGCGGCAAGTCGCGGCATCGTTCCGGGTGATCTGATCCAGCAGGCCGACCACCAGGCCATCACCTCACCGGTCGAGTTGCACAAAGCCATTGAGCGGGCGCGCCAATCGAAGCGGCCGTCGGTGCTGCTGCTGGTGCGTCACGGCGATGTCCCGCATTTCGTCGCCTTGCCGCTCAACGGCACCGAAAGCAGCCGCGCCGTTCCACCGCGCGGCCACGAGGACTAGTGCAGTGACTTATTCAAAAGGTTCACTGCACTAGGAGGCCGTCTTCTGGCGTTTGTTCGGGTCGGCCGTTATTCCGCCGCCTGGCTCAGATATTGGCCGATGTCGACATCGTCGATCTGGTCTGGCGTCAGGAAATACTTGGCGTATTCCTGATAGACACCCGAGGTAAGGAACAGCTCGAACAGGTCGGGGTCGACGTGGTTGTCCTTCTTCATGAAGGACATAATTTTGATGCACTCCGACAATTTCTTGGGAGTCTTGTAGGGCCGGTCGCGCGCGGTCAATGCCTCGAAAATGTCGGCGATGGCCATGATGCGGGCTGGAACGCTCATTTCCTCCCGCCGAAGGCCCTTGGGATAGCCGGTGCCATCCATCTTTTCGTGATGGCCGCCGGCCCATTCGGGTACTCGCTTCAGCGTCTTGGGGAAGGGCAGGGCCTCCAGCATGACGATGGTCTGCACGATGTGGTCGCTGATGTGGTAGCGATCCTCGGCGGTAAGGGTGCCGCGGCCGATCGACAGGTTGTAGAGCTCACCCAGATTGAATTTCTGCGCCGGTGGCTTGATCTTGAAGCCCCAGGGATTGTCAGCCGAGATCGGGGGGTGGTCGTGGGCGACGATATGCTCCGGCTTGTCGGCCAGAAGTTTCTCGACCACCGGCAGGGCGGGCTTGTCCTTGGGCTTGCGTTGACCTTCCTCCCAGGACAGGCCGATGTCGTCGTCGAGGGTGCGCAGCCAGGTGATCTCGGCGATCGCCTTCAGACGCTCGACTTTTTCCGGCGCCATGAACTCGCCGCCCACATTGCATTCGGCGACGAAGGCGTAATCGGCGTCCAGCCGGGCCAGCCGGGCGTCGCGCTCGATCCGCAATGCCGCCTCGTCGCCGCCGGCGGCGACGGCCTTCCAATAGGCGATTTCCGCGTCCCGCTTGACCACCTCGAAGCGGGTGCGGATCTCATGGATGCGATTGTAGATCGTCTCAAGCTTGGTCGCCTTGTCGACCACGTATTCCGGTGTCGTTACCTTGCCGCAGTCGTGCAAGCCGCCGGCCACCTCCAGCTCATACCATTCGTCCTCGGTCAGGGTGAAATCGGCGAAGGGGCCGGTCTTCGCCTCAACAGCGGCGCGGGCGAGCATGTTGGTCAGTTCGGGAACGCGCCGGCAGTGGCCGCCGGTGTAAGCAGATTTGGCGTCGATTGCGCTGGCAAGGACATCGATGAAGGCCTTGAACAGGTTCTTCTGAGCCTCGAGCAGCATCTGGTTGTCGAGTGCCACGGCGGCTTGGCTGGCCAGCGCCTCGACCAGCGAGGTGATGTCGCCGGGGAAGGCGACCACACTGCCGGCGTCGCGGGCATTGATCAGCTGCAGCACCCCCACCACGTCGCCATCATGATTCTTAAGCGGCACGGTCAGGAAGGACTTGGAGCGGTAGCCGGTCTTGGCGTCGAACGCCTTGGTGCCGGAAAAGTCGAATTTACCGGCGTCGTAGGCGTCGGCGATGTTGACGGTGCTACCGGTCAGCGCGGCATAGCTCGACACGTTTTTGTGGTTCGGCTGGCCCGCGTCGTCGTCGAGCCGGACCGGCGGCAGCGGGATCGGCCTGCCGGTGGTGCCGCCCATGGCGATACCCAGGCTGTCGTTGCGCATGATCTCGAACCGCAGTTCGCGTCGGTCGGTGTCATGCAGGTAAAGGGTGCCGCCGTCGGCGTTGGCCATCTCCTTGGCACCGACGAGGATCATCTCCATCAGCTTGTTGTGGTTGCGCTGGGCCGACAGCGCGATACCCAGTTCGATCAGCCGCGCGTAGCGGACCTCGCGTTCTTCGCCAGCAGCCAAGCCTTCCGCCATCACCATGGCATATCCCTCCTGCCCGGACACCTAACCAATGGTTAGGATAATCTATCATGAAAGCTTGTCGGGGCCTTGCCGAAAACCAAGGATGGTCGGCTCGATGGCCGCAAGCGCCTCCGAGCGACCGTCATGGCGCGGCTCCGGAGCGCCTTGACGGGGCGTTCGGTTGGCCTTCCAATGGCGAACCCGATTTTCCGTCAGTCTGATCGAAGCGATTGCTCATGCCTTATTCGTCTCTCCGCGATTTCATGGCCCGCCTGGAAACCGAAGGACGCCTGGTGCGCGTCGGCGAGCCGGTGTCGCCGGTCCTCGAGATGACCGAGATCCAGACGCGGCTGCTGGCGGAGGGTGGGCCGGCGGTGTTGTTCGAAAACGTCGTCACCGCCGACGGGCGGCGCTATGACATGCCGGTCCTGGCCAACCTGTTCGGCACCGTCGAACGGGTGGCCTGGGGCATGGACCGCGAGCCCCGCCAATTGCGCGAAGTGGGCGAGGCCCTGGCCTTTCTCAAGCAGCCCGAGCCGCCCGGTGGCTGGCGCGAAGCCCTGGACATGCTGCCGCTATTGAAGACGGTGATGGCGATGCGGCCGAAGACCGTAGGCTCGGCCCCCTGTCAGGAGGTGGTGCTGACCGGCGACGAGGTCGACCTGTCGCGGCTTCCCATCCAGACCTGCTGGCCGGGCGAACCGGCACCGCTCATCACCTGGCCGCTGGTGGTCACTCAGGGGCCGCGCCCCAAGGGACCGGAAGCCGACCGGCGCGACACTTTCAACCTGGGTATCTACCGGATGCAGGTGACCGGGCGGAACACCACGCTGATGCGCTGGCTGCGCCACCGCGGCGGGGCCCAGCATTACCAGCGCTGGGCCCGGGAGAAGGCCGAACCGCTACCGGCGGCGGTGGTCATCGGGGCGGATCCCGGGACCATAGTGGCGGCGGTGACGCCGGTGCCCGACACCTTGTCCGAGTACCAGTTCGCCGGGCTGCTGCGCGGTCGCAAGGTTGACCTGGTCGAATGCCGCACGGTACCACTCAAGGTGCCGGCGCAGGCCGAAATCATCCTTGAAGGCCACGTCTCCCTCGACCAGTTCGGCGAGGAGGGGCCATATGGCGACCATACCGGCTACTACAACTCGGTAGAACGGTTCCCGGTGTTCACCATCTCGGCCATTACCATGCGCCGCAATCCGATCTATCTTTCCACGTTCACCGGTCGGCCGCCGGACGAGCCTTCGGTGCTCGGCGAGGCGCTCAACGAGGTATTCATCCCGCTGCTGGTCCAGCAGTTTCCCGAGATTGTCGATTTCTGGCTGCCGCCCGAGGGATGTTCCTACCGCATCGCCGTGGTGTCCATCCGTAAGGCCTATCCCGGCCATGCGCGCCGCGTCATGATGGGGGTGTGGTCCTTCCTTCGCCAGTTTGTCTACACCAAGTTCGTTATTGTCGTTGACGACGACATCGATGCCCGTAATTGGAAGGATGTGATGTGGGCCATTTCGACGCGGATGGATCCGGCGCGCGACATCATGGTGGTGGAACGCACGCCCATTGACTATCTGGACTTTGCCTCGCCCGAGTCCGGTCTGGGCGGTAAGCTGGGGATGGACGCCACCAACAAGCTGCCGCCGGAGACCCACCGCGAATGGGGGCGCCAAATCCGCATGGACGAGGCGATGGTCGACACGGTGACACGCAAATGGGCGGACTATGGCTTGCCCGGCACCGGGCGGCCGATCTGGAAATGACGAGTCGGGAAGGACTGTGACATGGCTGCCGAGGATGCCCTCAATCTGTTGTCCGATCTCATCGCCAAGGCCAAACGGGCAGGAGCCGACGCGGCCGATGCCATATTGGTCGATGCCGCCTCGCTTTCTGTCGCCTGCCGCATGGGCAAGCCGGAGAGGGTCGAGCGCTCGGAGGGGGCCGATTTGGGCTTGCGGGTGCTGATCGGCAAGCGCCAAGCCATGGTATCTTCGGCCGACCGCAGCAAGCTCGCTCTCGATGATTTGGTGGAGCGGGCGATGGCCATGGCCCGCACCGTGCCGGAGGACCCATTTTGCGGCCTGGCCGAACCGCGGCAACTGGCCCACGAGGTGCCGGCGCTCGACATCTGCGATCCCGCGGAGCCGCTTCCCGCCACCCTGGTGGACTGGGCGCAGCGGGCCGAGGACGCCGCCCGGGCGGTCTCCGGCGTGACCAATTCGGAAGGCGCGGAGGCCGGCTGGGGGCGCTCGCTGGTGGCCATGGCGGCGACCAATGGTTTCGCCCATAGCTACCAGATGAGCAGCAGTCAGATTTCCGCATCTGTCCTGGCTGGCGATGCGGCGGGTGGCATGGAGCGCGACTACGATTACGCCTCGGCAGTCTATTTCTCCGATTTGCGACAGCCCGAAGACATCGGCCATACTGCCGGCCACCGGGCGGTGCGGCGACTGGGCGCCCGCAAGGTCAAGACCGCCTGTGTTCCGGTGGTCTACGACCCACGGGTATCGCGCGGTATCCTCGGCCACCTGTCGTCGGCGATCAATGGCGCCGCCATTGCACGGGGCACCAGTTTCCTCAAGGACTGCCTGGGCAAGCAGATCCTGCCGCGCGGCATCCAGGTGATAGACGATCCGCATCGGCCCCGCGGCCTGCGGTCCAAACCCTGCGACGGCGAAGGGGTGGCGAACCGCCGCCGCGCCATCGTCGAGGACGGTGTGTTGACCACCTGGATCCTCGATTTGCGCTCGGCTCGGCAACTGTCGCTCGAGACCACCGGACATGCCGCCCGTGGCACAAGCTCGCCGCCTTCGCCGGCGACGACCAATCTGTGGCTGGAGCCGGGGCCGGTGACGGTGGCGGAAATGATCTCGGACATTCCCCAGGGGCTCTACGTGACGGAGTTGTTCGGCATGGGGATCAACGGCGTGACCGGCGACTATTCGCGCGGCGCCGCGGGCTTCTGGATCGAAGGTGGCGAAATCGCCTTTCCGGTCAGCGAGGTCACCGTGGCAGGTAATCTCAAGGAGATGTTCCTGCAGTTGACCCCGGCAAACGATCTGGTCTTCCGTTACGGCGTCGATGTGCCCACCTTGCGCATCGACGGCATGACGATCGCCGGCAGTTGAGCTTTTTCCGTCCGGCGACACTGCTTCGCCTGATCGGGTTACGGGACGATCAGCTCCAGTTGCCTTTCGCTGACGACGATGTCTACCGGTAAGCGGGTGACGATGTCGCCGTCGCCCTGGACCGGGAGACCGGCCTCGCCGTCGATGCGGATCGATCGGCCGCTTTCGATGGAGAGGCCGGGCAGCGTCGGCAGGCGGCCGGTGACCAGGGCGAAGCCGTAACGGATCACCTGGAGCCAGCCGCCCCGTTCGAACAGGCAGATCTCGAAGCCGGGCGCCGCAAGGTCGGCTTTGGGAGCCGCGATGAAGGGGCCGCCGTAATGTCGGCCGTTGCACACCACCGCCGAGCGGGTGCGAAATTCCCGTCCGTCGATCACGACCCGGCAGGGAGGAAAGCCGTAGCGAAGCGCCTGGCTCAGGGTTCCGGCGACGTAGGCGAGCTTTCCCGCGCGGCGCTTCAGCGCCAGATCCACGTTAGCCACCACATGGGCGTCGAATCCGGCACCCACCATCATCAGGAAATAGCGGCCGTTCACTTGTCCCGGATGAATGGCTATCGGTGATCCCCGAGCGATGGTGCGGGCGACGTCATCCGGCTTGCCGCGAAGGCCGATTTCTTGGGCGAGCACATTGGCCGTGCCAAGCGGGATGATGGCCAGGGGCGGCGCCGGCCGTCGAGCCGCCATCAGGCCGTTGGCCACCTCGTTAATGGTGCCGTCGCCGCCCGCCGCCCCCACCACGTCGCAGTCCGCGAGGGACAGCCGCGAGGCCATCGCCTCGGCATCGCCAGGGCGGGTGGTCTCCCGCAGGGTGACGTTGCAGCCCAACTCCTTCAGGGCCTTGATGGTCGCCTCCAGGCGGCGGCGCCGCCACTGGCCGGCCGCGGGATTGTAAAGCACGGCAACGCGCCTGGCGCCGGCACCGTCCGCTGATACGTTGTCGTTCGAGCCCATATGCATGGGTCTTGGTCTATACCCGCCTGCCGGCAATCATTCCCATGAATGTTCCATTACAATATTTTTGCTGATTTGTTAAATAACGATATTGGCCGCTCAAATAATATATACAGTTTTGTCGATTTATATTATTTCCTGTGCAGGAACAGGCCTAGTGCAGTGACTCATTCAAAAGGTTCACTGCACCAGGTCTATCAAAGACCCTCGCCGGGCGGGCGTATCCACGCCGTTGTGGGCTTTGCCCACCCTCCGCGATGTTCCGGGCCGCCCTGCGGGCGTCGTTTGCCCGCAAGCGGGCGGCACGGCCGCGCCCGCAATGGGCGCTGGAACAAGGAAATCCGCCAACCAGCCGCCGTTGAGGCGGCGGCCAAGGGCGCGGATGCGCCCGCCCGGCGAGGGTCAAAAACCAAGGCTCACCAACTTATTGAATCGTGGTGAGAATTTGATGGATGGTGTGGGGGCCGTCCGTCAGATTTTAATCGCTAGGGGGTTTCGACCCGCATGACGACCTTGACCGGCGTGCAGACCTACCGCGCCATCTGGATTTCCGACGTTCACCTCGGTACCAGGGGCTGTAAGGCGGAATTTCTACTCGACTTCCTGAAGAACACCGAATCCGAATATCTCTACCTGGTGGGCGACATTGTCGACGGTTGGCGTCTGCGCCGCTCGTGGTACTGGCCGCAAGCCCACAACGACGTCGTGCAGAAACTGCTGCGCAAGGCTCGCAAGGGCACCAGGGTAACGTTCATTCCGGGCAATCACGACGAATTTGCCCGCCAGTACATCCACTTCAATTTCGGCGAGATCGAGGTGCAGGACGAGGTCATCCACCTTTTGGCGGACGGGCGGAGCTTCCTGGTGCTGCACGGCGACCAGTTCGACGGCGTGGTCAAATACGCCAAATGGCTGGCGCATCTGGGCGACCATGCCTACACCGCGGCTCTGGTGGTCAACCACTGGGTGAACTGGATCGGCCGCAAGCTGGGTTTCAGCTACTGGTCGATCTCCGCCTACCTCAAGCACAAGGTCAAGAACGCCGTTCAGTTCATGGCCAATTTCGAGCAGGCGATGGCCGAGGTGGCTCGCCACCGCGGCGTCGACGGCATCGTTTGCGGCCACATCCATCATGCCGAGCTGCGCAGCTTCGGCGACATCACCTACTGCAACGACGGCGATTGGGTGGAAAGCTGCACCGCCCTGGTCGAACACGCGGATGGCAGGCTGGAGATCCTCCGCTGGGCGGAAAGCCGCCAGCTATCGCTGTTCGACGGCCGGCCGACGGCCGCCCCTCAACCCCGGGAGACACGTGAATCCCCATGCGAATACTCGTCGTCACCGATGCGTGGTATCCTCAAGTCAATGGGGTCGTCCGTACGCTGGGGACGCTGAAGGACGAGCTGTCCCGGCTGGGCCACGAAGCCGTCTTCGTCACCCCCGACCAGTTCCGCAGCCTGCCTTGTCCCACCTATCCCGAAATCCGCCTGGCCCTCAAGCCCGGCCGCCGGCTGGCCCGGACCATCGAGGCCAACCAGCCCTGCGCCATCCACATCGCCACCGAGGGTCCCCTCGGCTGGGCGGCGCGCCGCTATTGCCTGAAGCGCCGGCTGCCGTTCACCACCGCTTATCACACCAAGTTCCCCGAGTATATCCGCGCCCGCTTCCGCGTGCCGCTGCCGCTCAGCTACCGGGTGATGCGCCGCTTCCACAAGCCGGCCGCGACCATCATGGTGGCCACCCAGACCATCCAGGAGGAGCTGGAACGCTGGGGTTTTCACCGCATCCGCCGGTGGTCGCGCGGCGTCGACACGGAGCTGTTCCGGCCGCGCAGCCAGGCCGAGATCGTCGCCCTGGCGCCCCATCTGAAGGACGTCCCCAGGCCGATCTTCCTCTATGTCGGACGGGTCGCCGTGGAGAAGAACATCCAGGCATTCCTGGCGGCCGATCTGCCGGGCGCCAAAGTGGTGGTCGGCGACGGCCCGCAGCTGGACGATCTGCGCCGCAGATTCCCCAGGGTCCTGTTCACCGGGGCCAAGCAGGGCGAGGAACTGGCCGCCCATTATTCGGCCGCCTCGGTGTTCGTCTTTCCCAGCCGCACCGACACCTTCGGGCTGGTGCTGTTGGAAGCCTTGGCCTCGGGCGTGCCGGTGGCCGCCTATCCGGTGCCGGGGCCACTCGACGTGGTGGGCGCTTCTCCGGCCGGGGTGCTCGCCGACGACCTTGCCGTCGCGGCGAAAGCGGCACTGGATATTCCCGCGGAGCTGTGCCGGGCCCATGCCCTGGTGTTCTCGTGGGAGGCCTGCACCCGGCAGTTCCTGTCCAACCTGTCACCCTTGGACCTGCATGCCTGGGATGCGGGGTAGCATCGTCGCCATGGCCGGAGATACACTGGCCTCGGCTTGAGGAGGGCCGCCGCCGTGGTGATTCCGCCCGTTCCCGTTCTTGACGTCTACTACGCCCCCACCTGCCTGCCCTGCCGGCTGGAACTGCCGGTGCTGGCCGAGGCCGTGCGCGACGGCCTCTCCGTCACCGTCATGCTGCTGACCGAGGAAGCCAAGGCCCGCCGCCAGCTGGCCGCGGTGTCGCCGCAGCTGGCGGCGCAGGCCGTCGCCGTGCCGGGTGGAGGGGCTCCCCGCGCCGTCCTCAGGGCGGCCGGCGATGGCGACGGCATCCTGCCTTATTCGGTCGTCCGCAGCCGGCAAGGCGGCGCCTGCCGCAGCTGGCGCGGCGCGCTGACGCTGGAGCGCATTCGCCGCCTGCTGACCGGCTGCTGACGGTTTAACTCAAGGCAGTTTGTCGGCGCCATTCAGGGCGAAGAAGATGGCCTTCTCGCCGTTGTTCACCAGGGTGAAACGGCCATGCACCTTGATCATGGCGTCGGTCCAGGGCACCGCGTGATTGGCCTTCACCTCGATCACTTCGTTGGGGGCGCCCGGCGGGCAGAACATGCAGACGGGGGTGCGCTTGGTCAGCAGGAAGTGCCGGGTGTTGTCCTGGCCGTCCAAAGGCAGGACGAAGCCGCCGATGGTGACGTCGCTGCCGTTCATCGCCTTCACTTCGGGGGCGATGGAGACGCTGTAGAGCCCCGTCTTGCCGTCGTAATGGATGTCGCAGCGGGCCAGCCGTTGCCACAGCGGGCTTTTCGACTGGGGCAGCTTGTCCTGGGCGGCGCGCTCTCCCGGCGGCTGCATCGGGGGCGGCAGGTCCTTGCTCGACTTGACCACGTCGAACCCTTCGACGAGGAGCAACGCCGGCACCAGCAGAAGGGGAAGCAGGCGGCGGATTGTCATGCTTTCAACACCGTTTCGATCGAGGCGCGGGCGGCGCGCAGGGCGGGCGCGGCCGCGGCGGCCAGGGCGGCGGCCGCGGCTCCTCCGGCCAGCAGGGTCATATCCTGGACGGACGGCGCGACGGTGACAAGCAGGCCGTCGCGCTCGGCCAGCATGGTCGCCGCCCAGGGGCCCAGTGCGGCAACCGCGGCAAGACCCAGAGCAAGAGCCCCGGCGGCCAGCAGGCAGGCTTCGACCGCGGCGATGCCGGCGATTTCCCAGGGATGGGCGCCCAGTGCGCGCAGCAGGGCGAGATCCCTCGCCCGCCCGCTCATCGCGGCGGCAAGAGCGGTTGCCGCGGTTGCCGCGGCGATGCCGGCGAACAGCAGCCCGATGCCCATCACCGCCATGATGACCGGTCGGCCGGCACGCGCCAGTCTCGCGGTCTCCAGTTCCGGGCTGGCGGCCGAGAACCGCTCGGTCGCGTCGATGATTCGGGGCAGGGAGGCCATGGCCACCGGGCTGCGGAACGAGGTCAGGATGGCGGTGGCGGCGGGCGGGCCGAAGCCGGTCGGACCGCCGCGGCCGGCCTTGGTTTCCGCCGCATCGTCCGGGTCGCGGTGGATGAGGTAGACGCTTTCGATGTCGGTCAGCACCAGGCGGTCCAGCGCCGAACCCGTCGGTGCCAGGATCCCGGTCACCGTGTACGGAAATTTCGAGTGCTCCTCGCCGCCCGGTGCCAGGCCGTGGGTACCGACGAAGCTGTCGCCGGGCTTCAGCCCCAGCGCCCGCGCCGCGTCGCTGCCGAGCACCGCCTGCAGCGGTTTGGTCCAGATTGCGCCTTGCGCCATGTGGGCATGGTAGACGGCCAGGATGTCCGCGGTGGTGCCGACGATGCGCCGGCCGCGTACCGAATCGCCCAGGGCGATGGGCGCCGCCGCGGCCACCATCGGGTTGCGGGCCTGATCCATCCCTTCCTTCAGCGGTATCAGGCCGCGCGGGTCGGAGGCATGGAGCACGCAGCACAGCACCAGATCGAGCGCCGATCCCTTCGGGCCGATTACCATGTCGACGCCGCCGAACGCCCGCTCGGCGGCTTTCGGCAGTTCCCGTTCGGCGATGGCGACGGTTTCCACTGCGGCGACGCCCAAGGCGCCGACCACGACGGACAACAGGGCTTGTCCCCAGCGGCGGCGCAGGAAGGCCCAGGCCAGGGCAAGGCTCGTCATGCCGCCACCTCCATCGCCACCGACGCGTCCACCGCGTCCAGCGCCCGGCGGTCGTGGGTGGCGATCAGCAATGCCGCTCCGCCATCGCGGACGGCGCGGCCGAGCAGGTCGAGCAGCGCCCGGGCGTTGTCGTCATCGAGCGCCGATGTCGGCTCGTCGGCCAGGACCAAGGCGGGGCGGTTGATCAGCGCCCTCGCCACCGCCACCCGCTGGGCCTGTCCCTGGCTGAGCCGGTCGGCCCGTCGATGGCGAATTGCGGCGATGTCCAGGGTTTCCAGCAGCGTTTGCAGGCGGGCCGGATCGGCCTTCAGCCCCGCGCAGGCGGCGCCGAGGCGAAGATTGTCCTCGACGCTGACCGCGTCGATCAGGTGGAAGGATTGGAACACCAGCCCGATGCGTTGGCCGCGCAGGCGGTCGCGCCGCGCCGCCGACAGCGACCACAGGTCGGTTTCGCCGATCAGGATGCGTCCTTCGCCGGGGGCTCGGATCCCCGCCAGCGCCAGCAGGGCGGTGGTCTTGCCCGTGCCCGACCGGCCGGTCAGCGCGATGATCCGCCCCGGCGTCAGTTCGAGGTCGGGCAGGCGGGCGAACACCCGCCGGTCGCGCTCGAGCAAAACGCCTTCGGTGCGCAGGCTCGGCGGGGACCTCACGATGGACGCATCCATATGACCTCCTGCCAGCGGTCCGCCGCAGGCGCCTGGTTCCCAAGCGCCTGGCTCAGGCAGCCCGCCAACTATTGAATCGTCGTGACTCGGCAAGTCGGGTTCTCGCCTGACGCGCGACCGTGGGGCAGGAATGCGGCAAGACTATGACCGCATTCCTCATGGACGATCGGATTCGTCTTCCCGCCCCGCTCTCTGGCATCTGGCATTCCGCCTATGCTCTGCTAAGGTGGAGCGCGAACCGATTCCGCCAGCGAGCACCGATGACCACTCTCACAGAGCTCCCGGCCTGGGCGGCCCTTTCGGCCCATTTCGGCAAGTTGCGCGAACTGCATATGCGCCGGCTGTTCGCCGAGGATCCCCAGCGCTTCTCGCGATTTTCGCTTCGTCTCGGCGACTTCCTGCTGGACTTCTCGAAAAATCGCATCACCGCCCGAACCCTGGAGTTGCTGGTCGACTTGGCGCGCCAGTCCGAGCTCGAACGGTGGCGCGAGCGCATGTTCGCCGGCGAGCGCATCAACGGCACGGAGGATCGGGCGGTGCTGCATGTGGCCCTGCGCAACCGCTCCGGCCGGCCGATCGGCGTCGACGGCCGCGACGTCATGCCGGAGGTCGGGCGGGTCCTGGCGCAGATGCGGATATTCGCCGATGAGGTGCGCAGTGGACGCTGGCGCGGCGCCACCGGCCAACCCATCGCCGATGTGGTGAACATTGGCATCGGCGGTTCCGACCTTGGTCCCCTGATGGTCACCGAGGCGTTGACGCCATATCGCAAGCCGGGGCTCCGCAGCCATTTCGTCTCCAACGTGGACGGTAGTCACATCCACCAGGTTCTGGGGCGCTGCCAGCCTGACCGAACATTGTTCATCGTCGCGTCGAAGACGTTCACCACGCAAGAAACCTTGGCCAATGCTCATAGCGCCCGGGCCTGGACGGTTGCCGCGCTGGGCGAAGACGCTGTGGCCCGCCATTTCGTCGCCTTATCCACCAACGCACCGGCAGTGATTGCCTTCGGGATCGATCCGGCCAACATGTTCGCCTTCTGGGACTGGGTCGGCGGCCGCTACTCCCTGTGGTCGGCCATCGGCCTGTCCATCGCCATCGCCATCGGTTTCGAGCGGTTCGAGGAATTGCTGGCCGGCGCCTTCGACATGGACGAGCATTTCCGCACCGCGCCACTGGCCGCCAACATGCCGGTGATTCTGGCTCTGCTCGGCATCTGGTACATCGACTTCTTCGGCGCCGCCGCCCATGCGGTGCTGCCTTACGACCAATACCTGCACCGGTTCCCCGCCTATCTCCAGCAAGCCGACATGGAAAGCAACGGCAAGAGCGTGACCCGTGATGGCCGGCCGGTCGGCTACGCCACCGGCCCGATCCTGTTCGGCGAAGCGGGCACCAACGGACAGCATGCGTTCTATCAACTGATCCACCAGGGTACGCGCCTGGTCCCGGCCGATTTCATCGCCGCCGCCTGCAGTCAGAACCCGGTGGGCGATCACCATGCCCTGCTCCTGTCCAACTTCTTCGCCCAGACCGAGGCCCTGATGCGGGGCAGGACCGCCGACGAGGTGCGGGCCGGCCTGTCGGCGCAGGGGATGCGCGGAGCGGCGCTGGAAGCGGCGATCCCGCACCGGGTGTTCGAGGGAAACCGGCCGACCAATTCCATCCTCTATACCCGTCTCGATCCGCGCACTCTGGGGCGGCTGATCGCCCTTTACGAGCATAAGATCTTCGTCCAAGGCGTGATCTGGCAGGTCAACAGCTTCGACCAATGGGGTGTCGAGTTGGGCAAGCAACTGGCGCAATCCATCCTGCCGCAACTGTCGGCCGAGGGGCCGGTTGCCGGGCATGACAGTTCGACCATTGGTTTAATCGATCATTATAGATGCCTCCGCCGGTAACGGCGCTGTTGATGGGTTGATCACCAGCGTATATTTTCTTGCCCGGTGAACGCACAGGTGGGGATGCGACGATGCGCGCCAGGGCCCGGCGGTTGGTGTTGCTTGTTCTGCTGGCGCTGGCGGCGGGTGTGTCGATCGCGTCGACCCGCGATTTCGACGTGTCCGGAGAAGCCGCCGAAGCGCGGGTGCGGGGGCAGGGCGTCTACCATCCGCGTTCGATCGCCGATGCCATCCTGCATCTGACCGATATGAGTACATACCTTTACCATGAGGCGCGTTGCGGCCATATGGACAAGGCCGAGGCCGCCAGGCTGCGGGCGGCGGTGATTGGCGGTGTCAAGCTGGACTTCCCGGGCTGGGATCCGGTAGACGACGCGGTTCTGAAGGTTCGCATGTGGACGGGGCGGCGGGACATCGACGACATCTCCTGCGCCCAGGCGGCAGTGGCCAATCCCATCTACGTGACCAACAACATCGGATATTACGCGTCACGCCAGTAGCGGGGCCTCGTCTGGCCGCCGCCGATTGCAGTATTTGCCTGCGGCTGGAAGGTAAGGCTATCGTTACCGCCATGACCATTCGCCTGCTGCCCCCCAATCTCGTCAACCAGATCGCCGCCGGCGAGGTGGTCGAGCGGCCGGCCTCGGCGGTCAAGGAACTGGTGGAGAATGCCATCGATGCCGGTGCCGGACGCATCGAGGTGGTGCTCGCCGAGGGCGGCCAGGCGCTGATCGCCGTGACCGACGACGGGATCGGCATGACGTCGGACGAACTGGCCCTGGCAGTGGAGCGGCACGCCACCTCGAAACTGCCGGACGACGACCTGCAGCATATCCGCCATATGGGATTCCGCGGCGAGGCCCTGCCGTCCATCGGTTCGGTTGCCCGGCTGCGCCTTACCAGCCGGCCGCGCGGTGCCGACTCGGCCTGGACCCTGCTGGTCGAGGGTGGAGCCAAAGGCCGGCCCGAGCCGGCCGCCCACCCCTTCGGTACGCGGATCGAGGTGCGCGATCTGTTCTTCGCCACCCCGGCCCGCCTGAAGTTCCTGAAGAATCCCCGCACCGAGTTGATGCATGCCCGCGACGTGCTGGAGCGGCTGGCCATGGCCCATCCGCGGATTGCCTTCGGCCTTTCCGACGAAGCTCGCCCGGTGCTCAAGCTGCCGGCCTCCGGCGGCGACGACGAAACCGCCCGCCTGGAGCGCCTGGCGGCCATCCTGGGGCGGGACTTCGCCCGCGCCGCGCTGTCGGTGGAGGCCGAGCGCGAAGGGCTGCGGCTGTCCGGACTGGTCGGCCTGCCCACCTTCAACAAGGCGACGGCGGCGGCCCAGTACCTGTTCGTCAACGGCCGGCCAGTGCGTGATCGCCTGCTCGGCGGCGCGGTGCGCGGCGCCTATCAGGACGTGCTGGCCCATGACCGCCATGCGGTGGTGGCGCTGTTTCTCGATCTGCCGTCTGACGAGGTGGACGTCAACGTGCATCCGGCCAAGGCCGAAGTGCGGTTCCGCGAACCGGGCCTGGTGCGCGGCCTGATCGTCGGTGGGCTGAAGCATGCTCTGGCAGCGGCCGGCCACCGTGCCGCCGCGCCGAGTGGTGGCATCGGCGCGCTGGGGCTCGCCCGGCCGGTGGTCGCCCCGCAACCCCAGGCCGGCGGCTTTTCCGCCGCCTGGCGCCCGGTTCCGCGACCCAACCCGGGCGGCTTCGAGATGGGTGCCGCCGCCCAGGCGCCACTCGGCCTGGCCGAGGAGGGGCCGCAGGGGCGCCCGCTGCCGCCGGCCGAGGCGCCGGCTCCCGTCGATGCCTCGCTTGCCGCCTATCCGTTGGGAGTGGCGCGGGGGCAGGTGCATGACACCTACATCATCGCCCAGACCGCCGACGGCCTGGTCATCGTCGACCAGCACGCCGCCCACGAGCGCCTGGTCTACGAACGCATGAAGGATGCCTTGGCGGCCGGCGGAATCGCTCGCCAGGGGCTGCTCATTCCGGAAGTGGTGGAGATGGAGGAGGCCGCCTGCGCCCGTCTGTTGGCCAAGGCCGGCGCCCTGGCGGAATTCGGCCTCGCCATCGAGTCTTTCGGCCCGGGAGCGGTGGCGGTGCGCGAGGTGCCGGCTCTGCTGGGCGACGGCGACGTGCAAGGCCTGGTGCGGGATCTTGCCGACCAACTGGCCGAGTGGGGCGAGGCCACCGCCCTGGAGGAACGGCTCGCCCATGTCTGCGGCACCATCGCTTGCCACGGCAGCGTGCGGGCCGGGCGGGCGCTCAACGCCGCCGAGATGAACGCCCTGCTGCGCCAGATGGAGGCGACGCCCCACTCCGGCCAGTGCAACCATGGTCGTCCCACCTATGTCGAACTGAAGCTGGCCGATATCGAGAGGCTGTTCGGCCGGAGGTAGCCCGGCGGGGACCTTGCCTGCCCGTCCGCCGGGCAGTACGATTCCTTCATGCGGTTGGCACTACCCCTGCTCATTGCCGCCTTGGCCTTGCCGGTGGCGAAAACGTCACGACTGCCGACAGAGCGTCTGGCCGCCGGATCCTATGCCGCGCGTGCCGTGGACGGCGCGAAAATCGCCAACAAATGGTGCGATACCTGCCATCTGGTGCGGCATGCCCGGGGGCCCGACGTGGCGCCGACCTTCGCCCAAATCGCTGTTCAGCGCACGCCGGAACAGATTCGCGCCTTCCTCGCCCATCCCCATGGCGGCATGCCGCCCATCGAGCTGTCCAACAAGCAGATCGACGACGTCATCGCCTACATGAACAGCCTGGTTCCCGGTTCCGACGTGCCGCCGGGGAAGTGATCCAGGGTGATCTTGAACGCGCTACGGCTGCGCGTGCAAGCGACTATTTTCCGCGCTGGCGCGTTGAGCGATGCGCGAGCCGAGCATCGAAGAGCGCGAGCCGAGGATAGCCAAATGGCGCGGATGCGCCATGCCGGCGACTGAGGACCAATCAATAGACCAGGGCGAACGCCTTCAGAGCGATCGCCTTGGGAAGTGACCGCCTTTCCTTTTGCCCTGTTGGGGTTAAGGCGCTCACTCCTTTTCGACCGATGAAAGTTCTCTGAGTATTGCCGCTTTAGGCAACACGGATAGACACGGATATCAACGGACGGAGACGGATAAAGGGGGGCCTGCCGCCTTCGGCGGCGATATTCCGAATCTGTGTTCATCCGTTGGCCGCGTAGCGGCATCCGCATTCATCCGTTTCCTCCTCGCCCATTCGACATTTCGGCCGAGTGGGGGTGGTGGAAAGTGATCAGGCGCCGCCGAGGGCTCGCAAGAACACCAGCCGCGCCGCGCCGTAAGTCCGCTCGTCGGCGATCGCCAGGCCGGCGACGGGCGAGGCGAAGGGCTCGCCGGCGGCCACTTCGACCACCACCAGCGCGTCGGCGGCCAGCCAGCCTTGCGCCTGCAGGGCGGCCAGCGCCGGTCGGGCCAGGCCGCTCTTGTAGGGCGGGTCCATCAGCACCAACCGGCAGGGCGTCGGTGCCTTGGGCGGCTTGGTGGCGTCCAGGCGCTGCACCGTCACCTGGTCGAGCACCCCCAGTTTTTTGGCATTGGCGAAGATGACGGCCAGGGCCGCGCCGTCGGATTCCATGAAGGTGACATGGCCGGCGCCGCGCGACAGCGCCTCGAAACCCAGGGCGCCCGAACCGGCGAAGGCGTCGAGGACCCGCTCGCCCGCCAGGCTGGGCGCCCCATGGGCGATGATGTTGAACAGGGCTTCGCGGACGCGGTCGGCGGTGGGGCGGGTCTGCGGCCCGGAGGGGGCCTGCAACACCCGGCCCCTATGACGGCCGGCGACGATGCGCATCGGGTTTTCCTTTGCCTTGCCGCTTGCCGCCCAGCTGTTCGGCAAGAACCCGGGCCGGCACTTCCTCGGCCTGCCCCGGCTCCAGCAGGCCCAGCTGGAACGGGCCGTAGGCGATGCGGATCAGCCGGCTGACCGTCCAGCCCAGATGCTCCATCACCCTGCGGATCTCCCGGTTCTTGCCTTCCTTCAGGCTGACCGTCAGCCAGGCGTTGGATCCCTGCTGGCGGTCGAGCACCGCCTTGATCGGGCCATAGGCCACGCCGTCGACCGTCAGCCCCCGCTCCAGGCCGGACAACTGGGCCGGATCGGGGGTGCCGTGAATGCGTACCCGGTAGCGGCGGACCCAGGCGGTGGCGGGCAGCTCCATGTGGCGCGCCAGCTCGCCGTCGTTGGTCAGCAGCAGCAGCCCTTCCGAGTTGAGGTCGAGGCGCCCCACCGATATGACCCGCGGCATGTCGTCCGGCAGGCGCTCGAACACGGTCGGGCGGCCCTGGGGATCCTTGTGGCTGGTCACCAGTCCCGGCGGCTTGTGGTAGCGCCACAGGCGGGTGCGTTCCGCCTCGGGCAGCGGCTTGCCGTCTACGGTGATGTGGCTGGTGTCGGTAACGGTCACCGCCGGGGTCGCCAGGACGGTGCCGTCCACCGCCACCCGGCCCTCGGCAATCCAGCGTTCGGCTTCACGGCGCGAACACAAGCCGGCGCGTGCCAGGCGCTTGGCGATTCGCTCGCCCTTGGTGGAATCGCCGGCGGTCTGATCGGTCATCGGCGGCAAGCCTCGATGAAAGCGTGGAAGATAGCGGTATCAGCGGGGTCGATGGCATATTCGGGGTGCCATTGCAAGCCCAGGCAGAAGCGGCGGGACGGAACTTCGATCCCCTCGATGACGCCATCGGCCGCCGTGGCGTTGATCACGACGCCAGCCGGTACCGTCTTCACCGCCTGATGGTGGGCACTGTTCACCGCCACCGATGCCGTCCCGGCGATCCGGCGCAGCAGCGTCCCGGCGACGACGTCGACGGCATGGCCGGGCTCGCTGCGCGGGTTCGGCTGTTCGTGGGCCAGCGGCGATCGGATCTCGTCGGGAATGTGCTGGATCAGCGTGCCGCCCAGGGCCACCGCCAGCAACTGCTCGCCGCCGCAGATGCCGAGAAGCGGCATGTCGCGGTCGAGGGCGCCTTTGACCATGGCCAGTTCGAAGTCCGTTCGCCGGGTCTTCAGCGTCACCGTTTCGTGGCGGATCGGAGCGCCGAACAGCGCGGGGTCGACGTCGAAGGCGCCGCCGGTGACGACCAAGCCGTCCAGGCGGCCGAGATAGGCCTCCGCCAGCTCGGGATGGTGGGGCAGCGGCAGCGGCAGTCCGCCTGCCGCCGCCACGGCGTCGCAGTAGTTGCGGCGCAGCGCATACCAGGGCAGTGTCGAATAGCCGCCCGGCTCCTCGCTGTCCAAGGTAATGCCGATCAGGGGAGGGATCATCGCGGCACTTTAGTGCGCAAGCCGAGGCAGAAACCAGCGAAAAAGGCCTCGGTCAGTACTTGTTAACCAAATGACGCCGACAATATCTTGACCGGCAATGCATATCTGGAATGGGAATATGAGGCATTTCATCCGACGAGCCCCGTTCCTCGCCCTGTTTCTTTTGCCGGTCGTTGTGCCGCCGGTCATGGCTGCCGGGTCATCCGGGGGACAACGCCATTGCCCCGCATCGACGCCGGAAAATACCCTCGTCTTCTTCGCGCCCGGCAGGAAAGCGGACGACGACAAGGCGCAACTCGACGGCTTGGCCGAATCCTTGCGCAAGGAGCAGCGACCGGTCTGCATTCTGGCCTTCGTCGATCCGAAGGAGGCGGGTTATTCGAAGAAGCTGGCCATCCGAAGGATCCTATGGGTGCGCGACAACCTGATCGCCAAAGGCGTTTCGCCGACCGTCATCGCCGCCGAACTGCGGCCGGCCGAGGTTGACCAGACCAAGGAATCGCTGCGCCTGGTTGATGTCATCCTTGGTCCTTGAACCGATGAATCCTTTTCTCGCCCTGGCCTTCGCTGAGGCCGATGCGGCGGCTTCGCGCGGCGAAGTGCCGGTCGGCGCGGTGGTGGTGCGCAACCAGGTGGTGCTGGCGCAGGCCGGAAATCGCGTCGAGGAACTGGCCGATCCCACCGCCCACGCCGAGATCCTCGCCCTGCGCGCGGCCGCAGCGGCGGTCGGCGAGCCGCGCCTGGTCGGCTGCGACCTGTGGGTCACCTTGGAGCCCTGCCCGATGTGCGCCGCGGCCATTTCGCTGGCCCGCATCCGCCGCCTCCATTTCAGCGCCTATGATCCGAAAGGCGGCGGCGTTGACCACGGCCCCCGGGTGTTCGACCATCCGACCTGCAACCACCGGCCGGAAGTGGTCGGCGGACTGGAGGAGCAGATGGGGGGACAGCTGTTGAAGGCGTTCTTTCGGGACAAGCGTTAACCCAACGCCCGCCAGCCGATATCTCGGCGGCAGAAACCTTCCGGCCAGCGGATGCGGTCGACCGCCTGATAGGCGCGGGCCTGCGCCTCGGCGACGGTGGCGCCGACCGCCGTGACACCCAGCACCCGCCCGCCGTTGGCCACCACGCGGCCCTCGGCATCGCGGCGGGTGCCAGCGTGCAGCACGGTAACTCCAGGCACCGCTCCCGCCTGGTCCAGGCCGTCGATGACCGTGCCCTTGGCATAGCTGCCGGGGTAGCCCCGGGCGGCCATCACCACCACCAGGGCCGGATCGGGTTTCCACGATACCGTGCGGCCGGACAGCCGGCCGTCGCAGGCGGCCAGCATCAGCTCGACGATGTCCGTGTCGAGCCGCGCCATCAGCACCTGGCATTCCGGGTCGCCGAAGCGGACATTGTATTCCAGCAGCTTCGGCTCGCCGTCCTCGATCATCAGCCCGGCGAACAGGACGCCCTTGTACGGCCGGCCCTCCGCCGCCATGCCGCGCACGGTGGGCAGGATGCAGTGTTCCATCACCTTGGCGGCGATCTCCGCCGTCACCACCGGAGCCGGTGAATAGGCGCCCATGCCGCCCGTATTGGGCCCCGTATCGCCGTCGCCGACCCGTTTGTGATCCTGCGCGGCAGCCAGTGGCAGGGCCGTTTCGCCGTCGACGATGGCGAAAAAGCTGGCCTCTTCTCCGGCCAGGAACTCCTCGACCACCAGCTCGTCGCCGGCGGCGCCGAACACCTTGTCGCCCATCATCATGTCGACGGCGGCCAGGGCCTCGTCGACGGTCATGGCCACCACCACGCCCTTGCCGGCGGCCAGGCCGTCGGTCTTGACCACGATGGGGGCCCCCTTGGCGCGGATGAAGGCTTTGGCCGCCTCGGCGTCGGTGAAGCGGCCGTAGGCGGCGGTCGGCACACCGTATTTGGCCAGGATGTCCTTCATGAAGCCCTTCGAGCCTTCGAGCTCGGCGGCCGCGGCGCTGGGGCCGAAGGCCTTGATGCCGGCGGCCGCCAGCTTGTCGGCCAAACCCAGCACCAGCGGCGCCTCGGGCCCGATGACGACGAAGTCCACCGCCTGGGCCTTGGCGTAGTCGACCAGGGCGTCCACCTCTTCGGCGGCGATGGGCACCAGGGTGGCCAGGTCGGCGATGCCGGCATTGCCGGGGGCGCACAACAGTTCGCGGCACAGCGGAGAACGGCGGATCGCCCAGCACAGGGCATGCTCGCGTCCGCCCGAACCGACCACCAGGATCTTCATCGCCGTCCCTCCCGACAGATTTGCGTTGGCGGCGTCTTGTACCACAAAACGGCAAGGCGCCAAGCATTGCTGGAGCGTTGAGATTGGCATCATACGATGATAAATTCGTGCCTATGAAGGAGGTGGAGATGCGCACGACCTTAGCGCTGGACGATGAATTGTTGGCCAAGGCTCAGGCATTTACCGGCTTGCAGGAGAAATCAGCCCTGGTTCGCGAGGCGCTCAAGGCGCTGATAGAGCGCGAAAGCGCACGGCGGCTGGCCCGCCTGGGCGGCAGCGAACCCGATCTGGCGACACCACCGCGGCGTCGGTCGGGCCAAGGGTGATCCTGGTCGATACATCGGTGTGGATCGACCATCTGCGTGCCGGGGATGCGACCCTGGCGGCGCTGCTGGATTCCGGGCAGGTTCTCGTTCATCCGTTCGTGATCAGTGAACTCGCCCTGGGCAATCTGCGCCAACGCGACCTCGTCCTTGGCAGCTTGCGTGATCTGCCACAGGCCAGCGTTGCCACGGAGGGGGAACTGCTCCATTTCGTCGAACGGAACGCCTTGTTCGGTCTCGGTATCGGCCATGTCGATGCGCATCTTCTCGCTGCTACCCGGCTGACGGATGAGGCCACCTTGTGGACGCGCGACAAGCGTCTCCTCAGGGCCGCCGATCGGCTGCACCTGACGGCCGACGGCTTGTCGTAACGGCCTCGGCCACCTATTCTCCCCCCATGCCCGCGATCACCGAAGCTCCCGCCTCCCACAATCTGCCGGAATACACCGTCAGCGAGATTTCGCAGGCGCTGAAGCGCACCGTCGAACAGACCTACGACAATGTGCGGGTGCGCGGCGAGATTTCCGGATTCAAACGCCATTCCTCGGGCCATCTCTATTTCTGCCTGAAGGACGCCGAGGCGGTGCTGGACGCGGTGTGCTGGCGCGGCTCGGCCGGGCGCCTCATGGTGGCGCCCGAGGACGGCCTGGAAGTGGTGGCGACCGGCCGGCTGACCACCTATCCCGGCCGTTCCAAATACCAGATGGTGGTGGAACGGATGGAACTGGCCGGGCAGGGGGCGCTGCTCAAGCTGTTGGAGGACCGCAAGCGCCGGCTGGCCGCCGAAGGACTGTTCGATGCGGGGCGGAAGAAGAAGCTGCCGTTCCTGCCCGAGGTGATCGGCGTGGTCACTTCGCCGACCGGCGCGGTGATCCGCGACATCCTGCACCGGCTGGCCGATCGTTTTCCGCGCCATGTTCTGCTATGGCCGGTGGCGGTGCAGGGCGAAGGCGCCGCCGAGCAGGTGGCGGCCGCCATCGACGGCTTTAACCGGATCGCTCGCGGCGGTGCGGTGCCGCGCCCCGACCTGCTGATCATCGCCCGCGGTGGCGGCTCGCTGGAGGACCTGTGGGCCTTCAACGAAGAGGTGGTGGTGCGTGCGGCGGCGGCTTCGGACATTCCGCTGATTTCGGCGGTCGGCCATGAGACCGATACCACTCTGATCGACTATGCCGCCGACATGCGGGCGCCGACGCCCACCGGCGCCGCCGAGATCGCCGTCCCGGTGCGCCGCGAGCTGGTGCTGCAGGTGATGGATCGCGGCCGGCGGCTGGTTGCCTCATTGACCCGCCTGGTGGACGAGCGGCGCGTTCAAATCGAAGGTCTGGGCCGCGGCCTGCCTGATTTGCGGCGCCGCATCGAGGACCTGATGCGCGGCGTCGACGATCGCGGGGAACGCCTCGCCAACGCCTTGCCCAATTTCCTGCAGCGCCGCCAGACCGAGGTGGCGCGGCTGGCGGCGCGCCTCAGGAGCCCACGCGAACAGATCGCCGAGAAGCGGCACGCGCTGGAAGGCCCGGCGACTCGCCTGGACGCGGCTTGGCAGCGTCTTGTGGAGAATCGGCGGGCCCGCCTGGACCGGGCCGGCGCGCTGCTCGACAGCCTGTCCTACGAGCAGGTGCTGAAACGCGGCTTCGCCCTGGTGCGCGATGCCGCCGGCCAGCCGGTGATCTCGGCCGAACAGGCTCATCCGGGTGACCGCTGGGGGGTGACCTTCCAGGGCGACCATACGGTGCCGGTGGTGGTCGACGGCAGCCACCAGCCGCCGCCCCGGTCCCCGACGCGCAAGACAGGCAAGGAACGCGACAAGCGCCAGGGGAGCCTGCTTTAGCTCACCTGCTGAGGGCGGCCCGCAACGGGTTGGCCTCGGCGTTCTTCCCTGCCCCCGCGGTGATCTCGGCGGCATTGAGCGGCTGACCGTAGAATGCCTGGTCGAGATCGAAGCGCTGCGAGATGTCGCTGCCCGAAACGGTCAGGCCGCCATAGGCGCCTTTTGACTTCGACCAGACGATGATATCGGCGCCCGCCAGCTGCTGCTGGTTTGCCGTGTTGTAATCGGCCATCGCCATGCCACCCGACGCTTTAAGCGAATAGCTGCTGCTCTTCAGCAGGCTGTCCAATGCCTGCTGGTCCATCAGGAACATGACCACGGAACTTTCCTCGCCGCCCAGCTGGAGGCCCACGGAAAGCGACGTCGCCTCATAAAATGCCGGATCGCTCCAGCCGTGCGGTCCGTGCGCCAAGAGAACCCCCTGGCCGCGCGAAGCGCCGACGACGGCGCCACCCTTGACCAGGTTGGGAAAGATTACCACTCCCTTGGCCTTGTCCAGGAGGGCGGTGGTCTTGGCCCCCCCGCTTCCCTTCATCGCATCCACCGTCGTGATTGCTTTCGCGATCAGCGACCGGTTGTCGGCCTGCTCTTCCCCCGGATTGGCGGAGGTGCAGCCGACCAGGGTGAGCATGGCAAACATGCCGGCACAGGCCAGCAGCGAACGGCGGTTCATCCGTCACCTCCTCCCTTGTCGAATCCAGGCGGCGAACCAGCCTGGAAAGGCAGGGTGACAGTTGGGGTGTCGCTCACCGGTCGGGAAGGGGGCGGCGCCGGGAACAACGGATGGTTCTTCCCCATCCGGGGAAATCAGATCGCACGCTCGGCTAGTCTGGCGATCTCCTCTCCGCTCAACACTTCCCATTTCAGCAGCCCTTCGGCTACGGCGTCCAGCTGTTGGCGGTGTTCGGCCAGGATGGCGCCGGCACGGCCCATGGCGGCGTCCAGCAGCGCCTGGATTTCCCGGTCGAGAATGTGGCTGGTCGCTTCCGACCACGATACGCCCTGCTCTGGCGCTCCGTGCCACAGCAGCCCGCGGTCGGCTCCCATTCCCCATTCGGTGACCATGCGCCGCGCCAGATCGTTCGCCATGCGCAGGTCGCCGCTGGCTCCGGTGCTGACCTCGGCCGGACCATACACCAGAAGCTCGGCGGCGCGTCCGCCCATGGCCACCGCCAGATCGGCTTCCAGGCGGGACCGGCGCAGGCTGGGCCGGTCCCGCTCCGGAAGCCGGACCACCATGCCCAGCGCGCCGCCACGCGGCAGGATGGTCGCCTTGTGGATGGGGTCCGAGGCCGGGCAATGCAGCGCGACCACCGCGTGGCCGGCCTCGTGGACGGCGGTGTGACGGCGGTCCTCCTCGGTCATCGCCAGGGCCGGCCGCTCGTTGCCCAGCAGCAGGCGATCGCGGGCGGCGTCGAAATCGGCCATGGTCACCGCCGGCCGGCGGTGGCGGGCGGCGACGATCGCCGCTTCGTTGGCGAGGTTGGCCAGTTCGGCCCCGGTAAATCCGGGGGTGCCTCTGGCCAGCACCGCCAGGTCGACGTCAGGGGCCAGCCGCAGCCGGTCGCCATGCACCTCGAGGATGCGCCGCCGCCCCGCCAGATCGGGCGGCGGCAGCACCACATGGCGGGAGAACCGCCCCGGCCGGGTCAGCGCCTTGTCGAGGATGTCGGGCCGGTTGGTGGCGGCGATGACGATGACGCCGCTGTTCGGCTTGAAGCCGTCCATTTCGACCAGCAACTGGTTCAGCGTCTGGTCGCGTTCTTCGTGGCCGCCGGGCCCGCCGCCGCTGCGCGCCCGCCCCAGGGCGTCGATCTCGTCGATGAACAGGATCGACGGCGCTTTCTTTCGTGCTTTGGCGAAAGCGGAGCGCACCCGGGCGGCGCCGACGCCGACGAACATCTCGACGAAATCCGACCCGGCCATGTGGAAGAAAGGGACCCCCGCCTCGCCGGCGACCGCGCGGGCCAGCAGCGTCTTGCCGGTACCGGGCGGGCCCGACAGCAGCACGCCCGTGGGCACGCGTCCGCCCAACCGGGCGTATTGCCCGGGGTCCTTAAGGAAGTCGACGATTTCCCTCAGTTCGGCCTTTTCGGCCTCGCAGCCGGCGACATCGGCGAACCGCGCCGAATGGCCGACAGCGGCCCTGCCGGCTTGGCGAAGGCCGCCCATGCCTAGCCCGCCAAGGCGGTAGAGCAGGAAAGCGAGGCCGGAGAAGATGACGATATTGCCGACGGCGGCCAGGGCGATGGCGAACGGCAGGCTGCGGCCGGGCGGCAGGATCTCATCATCGGCGAAGGCCACCTCGACGCCGCGGGCGCTTGCTTCACGAGCCAGGTCGGCGGCGACGGCGTCGGGCAGCCGCGTGCGGCGGAGGACGCCGTCGCCGCCCAGCGCCGCGCCGTCATGATCGCCGTAGATGGTCAGCCGGCGCACCGAGCCCTGGTCGATACGCCGGCGCAGTTCGGAATAGCTTACATCCTTCGTCGGTGTTGCTGGTGCCCGTAAGGCCTGGACCAGCGGCCAGGACACGGCGGCGGCCAAGGTGAGCGCCACGAGGATCGCCAAGGCGGCCGTCAATCCTCTGCGGGTGTTCACGCGCTTTCCTCCGATAGAACGAGTGGCCCGCCTCAGGCACCTGCTTGCCAAGCGTTCGGGCAAGGCGGCCGGTCAGCGAATTGAAGTGTGGTGAGACCCCGGCGATAGTGCGGGCGCCATCATCGGAGTCTCACCACCGGTGCGCCCGAGCGAGTGTGCCGCAACCCCCGGCCGAAGGGGGATGCGCTGAAGAGGTAGCGGTGCTCAAGCGGCTCCGTAGGCTTCCACTTCCGCGAGGAAATGACGCACCGACGGCCGATGGTCGTCGCCGCGGCAGGCAACGGCCAGCACCATGGTGGCGTCGGCGTCGGCGATCCGGAGGAAACGCGCCCCCTCGACCTGGACGCGCCGCATGGCTTCGGGAACGATGGAGACGCCGACCCCGGCTGCCGCCAAGCCGACGATAGTCGACATCTGGTGCGCCTCCAGCACGACGCGGGGCAGGAAGCCGGCCGCCGTACAAAGGCTGATCACCTTGTCATGCAGGCCGGTACCGATATGCCGGGGGTGCAGGATGAATGGTTCCTCGGCCAATTGGGCAAGATCCACGGTTTGCCCTCCAGCCAGCCGGTGATCGGCCGGCAGCACGACGAACAGCGGTTCGTCCAGGACCGTCCGCATATCGATGCCCTGCGCCTCGCTGGGTTGACCGGGGCGGACGAATCCGATGTCGAGGCCGCTTTCGGCCAGGGCGCGCAACTGATCGGTGGTCGACATTTCGCACAGCGACAGGCGCAATTCGGGCCAGCGACGGCGGAACCGGCTGATGATCGCGGGCATGGCGGAGTTGAACGGCGCCGAGCCGGTGAAACCGATTTCGAGGCGGCCCAATTCACCGCGCGCCGCCCGCTGGACGGTCTGCCGCGCCCGCTCGGCCTGGGCCAAGGTGGCGCGGGCTTCCGGAAGAAGCAGGCGGCCGGCCTCGGTCAGGGCGACGTGGCGGCGGCTGCGTTCGAACAGCCGTATCCCGAAGGTGGCCTCGAGGGCCTGGATCTGCAGGCTCAGCGGCGGCTGAGCGATCCCCAGGCGTTCGGCGGCACGGCCGAAATGCAGGTCCTCGGCAAGGGTGACGAAGGCGCGCAGATGCTTGAGTTCCATGCTGACTTATATGCATTCGATATCAGTAATCATCAACTCATACATTGACCGAATGAGATCACAAGGCCCATGACGGTGGTGCTGTAAGGAGTATGTCCGTGACCTTCGATCGCCCGCGTGCCGCCGTCACCATCGGCGGGTTCTGCGCTTTCCTCGACCTTTACGCTCCGCAGGCGGTGCTGCCCCAGTTGGCGCGGGACTTCGGTATTTCGGCCGCTGCCGCCGGAAGCACCGTCGGCATCTCGACGCTGGCGGTCGCCGGCGCGGCCCCCTTCGTCGGGATGCTGGCCGACCGCCTGGGGCGCAAGATCACCATTGTCGCCGCAGTGCTGCTGCTCACCTTGCCCTCGATCATGCTGGTGCTGGCCAACGGGCTGGATCAGATCCTGCTGTGGCGGTTCGCCCAGGGACTGTTGCTGCCGGCCATTTTCTCGCCGGTGGTGGCCTATGTCAGCGAGGCATGGCCGCCGGACGAATCCGCCGATGTCATGGGCCTTTACGTTGCCGGTTCTGCCCTGGGCGGGTTTTCCGGCCGGTTCATCACGGCGCTGATGGCCGAACATTTCGGCTGGCGCAGCGGGTTCGCCGTGCTGACCTTGGTCACCGTGGCCTGCGGCCTGGCCATCTGGCGGTGGATGCCGACCGACCGGCGCCGGCTCCGCAGCACCGCCGGCGGCGGCTTCGTCGCCCTGTTCGGGCATCTGCGCAATCCGGCCCTGCTCGCCACCTGCGTCGTCGGCTTCGCCGTGCTCGGCTCGATGGTCGCCACCTTCACCTATGTGAACTTCCATCTGGCGGCCCCGCCATACCGCCTCAGCACGGCGCAGCTCGGCATGATCTTCCTGGTCTACCCCATCGGTGCCGCCGCCGCTCCCGCCAGCGGGCTGCTCATCCGCCGCCTGGGGCGTCGCCGGGCGGTGGTTCTGGCGATGGCCGTCAGCGGCCTCGGCCTGACGGCAACTCTGGGCACCAGCTTGGCGGCGGTGATCGCCGGCCTGGCGCTGTTCGTCATCGGCGTCTTCACCGTGCAATCGGCGGCCATGGGGTTTGTCGGCCAGGCGGCGCGCTTCGCCAAGGCGACGGCGGTTGGCCTTTATGTCTGCAGCTACTATATCGGAGGCAGCGTCGGTGCCGTCGTGCCTGGCCTTTTGGTCTGGCGGACCGCCGGCTGGGCCGGTTGCGTGGCGCTGGTCCTGGTCGTCCTGACTGCCGCCGCGGCGGTGGTTTGGCGCACCTGGCGCGAAGCGCCGGCGTTCTGCGCCGCGGAGTGAACTGGCCCGGCCGGTGCGCCTCCGATGATCGACCGGCATGTGGCCCCCCAGGGGTGGTCGCCCTGGGGTTGAAGACGTTGACAGCCGATGCCGCGGCGACGACCATGCGGTAACTCCCAACCCCCCGAGGACCTGCCATGACTGCCGAACGCCCCGCTTTTTCCCTCAAGGATCAGTCCCTCCTGCAGAGTCGCTCTTTCATCGACGGTGTCTGGGTGGACGCCGATACGGGCCGTCGCTTCCCGGTCACCAACCCGGCGGACGGCACGCTGCTGGGCAGCGTCGCCGATCTGGGGCGGGCCGAGACCAAGCGCGCCATTGCCTCGGCCAATGCGGCATGGCCGGCCTGGCGCGACAAGACGGCGAAGGAGCGCGCGGCGCTGATGCGCCGGTGGTACGAGTTGATCATGGCCAACCAGGAGGACCTGGCGGTATTGATGACCGCCGAGCAGGGCAAGCCGCTGGCCGAAGCGCGCGGCGAAGTGGCCTATGGCGCCGCCTTCGTCGAATGGTTCGCCGAGGAAGGCAAGCGGGTCTACGGGGAGACCATTCCCACCTTCGCCGCCAACAAGCGGATCGTCGTGCTGAAACAGCCGGTCGGCGTGGTGGCGGCCATTACGCCGTGGAACTTTCCGATGGCGATGATCACCCGCAAGGTGGCGCCGGCGCTGGCGGTCGGCTGCACGGTAGTGATCAAGCCGGCCGAAGACACGCCGCTGTCCGCCTTGGCCTTGGCCGTGCTGGCCGAACGCGCCGGTTTTCCGAAAGGCGTGCTCAACGTCATCACCACGGCCGAGCCGGCGGAAATGGGTGATGAACTGGCGACCAATCCGCTGGTGCGCAAGATCTCGTTCACCGGCTCCACCGAGGTCGGCAAGCTGCTGATGGCCAAGGCGGCCGGCACGGTGAAGAAGGTCTCCCTGGAACTGGGGGGCAATGCGCCGTTCATCGTCTTCGACGACGCCGATCTCGATGCCGCGGTGGCCGGAGCCCTGGCCTCGAAGTACCGCAACGCCGGCCAGACCTGCGTTTGCGCCAACCGGTTGCTGGTGCAAGACGGGATCTACGATGCCTTTGCCGCCAAACTGGTCGAAGCGGTCAAGGCGTTCAAGGTCGGCCCCGGCTTGGGCGGTGAAGCCAACCAGGGGCCGCTGATCAACGCCCAAGCGGTCGAGAAGGTCGAGCAGCATATCGCCGACGCGGTGGCGAAAGGAGCCCAGGTGGTCCTGGGTGGCAAGCGGCACCGGCTGGGCGGGACGTTCTTCGAGCCGACCGTGTTGACCGGAGTCACGCCGGCAATGGCGGTGGCGCGCGAAGAGACCTTCGGGCCGGTTGCCCCGCTGTTCCGCTTCACCACTGAGGATGAGGCGGTGGCGCTGGCCAACGACACTCAGTACGGCCTGGCGGCCTATTTCTACGCCCGTGACATCGGCCGTGTGTGGCGCGTCGCCGAGCGTCTGGAATACGGCATGGTGGGAATCAATGAAGGGATCATCTCCACCGAAGTAGCACCGTTCGGCGGAGTCAAGGAGTCGGGTATGGGGCGCGAAGGCTCATCCCATGGAATTAGCGATTTCCTCGAAATCAAATACCTCTGTCTCGGCGTGTGAGCTGAAATAGCAGCGGGCCGGGGTCGCCTATCCGGCTCGCTGGTATCAAGAAAATAGCTCTCGCTGGTCCTACCCAATTCCATTCATTTCAGGCAGATACCAAACAGCCGGTATCTCGGCGCCCTGGCGGCGTGCCCCTCGCGGATGCTGTGGGCCGCCCGCCCGAGTCTTGCCGTCGTTCAACGGAGCGCCAACTGCTCCCCCTGTTCGCGCAGGGTAAACGTTTGTTCGAGAATTATTGCGCTATTTTCGAACAGGCGCCGAGCCCGAGCGGTGTTTGAGCCACGACAGGCGCGGAGGCGTCTGCCGTACTTGAAAGCTCCGGGCCGTTTTCGGAAGCGACGCCGTTAGTTCCGAACGGGGCCCAAACAGGAAAGGCGATACGCCTTGGACAACGCGGAAAACACACGACAGGTCCTGTCGTACGTTTCGGTGGCCTATGCGGTGATGTTCTATGCCGCGGCCGCCGTTCTTCTGGTGGGATTGGCCCTCAAGATCACGCAATACCTGCGCGAGCCTCCGCGGCTGCGGCCGCCCGGCGCTTCCGGCGACGACAGCCGGTTCGGCAGCACCATTCGGGTGGCGACCGACGTGTTTCTCTTCCGCGGCACCTTCTTCAGTGACCGCGTGCAATGGATCTTCAGCGCCTTCTTCCACATTGGGCTGCTGCTGGTGATCCTGCGCCATTTGCGCTATGCCCTCGAGCCCGCCTGGGTCGGCCCGTTGTGGAACGTGGTCATCGTCGCCCAGCCGCTCGGGCTATACGGCGGGCTGGTGATGATGGCCGGCACAGCCGGCTTCTGGGCACGCCGCATATTCGACCCCGACATCCGCCGGGCGACCACCCTTTCCGATCATTTCATGCTGGGCCTGTTCCTGCTGATCCCGGCGGTGGGCTACATCAACAACATCCTCCATACCGACGTGATCGCGGTCAAAGAGTTCTTCCTCGGCCTGATCCGCGTCCAATGGACCAACCTGCCGACCGACTCCATGCTGCTGACCCATCTGTGGCTGGTCGCCGTGATGATGGTGGCGTTGCCGTTCAGCCAGTTGCTGCATCTGGCCGGGGTGTTCGACAAAACGCAGCAGATGGACAACGGACGCAACACCAAGGCCCGTGCCGCCGTCGCCGGGGTGTTCGGCGTGTTGCTGCTCATTCCCGCCGCCTTCGCCGCCGGCCAGGTGGCGGAAGAGGGCTGGACCAGGCCGCAGCCGAATTTCGCCAAGCTGGCGCGCGCCCACAAGAACGACGACCCGACCGTGATGATCCGCAACCACCCGAACTTCCTGATGAACGTACGGTCGATCACGGTCTATCGAGGCGTCCGGAAGGATATCAACAAGATCGAGAAATGCGTCGATTGCCACGCCGTCAAGGGTGCGGACGGGCAGCCGGTCGGCTTCGACAATCCGAAGCATTTCTGCGTCGGTTGCCACTACCGGGCGGCGGTTTCCATCGACTGCTTCGAATGCCACAACTCCAAGCCGACCGGAAAGGACAAGGCGGCGTTGGATATGACGACCAAATTCGCGGCCCTTGCGCCTCGTTCCAACCAGAGGAGTTCCGAGCGATGAGCGAGAGCTTCGAAGTCTCCCGCCGGGCGCTTCTCGGCGGGGCGGTTGCTTTCACCGCCGCCACCCTGGCCCCAGGGGTGGTCCTCTACGCCCGCTCGTCCGACGAGCCGGCGACCGGAGCGGTGCGCTGGGGATTGCTGATCGACGTTAACCAATGCAAGGGCGACTGCAATGCCTGCGTCGAGGCCTGCAATACCGAGTTCGGACTGGTCAGCCACGGGCGCCCCGATACCGATCCGCAATGGGTTCGCAAAGTCACGGTGACGGACCCCGAGACAGGAGTGAGCCAGTCCTTCCCGGTCATGTGCCAGCATTGCGCCCACCCGCCTTGCGCCGACGTCTGCCCGACCGGGGCGTCGTTTCGCCGAGCCGACGGGATCGTCCTGATCAACCGCCATATCTGCGTCGGCTGTCGCTATTGCGAAATGGCCTGCCCATACAAGGCGCGCAATTTCGTCCATGAGAACGTCACCGATCAGAAACCTTACGCGCCGCGTGGCAAGGGAACCTCCGAGGCCTGCACCATGTGCGTGCACCGCATCGATGAGGGGCGTATTCCGGCCTGCGTTGAAGCCTGCGCGGCCAGCGGCCGCGCCGCCATGCTGTTCGGCGACCTTAACGACCCCAACAGCGACATCGCCAAGCGGGTCGCCGCCGTCAACAGCGCACAGATCCGGGCCGATTTGCGGACCGATCCCGGCGTACGCTATCAGGGGCTTTAGATCATGAGCACTCCCTCCGTCACCTATCACACCATCGACGGCCGCAACGCCGGCACCTGGGCGGTCCTCATCACCTTCATCCTGATGACCGCCTTGGGCGGCCTAGCCGCCATGTATACGGAACACAACGGTCATTGGGTCACCGGCATGACCAACCATGTCGTGTGGGGCCTGCCGATCGTCATCGCCATCTTTCTTATCGTTTCATCCACCGGCTGCCTCAACGTCGCCTCCATCGGCTCGGTGTTCGGGAAGCAACCCTACAAGCCCTTCGGCCGGCTGGCCGGTGTCACCGCCCTGGCGGTGCAGGCGGGCGGCCTGGCGATCCTGGTGCTTGACCTCGGTCGTTCTGACCGGATCATCACCTTCGTCACCAACCTCAACCCGACGTCCATTTTTTCACTGAACGTCTTTCTCTACAGCGGCTTCTTCATTTTCGTCGCATTCTATCTGTGGACGATGATGGACGGGCAGAGGATGGACCATCTCTATCGTCCGGCGGCGCTGCTGGCCTTTACCTGGCGGTTGATCCTGACCACCGGTTCGGGCTCGATCTTCGGCTTCATGGTATCGCGCAGCGCCTATCACTCCACCCTGGTGGCGCCTCTGTTCATCGCGCTGTCCATGTCCTTCGGTCTGGCCATGTACGTGCTGGTTATGCTGTGGTTGAACGCCAGTACCGGTCGTAAGTATCCTTCGCCCGAGTTGCTGCGCCGGCTACGGATTCTGTTGGGCATCCTGGTCGGTGTGTCACTCTATTTCGTGGTGATCCACCATCTTACCAACTACTACACGGCTGAACGCCGCGACGTGGAGAAATTTCTGCTGTTCGGTGACAATGTCTACGTACCGTTGCTGTGGATCGGCTTCGGCCTGATCGGCAGCGTCATTCCCATGCTGATGGTGCTGCTGCCGGCACGAACCGTGGGTGGCGCCAAGCTTTCCCTTGGCGTGGCTTCGGCGCTGGTGGTGTTCGGCGGCCAATGCTTCATGTACGAGTTCGTCGTCGGCGGCCAGGCCTTTCCGGTGGAATTGTTCCCCGGCAAGATCGTCTCCTCGACCTTCGGCGACGGCGTGATCGCCCATTACACGCCCAGCATTCCCGAGTGGCTGCTGGTCATCGGCGGCTACGGGGTGGTCGGTCTGATCATAACCGTGGTCATCTGGGCCTTGCCCATGCTGCCGAGCAGCTTCGCCCAGGAGACATCCGACACGGCTCACTGAACAACGCAACTTCGACAGGGTTTCCGCGGTTCAGTGTGGGGGGGCGGGGAGCCTTCGGGCTCCCCGTTTTACGTTCGGCAATCAGGATTTCGAGACATCGGTGGCGGTGGCCCCGGCCGCCAGGCCGCTTTCCTGTGCGAGCGGTTCGCAAGCGTCCGCCTCTTCCTCGTGCCAGCCGGTGATCATCGTCGAGATTTTCGATGTCAGCGTGTCGCCGGTGGTGCCCAGATAGACATGGACCAGGACAAACAGGAAGATCAGGAAGGCCGTGACGAAATGGACGAAGGCTATCGGCAGCAGGCCATCGACGCCGAACCAGCGGTCGGGGGCCACGGTCGGGTAAAGATACGTCAGGCCGGTCACGATCATCAGCGGCATCAGGACATACATGAGACCCCAATAGATCAACTGCTGCAGAGGGTTGAAGTTGTCGGCGACGGTGGTGGGGAAGGGGTGGGGGGCGCCGTGGAACATGTCCCACATGTAATAGCGGAACTGAACCCAGCACCGCTGCATGTATCCGTGGGGCCTTGGGATGTACTGCCACCAATTTCCCGAAACGATGTTGCCGATGAAAAAATACGCATAATCGATGCAAAGCCCGATGCCGGCGATATTATGCATGTCGCGGGCCAGGCTGAACCTGATGATTCCGGCGCCGGGACGGGCATAGTGGAGGCTGAGGCCCGAGGCGATCAGGCAGAGAATCAGCAATACGTTGATCCAATGCCAGACGCGGATCCACAAGGCGAGAATGAAGATGCGCCGAGACATCATTTCCTCCTTTTTTGGAGCCGGCTGGCGACGATCCGCAGCAGCCCGTGAACGACGATCCCGGCCAGCAACAGGCCGGTGATCACCCAGGTGGCCCGATCCAGCCAGATGTTCCGTGTAGCGCCGACCACATAGGCTTCGCTCAACACCGCCCCGTTAAGAAAGCCCGCTTGTTCGATCTGCCCTTGTTCGGCGAAATAACGGTAAAGGCGGGTACGCAGGCTGGAGGTGGCGCTGTGGCAAACCACGCAATCGCGTTCGGCCTTGTCCTTGCCCAGGATCACATGGGACGTGCCGCCGCGTTCGGACGGCGGCGTGTGGCAGTCGATACAGCGCACGCTTTTCCAGTGCAGTTCCGGGTTCGGCTGCCACTTGTGCACCTCGACCAGATCCGGCCGCGGCCGGGTGGTGAATTGGCCATACCGCTGGTCGCTGTCGTGGCAGTCGCGGCACATTCCATTGTCCTGGGCGATCAATCGCTTGGCGGATCCAAGCTGCTTCGCCCTTTGTAGGGTGTGCGGGTTGTGACAGGAGACGCAGCTGAAATTATGCGGGTGATTTATATAATGTAGTGTTTGTTTGAACTCATTGAATTTTCGTCGACCAGCCGACTTGTGGCATTCCGGGCACATTTTTATCTGATATCGAGAATTTGCTACATGTGGATATTGGACATAGCTGTCCCCATGGCAATCCTTGCAGGCCTCTTCGCCATGCACTGACTTCTCGAATCGCTCGGCGCTGATCAGAAGGTTGGCCAGGCCTTCGAGATGCATATCGGCGCGCGGTGGATTATTGAGCCCCGCTTCACTGTGGCAGGCCAGGCATTTGGCGTTGGCCTCCTTCGTTTGCTGGTCCGCGCTGCTGGGCGGCGAACTCGAGGCCTCCTCGGCGCCTCGTCCAGGCTCGCTCCACATGAGAATGGCGATGAATATTGCCGCGGCGGCGGCAGTTTTGGTGATTTTCATGGGCCCTCCCATTGCGGAAGATGCCAGGGGCGCCTCGTCGTGAGGCGCCACGGGAGAAATGCGGGAACAGGCTGGCAAGCCGAACGTCTGGCGGCACCCGTCCGGTATGGCGATACCGGATGCTCCAGCCGCACCTCGACAATGCGATCCGTTGCCGCGAGGCGAACGAGATGCCGAAGCCGTCAATTGTTGCGCGGCATCCTAATTGATATCTGTTGGAAAGTCTAATACCAGTACCAATGAATTTTATAATACCAGAAGAAACTATTCTACTTAGTCAATTTCGAATTGACAATAGGGCTTGTTCCACCGTTTCATTCTCAATATAACTGATTGTCGACTGGTGCCGGTCCTCTCATCGCTGCCGGCTCCTCTTCTTGATATACCCGTCCATTTGCGTAAGGCCTGCCATCGATATGCCTAGACTATTGGGCAGTGTACGCAGGGATGGCTCTACGGAGAGACCATAAAATGAATAAGCTCATCGGAGTTTCCTTGTTGGTCGTCGGTCTGTCAGTGGCACCGAGCGCGATGGCGGCTGATCTGACCGCCGCCTGCGCCGGCTGCCACGGGGTCGACGGCGTCAGCACCGACGCGAAGGTACCGACGATCTCCGGCATGTCGGCCGAATACCTCAAGGACGTGCTGCGGCAGTACAAGAAGAAGACGCGCCCGGCCGAGGAGGTGACCATCGCCGCCGGCGACAAGAAGGGCACCAAGAGTGACATGTACAAGGCGGTCGCCGATCTGAGCGATGCCGATATCGCCACCGTGGCGAACGCGTTCGCCGCCAAGAAATTCGTCCGCGCCAAACAGGCCGCCGACGCCGCCCTGGCCGCCAAGGGCAAGGCGATCCACGACAAGCTGTGCGAGAAGTGCCATACCGAAGGCGGCAGCGTCGCCGATGATGACGCCGGCATTCTCGCCGGCCAGTGGATTCCCTACCTGAAAGCTCAGTTGGCCGATTACAAGTCGGGAAAGCGACCAGTGCCGAGCAAGATGCAGCCCAAGCTTGACGAGGTTCAGCCGGGCGATCTTGATGCCTTGGCCAATTACTACGGCAGCGAAAAATAAGGCTCGCCGTCAACGTTCCGTCATTGGGTGCGGGCCACCGCTTTCGGGCGGTGGCCCGTTTCTTTCGACTCCCGCTCATGGCGAACGGGGGCAGTCGTCGCGATGTTTCTTTGCGGCTCAAATGCCGCGAGGGCTTTGGCCCGTTCCGCGATGATCCGGCGATTGTCGCGTGGCGGGTGCTTACTCCGGAAAAGGACATCTGCCATGAAACTGCTTCCCGTTGCTGCCCTTTGCCTGTGGGCCGGCTTTTCTCCCGCCTTCGCCCAGGTCCCCATCCCTCCGGCCGATACGGGCGGGCTGGGGCCGCTGCAGGCCATGCACAAGGATCTTTTCTTCGGCGAATCCCTGGACGTCACCCAGGGCCACGCTCCGCCCAACACCTACGCCGCCGCCCCTATCCCCCTCTATGGCCCAGGGCCCGGCTGGACGCCGCCCCCGCCCGGTTCCATTCCGACCGAGGATTGGCGCCCGGCGGTGCCGACCATCCCTGAGTCCGTCGCCATCCCCAACGGAATGGGCGAATAGTTCTCGGCCTGCCGGGCAGTGGCCCGGCAGGCTCCCTCGCCAGCGATGCGATAGGCCAAGGTCTGTGGCTGTTTTGCCACAGATCACCGCATTTCTTTTGTGGTCTTATCACTTTTCCGAGAACTGGTTCTACAAGCGCTAGATAAGTTCGGGCAGAACTCTACCATCCGGTTCTCAGAGCCCGACCATGGCTCCGATGCGAGCGACGCATGATCCGGGGGGCATCAGCTTCGCACCACGCAAGTATTCGTTGACGCTGCACAGCGTTGGCCACGGCGTTCCTGAGTTACGGGTAAGTCTGTCCCAACCCAACAGGAATTGGGGGATACGCGAATGTTGATAAAGAACCTGGTGACCGGCGTCTTCACCGGCATCCTATTCATGCTCGGCGCCAGCGCCTGGGCTGCCGAGAGTCCCGCGGCGGCCCCCGCTTACGCGGCGAAGGGCGAACTGACCTGCATGAAGTGCCACGATTCGGCACCCGTGACCGAAATCCTCAACACGCCGCATGCGGTGAAGGGCGACAGCCGTACGCCGTTCTCCAACCATGGCTGCGAAACCTGCCATGGCGCCAGTCCCGAGCACATCAAGAGCGCCAAGCACGTGACCGGCAACGAAAAGCCGGTGCCGCCGGCGATCTCGTTCAGTGGGCCGAATGCCGCCCCGTCCAAGGTGCGTGCCGGCGTTTGCCTGGGATGCCACGAAAACACCGCGCGCATCAACTGGATCGGCAGCAAGCACGACCGCAACGACGTGGCCTGCAACAATTGCCATACCATCCATGCGAAGAAGGATCCGCTGTTCGTCAAGGAAGCGCAGCCGGAGAAGTGCTTCACCTGCCATCCGCAGCAGCGCGCCGAGAGCTTCCAGTATTCGCATCACCCCATCCGTGAAGGCAAGGTGGTCTGCTCTGATTGCCACGCCATTCATGGCTCGCCCGGACCGCATCTGGTCAAGGAATTCACCGTCAACGAGACCTGCTACAACTGCCATGCCGAAAAGCGCGGGCCGCTGCTGTGGGAACATCAGCCGGTGCGCGAGAACTGCGACAACTGCCACACCCCGCATGGTTCGCCTCAAGCTCGTCTGCTGACCGAACGTCTGCCCTACCTCTGCTCCGGCTGCCACAGCGGCGCGGCCAACCAGAGCGGCGGCTTCTTCGGCGGTCTGCATTCGCTGCCCGGCCAGAACCTGAACAACGCGGCGCTGCTCAACAACGAGTTGCAGTACCGCAGCTGCCTGAACTGCCACACGCAGGTGCACGGGTCCAACAGCCCGGCTGGCTTTGCCTTCACCCGCTGACGCAGCGAACGGACAACGAGGTGTGAAATGAAAACAGGTTACACTCTTCGGGCCATCGCGCTAGCCGGCGTCAGCCTCCTGCCCTTGGCCGCATATGCCGCAGACGACGCGGCGAACAAGCCCCTTGTCGAGGGTGACATCAGCGTCGGCGGCTATTGGCAAAGTTCGAGCAATCCGATCTATGGTCGCTACAACGGCTTCGTCGACAAAGGGTTCGGCATGCTGGGCAGCTTCGACTTGCAAAGTCGCGATGCCTGGAATTCCGGGGGAACCCAGTATTTCGAAGCGACCGGCCGCAATCTTGACTTCAGCGACAGCTACAATGCCCCTGAAGCCGAGGTGAATGTCAAAGCCGGCCAGCAGGGCATCTGGGGCGCCCATGTCGATTACGACGCCATCACCTATACGGGCAACAACATCTATACGCCCTATGCGGCAAGCGGCGCCCTGGTGAACGGCCTTCTTCCGTACGGCGGGGCCGGCCTGACCACCAGGGGCTCGGTTTTCACCACCACCTATGTCAACAACCCAAGCGCGCTCGCCTCCGTCCTCGCCCTGACCGGGACCGAGACCCGCCGCGACATCGTCGATGGCGGCTTCGACCTGCGATCGGGCAGTTGGCTCTACAATGTGGAATTGCGCCACGAGCACAAATCCGGGACCATGGAGCAGACAGTCGATACCAGCTTCGCGGGGACGCCTTTCGCCCAGCCGATCGATTACGACTTCGACCGGTACCGGGCTTCGGCCGCCTATTCCACGCGGCAACTGCAGGCGCAATTCGCCTACACCTATTCACGGTTCACCGACAACAACACGGCGTTCAACGCGACCTATTTCACCTCGCCGCCGACGCCCGCCAATGCCCTTTATCAAGCACAGGCGGCCTATTCCCTGCCGCCCAGCAACGACGCCCATTATTTCACCGGTTCTCTGGGCTACAACATCACGCCCAATACCCGCATCAGCGGCAACTTCCGGTATGGTCTGGAATTGCAGGACGCTACCATGGCGCCGGCAACCTACTCCACTGCGGCGCAGTTTTCGGCGTTGTCAAACAACGGCAACTATTCCCTGCTGGGGACCAACCCGCAGTCGTTGGACGGTCAGGCTCAAGTCTACGGGGTGACGGCGCAGTTGAGCTCCAGCCCCATCGAAGACTTGGACATCGAGGCCAATTACCGGCTCGATGGCCGGGATGTCGACACGCCGGACTATGGCGTCGCCGGCTTCCACGGCACCGACGGGGCGATCGTTCCCAACATCTCCTACAGCTTCCCGCAAAGCTGGCTGAAGCAGAACGCCTCGTTGGAAGCCGGGTATCGCATCCTCAGGGAAAGCAATACCCGACTGCTCGTCGGCTATGCCTTTGACGACGTCGACCGCAGCATCGCCCAGGTCGGCCACAGCAGCACCAGCACGCTCTCGGCCAAGATCATGACCGCGCCGACCCAGGAACTGACCGGGCAGGCCGGCTATGAGCATGCCAACCGCAGTGGCGTCGTCAACTGCAACCTGCCGTGGCAGTACCTGGCCAACAGCGGTGCCGCGGCCTGCGAACCGTCGCTCGCCTTCTACCAGGCGCCGATGACCTCGGATTCGGCAAGGTTGCGGGCGGACTACACGCCGAACGAGGATACTTCGATCGGGATCTTCGGGAAGTTCACCCAGGATCACTATCATAACCCCGGCTACGACCCGCTCACCGGCGATGGCTACACCGGCACCAGCATGGATCGCAATATCACCGCCGGGCCTGACGCGTCCTATCGTCTGTCAAAGGACGCAGCGGTACACGCGTTCTATACCTTCGAGCGGATCTTCTTCGCCAACAACGGCGCCGGTGCCACCCCGGCCGCCCATCCGCCCGGCCTTGGGCACTTCACCTCGGCAACCACCGACGACGTCCACAGCGTCGGCCTGTCGGGGGATTGGAAGGTTACGGACCGGTTGAAATTGGGTGCCAACTACACCTTCTACTACGGCGATGTCAGCTATTACCTGTACAACGGCGTGATCGCGCCGGTCACCACGGCCAGCTATCAGAACGTGGCCGACCTGCCCAACGTCGATTCCTCGATGCACAGCATCAAGCTCAACGCCCAGTACAAGCTCACCCCCACGATGACCCTGTGGGGCGGATATTCCTATGACATGTTCAAGGACTCCGACTGGGCCTACAGCTGGCCTGCCACGCCTGTCGGCGGTTATTCAACGATGACTACCGGCGTTCCCAGCCCGAGCTATCACGTCAATACCGTGTTCAGCGGGGTGACGTTGAAGTTCTAGGCGGGTTTTCCCACTCCGTCACCCTGGGTTGTCCAAACTCGGGGTGACGGGGAAAGGCCAAAGCCAAGCCAGGGGCCGGGGTGCAAACCTCGGCCTTTCGGCTTATCGAAGGGTTCGGCGCAAGGCCACCACCAGGCCTGCCTTGCCGCGGCCGGCCTGGTCGGCTTCATGCTCGATCCGATCAAGCATTTCGATCGTCCACTGGCCGGTGGATCCGGCCAATTCCCGCACATAGCCCTGGCCATGCTCGTAGCAGCCGCCCGAGGCATAGTCGAACGAGGGAGCCAGACGGTAGTGGCGGCTATCGACGATCCCCTGGTCAGTCAACAGGGTGAACAGGAACAGGCCCTCGTCCCGCAAAGCGGCGGCGGCGGCGGTGAAGACGCGACTCAGGTCACCGAAATGGATCAAGGTGCCGACCGAGACGACGACGTCGTAGGCCTGCCGGTGCCGGTCGAGGAATGCCACGAGATCCTCGCAGCACAGCTGCCGGTAAATCCTCTTCGCCCGGGCGTATCGCAGCATTTCCGGCGACAGGTCGACGCCGTCCAGCCGCCGCGCATGAACGCCGATCAGGGCGCCGGCCAGGCCGCTGCCGCAGCCGGCGTCGAGGATGTCGAGCTTGCGGCCGTCGGCCAGTCGCGCCAGGCGCTCCGCCACGATGCCCGGGGCATAGTAGGTGGAAAGCCGGCCGACCTGGTCTTCACGGCCGGCCCGATCCTTGTAGACGCGCAGCAGATGGGCGGTGGAAGCCTGCTCGGGAAGAGCCGCCCCGCCCAGCCCTGCCAGCAGCAGCCGCGCTCCCAGGCGATCCTCGGGGTCGAGTCGGGCGCAGGCGGCATAACAGGGCCGAGCCAGATCCGGCCGGCCCCGCTCGGTGAACAACACTCCCAGCATGCGCTGCCCATCGGCCAGATCCGGCTGCAACGCCAGCGCCGCTTTCAGGGCCGCCGCCGCCGGGCCGGGCCGTCCCAGGCGGCGCTCCAGCAGGCCCAGCCGGTAGGCGGGTTCGGCGTGATCGGGCCTGAGAGCGAGGACCCGGCGATAGGCGCACGCAGCCTCGCCCGGGCGGCCGGCTTCCAGCAGAGTGTCGGCAAGATTGTGCGTGGCCGGCGGCCAGCGTGGATCGAGCGCCACCGCCTGCCGATAGGCCGCGGCGGCCTCGGCGACGCGCCCGCAATCACGCAAGGCGTTGCCGCGGTTGTTGCGGGCCTCGGGGTCGCCCGGGTTCAGCGCGATGGCCTGGTCGTAGGCGGCTATCGCCTCGCCGCTCCGCCCGACCGCCCGCAAGGCCAGGCCGAGATTGAAATGCAGGCTGGAGTCCCGGGGGGTGAGCGCGATCAGCTTGCGGTAGACCGGGATGACCTGGTCGAAGGCGCTGCGGCGGTGCAAGGCCATCGCTTGGGCGATGAGGGTGGAGCGTTCCTCCGGCCGGCCGGAAGCCCCGTCCTTGGCGGCGGCGCGCCGCTGCTTGCGGTTCATCACCGGGCTTCCCCGATGGGCAGGTCGGTGACGAAGATGCCGAACCGCATGTCGTGCCGACGGTACACCGCGCACGGGGGCAGCCCGTGGCGGTGCAGTATTGCCTCGATCTCAGGCACCGTGTGGTAGCGGGGGACATAGCCGCCGCTGCGGTACCCATAGGACAGCTGGACATAGAGCCGATGGATCCACTGGTCGAGGGATCGACGGCGTTCCGCCACCGCATGGAAATAGTTGCCGTTTTGGGCGATGGCGAACGCCCGCTCCATCTCGACCGGCGTCAGCCAGTCCAACAGGCCGAGAGACAGCACCAGCGCGTCGCCTTGGGGCGGCAGGTCGCCGACGGCGGCCACATCGAAGCGGATCAGAGCGCCCCGGGCCGAGCCGGCGAAGCGCGACCGGGCGCGCGTGACCGCCGCTTCGGCGATATCGAAGCCATGATAGCCTGCCGCGCCTGCCGCCATCAGGCGGTCGGCCAGCAGGCCCGAGCCGCAGCCAAGCTCGACCACGCGCCGGCCGCAGAGGTGAGGCGCCAGCAGGGTTGCCGCCCGATCCATCCGGCGGCGCAGCGATGTGGAGAGCCGCGCAGCCAATCGCTCCAGGCTGGTCGGCGCCGCCGCCGGCGAGCCGTAGCGGCATTCCTCCCATCCCAGGATCTTGGCGTTCCAGAAGCTTTTCGGGTCAGCCGGCATCGGTCGGTCAACTCCGCCGCGCCCGGTGGAGGGCGCCGAACGACTGTCGGGCCAGTTGGCCGAGCCCCTGGCGCGCGTGGAAGACATAGCCATTCATCACCACGAAGTTGAGGATGAAGCAGGCGGTGTCCGAGCTCAGCTTGGCCGGATAGGGCGGCAGGCCGAGGCCGCGGGTCGCCAGGGTGAACAGCGCCACCGATGCGCCGTAGGACACGGCATAAAGCAGCAGGAAGCGGCGACCGTTGCGGGCCAGGGCGAGATGGCGATTGGCCTTCCAGGTCCAGTGGCGATTGCCCAGCAGCGAGATCAGGCCACCGACGATGCGGGCGGCCATCATGCCGGGAAGGGACGCGGTGCCGGCTAGCGACAGCAGCAGGGAGAAGGTCAGCCAGTCGCCGGCGGCCGAGAGGAGGGCCACCGCGGCGTATGGGCCAAAGCGCAATATCGGCCGCATCAGCGGCCTCCCCGGGCCAGCGCCAGGATCATTTCGGCCGCCTGCGGCGCCCCGTTGGTCTGGCGAGGGAGGGCGCGATAGCCGGCGCGCAGGCGGTCGATCTGCCGCAGGGCCAGGTTCATCGCCTCCTCGAGTTCGGGCTCGGCCGCGGTCAGCCCGATGCCGAGATGACGGACGACTCGGCCGTTGACCCATTGTTCGGCGTGGCGCGGCACCGGTACGACGACCATCGGCTTGGCCATCATCAGGGCCTCGCTGACGGCACTGAAACCGCCGTTGACCACCACCAGGTCGGCCGCGGCGAGCAGCGTCAGCGAGTCGCGCAGCTTGCCATGATAGACCACCTGTCCGCCGCCGCTTTCCTCCTCCGGTGCCGGGCGCCCCAGGACGTCGATCCGCAGATCTGAATGGGCACGGCGGAACAGCACATGGCTGCCGAAGACCGATCCCGACAACATGACGGCGACCCGCCTCGGCGGCCCATCGGCGGGCTGCGATGCGGCATGGCAGCCCCGCCGGACGATTGGACCGACGCGGCGGAACGGGCCGCCTTCGGCGCGGTCGGCCGGATCGAGGCGCGGGCTGATGACCAGGTCGGGAATGGCGCGGTGATAGAGGTGGTCGGCCAGTTCGATCGCCAGGAACTGGGGTAGGATCGACGGCGGCCAGTCGCGCAGGCGGACCATGTTGCGTCCGACCATGTCGGAATTATTGAGCGCCGCCAGCGGCAGGCCGGCACGCCGTACCGGGCGACAGGCGTAAACCGAGTCGGCGACCACCACATGGGGGCGGAAGCGGGCAATGGCGGCGGCGACGACCCGGTCAAGCCGGCGCAGGGCGGCCAGCATCTCTCCCGCCTGGCCGAGCGTCGCGGCGATGCTGATGCGGCCGCCTTTTTGCCCATAGCGCAGCGACGGGACCGCCGTTATTCCCTGCAGCTGACCCTTGTCGGCGAAGTACCACAGGCCGTTGTCCGAGGTGATGATTTCCACTGCCGCCCCCGACGCCAGCAGCTCTTCGATGACCGCGTGGCAGCGGGTGGAGTTTCCCAGGCCGAGGCCGTTGACCAGGAACAGGACGCGCGGCGTCATCGGGCAACCATGGCATGGACCATGCCGTAAGGACGAACCGGCCGGCTGGCGGTCACCATCAGGCCGGCGGCCGAGGCCAGCCGGGAAAGGCGGCCGGGCTCGAACAGGGTGATGTCGATCCCATGGCGGCAATGGAACAGGCGGTAGAGTCGCCCGGCCGGATTGGCCGGCGGCGCCAGGGTGACGACCGTGCCGCCCGGCGCCAGATGGCGGCAGGCGTTGGCGAGCACGGCGCCGGGATCGCCGACGAATTCCAGAACGCCGGCCAGGATGACCAGGTCGAACCGCCGTCCCAGGTCGATCCGCGCGGCATCGCCGGCTACCCGTTCGATGGTCGGGACATCGAGTTGCGCCAGCATGGCCGGTGCCGCGTCGACGGCAACCACCGGAGCTGCGTGCCGCGCTGCCAGCAGGCGGGCATAAAAGCCGCTGCCGCTTCCCAGGTCCAGCACCGAGCGTCCGGCGATCGGGCCGGCCAGCGCCAGCACCGCGGCGGTTTCGCGACGGCGCTGCCAGGCCCACAGGCCGCGCCGGCCGGCGGCATCGTATCCGGCGGCTCGGCCGTTGAAATAGGCCAGGACGGCCGGAAGATTCTCCGGCCTAGCCATCGCGACCGGCTCCTTGATCGGGGAAACAGGACGTCGGTGCGGTCCTGGCAGCCTCGCCTTGCGGTAGCGCAGGGGTCATGTCGGGTAAGCTGAGCCGGCCGATCGGCCGATCGATCGACCCCGGCTCGCGACCTTCGCGGCCGATCAGCCATACCTCGTAGGCGTTGTCGGCAAGGGTGAAGACGGGCGATCGCCACGGTGCCAGGGTGCCGTGCCAGGGGGATCCCACCGTGACGTTGCCAAACGACACCAGCCGGCTGCCGCTGCGGCCGACGAAGCAAAGCCGCGGGGCGACGATGGTGCGGTAGTAGAGTCCGCTATAGCCGCGCAGCAGGCGGCCGTGCAGGACCGCGGTGAAGCTCTGCCCGTCCCGCCTGACCTCGATCCCCAGCGGGAAGAGATGACCTTGTTGCGGGACGACGAAAATTGCGGCTTGAGGTGCCTTGACGGCGGCAGAGCCGCTTCCGGCAGCCAGGTAGGTCGTCTCGAAGACCGTTGGAACATATGGGTTGGGGAAGGTTTTCAGGCAGTTTCCATCGCGTGACGCATAGGACAGATAAAGGAAGTGCGGGCTTTCGACGGTGGCGGTGTCGAAGACCGGGGCGAGCTGCGCGAGGGCCGGGGTCGCCGCCAGTTCGCTGCGAAGGTTGCCGTCGGCTCCACGTTTATCGACCACCAGGACGCAGTCATGGCGCCCGGGGGGGGTGGCGGCGGCCGGCGTGGCGCGATAGATGAACGCCATGTGGTTGCCGACGCCGCTCTGGATCAACCGCCAGCGGTTGTTGGCGTCGCGCTGGAACAGCGCCGTGCGCGCTTCGAAGGCCTGGTAACTGGAAAAAAAGGCCGATTTCAGCGTGCGGGCGATTTCCTCCTGGGCGACGGCCGAGTCGGTGAAGAAGCCGGTCTGGAGAAAGCCGGCGGCCCCCAGGGCGGCGGGTCGGAGGGCGATCAGGCCGCACAAGGCCGCCGCCGCCGCGCGGCCGCCGTTCCCGCCAGCCAGCAGGCGCTGGATGGCCGCCTCGGCAGATAGGCCGACCATGACGGAAACGGCTGGGATGGCCGCCGCCATGTGGCGGAAATTGACCTCGGACACCAGCGCGACGGCGGCATAGACCAGGGTAATGATGGCGAACAGGCCGAGTGGCCGCGGCTGTCCTTGCTCACTCCGGCGGACGATCAGTCGGACCAGGAAGCCGCCGGCCAGGGCCGCGGCCAGGAAATCCGCAGCGGCCAAAGCCGTTGCCACCCCGGCGTAGGCGAAGCCGCCGCGCTCGGCGAAGACCCGGGCGCTGCCGCCGAACAGGTCATAGACGAACCGCGCCTTCTGCCAAAGAGCGCCGCTCCAATAGATATAGGCGGCAGCGGCCTCGCCCGGCGCCGCCGTCGCCTCGGTGAAAAACCGCCCGCCGCCGAACAGGATGGCCGGCAAATAGGCGGCACCACTGCCGGCAACAAGCGCCATGACATGCTGGCGGCGCAGCCTCGGGCGGTAGACTCCGATGGCGATGACCAGGCCGATGGCCAGTTCGAAAATCTGCATGTGGATCTGCATGCCAAGGCCCAGGGCCAAGGCCGCCGCCGCCAGATGCATCGCCCGGCCGCGGCTGACGAAAAGGTAGCCCCACAGGGTAGCGGCGGTGGCGAAGACGACAATATAGCCGGGGTTCCACACCGTCAGCGATTGGGCCAGGGTCCCCGACCCGGCGAAGGCGGCGGTAACCAGGGCTCCCGCCAGGGGTGAGACCTCCTTGGCAAAACATCGCCACAACAGGACGGCGGAAATGCCGAAGAGGCCGATGACGCCCAGATTGGCGGCAAGAATGTCAGCCTTGATGGCTAGCAGCGCCGCCAGCAGCAGGTAGAAGGCGCCGCCCGGAGTGCGCGCGCCGCTGTTGGTTTCAGGGCCGAGAAACGGCCAATGCTGCGGAACCGCCAGGGCCCGCCACAGGTCGCGGTCGCCCCAGACGGTCAGTTCGACATTGCCGGCATGGTAAAGATCGGCGCAAAACAGGAAGGCGAGAGCGGCAGATAGAACGATCAGAAACAGACTATCGTGCCGAACTGCTGTCATGACCGTGCCGACCACCGAAGACTACGGGCAGTATGCCCGGTACTGCGGGGGGAGGGAACCGGCCGGTTCCCTCCTCTCCGGCCCTTGTATCGATTTACTTGACGACGAAGTCGGCGTTGCCGCCATCGAAGGTCATGGTCTTTTCGAACGAGACCCAGTGATAACGATGGGCCGCATAGCCGCCGTGGATGGCGAAGCCGATAGTGTAGATCTTGCCGGCCTCGAGATCCTTATAGGGGGCGCCAGCCTTCAGCTTGCGGCTGATGACGACCACCCACTTGCCGCCTTCCAGCTTGCCGTCGGCCGCCACCTGCTTGGCCGGCTGGTATTCGCGCTTCTCGAGGACGAAGGCCTCGCGGGCGCTGGCGGGCTTGCCGGGGTTCAGGTCGGCCTGCCAGTATTCCAGATACTCGCCGTCGGCCCGCATCTTGTCGAGGTCGGCCGCCGGCTTGATGTCCGGCCCGCCATGGCGGGTCATCTTGACGCGCGAGCGCATCAGGTACTTGGTGTTCTCCTTGCCGGGGGTGGCGCTGGCCATGTTGTCCAGGTCGTCATGGCAGGCGACCCAGCAGCCGGCGCGGTTGGCTTCCTTGACCACGCCGTCGTTGACCATCATGGTGACCTTGGTCTCGACGTCCGGATCCATCTTCGGACCGGCCGCCGGCATGTCGGGGAATTCGAAGCGGACATAGAGCTTGTCGGCGTCATGCGCCATCTTGACATTGGCGACGATATGGCCGGCCTTGCCGGGGATCGGCGCCGGCTCGAGCTTCTTGCCGCTGGCGATCTTGTCGCCCATCATCGCCGCTTCGCTCTTGCCCTCGACGTCGTGGCATTCGTGGCAGTTCTTGCCGTCGCGGAAAACCGGGGCGCCGCTATGGTCGGTCGGCGTCAGCACCCATTCCCAGGATGCCTGGCCGGGGTAGAACATGGTGATGTTCTTGCCCTGCACCGCGTTCCAGTCGACCGCATGAGCCGGGGCACACCACAGGGTGGTGGCCAGCGCCGCGGCGGCGAAGGGGGCGTAAGACTTGCTGATTTTCATGGAAGTCATCTCCAAGATCCTGGAAATCGTCAGCCGCCGAGGTCAAAGGATTCGGGTGCGGCCGGCTTGAGAAGATTTTGCAGCGGCTTGTGGGTGATGCCCTTATGGCAGTCGATGCAGGTCATCCCCTTCTGCCGGGCATAGGCATGCTGCACCTGGGCGCGCTCCGGCTGATCCGGGGCGGACATCGCCTCGAAGCTATGGCAGTTACGGCATTCGCGGGAATCGGTCGCCTTCATCCGGGCCCAGACGTCCTGAGCCAGTTCCAGGCGGTCCTTTTCGAACTGCGCCGCCACGTCGGGGGCATGGGCCATATGCCCGAACAGGTGTTCGAACAGGTCTTTGGTCGCCATCACCTTGGCCAGCATGGTGAACTGCCACTTCTTGTGCGGGACATGGCAGTCCGGGCATTCGGCGCGCACGCCAAAGGCGTTCTGATAATGCTTGCTCTTTACGTATTCCTGGTAGGGAACCTGCATTTCGTGGCAGGAGAAGGCGCAGAATTCCAGGTGGTTGGTATAGTCGACGGCGGTCGCATAGGTGCCGGTCAGGGCCAATCCGAACATGAAAAAGACGCCTGCGACGATGACGTATTTTCGGTATTTGGGTGAGAAAAGAAGCTTCAAACTTTTGAACATTGCCAGAATTCCCTGTATCGCCCCCCCATGACTGGGACATCGCGTAAGCGGACGGCGATCCCCCCTCGGACCGCAGCTGGACTGGGCAGTCGCACGGACTGCCGGGGAAGGTTCTGCCTTTAATTCTTTTAGATTGGTAGTACCAGTTCCGATCAGAATCGTAAGACCAGTGGCGAATTTTCGATGACGCCAGGGCGTGCGTATTAAAAACATTCGAAACAAGTGCTGAAACACGCCCTCGAGTGCCGATTTTATTGACCATCTCCAGTCAATATCTGTGACTTTTGGGCAACAGCGTTCGGCAAATCCTGAACCGGTATTATCAAAATTCCGAGAACTGGTCGTACCGGTGGTGGGGCGATTAGTGGATAACGCGCGATCAGCGGGCTGGGCGAGGAGCATGCCGATTGCGGCATTTGGGGCTTCCAAACGCCGTTAAGTGTGACCTGGGAACCGGGCCCGTCGGTTTTTCCACTGCGGCGACGCCGCAAACAACTGCCGCCAGGGAATCCTCCCGGCGAGACAGGGGGAACTGATATGCATTTGAGAACGTTGATGATCGGGTTGTTGTCCGGCGTCGCGCTGAGCTTGTGCGCCGTTGGCGCCCGGGCGGCGGAGACGGCCGCGGCGGCGCCTCAGTACGCCCCGATGGGGGAGCAGACCTGCCTGAAATGCCACGACCGTGCGCCGATCGACGCCACGGCGATCTTCAAGACGCCGCATGGCGTCAAGGGCGACAGCCGGACCCCCATGGGGCAGCACGGCTGCGAAAGCTGCCATGGCCCCAGCTCGGCTCACTACGAGAGCACTCCGGCCCCCGGCCAGAAGCGCGTCTCGCCGGCCGTCGTGTTCACCGGCCCGAACGCCTCTCCGGTGGCGGCCCGCAACAAGATGTGCATCTCCTGCCACGAGAACGGCCTGCGCATGAACTGGGTCGGCAGTCAGCATGAGATGAACGACATCGCCTGCAACAACTGCCACACCATCCACGTCGCCAAGGATCCGGTGCTGGTCAAGTCGACTCAGCCGGAGAAATGCTACACCTGCCATGCCGAGCAGCGTGCGCTGGCTCTCCAGTTCTCCCACCATCCGATCGACGAAGGCAAGGTGGTGTGCTCGGACTGCCACAACCCCCACGGGTCGCCAGGTCCGAAACTGCTGAAGGAAGTGCGTGTCACCGACACCTGCTACAACTGCCATGCCGACAAGCGCGGCCCGATGCTGTGGGAACATCAGCCAGTTCGCGAGGATTGCACCAACTGCCACAACCCCCATGGTTCGGTGAATGCCTGGTTGCTCAAAGAGAAGGTGCCGTTCCTGTGTCTGGATTGCCATGCGGCGACCAACGACATGGGCGGCGTCGGCGTCTCCGTCAAATCGGTGCAGCCGCATAGCAGCAGCCTGTACCTGTACGGTGACCGCAGCTGCCTGAACTGCCACTCGCAGATTCATGGCTCGAACAGCCCCAGCGGCTCGACCTTCTTCCGTTGAGTGGAGGCATAGAATCATGAGAACTCACTACACATTGAAAGCCGCTGCGCTTGCCGGTGTGTGCATGCTGCCGCTCATCGCTGTGGCCAACGCTCAGGATGCCGACGGCTTCGACGTCTCCACGGCGGCGCCGAAGGCGGTCAGCAACAACCTGCAGGCACCCGACAACGAAGTCACCCTTGGCGTCGGTGGAGTCACCACCAAGAACGCCGTGTTCGGCCGCTACAACGGCCTGACCAACTCCGGCGTCGGCGGTTGGGGCGACTTCAATCTGAACGCCCGCGATGCCTGGGATAGTGGCAAGACCCACTATTTCAGCTTCACCGGGGACAATCTTTACTTCGGGAATGCCGCCAACAACCCTAGCATCGGCGGCGTCGGCGCCATCGCGCCGGAAGCGTCGCTGAACATGAAGGTGGGCGATCAGGGCAAATGGGGGGTGAACGCCTTCTATAACGCCATGACCTACACCTGGAGCACCAACTTCACCACCATTCTCGACCAGGCCGGCAACCTGAACCCCGGCCTGCAGGCGGCGTTTATCCGCAACGGAGCGTATCTCACCAATGCGACGAGCCTGGGATCCTTCTATAATCCACCCAATGCCCGTGGCATGATCAGCACCACGGCGGCGAACACCGGCCCGGCTCTCGGCTCGGCCAACGAGTACATCGATACGGTCGGCACCCGCCGCGATCTGTTCGGAGTGAGCGGCAACTATCGGCTCGGCGATTGGCTGTTCACCTCCACGGTGTCGGACGAACACAAGGAAGGTTCGCTGGAGAACGCGATGACCACCTCCGGCAGCAATGCCGGCTTCATCCCGTTCGCCATGCCGATCGACTACGACACCGAGTCCTATAAGGTCGCGGGCGCCTACACCACGCCGAGGCTGCAGGCGCAAGTCGGCTACACCTACTCGAACTTCATCGACCACAATACCGGTGGTTATCAGTTCGAGGGCTGGAACTTCGCCGTCGCCAACACCGGCGGCGTCTACAACAGCTTCCAGGAGTCGGGCGTCTATAGCCTGCCGCCCAGCAACCAGGCCCATACCTTTGCTGGCCAGGTCGGCTACAATCTGACCCCGACCACCCGCTTCAACGCCACCGCCAGCTATCAGCTGCAGTTGCAGAATGATCCGTTCGCGGCGGCCACCCAGAACGGGTTCGTCCTCGGCAGCTCGACCCTGTCGAGCCAGCTGGCGTCCAATCCGAGCAACCTCTCCGGCGTGGTCCAGACCTTCTTCGGCAATGCGACGGTGAACTCGCATCCGCTGCCGAAGTTGAACCTGAAGGCCAGCTATTCGATCGACATGCGGACTCCCGAAATGAGCCCGGTGTGGATCTATGGCGATGCGACCGACTCCAACGCCCTCAGGTTGCGCGAAGCGGTGCAGGAACAGTGGACCAAACAGGACATGGTGCTGGAAGCCGGCTATCATGTGCTCGACTCCACCCGGGTGACCTTGGGCTACGCCTATCGCGACGCCGATCGCGAGAACGCCATCACCCATCACACCGGCGACAACGAAGGATCGATCAGGGTCAACAGCACCTTAACCCCGAACCTGATCGGTATCCTGGGCTATGTCCACGCCGAGCGGACCGCTTCGGCGCCCGACTTCAGCCTGTGGAACCTGCAGATCAACTCGGACTGCGGAAGCAGCCTGACCGCCGGCAACAACCTCGGCTGTCAGCAGGTTCCGTTCTACGAGGCGGCCCGTACCGAAGATGCCGTCACGGCCATGCTGAACGGCACCATCCGCCCCGACATGTCGGCCAGCCTGTACGGCAAGTTCACCAACAACCAGTACCACAACGACGATGCCCTCTATCATGCGATCTTCAATTCGCCGGTGGGCATTGATCATGACTACAGCGTGCAGGCGGGGCCCAACCTGTCCTACCGGTATGCTCAGGGTTCGGAAGCGCATATCTTCTATACCTACCTGCGCAACTACCGCGACATGCGGGCTCTCGCCAACACCGCTGGCGAATACAACGAGGCCTCGACCTACGACATCCACACCGCCGGCATCGGCGGCACCTGGAAGGTGGCCGAGAAGACCAAGGTGGGCGCCGATTACATCTATTCCTACGGGAATCAGGCGTTCAACCAGTCGGGTATCTGGACGATGGGCGAAGCCGGCCAGAATTACGGCGGCGACCCTCAGCTGAATACCCAGTCGAGCAACAATCAGTTCAAGGTCCATGCGACCTATGATCTGACGACTGCTACCCAGCTTTATCTGGCCTATGAGTTCGACAGCCTCGATATGGCCGACTGGGCTTTGACCGGTGCTTCGGTGGGGCAGGTACTGACGGGTGATCTGCCCGCTCATTACAATGTCAGCACCGTCATGGCAGCGGTGAAAATGAAGTGGTGATCTGCTGATCAGGCAGAGCCAATAGAACGGGGCGGCTCCTTCGGGGGCCGCCCCAATTTTTTTTACTTGGCCGGAACCGGTTCCACCGCTTCGACGAAATCGACCGATTCAAAATTCCGCTGAAGCGTCTTGCTGAAGAAATTCTTCATCGGCATGCCGTCGGGCCAGCGGATGGCTGCGCCGGGCTTGAGGTCGATGGCCGGAGCCGCCAGCCATTTGTCGTCACTGCCTTCCTTTACCCGGATGTACACATAGGGATTTGCCGAAAGGACTTCCTCCACCGTTCCGCTGTGGTTCATCTCGGCCTTCGCGGTGCCATGGCCCTGGCCCTGGCCGATTGCCGGATGCCCGGGCGGCATCTTGCCCATGGGCATCGGACCGGTGGGCATCTGCGCGACGCTGGTTGCCAAAGGGATGACGACGAATAGCGTGGCAAGAAGGGGAAGTCGCATGTGGGCTCCTGTTGCAATGGACTGATGAACGTGCGCCTGGGTCCGTTTCGGGTGCCGATGACGGTCAGCCCGCCGCCTTCCGACGGTGCTCCATCAAGACCGCCGCCAGGCCATCCACGCCTTCCTGGATCTGCCGCTCGTCGAGCGACGAGTAGCCGAGCACCAGCGCATTGGACGCATAGTGGCAAGGGACATGGCTCAGTGGACCCTTGGTATTGATGGTATAGATGCCGATTCCCCGCTGGCGGGCCAAATCCTGGACGACCGAAGCCGACGGGAATTCGGATGGCAACAACCAGGTCACATGGTATCCGGCGTCGGTGCCGAACAGTTGCGGTTCGCCGAAATGGCGCTGCAGCCGGCCGATCAGGCAATCGCGCCGCTCCATGTAGACCTTGCGGACCCGCCGCAGATGGCGGTCGTATTCACCGGAGGCGATGAACTCAGCCAGGACCATCTGTTCGAGCCACGGGTTTCCCTGGTCGAGCAAGGTCTTCACGGCGACGGCCGACGGGACCAGTTCCTGCGGCACCACCAGATAGCCGAGGCGCAGGCCGGCCCCCAGGTTGCTGGCGAAACTGCCGCTGCACAACACCAGTCCGTAGGGGTCGAGGCTCTTCAGCGACGGCGGTCCCATGCCACGGTAGCGGCATTCACCGTCGCAGTGATTGTCGATCAGATAAGCCCCGGCCTGGCGGGCCCACTGGATCAGCCGCTCCCGCCGATCGGTCGGCAAGGTGCCGCCGAGCGGGTTCTGGTGGGAGGGCGTGACATAGGCCAGAGTCACCGGGCCGCTCGGCAGATGGTCGACGTCGATGCCGTTCTCATCAACCGGCACCGCGCATTGCACCGCGCCCAAGCTGTCGAACAGATGGCTGACAGCTTCCGGGCAGGGCCATTCGACCACCACCCGGTCTCCGCGGCGCAGGAACATTTGGGCGGCGATATGGTGCGCCTGCTGGCAGCCGGTGACCACGATCACCTGTTCCGGATCGACGACGATACCGCGGTGGGAGGCCAGCCATTCGCTGATCGCCTGCTTCAGCGGCGGGACGCCGCTGACCGGCGACACCTGGCTCAGGCCCTTGCCGAAGCATTCGAGGACATGCTGGGTGATGCGCTGCCAGGTTCTTAACGGGAAAATGCGGAAATCGGGGCCGTTCCAGAAATCGATCAGTGGCCGTCGCTCCGGCAATGCCGGCGGGGAGGGGCCGAGAAAGACTGGTGGGCGGAGCTCCGACTGGGGGAGGACCTCGACGCTGTGGGGCGCCGCCGCGCAGGTGGGAACAATGTCGGGCAAGGTGCCGCAGACGAAGGTGCCGACGGCCGGGCGGGTTTCCACATAGCCTTCGGCGATCAGCCGTTCATAAGCGAGAAGCACCGTGGTCCGCGACACGCCCAGGCTTTCGGCGAGGAAACGGGTGGCGATCAGGCGAGAGTTGGGCTTCAGGCGCTTGCTGATGATGAGAGCGCGCAGCTGCTCGTATAACTGGTTTTGCAGCGGCTCGGCGAGATGGCGGTCGAGTTCGATGGGAAGCTGCATGCCCCGTAGCCAACCATTGGAGAGACCGCTTGCCTACCCGCCAAGGCAAGCGGAACATTCGTATTATACCCATAAGATATATAGGTTTACCACCCAACTTATTGTTTTGTTGCGGGACGAAAAAATCGCCACTATGGATATAATACTAATTTTAATATTTTAGGGTTGTCAACCTCTTAAAAAGGTTGGCCCGCGGCAATGGAGTGAAATCGCGCAACTCTCGCGATGGTCGGCCAAATAGAAATCCCTGCACATAGTTGCAGCCGCAATCGCGGCAGAAGTCCAAGGTCTCCGGCGTGTCGACCATTTCGGCGATGGTTTCCACGTTCATCCGCCGGCACAGTTCGGTCAGAGCCGACAGGAAGGCGCGGCCCTTGGCCGCCCGCTGGGCGTTCTTGACGGCCGAGCCGTCCAGTTTCACCACGTCCACGTCAAGCACCGATAGGTACTGGAACGACGCCGCGCCGGCACCGAAATCATCCAGGCAGACATGATACCCGCGCGTGCGCAGGCACTGGATGAAGTTGTTGGCCGATTCGAGGTCGCTCATGCGCGAACTCTCGGTGATCTCGAACATCAGCTTGCCTTGCGTCCAGGGATTTTCACCGAGCATCTTCATCAAGGCGTCGACATAGCCGGGCTTGCCGATCGAATAGCCCGAAACATTGACCGCGACCCGGTATTTCGCGCTGTTGCGGGGGAATTTCGCCAGCCAGTCGACCACCTTCCGCGCCATCGCATAGTCGAATTCATGAATGAGCCCGGTTTCCTCGGCGAAGGTGATGGTCTTGAACGGCGATTCGCCCGGCCTGGCGTCGAACCGGCACAGCGCTTCATAGTGGTGGATGTCGCCGCTGCTGATGTGGATGATGGGCTGCAAGGCCACATAGAATTCCGCCAGGGCCACCACCTGCTTGAAGCTGTTGACCTCGCTCACCGCCTCGCCAACCAGCGACGACATGTTGGAGGCCAGATCCTTGATGCTGACGCCGTCGTCGTCGCGGAACTTGTTCAGCGTGTAAAGCAGGCCCTTGGCCAGATCCTCTTCACTGATGTCCTCGGTCGCCGCCATGCTCACGGTGGCCGACTCGACCCTGACCCCCTGGCCCGCCGGGTCGGCCTTGCGCGTCAGGGTCTCGATCTGCTTCACCACCTCGCCGATATTGGTTCCAGTGGCATGCATGATCGAGAACTGGCCGTCGCCGACCCTGGCGGCCGAGTCCCCCCCTACCGAGTTGGCTTTCAGGAAGTCGCCGACCGAACGGTTCAGGGCGTCGCTCGACCGCGAGTCCAGGCGCTCGTGCAGTTCCTTCATCTCGGGCATGGAGACCAGGGTTACTTCGGCGCTTTCGCCCGCCGACTGGATCTTTTTCAGCCGGTCGGCGGCCAATTCGGCGAAACTCGCCGAATCGAACAACCCGTCGTCGCCGCCGCGGGCCACGCTGAGCGCCGCCGCCTTGGCCGCCGGGCTGCATTTGCGCAGGCCGATATAAAGGTTGCCGTCGACTCCGTTCAGGCAATAGGCCGACATCGATACCCACAGCATGCCCCCGTCGGCGCCGACGACCCTCAGCGCCTGCTCCTGAATTCGTCCGGTCTTCAGGATCTGTTTCAGGGATTGGCCGACCAGGGGGATATCGGCCGGGGCGACGAGGTCGCGAAAGGACGAGCCAAGCAGTGATTCGATCGCCCGGCCAAAGAACGCCTGGGTTGCGCCGGCAGCGAAGATGACGTTGAAACTGCGATCGACTTCGAACAACAAATCGGCCCAGCAGAACGCCAGAGAAACATAGCGATCCCGTTCCGCCTTAGATGTTTCGTTTTTTACAAAACTGTCGTTCACATAGAGGATCCTTTTTTCCAATAATAGGGTGCATCGCGTCCATCTTCAGCACTATAGGAAAAAAGGCCTATAGCGCCCGCTTCGTCCCGATGGCGGCAGGCGGTTGGCCGGCCTGGGGATTTTATGGCTTGAGGCCGCCCTGTCTTAGACTTCGGTCAATCCACTGCCGGGTCAATTTTTCCTGGACAGTATTCTGCCCCAGGCGCTGATGCAGCCCTTCCCAGTCCACCCGATCCAGCGGCTGATCCTGGTTGGCGCAGGTGAACACCACCAGTTCCCGGCCGGTCAGGGGATCCTTGTGCTTCTGCAAGCATTGGGCGCAAATCTCCTTCATCATGCATTGCATTGGCGAATTGATCGAACCGATCGCCTGATGTCCGGCCGCCAGATAGGGTGCCAGCACGCCGTGGCGGGCTGTCGCCACCGCTTGCATCATGCGGTCCGAGCCGATGGCGATGATGCGGTCGACGGCGGACATGGCGATGTCGCTCTCGCCCAGCCGCCCTTCGGCATAGGCGGTCATGGCCTCGACGATGTTGCCGCGGAAGGTCTTGTCCTGGGGCCGGTCTGGCGCCGGCGCAACGCCCCCGTCGACGCACCACACGACGATGTCTGCGGCCGCCTCGATCTCCTCGATCTTGAAGCGGTCGACCGCCGAACGGTAGCCGGCGAAGTATAGAACCTTCGAGCCCGCCTGGCGGAAAGCCTGGCCGATGGAAAACAGGACGGCGTTGCCCAGGCCGCCGCCGGCCAACAGGACGGTCCGCCCGCCGGGGGTGTCGGTGGGGCTGCCGGTCGGCCCCATCAGGACCACCGGCTCTCCCGGCCGCAGGCTGCGGCACAGGTCGGACGACCCGCCCATCTCCAGGACGATGACCGAAACCAGGCCGGCTTGGCGATCGACCCAGGCGCCGGTCAGCGCCAGTCCCTCCATGGCCAGCGTGGTGCCGTCGCTGCGCCGTGCCAGGGTCTCGAAATTCTGCAGACGGTAGAATTGGCCGGGGGCAAAGGCCCGCGCTGCCGCCGGTGCCTCGACCACCACTTCGACGATCGCCGGGGCCAAACGTTCGACCTTGCGCACCTTTGGCCGGAACTCCGCGTTGATCCGGTCGAACAGCCGTTCCGGCGCGATCCTGGGGGGGGCCGAGCGGGCCATCGCCCGGCTGACCACCGGATAACCCTGCTTGGCCGAAGCCATGGCCGAGACTACGTTGCCGGCGAACGACGGATGAAGGTCGCCGAAGAACGACACCGCCGACGGGTGGCCGTCGCAGGCCATCAGCACCTGCGGCTGATCCGGCTTGCTCAGCCGTTCCGGGGTGACCGGCCAGCCGTTCTCATCGATCGCCCGGAAATATTTGCCGTCCAGTTCGATGCTTCCGCCCTCACGGGCCAGGACGGTATTGGGCACGGTGCCGGCAGCGACGATCACGGCCTTCGCCGGCAGCACCGCTTCCGTGCCCTCGGCCGTCCTCACCCGCAGCCCCGCGGCATGACCGTGGCTGTCGGTCTCGACGGCGACCGGCGACAGGCCTTCGGCAAAGCGAATGCCTTCCTCCAGCGCCTTGTTGACCTCTTCATGGTTGCGGTAGGCGGGGCTGTCCACCAGCCGGCGGCGATAGGCGACGGTGGCGCCGCCCCAGCGGTCCAGCAATTCGTGCAGGCGGGGAGGGCGCTCTTCCGCCTGGGCCGCCCGCCGTTCGGCGCGGATGGCGCGGCCATGGGCGAGGAACTCGTCGGCGATGGCGGCCTCTTCCGCGGTGTAGGCCGCCCGCACCGCCGCCTCGCCACGTTCGGCGACCAAGGTCTCGTAGCGGCGCAGGAATTTTTCGACCTGGACGGGATAATAGGCCAGAGCCTCGGTGCAGGCGTCGACGGCTGTCAGGCCGCCGCCGATCACCACCACCGGCAAGCGCAGCTGAAGGCAGGCCAGGCTGTCCGCTCGTGCCGCGCCGGTCAGTTGCAGGGCCATCAGGAAATCGGAGGCCTGGCGCACGCCGCGCGCCAGGTTGTTGGCCATCGGGACGATGGTCGGCCTACCGGCTCCCATACACAGCGCCACATGGTCGAAACCCATGGCAAAGGCGTCGTCCAGGGTCAGCGTGCCGCCAAGACGCACGCCGCCGGCCATCAGGAATTCGGCGCGCCGTTCGAGCAACAGGCGGATGATCTTGAGGAAATTCTTGTTCCAGCGGACGGTGATGCCGTATTCGGCCACGCCGCCGAACCCGGCCATGATGCGCTCGTCCAGGTCTTCGTACAGTTCGGTAACCTCGCGGATCGGGCGGAACGGGACCCGCTGTCCGTCCGGCGTCACGCCGGACAGTTCGTCGGGCAGCGGCTCGATCTTAAGGCCGTCCACCGCCACCACCGCGTGGCCGTCGTTCATCAGGTGGTGGGCCAGGGTATAGCCGGCCGGTCCCAGCCCCACCACCAGCACGCTTCGCCCCGTCGGTGCCGCCGGATAGGGGCGACGCAGGTTGAGCGGATTCCAGCGGCTGAGCAGGCCGTAAATCTCGAAGCCCCAGGGCAGGTCGAGAACATCCTTGAGGATTCGGGTCTCCGCCTGCGGGATGTCGACCGGCGCCTTGTTGCCGTTGGTATAAATGCAGGCGGTCATGCAGTCGTTGCAGATGCGGTGGCCGGTGCCGGCCACCATGGGATTGTCGACCACTGCGACGGCCAGAGCCGCCACGCCCAAGCCTTGCCGCTTGACCTCGTGCATCTCCGAGATGCGTTCCTCGAGCGGGCAGCCCGTCTGCGCCACGCCCAGCGCGGTGGTGGCGAAGCCGGCGCCCTGCTTGGTTCGCAGGCCTTTCGAACAGCTGTCCTTGCCCTGGTGGTGGCACAGAATGCAGTAGGTGGCTTCGTCAAGGGCGCCCGTCAGATCGGTCCCCTGGTCGGTCAGGGCGAAGCCGTCCCGGCAACGGCGCTGCTCGGCCGGAAGGAAAAACTGGGTGACGCCGTCCAGGGCGGCGGCCTCGTACGCCACCAGGCGGGACGGCTCATGCCGGGCCGGCGCCCTGAACAGACGGCCATGCCGATGGCGCCGCCTGCCGGCCGGGGAAAACAGCGCCCAGGCGGCGTAGCGCGCCGCCAGGGCGAGCGAGGCCTGGTGCTCGGCCTCGTCGTCCAGCCAGGCCATGACGTGGCGGGCGAAGTCCAACTCCTCCCACTCCGCGCCGAACAGGGTGGTAAGCTCGGCCGCCAGCGCGGTGCCGTCCAAGGCGATCGCCTCCTCCGGCTTCAAGGCCTTCATGGCGCGGCGCTGGACGAACATCCGCTTGCAGGCGTAAAGCGGTGCCAGCCGATCCTGGCGCGCGGCCAGATCGGCAAGTTCGGCGGAAATGCCGAACAGGCGGCCGATGAAATCGTCGAGATGGGGGGCCAGGGCGATCAGCAGCGCCGATTCTTCGCCGGTGGCGGCGGGCGGGTTGGCGCGGGCCGCTTCCAGACGCCGGCGCAGCGGCGGATCGACCTCGGCCAGGTGATCGAGAAACGCCACTTCGACCTTCAGCAGCCCCCGGCGGGCATAGAGATCGGCGAAGCTCAAAGAAAAACCGAGCACCGGCTCGGTCAGCGCCACACCCATGTCTCCTCCCATGAATTCCACTTCACTGGACCGTGGTTCGGCCCCCCTTTTCCGGGAACTGCCGCGTTACAACGTATAAGGTATGCGCGAGGAAACTTTTCCAGATCCTTCGGAGTACCGGCGCGGTGTCGGCCTGTGGCTGCTGACCCTGGCCGGCATGGTGTTCGTCATGGTCGTGCTGGGCGGCCTGACCCGCCTGACCGGCTCGGGATTGTCCATGGTCCAGTGGCAGCCGTTGACGATGCTGCCGCCGCTGACCGACCAGGCGTGGCACGAATCCTTCGCCAGGTACCAGGCGTCTCCGCAGTATCACCTGGTCAACGCCGGCATGACCCTGGCCGGTTTCAAGGGCATCTTCTGGCTGGAATATGTGCATCGGCTGTGGGGCCGGCTGATCGGGCTGGTCTTCCTGGTGCCGTTCCTCTTCTTCCTGGCCGGGCGCCGCATCACCCGGCGCGAAGCGCCGCGGCTCGCCCTGCTTTTCCTTCTGGGCGGCGCCCAGGGGGCGCTCGGCTGGTTCATGGTCAAGAGCGGCCTGGTGGACCGCCCGGAGGTCAGCCATTACCGTTTGGCCGCCCATCTGGTCACGGCGCTGGTCATCTATGGCGCGCTCCTTTGGTCGGCTTTCGACTTCCTCCGCACTCCGCTCCCCCGCCAGGGCGGCGCGGCCGGCTGGCTGCGGCCGCCGCTGTTCGGCCTGCTCGCCCTGGTCTGCACCACCATCCCGGCCGGCGCGCTGGTGGCCGGGCTGCATGCCGGGCTGATCTACAACACCTTTCCGCTGATGAACGGCCAGCTGCTGCCGCCCGAGGCGCTGAACCTGTCGCCCTTGTGGCGAAACGCCTTGGACAACCTGGCCCTGGTGCAGTTCGATCATCGTCTGCTGGCGGTGCTGACCTGGAGCGCCTCGGTGGGGTTCTGGCTATGGTCGCGGCGCCGGCCGCTGCCGCCGCAGGCCCGCCTGGCCACGGCACTGGTGCCTCTGGCGGCCACCCTGCAAGCGGGGCTGGGCATCGCCACGCTGCTGATGGTCGTCCCCGTTCCCCTGGCGGTGGCCCACCAGGCCGGGGCCTTCCTGCTGTTCGGCGTGGTGCTGTGGGCGCTGCGGACTTCTTACGGCCCGGTCCGGTAATCACCGCCCCTTTCCGCCGGGATCGAACGCTTGTGGGGTCGGGCATTATGTGTATGATGTCCCGCCATCCCCGAAAACCGGTGTCTGTACGAGAAATCCAGACGAGGAGGCGGCATGCATATCAAGGAAGCCCTGACCTTCGACGACGTGCTTCTGGTGCCTGCCGAATCCAGCGTTCTTCCGGCGCAGGCCAATGTCGCCACGCGGCTGACCCGTTCCATCGAGCTGAGCATCCCGTTGATCTCGGCGGCGATGGACACGGTGACGGAAAGCCGGCTGGCCATCGCCCTGGCCCAGGCGGGCGGGATCGGCATCATCCACAAGAATATGGATATTGCCACCCAGGCCGAGGAAGTGCGCCGGGTCAAGCGTTACGAGTCGGGCATGGTGGTCAATCCCTTGACCATTCATCCGGATCAGCCCTTGGCCGACGCCCTGAAGCTGATGGCCGACCACAAGATTTCCGGCATACCGGTGGTCGAGCGCGGCTCCGGCAAGCTGGTCGGCATCCTGACCAACCGCGACGTTCGTTTCGCTACCAACCCCAACCAGCCGGTCGCCGAGCTGATGACCAAGGAACACCTGGTGACGGTGCGCGAGGGGGTGCCGCCGGAAGAAGCCAAGCGCCTTCTGCACCAGCACCGCATCGAAAAGCTGCTGGTGGTCGACGAGGCCTTCCGCTGCATCGGTCTGATCACCGTTAAGGACATGGAGAAAGCTCAGGCCTATCCGATGTCCTGCAAGGACGACAAGGGCCGCTTGCGGGTCGGCGCCGCCACCGGCGTCGGCACCGACGGAATGGCGCGGGCCGAAGCGCTGCTGGATGCCGGCGTCGACGTGGTGGTGGTGGACACGGCGCACGGCCATTCGCGCGGGGTGATCGAGGCGGTGGCGGCGATCAAGAGACTGAGCAACCACGCCCAGGTGATCGCCGGGAACATCGCCACGCCGGAGGCGGCGCGGGCCCTGATCGAGGCCGGTGCCGACGCGGTCAAGGTGGGAATCGGCCCTGGCACCATCTGCACCACGCGTGTCGTCGCCGGCGTCGGCGTACCGCAGCTCTCCGCCATCCTGGAAGTGGCCGAGGAGACCCGCAAGACCGACACGCCGATCATTGCCGATGGCGGCATCAAGTTTTCCGGTGACGTGGTGAAGGCCATCGCCGCCGGTGCCGCCTGCGTGATGATCGGTTCGCTGTTCGCCGGCACCGACGAAAGCCCGGGCGAAGTGTTCCTCTATCAGGGCCGCTCATACAAGTCCTACCGCGGCATGGGTTCCATCGGCGCCATGGCCCGCGGCTCGGCCGACCGCTATTTCCAGCAAGAGGTCAACGACAGCCTGAAGCTGGTGCCGGAGGGAATCGAGGGCCGGGTCGCCTACAAGGGGCCGGTGGGCACGGTGGTCCACCAACTGGTCGGAGGCTTGCGCGCCGGCATGGGCTATACCGGCAGCGCCACCATCGACGAGTTGCAGACCCGCGCCACGTTCCGGCGCATCACCCACGCGGGTCTGCGTGAAAGCCACGTCCACGACGTCGCCATCACGCGGGAGGCGCCCAACTACAAGGGCGAGAGCTGAGGGGTGACCCCAGCCGCACGGCTGACCGCCGTCCTCGAACTGCTGGCCGAAATCGATGCCCAGAGCCGGCCGGCCGACTTGGTGGCCGGCGCCTATCTGAAAGCCCGGCGTTATATCGGGTCGAAGGACCGCAAAGCAATCTCCGAGCGCGTATGGGGTTGCCTGCGCCGGCGAGCCCGCCTCGATTGGTGGCTGGCCAGCCAGGACCAGCCGGCCACGCCGCGCGGCCGCCTGCTCGCCGACCTGGTGCTCCACGACCGGCTGCAGCCCGATGACATCGCCCGGCAATTCACCGGTGGGGCCCACGGCCCGGGCACGCTGGCGCCGCAGGAATGGGCCTTGCTGCAGGCGCTGAAAGGCCGCGACCTGTTTCACCATGACATGCCGGCCTGGGTGCGCGGCGAATATCCGGAATGGCTTGAGCCCAAGCTGGCCGCCGTCTTCAGCGATCGGTTGGCGGTCGAAACGGGGGCCATGCGCGACGAAGCGCCGGTCGACCTCAGGGTCAACCGACTGAAAGCCGATCGTGCGACCGCGCAGGCTGCCTTGGCCGCCGAGGGATTGACGGCCCAGCCGACGCCGTTGTCGCCCATCGGCCTGCGGCTGCCCGCCCGGGTCATGCTGTCCGCGCAGGCGGCCTTCCGCGACGGGTTGGTCGAAGTGCAGGACGAGGGGTCGCAGATTCTGGCCTTGTTGACCGATGCACGGCCGGGACAGGCGGTGGCCGACTATTGTGCCGGGGCCGGCGGCAAGACCCTGGCTTTGGCGGCATGCATGGACAACAAGGGCCGCCTGGTGGCCTGCGATGTCCACCAGGCCCGTGCCGAGCGCGCCAGCCAGCGGTTGCGGCGGGCCGGCGTGCACAACGTGACCAGGCGGCTGCTGGAAGGTGATACCGACAAATGGGTGAAGCGCCAAGCCGGCAGTTTCGACCGCGTCCTGGTGGACGCCCCCTGTTCCGGTTCCGGTACCTGGCGGCGCAATCCCGACGCCAAGTGGCGCCTGACACCGCAAGGCCTTGCCGAAGTCACCGCCGTCCAGCGGCGGATTCTGGACCGCGCCGCCCGACTGGTGCGGCCGGGCGGCCGGCTGGTCTACGCCACCTGCTCGCTCCTGGCCGAAGAGGACGAGGCCCAGGCCGAAGCCTTCCTGGCGGCTCATCCGGACTTCACCTTGCTGTCGGTCGCCGAGTTATGGCCGGGAACGGTCGGCGGCATCTGTCCGGTGAACGGCCCCTATCTGCGGCTTACGCCGGCGGTGAACGGCACCGACGGCTTCTTCGCCGCGGTGTTCGAGCGGCGGGCGTGAATTCTCACGGCCGCGGCATGCGGCCGCGGAACAGGCCGACGACCAGCGCGATGACGAACAGGATCAGGAAGACATAAAACAAGACATGGGCGATGTTCATCGCCGCTCCGGCGATGCCGCCGAAACCGAAGACGGCGGCGATCAGGGCGATGACGAGAAAGACGGCTGCCCAATAAAGCATGCGAAGCCTCCATCCAACTGGAAGAGAAACATCCAGAGGCCGGGCCGTGTTTCAATAAAATCTGCGGATCACCTCAAGGAACGCCGCGCCATAGCGCTCGAGTTTCGCTTTGCCGATTCCGCTCAGCAGCGCCAGTTGGGTTTCGTCCAGAGGTTTGCGGCGTGCCATTTCCAGCAACGTCGTATCGTGAAAGATGACATAGGGTGGCACGCCGTTTTCCCGGGCGATGACCAGGCGCTCGGCCCGCAGCGCCTTGAAAAGCTCTTCGTCCGCCGGATCGATGCCGGTCTCGGGCCGCCGGGTGGAACGCGAGGCGGCCTTTTTTCGGCCGGCGTCGCGACGCAGCGAAATGGCTTTTTCGCCGCGCAGGACCGCCCGGCAGGATTCGGTCAAAGCGAGACCGCCGTGACCCTCGATATCGACGCGCAACAGGCCGGCGGCGACCAATTGGCGGAAGATCGAGCGCCATTCGTCCTTGCCGTATTCGCGCCCAATGGCGAAGGTCGTCAGCTTGTCGTGCCCAAGATTGCGGACGCGTTCGCTGTCGCTGCCGGTCAGCACGTCGATGAGATGGCCGGCACCGAACCGCTGGCCGGTGCGGTAAACGCAGGACAAGGCCTTTTGCGCAGCCAGGGTGCCGTCGAAGCTCTCCACCGGCTCCAGGCAGGTGTCGCAATTGCCGCAGGGCAGCCCGGCGTCGCCGAAATATTCCAGCAGGACTTGGCGGCGGCAGCGGGTAGTTTCGCAATAGCCCAGCAGGGAATCGAGCTTGCGGTGCTCCAGCCGCTTCTTCGCCTCGGGCGCATCCCCATCCTCGACCATCTGGCGCAACCGGGCCACGTCCTGCATGCCGTAGACCATCCAGGCGTCGGCCGGCAAGCCGTCGCGACCGGCGCGGCCGGTCTCCTGATAATAGGCCTCGATGCTCTTCGGCAGGTCGAGATGGGCGACAAAACGCACGTCGGGCTTGTCGATGCCCATGCCGAAGGCAATGGTGGCGACCATCACCACTCCGTCCTCGTTGAGGAATCGCGCCTGGTTTTCCGACCGCACCGTCTTGTCCAGGCCGGCATGGTACGGCAGGGCGTCGATTCCCTGGTCGCGCAGCCAAGCCGCCGTCTCGTCGACTTTGTTGCGCGACAGTCGGTAGACGATCCCGGCATCGCCGGGATGTTCCGCCTTGAGGAAAGACAGCAGCTGGTTGCGGGCGCTGCCGGCCTTGGCCGCCACGCGGTAGCGGATGTTCGGGCGGTCGAACCCGGCGACGAACCGGCGGCCGTTCTCCAGCTTCAGCTTCTCGATGATTTCGCGGCGGGTCGGGCTGTCGGCGGTGGCGGTGAGGGCAATCCTGGGGATCTCGGGAAAGCGGGTGTGCAGGGCGGCCAACTGCAGGTATTCGGGGCGAAAATCGTGGCCCCACTGGCTGACGCAATGAGCCTCGTCGATGGCGAACAGGGCCAGCTGGCAGCGTTCCAATTGGGTCAGGAAGGCATCGGTCATCAGCCGTTCGGGGGCCACATAGACGAGGTCCACAGCACCGGCCCGCATCTGCCGCTCGGTTTCCAACTGCTGGCCATAGGACTGGCTGGAGTTGAGCGCCGCCGCCCGCACGCCAAGCTGACGCAGGGCCGATACCTGGTCCTGCATCAAGGCGATCAGGGGGGACACCACGATGCCGATGCCGGGGCGGCACAAGGCGGGGATCTGATAACAAAGCGACTTGCCGCCGCCGGTCGGCATGAGCACCAGGGCGTCGCCGCCGTCGATCACATGGCCGATGATTTCCGCCTGGGCGCCGCGGAACCGATCATAGCCGAATACCCTGCGGAGGATTTCGTTTGGATCAGGCATGGCGAAGGTTCTATTACGGCCGGCGGTCGCCAGGCAACGTCCATCCCAAGCGTTTGTTAGGAAATCCCTGCGTTATTTCCTGACGGTCCCCCAATGATCCGCGGCCGGCGGCGGCGGGATGGAAACAGAAGCTTCCTCGGCCGCCGCCATCCAGGCTAAAGTCCAGCCGAGACGAGGGAGAGAAAATGACCAGGAAGCTAGGGCTCATCCTCGCGGCGACGCTGGTTCTGCTGGCGGGCGGCTTGGCCGCCGTCCCGGCGGTGGTCGACTGGAACAGCTATAAACCGCGCATCGCCGCTCGCATTGAAGACGGGCTGGGCCGGCGGCTGACCATCGACGGACCGCTGTCGCTGTCGCTGCTGCCCGGCCCGGCCTTCACGGCCAAGGGCGTACATTTGGCCAATCCCGACGGTGCCGACCCGACCGACATGGCGGTACTGCCGGAATTGCGCGTCCGCCTGCATTTCTGGCCGCTGCTGGCCGGCCATCTGGAGATCGCCTCGCTCGACCTGATCGAGCCTCGGATCACTTTGGAAACCTTCGCCGACGGAAGCGCCAATTGGCAGTTTTCGCGGAATTCGGCGATCGCCGCCGGAGCCATTCCACCGCTGCCGGGCCAGGCTTCCGCTCCGTCGCACGTCGCCAGCGCGCCACATATCGACAGCATCGCGGTGGAAAACGGGGTCATCAGCTATCGGCGCTCCGGCGCTGAGTTGCTGCGCTTCGACGCGGTGAGCGGCAGTCTGACCGGTCTCGGCGGTTCCGGGCCGCTCCATGCGGCCGGAGCCGCCCGATCGGGCGGGGCGGCCTTCTCCTTCGATGCCACGGCCGGCTATGGGGAGGTCGGCCAGCCGTTGCCGGCGACCCTGACGATGAAGCTGGACGACGCCGACCTGCGCCTTGGCGGGCAATGGGTTTCGGCCGGCCCGGACAGCCGCTTCAACGGCAAGCTGACCATCACCGCGCCCGATTTGCCTGGCCTTGCCCGAGTCTTCGCCGCCCGGCGGCTGGCCGGACTGCTGCCGGCCGGCCCGGGTAGCCTGGAGGCGGCCGTGGCGGCCAATCCACGCCAGATCGAGGTGCGCGGCCTGACCCTCACCGCCGGCGGCCTGCAGGCCGGAGGCACGGCCAGCCTGGCTCTCGACGGCACCCACCACGTCGATATCGGCCTGGCGTTCGGCCGGCTCGACCTGACCCGTTGGGGCGACGGCAAGGAAGCCACCGCGGCGGCCGTTCCGCTACCATCCAGTGCCGGTTCGCCGCCCGATGGCCGGCCTTCGGCGGCGGCTCCGCCGCTGGCCATGATCCCGCCGATTCCGCAGTGGCTTTCGGCCAACGTCGACCTCGCCGCCGATGTGGTGACTTGGCGCGGCACCATCTTGCGGAGCGCCCATTTCAACGCGATGTTGAGCGATGGCGGGCTCACCCTCAACGACGCCGCCGTCACGCTGCCCGGCAACAGCGAAGTCAATGTTTTGGGCAAGCTGGGCCTCAGCGGCGGTCAACCGGTTTTTGAAGGCTCGTTCCAGACCGCCAGCGACGACCTGCGCAGCCTGCTCGGCTGGTTCGGCCTGGATGTCGATGGCGTGCCGGCCGATCGGCTGCATGTCCTCCGGGCGGCCGGGCAGATCAAGGCCGCCGGGGACGAGATCGGCATCGCCAAGGTGCATCTCCAGGTTGATGCCAGCCATATGGACGCTGCGGCCAATTTGCGGTTGGGGGCTCGCCCCGCCATCGCCGCGTCCTTCGCCGTCGATGCGCTCAATGCCGATGCCTATTGGCCGGCAGGCAAGGCGCCCGCGCCGGCGGTCATCCCGCCCGCTCCTGCCGCGGTAGCTGCCGTTCCGCCGACGGCGAAAGCCAATTGGTACGACGGCATCGACGCCAATATCACCGGCCGCCTCGGCCAACTGGTGTGGAAGGGCGCGACGATCCAAGACCTCGCCGTCGACGGCAGCTGGATCGACGGCCTGCTGACCGTGCACCAGTTGTCGGCCGGCGACATCAGCGGCGCGCAACTGCAGTTGAGCGGCGGCATCGCCGGTCTCGCGACGGCGGCGGTGCCGCTCAGGCTGCAAGGGGTGCATTACGAGCTGCACAGCAAGGAGCCGGGACGGCTGCTGCAGCAATTCGGCGTCACTCCGCCGGTCGATCTGGACGGGCTGGGGGCATTGGCCCTGTCCGGCACGCTCGACGGCGGTACCGACGAGGTGACGGTCGAGACCCGCGCCGAAGCAGCCGGCGGGTTGCTTGCCATTGCCGGCAAGATCGACCAACCTCTGGCCGCGCCGCGCCTCGATCTGACGGTCGAGGCAAGTCATTCCAGCCTGACCCAGCTGGTCCGCCTGTTTACCCCGGGCTACCGGCCGGCTGGCGCGCTAGGCGCTTTCGCCCTGTCGACCAAGCTGACCGGAGACATTGCGCAAGCCCAGCTGACCGACCTGCGCATCAAGGCCGGTCCGGTCACCGCGGCGGGCGAGGCGCATCTGACCTGGCTGGGCCGGCCGCGATTGGAGGCATCGCTGAGCGCCGACCAGGTGCCGGTCGCGCTGTTTCTGCAGAGCGGCCGCCAAGCCGACGCCCAGCCGACCTTGCGTGATATGATTCGTACCGGCCTGCTCATTCCTTCGCCCCGCGGCCGAGTGGCGCGCGGCGCTTCGCTCTCGGAACCGCCGCAAGTGACGGCGGCGCCGCGGCCGCTGGTTCGGGTGGCGGCCATCGCCGACCAATGGTCGCGCGAACCGGTGGACTTGTCTTGGCTGAAAAGCTTCGATGCCGCTCTGAAGCTTGATGCGCGGGCGGTGACGATCGGGGCGACCCGGCTGGACGCTGTCGGGCTGGGGATCGATCTCGCCGATGGGGTGGCCACCGTCAAAGGGCTTTCCGCCCAGCTCTACGGCGGGACCGTGGCCGGCGGCGGCATGCTGAACGCGGACGGGGCGGCCTCGATGCAGCTGTCGCTGAGCCACGCCCAGGCGCGCGACGCCCTGCTCGGCATGGCCGGCCTCGACATTGCCGAAGGGGTGATGGACGGTGACGCCGTCTTCACCACCTCGGGCCATTCCGCCGCCGAGATGATTGGCCGCCTGACCGGGGGCGGCAAGGTGGCGGTGCGGGACGGCATTCTGCGCGGCTTCGACCTGCAGGCGGCGGACCGACGTCTGCAAAGGGTCAAGGGGCCGGCCGGGCTGCTGGCCTTGGTGCAGGCCGGCCTGAACGGCGGCAACACTCATTTCTCCAGCTTGTCCGCCAGTTTTCGCGGCGACAATGGGGTGGTCCGGTCGGACGATCTGCAGCTGACCGCCGATGGCGGCGGGGCCAAAGGCGCCGCCCAGATAAACTTGCCGACGCGAATGATCGATGCCCATGCCGATTTTCACCTGGCCAGCGCGCCCGACGCTCCGCCCCTGGTCATGCGAATGGCGGGGCCGCTGGAGTCGCCTCGCCGCTTCGTCGACATCAATGCCATCCAGACCTGGCTGGCCCGGCGCAGCCCGGTAAAAGGCCGCAAGCCGAAGGACCTGTTGAAGGAAGTGCTGCACGGGCTGGGGCACTGATGCCAGGCTGCGGTGATCGGAACCGATCGCCGCCCCTCCGCCCCTCCCTCAGGCGCTCGGCGGGCTTTGGCCTGTCTTCTCCATCAGCTCGCGCAGGACGAACACCCGCAAGGCGCTCGACAGGTTGCCCCGGCGGCTGCCGTCGATACTGGCCACCAGGCTGTTGAGGGAGGTGCCGCGGCGTTCGGCAATGGCTTTCAGGGCGTCCCAGAACTCCACTTCCAGCGACACGCTGGTGGCGTGGCCGGCGATCATCACCGACCGCTTGCGAATTTCGCCGGTCATGCGCTGGTGTTTCCCACCATGTCGTTCGGACGCACCCACCGGCCGAACTGTTCCTCGTCGACCCAGCCCGAAGCTATCGCCGCTTCGCGCAGGCTCGATCCTTCGGCGTGGGCCTTGCGGGCGATAGCCGCCGCCTTGTCGTAGCCGATATGGGGGGCTAGCGCGGTGACCAGCATCAGCGAGCCTTCCACCATCCGGGCGATGCGCTGCTGCTCGGCGCCGATGCCCTGGACGCAGTTGGCGGCGAAGCTGTCGCAGGAATCGGCGAGCAGCCGCACCGACTGCAGGAACGACGCGATGATCACCGGCTTGCACGCATTGAGCTCCAGCTGTCCGCCGGCCCCGGCCACCGTTACCGTGACATGGTTTCCCATCACCCGCGCACAGACCATGATCAGTGCCTCGGCCTGGGTCGGGTTGACTTTGCCCGGCATGATCGATGATCCCGGCTCGTTTTCCGGCAGCCGCAGCTCACCGATGCCCGAGCGTGGGCCCGATCCGAGGAAACGGATATCGTTGGCGATCTTGGTCAGCGAGACGGCCAAAGTGTTGAGTGCCGCCGAGGCGTCGACCAGCGCGTCATGGGCGGCGATCGCTTCGAACTTGTTGGCAGCGGGCAGGAAGGGCAGGCCGGTCAGTTCATTCAGTTCGCGGCAGAAGGCCTGATCGAAGTTCGGCGGGGCGTTGAGCCCGGTGCCCACCGCCGTGCCCCCCTGAGCCAGGCGATAGAGGGCGGGCAGGGTCCGTTCCAGTCGTTCGATCCCCATGCCCACCTGTGCCGCCCAGGCGGAGAATTCCTGCCCGAGGGTCAACGGGACGGCGTCCTGCAGATGGGTTCGCCCGATTTTGACCAGGCCGCTGAATTCAGCCGCCTTGTCCGCCAGGGTCTTGGCCAGCAGGCGCAACGACGGCATCAGCCGGGACTGCAACTCCGTCACCGCGGCGATGTGCATGGCGGTGGGAAAGCTGTCGTTGGAGGACTGGCTCAGGTTCACGTGATCGTTGGGATGGACGGGGGCCTTCCGGCCCAGGGGGGCGCCGAGCATTTCGTTGGCCCGGTTGGCGATTACCTCATTGGCGTTCATGTTGGTCTGGGTGCCTGAGCCGGTCTGCCATACCACCAGGGGGAAATGGGCGGCCAGGCTGCCGTCGACCACTTCTCCGGCGGCGGCGACGATGGCCTCGGCCAGATGCGGCGCCAGCAGCCCCAGGGACCGATTGGCCAGGGCCGCCGCCTTTTTCTGCAATCCGAAGGCGCGGATCAAGGGGGCGGGCATGCGTTCGCTGCCGATGCGGAAATTCTCCAGGCTGCGCTGGGTCTGGGCGCCCCAATAGCGGTCGGCGGGAACTTCCACGGTGCCCAAGGTGTCGTTTTCCAGACGATATTCGGTCATGGTCGCCTCCGTCTTGAATCTGGGGTGCGGGGGCGGTGGTGGAAAGGGGAACCTGCACCACGGAGTTCACGGAGATCACGGAGAAAAAAACCGATGTCTCCGTGCACTCCGTGTCCTCCGTGTTAAATAAATCAATGGCTAAGATCGGCGAAGAAGTCGTTGCCCTTGTCGTCGACGATGATGAAGGCGGGGAAATCCTTCACCTCTATCTTCCAGATGGCTTCCATGCCGAGCTCCGGATATTCCAGTACTTCGACCTTCTTGATGTGATGTTGGGCTAGCCCGGCGGCGGCACCGCCGATCGAACCCAGATAGAAACCGCCGTGCTTCTGGCAGGCCTCGGTCACCGTCTTGGCGCGATTGCCCTTCGCCACCATGACCATGCTGCCGCCGTTGGCCTGGAACAGGTCGACGTAGGAATCCATCCGCCCCGCCGTGGTCGGGCCGAAGGATCCCGAGGGATAGCCTTGCGGCGTCTTGGCCGGGCCAGCGTAATAGACCGGATGGTCCTTGAAATATTGCGGCAGGCTTTCGCCGCGGTCGAGCCTCTCCTTCAGCTTGGCGTGGGCGATGTCGCGCGCCACGATCATCGGGCCGGACAGGGCGACCCGCGTCCGGATTGGATACTGGCTGAGGATCCGGCGGATTTGGTCCATCGGCTGGTTGAGGTCGATGCGCACCACGTCGCCGTAAAGCTTGGCATGGTCGATCTCGGGCAGGTACTGGGCCGGATCCTTCTCCAGCGTTTCGATGAAGATGCCGTCCTTGGTGATCTTGCCCTTGACCTGGCGATCGGCCGAGCAGGAGACGCCGATGCCGACCGGGCAGGAGGCGCCGTGCCGCGGCAACCGGACGACCCGCACGTCGTGGCAGAAATACTTGCCGCCGAACTGTGCGCCAATGCCCATGGCGCGGGTCATCTCCAGCACCTTGGCCTCCATCTCCAGATCGCGGAAGGCGTGGCCGTACTTGCCGCCGGCGGTGGGCAGATGGTCGAGATATTTGGCCGAGGCCAATTTCACCGTTTTCAGGTTCATTTCGGCCGAGGTGCCGCCGATGACGATGGCCAGGTGATAGGGCGGACAGGCCGCGGTGCCCAGCGTGCGGATCTGCGCGTCGAGGAACTTGGCCAGCGACTCCGGGTTCAGCAGCGCCTTGGTCTGCTGGTAGAGATAGGTTTTGTTGGCCGAGCCGCCGCCCTTGGCCATGAACAGGAATTTGTAGGCGTCGCCGTCGGTGGCATAGATATCGATCTGCGCCGGAAGATTGTTGCCGGTATTGACTTCTTCATACATGTCGACCGGCGAAACCTGGCTGTAGCGCAGATTCAACTCGGTATAGGCAGAGGCCACGCCCTTGGCCAGGGCGGCCTCGTCGCCGCCGCCGGTCCACACCTGCTGGCCCTTCTTGCCCATGACGATGGCCGTCCCGGTGTCCTGGCACATGGGCAGGACCATGCCGGCGGCGATGTTGGCGTTCATCAGGAGATCAAGGGCGACGAACTTGTCGTTGTCCGAGGCCTGGGCGTCGTCGAGGATCGAGCGCAGCTGCTTCAGGTGAGCCGGCCGCAGCAGGTGCGAGACCTGGCGGAACGCCTCGCGCGAGAGCAGGGTGAGTGCTTCGGGGGCCACGGTCAGGACCGGTCTGCCGGCGAAGTTGGCGGTTCCGATGTGGTCGGAGGAGAGCTTGGTATAGGAAGTGTCGTCGCCGGAGAGAGGAAATATCTCGGCAAACAAAGCGGCGTCAGCGGTCATGGTGGGCCCCGTCTGGTTAACGGATTGGTTGCCTTCTCGCGGGAATGTCGCCGGAGAGGCGGACGGGGCCTAAGGAAGCTATTTTTTGCGGAAGGCGTCAAGCGTGATGACCTGGGCGCCAGCCTCTCCCGCTTCCGTCGGGGGCTCGGCGGCGCCGGCGGCGTCCGCTTTCCCGGTCGATTGGCTCTCCCCGGGGCCGCCGGGCAATTCCACTTCGATGCTGGTGTCGGCCTGGAATTGCAGGCCGAATTTGGCCGAGGGATCGGCGAAGGCGGTCACCGCGGCGAAAGGAATATGCAGCCTTTGGTTCATCCGATTGAACGACAGCGTGACCTCGAACCAGTCGGGGGTCACTTCCAGGCCCCAATATTGATGTTGGAGCACGATGGTCATTTCATCGGGGTAACGGGCCCGAATGGAATCGGCGACATCGACCCCCGGATGCCGCGTACGGAAGGTGATGTAAAAATGGTGATCACCCGGCAGCCCTTCGAGGCTGGCGTTCAGCGCCTCCCGCAGCACGCCGCGTAGGGCGTCTTCCACCATCTTGTCGTAACGCAACACCATTTTCGACATTTGTCCGGCGGCCCTTCTTGCATCCGGTGAGGGAAGTGGGGGGCTTTCTGTTGCCCGGCGCCCCCCGGACCGCGCTTACCTAATTAGGCAGCGAGAGCAACGAAGTTATCGTTGGCACTTGTGAGTTTGGTCCGGTAACGGCGGTACCATGCCGAGCACAAGCCATACCTTTACCACGCGCGTCGATCCTATTTCGCCCCCTTCGAGTTCGCCGCCCATCCGAGCGCGGCTTTGAATGGTGGAGGCGCCGGGTACCGCCCCCGGGTCCGCAACGCTTATTCCGTATGGTGTTTAGCGCCATAGCCGGTGTCCCGGCACAATCAATATAGAGCGGCGGCACCGATTGCGCCAGAGCGGCGGCGGCGACAGCGTCGGAAATCCGCGATAGGATGCCGCTTGCCACAGACAGAGGAAGACAGTGAAGCAGTATCTCGACCTGATGCGCCATGTGCGGCAACACGGCGTCTTCAAGCCGGACCGTACCGGTACCGGCACCTATAGCGTCTTCGGCTGGCAAATGCGCTTCGACCTGGCCGATGGCTTCCCCGTGGTCACCACCAAGAAACTGCACCTGCGCTCGATCATTCACGAGCTTCTGTGGTTCCTCAAGGGCGAGACCAATATCCGCTACCTGAAGGAGAACAATGTCTCGATCTGGGACGAGTGGGCGGATCAGGAGGGCGAGCTTGGCCCGGTTTACGGCTATCAATGGCGGTCCTGGCCGGCGCCCGACGGCCGGCGTATCGACCAGATCGCTGAATTGGTGGCGCAGATTCGTGACAATCCGGATTCCCGCCGGCTGATCGTCTCCGCCTGGAACCCCGCCGATATCGGGCGGATGGCCTTGCCGCCCTGTCACTGCCTGTTCCAATTCTACGTCGCCGAGGGGCGGCTGTCCTGCCAGCTGTACCAGCGCTCGGCCGACATATTCCTCGGCGTACCGTTCAACATCGCCTCCTATGCCCTGTTGACCGTGATGATGGCCCAAATCGCCGGTCTGGTCCCCGGTGAGTTCATCCATACCTTCGGCGACGCCCATCTCTACGCCAATCACCTGGAGCAGGCCGATCTGCAACTGGCGCGGCAGCCCCGGGGCTTGCCGGTGATGCGGTTGAACCCGGACGTCACCGACCTGTTCGCCTTCCGCTACGAGGATTTCACCCTCCAAGGCTACGAACCGCATCCGCATATCGCCGCGCCGGTGGCGGTATGACGCTGGCTCTCATCGTCGCCGTCGCCGAGAACGGGGTGATCGGCCGGGGCAACCGGCTACCGTGGCATCTGCCCGAAGATCTCCGCTATTTCAAGCGGGTGACCATGGGCAAACCGGTGGTGATGGGGCGCAAGACCTACCAGTCCATCGGCCGGCCCTTGCCCGGCAGGCCCAATATCGTGGTGACGCGGGATGCCGGTTTCGCTGCCGAGGGGGTTCATCTGGCCGGCTCCCTCGACCAGGCCCTGGATCTGGCGCGAAGCCTGGCCTCAGGCGGCGAAGTGATGGTGATCGGCGGGGCCGAGTTGTTCAACGCGGTCCTGCCGTCGGCCGATCGCCTCTATCTGACCGAAGTGCACCGGGCCTATGAAGGCGACGTGTTCTTCCCCCAACTCGATCCGGCCGTATGGCGAGAGGCAAGCCGCGAGGATCACCCCGGCGATCCGAGCTACAGCTTCGTTGTGTTGGAAAAGGGTTGATCCGCGGATGTCCCGGCTCCGCCGAGGCGGCGGATTGGCTGCTTCGGAGTGGGGCCGGGCGTCTCGGCCGCCTTCCGGCAAAGCCGGAGCCTGAGCAATTCCGCCGCATTGCGGCGGAGGCGGGCGGGAGAGCCCGCCCCACTCAATTTTTCAAGAATGCTCTCCCGCCCACGATAATTACTGCATGACGATTTTGGGCGCCTTTTTCGCACCCTTCAGGGTCAGCACCTTGTCCCATACCTTGACGGCGATCGCCTTGTAGGCCTGGGACAGCGGGCTGTCCGGCTGGGTGGCGACGATCGGGCGGCCTTCGTCCGAGGTGGCGCGGATGTCAATGTCGAGCGGCAATTCGCCGAGGAAGTCGGCGGACAGCTTGGCCGCTTCCTGCTGGGCGCCACCATGGCCGAAAATATGGGCCTCATGCCCGCAATTGGGGCAGTGGTAATAGCTCATATTCTCGATGATGCCGAGGACCGGAACGTTGACCTGGCGGAACATGTTGAGGCCCTTGCGGGCGTCGAGCAGCGCGATGTCCTGCGGCGTCGAGACGATGACGGCACCGGCCAGGGGCACCCGCTGGGTCATGGTCAGCTGGGTGTCGCCGGTGCCCGGCGGCATGTCGATGATCAGCACGTCGAGCGCACCCCAGTTGACGTCGCGAAGCAGCTGTTCGAGGGCGCCCATGACCATCGGGCCGCGCCACACCAGCGGGGCGTCTTCGGGGACCAGGAAGCCGATGGACATGACCTTGAGGCCGAAGGCCTCGATCGGTTCCATCTTCTTGCCGTCGCCCGAGGTCGGCTGCACACCCGAGACGCCCAGCATGCGCGGCTGCGACGGGCCGAACACGTCGGCGTCGAACATGCCGACCGAAAGCCCCAGGCTTTTCAGCGCCAGCGCCAGGTTGACCGCCGTCGTCGACTTGCCGACGCCGCCCTTGCCCGATGCCACCGCGATGATCGCCTTCACTTCGGGCAGCAGCGGTTCCTCCTGCCCATGGCCATGACCATGCCCATGCCCGTGACCATGACCGCCGTGGCCCTGCGGGGCCGGCTGGGGAGCCTGTCGCTCGGCGGTAAGCACGGCAGACACCGTCAGTACTCCCGGGATGTCGTGGATCACCTGTTCGGCCACCTTGCGCATGGGTTCCAGGTGCGGGCCGCGCTGGGGATCCACCTCGATGGCGAAAGCCACGTGCCCGTTCTTGACAACCACGCCGGAAACCATGCCGAGGCTCACGATGTCCTTCCCGCGGTCGGGATCGACGACTTGTTCCAGCGCGTGAAGGATGGTCTTTTCAGTGACCTCTGCCATTCTTGAATTCTCCGTCGGTTGCCCTATATCCACAAAACTTTTGTATAAAGCTCCTGCGCGCGCTGTGCCGTTGGGCGGCGTGCGTTGCACCTTGGGGCCGTCTGTCATATAAGGCGCAATACCTCTGTTGCAAAGTTCGGGCGCGCAGGAGGGCGGCGATACCATGCCGCGCTACATTACAGGGATGTAAAATCATGGCATGGAATGCGCAGGGTGGAGGTGGCGGCCCATGGGGCAGCGGCCAGGGGCCTTGGGGGCGTGGCCCCAGCGGCGGCGGCAATCCGCCCGATCTCGAAGAACTTCTGCGCAAGAGCCAAGAGAAATTCCGCCAATACATGCCGGGCGGCGTCGGCGGCGGGCGCGGCATCGCCCTGGTGGTGCTGGCCGGGCTGGTGCTGTGGGGGCTGACCGGGTTCTACAAGGTCAACCCGGACGAACTTGGTGTGGTCTTGCGCTTCGGTCGCTTCGTCGGCTTTACCCAGCCCGGTCTCAACTACCATTTGCCAAGCCCGATCGAGACGGTGCTGACGCCGGCCGTGACGCGGATCAACCGGATCGAGCTGGGCTACCGTTCGGCCGGTGAGGACCGTCGCATCGCCGCCCGCAGCGACACGGCCGACGAAAGCCTGATGCTGACCGGTGATGAAAACATTGTCGACATCAACTTCTCGGTGTTCTGGAAGATCGGCGACAAACCGGATGATGCCGAGAAATACCTGTTCAACATTCGCGACCCGGAAGGCACGGTCAAGATGGTGGCGGAATCGGCGATGCGCGAGATCATTGGCCAGCTGCCCATCCGCGCGCCGCTGTTCGAGAACCGCCAGGCCATCGGCGATCGTACGCGGGCTCGCATGCAAGAGTTGCTGGACGCCTATGGATCAGGCATCCAGGTGACTCAGGTGCAATTGCTCAAGGCCGATCCGCCGGCCGAGGTGATCGACGCCTTCAACGACGTTCAACGGGCCAAAGCCGATCAGGAGCGCCTGCGCAACGAGGCCGAAGCCTACCGCAATGACATCATTCCGCGCGCCCGCGGCGAGGCCGAACGGATCGTCCAGGAAGCGCAGGCCTACAGGGAGCAGGTCATCGATCTGGCCGAGGGCGAGGCCAAGCGCTTCACCTCGGTGTATCAGGCATACAAGCTGGCGCCTGATGTGACGGCGCGGCGCATGTACATCGAGACCGTCGAGGACGTGCTGAAGAGCTCGCAGAAAGTGATCGTCGACCCGTCGGTCAAAGGCATCGTGCCCTATCTTCCGTTGCCCGAGCCGGGCAAGCCGAAACATACCGCGGCGCCGCAGCCCGCCAGCCAGGGAGGCAGCCGATGAAGCGCGTCAGTCTTGCCGGCGCCGGCATCGGCGCCCTGGTGCTTCTCGTCCTGCTGTCCTCCTCCTTCTACATCGTCCGGCAGGGCGAACAGGCGTTGGTGTTGCGCTTCGGCGCCGTCGCCTATCCCGACGCGCCGGTCAAAGGGCCGGGGCTGCACGTCAAGAAGCCATTCATCGAGGATGTTGTGCGTTACGACGCCCGCCTCCTCGCCCTCGATCCGCCCGCCGAAGAGATGATCCTGGCCGACCAGAAGCGTGTCCTGGTCGATACCTATACGCGGTTCCGTATCGCCAACCCGTTGCTGTTCTTCCAGGCTGTCCGCACCGAGGATGGGGCGCGGCCGCGACTGCGCGAGATCGTCAACAACTCGGTGCGCCGCGTGCTGGGCAACGTCATGCTGCCCAGCCTGCTTTCGGCCGAGCGCGAGCAGATCATGCACGAGATCCAGCAGCAGGTCAGTCAGGCGGCCAAATCGCTGGGCGTGGCCGTGGTCGACGTGCGAATCCGCCGGGCCGATCTGCCGCCCGAAACCAGCCAGGCGATCTATCGGCGCATGGAGTCGGAACGCCAGCGCGAGGCGGCGGAGGCCCGTGCCCAGGGCGCCGAGCGGGCGCAGCAGATCCGCGCCGGAGCCGAGCGCGAACGGACCATCATTCTGGCGGAGGCGCAGCGCCAGGCGCAGATTCTGCGGGGCGAGGGCGACAGCCAGGCCAATCGGGTCTATGCCGAGGCCTATTCCGCCGACCCGCAATTTTTCGCCTTTTATCGCTCGCTGAACGCTTATCGCCAGTCCCTGGGAGACAGCAATACCACCTATGTGCTGAGTCCGGATTCGGATTTCTTCCGTTTCTTCGCCAATGCTCCAGGGCATCATTGAGGCTGGACCGCCCTTTGCCGCGGCTTTTCTTGACCGCGTCGGGCGGCAAAACTAAATCGTAGTGACCTGCCGTGTTTCTTTGCCCTGAAGGAGGCAATTCGGTGATCATCAGAAGACCTGCCCGTGCACAGGCGCGCCTCGCCACGGGTTCGAACACTCTGTCGCTGCAGTGGCTGCTAGCCGGACTGGTGGCCGTAGCGGTGATGGCGATGGCCATGACGGCGCGAGCCGCGCCGGTGCCGGACAGTTTCGCCGATCTTGCCGAGCGCCTTCTTCCCGCCGTGGTCAATATTTCGACCACCCAAACCCTGAAGAACCCTGAACATCTGCCCGATATGCCGCAATTCCCGCCGGGCTCGCCGTTCGAGGAATTCTTCAAGGATTTCATGGAGAAGCATGGCACTCCGGATGCGGCGCCACGCCGCGCCACCGCCTTGGGTTCGGGCTTTATCATCGACCCCTCCGGGCTGGTGGTGACCAACAATCACGTGATCGCCGACGCCGACCAGATCACCGTCGTGCTGCATGACGGGCAGGCTTTCAAGGCCACGATCGTCGGGCGCGACGCCAAGGGCGACTTGGCCCTGCTCCGGATCAAGGCGCCGAACAAGCTGCCCTATGTCAGCTTCGGCAATTCCGACGCCATGCGGGTGGGCGACTGGGTGATCGCCATCGGCAACCCGTACGGGCTGGGCGGGACGGTGACCGCCGGCATCGTGTCGGCCCGCTCGCGCGATATTTCGGCCGGGCCCTACGACGACTTCCTGCAGACCGACGCCGCCATCAACAAGGGCAACTCCGGTGGCCCGCTGTTCAACATGAAGGGCGAGGTGATCGGCATCAACACCGCGATCTTCTCGCAGACCGGCGGTTCCATCGGAATCGGCTTTTCCATCCCATCGAACATGGCCAAGCCGATCATCGTCGACCTGCAGAAATTCGGCAAGACGCGGCGCGGCTGGCTCGGCGTGCGCATCCAGACGGTGACCGACGAAATCGCCGAAAACCTCGGGCTGAAGGACCAGCACGGGGCATTGGTGGCCAGTGTCAGTCCCGGCGGACCGGCAGCCAAGGCCGGACTGAAGTCGGGCGACGTGATCACCCGTTTCGACGGCAAGGACGTGGTCGACATGCGCCATTTGCCGCGCATGGTGGCCGAAACGCCGATCAACAAAGAGGTCGATGTTACCTTCTGGCGCGACGGCAAGAAGATGGACACCAAGGCGACCGTCGGGGAACTGGCCGACGAAAGCGAGACGGAACAGGCCAAGGCCGCCGAGAAGCCGGCGCCGAAGCAGGAAGCCGGCCAGACCAGCCTAACCTCGCTGGGGATGTCGGTGGCGTCGATCTCGGCGGCGACCCGTGAGCGGTTCGACCTGGCGTCCGATGCCAAGGGCGTGGTGGTCACCCAGGTCAACCCGGCCGGTCATGCCGCCGAAAAGGGAATCCGGCCCGGTGACGTGATCGTCGAAGTGTCGCAGGAACCGGTGAAGTCGCCGGCTGATCTGGTGGCCAAGATCGAGGCGGCGCACAAGGCCGGCCGGCGGTCGGTCCTGGTGATGCTGCAGCGCGACAGTGACGTCCAGTTCGTGCCGCTGCATATCGGGGCGGCCGGCAAGAAGGAGAGCGAACGGTAAGGTCAAGTTTTCCATGTCCCTCGCCGGGCGCGCGCATCCGCGCGCTTGGCCGCCGCCTCAATGGCGGCTGGAAACGAAAATCTCGTCCAGCGCCCATTGAGGGCGCGGCCAAGAGGGCGGATGGCCCCGTCCGGCGAGGGACATGAAGACTCTGCTACTCGATGAACTCGTCTTCGCGGTAACCCTGGGCGAACAGCAGGGCGGACAGGTCGCCGTGATCGATGCGCACGCGGGCCTCGGCGGCGACCACCGGCTTGGCATGGAAGGCCACGCCGAGGCCGGCGGCCTTGATCATCTCGAGGTCGTTGGCGCCGTCGCCCACCGCCAGGGTGAGGGCGAGCGGCAGTTGGCGTTCGCCGGCGATGCCGACCAGCGTTTGCAGCTTGGTGTTGCGGTCGAGGATGGGGTCGAGGACGCGGCCGGTCAGGCGGCCATCCTCAATTTCCAACTGGTTGGCGAGATCGCGGTCGAAGCCGCAATACTCCCGCACCCGTTCGGTGAAGAAACGGAAGCCGCCGGACACCAACACGGCGAAGGCGCCGTGCGCCTTCATGGTGGCGACCAGTGCGCGGGCGCCGGGGGTGAAGGTCACCCGTTCATAGGTCTTGTCCAGCGTATCGACGGGCAGCCCCCGCAGCAGGCCGACCCGCTCGCGGAGCGCCGTCCGGAAGTCGATCTCGCCGTTCATGGCGCGTGCCGTGATGGCCGCGATATGGTCCTTGAGACCGGCGAAGTCGGCCAGTTCGTCGAGCGTTTCGCCGGTCACCATGGTGCTGTCCATGTCGGCCACCAGCAGCATCTTGCGGCGGTTCACCGCCTCCTGCGCCACCACGTCGACCGCCTCTCCGTCGAGAGCCTTGCGCGCCGCGGCGTCGGCCTGGCCGGGAGCGAGCAGGCCGAACGGTATGTCGGCGGCGCGGCCCTTGGCCAGCCATTGCGGCGAAAGGGTGTCGGCGCCCAGGGTCTGGAGGGCCGACCGCAGGCGCGAGAGCATGCTATCGTCGACGCTGCCGGTGGGGCCGATGACGGTGAGAATGTTTTCCATGGTGGGCTGTTCTAAGGCTCCGAAGGGGCTATTGGCAAGATGAAGAAGGCGATGGTGGTGGTGGCCGGGCCGACGGCATCGGGAAAGTCGGCGCTGGCCCTTTTTCTGGCCGAGCGTTTCGGCGGCGTGGTGATCAACGCCGATTCCATGCAAGTCTACCATACCTTGCGTGTCCTGACCGCCCGGCCCGGCCCGGCCGAGGAAGCGCGCATACCGCATCGTCTCTATGGCGTCCTGTCGCCGGCTGAACTGTGTTCGGCCGGGCGCTGGCGCAGCTTGGCCGTCGCGGCCTGCGCCGAAGCCTGGGCGCAGGGCCGGTTGCCGGTGGTGACCGGCGGCACCGGACTTTACATTCGGGCGCTGATCTCCGGGCTGTCGCCGGTCCCCGAGGTGCCGGACGCGGTGCGGACGGAGGCCCGCCGGCGGTTCGCCGAGTTGGGCAATGCCGCTTTTCATGCCGAACTGGCGGCGCGCGATCCGGTGATGGGGGGCCGCCTCGACCCCGGCAACAGCCAAAGGCTCATGCGCGCCTGGGAAGTGCTCGAAGCGACCGGCCGGTCGCTGGCCGAATGGCAGGGCGAGCCGCCGGCCGACCGGTTGGACGCCCGGGTCTTCTCCATTGCGGTGACGCCGCCGCGCGATACCCTTTATGCCGCCTGCGACCGGCGCTTTCTGGCCATGCTGGAAAAGGGCGCCGTGGACGAGGTGCGGGCGCTGATGGCGCTCGGGCTCGATCCGGGGCTGCCGGCGATGAAGGCGCTCGGGGTGCCCGAACTGGTTGCCCTGCTCGAGGGGCGGCTGGGGCGAGAGGAGGCGGTGGCCGCCGCCCAGCAGGCGACACGCCGATACGCCAAGCGCCAGCAGACCTGGTTCCGTCACCAGCTGATTGCTCAACACCGCCTTGTTGCGCAATTTTCGGAAAGTTTTTGTGATGAAATCTTTGCGAAAATTCGTCAGTTTCTGTTGACCGGGAGCTGACGAGAGTCTAGTTTTTCTCCTTCGCGGCGCTTCCGGCGCAAGTGGTGGGCCGGGCTGTCCGTATTTTGTGACGAAAGGCGAAAGGGCGGAGGAATGGTTGAGGAGACGATGACCGGAGCGGAAATGGTCCTCAAGGCGCTGGTTGACCAGGGCGTAGAGGTAATTTTCGGGTATCCGGGCGGCGCCGTGCTTCCGCTCTACGACGAGCTGTTCAAGCAGAACCGGCTACGCCACGTCCTGGTTCGGCACGAACAGGCGGCGGTGCATGCGGCGGAAGGCTATGCGCGGTCGACCGGCAAGGTCGGCGTGGTTCTGGTCACCTCGGGCCCCGGCGCCACCAATGCGGTGACCGGTTTGCTGGACGCCATGTGCGATTCGGTGCCGCTGGTCTGTCTGACCGGGCAGGTCCCGACCCATCTGATCGGTAACGATGCCTTCCAGGAGGCCGACACGACGGGAATTACCCGGCCCTGCACCAAGCACAATTATCTGGTGAAGGATACCAACCAGGTGGCCCGCGTGGTGCACGAGGCGTTCTATGTGGCGCGTACCGGCCGACCCGGCCCGGTGGTCATCGATCTGCCCAAGGACGTGCTGGTGGGCAAGGGAACCTACGCCGGTCCGGCCAAGGTCAAGCACAAGACCTACAGGCCCCAGGTGAAGGGTGACATCAAGGCCATCGAGGAGGCCTTGAAGCTGATGGCGCACGCCAAGCGGCCAATCTTCTACATCGGCGGCGGTGTGGTCAATTCCGGCCAGGCGGCCAGCCAACTGCTTACCCAGTTCGTCCACACCACCGGCTTTCCCTGCACCCAGACGCTGATGGGCCTGGGCGGCTTTCCCGGTTCGGACCCGCAGTCGCTGGGCATGGTCGGCATGCATGGCACCTACGAGGCCAACATGTCGATGCACGACTGCGACGTGATGATCTGCATCGGCGCCCGCTTCGACGACCGGGTGACCGGGCGTATCAACGCCTTCGCGCCCCATGCGAAGAAGATCCATGTCGACATCGACCCCAGTTCGATCAACAAGAACGTGGCGGTCGACATCGCCATCGTCGGCGACGTGGCGCATGTCGTCGAAGATATGATGAAGTTGTGGAAGGCCAAACAGTTGCGGGCTGACGATCGGGCCCTGAAGGCCTGGTGGGGGCAGATCGAAAAATGGCGGGCCCGCGACTGCCTGCGCTTCGGTGCCAGCAACAAGGTGATCAAGCCGCAATACGCCATCCAGCGCCTCTATGAACTGACCCGGTCGCGCGATACCTACATCACCACCGAAGTGGGCCAGCATCAGATGTGGGCCGCGCAGTTCTACAAATTCGAAGAACCCGGCCGGTGGATGACTTCGGGCGGGCTGGGCACCATGGGCTACGGCCTGCCGTCGGCCATGGGAGTGCAGATCGCCCATCCCGACTCGCTGGTCATCGACATCGCCGGCGAAGCCTCCATCCAGATGAATATCCAGGAGATGTCGACGCTGGCCCAATACCGCCTGCCGGTGAAGGTGTTCATCCTCAACAATCAGTACATGGGCATGGTCCGCCAGTGGCAGGAACTTCTGCATGGCGGCCGCTATTCCGAAAGCTATTCGGCGGCGCTGCCCGATTTCGTCAAACTGGCCGAGGCCTATGGCGCGGTGGGCCTCAAGGCCGAGAAGGTGGACGAACTGGATGGGGTGATCGAGCAGATGATGGCCGTCAACAAGCCGGTGATCGTCGATTGCCGGGTCGATCCGGCGGAAAACTGCTTCCCGATGATCCCGTCGGGAGCCGCCCATAACGAAATGCTGCTGGGGCCGGAGGACGAGGCGGAAAAGCCCATTTCCGAAGACGGCATGGTCCTGGTCTGAGCAAGGGGAAGTCGAACGTGATCATGCAGACGCAAGAGATTCGTCGCCATACCATTTCGATTCTGGTGGACAACGAGGCGGGCGTTCTGGCCCGCGTGATCGGCCTGTTCTCGGGCCGAGGCTACAATATCGAAAGCCTCACGGTGGCCGAGGTCGACACGCGTGAGCAATTGTCGCGCATTACCATCGTTACCTCGGGCACGCTGATGATCATCGAGCAGATCAAGGCGCAGCTTCGCCGTCTGGTGCCGGTACACAAGGTCTCGGATCTTACCATCGAGGGACCTTCGGTATCGCGCGAGCTGGCCCTGGTGAAAGTGACCGGTGCCGGCGAGAAGCGAGTCGAATCCCTGCGCATCGCGGACATCTTTCGCGCGCGGGTAGTGGATTCCACCAACGAGTCGTTCGTCTTTGAAATCGTCGGCGCTACCGACAAGCTGGACGCTTTCATCCGGCTGATGGAACCCCTCGGACTGATGGACGTATCGCGCACCGGCGTCGTCGCCATTGCACGCGGCCCGAATCCGATTTAGGAGTGGGCGCCAAACAGTTTTCACGTCACGGCCGCCCCCGGGCTTGCCCCGGGGATCGACCCGGCCATCCACGCCGGCGGTACGTCGCGATTTTCGTGGATGCCCGGATCAAGTCCGGGCATGACGGAACTGAGTAAAGCGAAAGGAAGTATCGATGCGCGTCTATTACGATCGGGATGCCGACGTCAATCTGGTTAAGTCGAAGAAGGTCGCCGTCGTCGGCTACGGCAGCCAGGGCCATGCCCATGTCCTGAACCTGCGCGATTCAGGGGTGAAGGACGTCGCCGTGGCGCTGCGTCCCGGTTCGGCCTCCATCAAGAAGGCCGAGGGCGAGGGCCTCAAGGTCTTGACGCCGGCCGAGGCCGCCAAATGGGCGGACATCGTGATGATCCTCACCCCGGACGAACTGCAGGCCGAGCTCTATGTCAACGATCTGAAGGACAATCTGAAGCAGGGTGCCGCTCTGGCATTCGCCCATGGCCTCAACATCCATTTCAAGCTGATCGAGCCGCGCCCCGACCTCGACGTCTTCATGATCGCCCCCAAGGGTCCCGGCCATACGGTGCGCGGCGAATACCTGAAAGGCGGCGGGGTTCCCTGCCTGGTGGCGGTGGCTCAGAACGCCTCGGGCAACGGCCTGGAATTGGCGCTGTCCTACGCCTCGGCCATCGGCGGCGGCCGCTCGGGGATCATCGAGACGACGTTCCGCGAGGAATGCGAGACCGACCTGTTCGGCGAACAGGTGGTGCTGTGCGGCGGCCTCACCCAGTTGATCCAGAAGGGCTTCGAGACCTTGGTGGAAGCCGGCTATGCGCCGGAAATGGCCTATTTTGAATGCCTGCACGAGGTGAAGCTGATCGTCGACCTGATCTATGAGGGCGGCATCGCCAACATGCGCTACTCCATTTCCAACACGGCCGAGTACGGCGACTATGTCAGCGGCCCGCGGATCGTCACCGACGAGACCAAGGCCGAGATGAAGAAGGTCCTGGCCGACATCCAGTCGGGCCGCTTCGTCCGTGACTGGATGCTGGAATGCAAGGCCGGCCAGCCCTCGTTCAAGGCCACCCGGCGTATTCAGGGCGAGCATCCGATCGAGGCGGTGGGCGAGAAGCTGCGCGCCATGATGCCGTGGATCGCCAAGAACAAGCTGGTCGACAAGAGCCGCAACTAGAGGCTTTGACGCTCCTCGCCGGGCGAGGGGCACGCACCAGGACCTTTCTCCCTCCGGCTGTCGGCATGACGGGGGGAGGCCGCTCGTGGATTGGGAAAGGGGGATGCGGAAGCGTCCCCTTTTTCGTTGGCGCCTGGGTCTATGCCTTTCCGCTAGAAAGGCGGTGTTGACAATCGATTTTGCTTGGCGATCTACTGCCCTCACGGGGTAGTCGGATGATATCCGGAGTATTCCGAACCGCTTGCGGTCGGGCGGCGGCAAAATCGTGCGACGTCCCGGCCGTGGCGTTCAGGGGGGATTAACCGGCCACGTCTAAGGTCTCGTTTCCGAGGTCCCGTTGATGACAGAGTGCATGGACCAGAACCGCATCATCATTTTTGACACGACGCTCCGCGACGGCGAGCAGTCGCCCGGCGCCTCGATGAATCTCGAGGAGAAACTGCGGGTGGCCGCGGTTCTCGAGGAGATGGGCGTCGACGTGATCGAGGCAGGGTTTCCCATTGCGTCGAACGGCGACTTCGAGGCGGTCAACCGGGTCGCCGGTACCGTCGCCAGGTCGACGGTCTGCGGTTTGGCGCGTGCCACGCGGGCGGATATCGAGCGCTGCGCCGAAGCCATCGCGCCGGCACCAATGAAGCGTATTCACACCTTCATCTCGACCTCGCCGCTGCACATGAAATACAAGCTGCAGATGGCGCCCGAACGGGTGCTCGAAGCGGTGACGGAAAGCGTCGCGCTGGCCCGCAATCTGGTCGACGACGTGGAGTGGTCGGCCGAGGACGGTTCCCGTACCGACCATGATTTCCTGTGCCGCTGCGTCGAGGCGGCGATCGCCGCCGGGGCGCGCACCATCAACATTCCCGACACCGTGGGCTATGCCTTGCCCGACGAATACGCAGCCCTGATCGCCATGCTGATCGACCGCGTGCCGAACATCGACAAGGCGATCCTGTCGGTTCATTGCCACAACGATCTCGGCCTGGCGGTCGGCAACTCGCTGGCTGCCGTCCGGGCCGGGGCGCGCCAGGTGGAGTGCACGATCAACGGGCTGGGCGAGCGGGCCGGCAACGCCGCCCTGGAAGAGATCGTCATGGCGCTGCGCACGCGCGCCGATCGGTTGCCCTACCGGAGCGGCATCAACACCGAGCTGATTACCCGGGCGTCGCGCTTGGTGTCCGGCATTACCGGCATCGCCGTTCAGCCGAACAAGGCGATCGTCGGCAAGAACGCCTTCGCCCACGAGTCCGGCATTCATCAGGACGGCATGCTGAAGCATGCGCAGACCTATGAGATCATGACGCCCGAGTCGGTCGGCCTGACCCGTTCGACCCTGGTGCTCGGCAAGCATTCGGGCCGTGCCGCCTTCAAGGCCCGGCTCAAGGATCTCGGCTATGCGCTGGGCGACAACGCCGTGGAGGAGGCCTTCCGCCGGTTCAAGGATCTGGCCGACCGCAAGAAGGATGTGTTCGACGAGGACATCGTGGCGCTGGTCGACGATCAGGCCGACGGCGTTCGACGCATCCGGTTCGTGTCGCTGGAAGTGTTGTGCGGCTCGAAGCGGGCGCCGGCGGCCGATCTGGAGCTGGAGATCGACGGCGCGCCGGGCAAGGTCAAGGCCAGCGGCGACGGGCCGGTCGATGCCACCTTCAACGCCATTCATCAGCTGTTTCCACACGACGCCAATCTGCAGCTTTTCCAGGTGCATGCCGTAACCCAGGGAACCGATGCCCAGGCCGAGGTGACCGTCCGTCTGGAGGAAGACGGCAAGACGGTGACCGGCCAGGGGGCCGATACCGACACCCTGGTTGCGGCGGCGCGGGCCTATGTCAACGCACTGAACAAATTATTGGTGAAACGGGAAAAAACGGCTCCGAAAGCATTGTCGGCCTGATATAAATGCGCCGCACTGCACCAGAGCATTGGAAATGCAATGCCGGGGGGAGACCTCCGGCATTGTTGCAACGCAAACGCACGTTATTGAGTGAGGCAGAATGTTTTCCAGAGTGACGGGGTGGATGTCCGCGGACATGGCGATCGATCTGGGGACCGCCAATACGCTGGTCTACGTGAAGGGGCGCGGCATCGTTCTCAATGAACCGTCGGTGGTCGCCATCGCCGAAGAGAAGGGAAAGAAGAAGGTTCTTGCCGTTGGCGACGAAGCCAAGATGATGTTGGGGCGCACCCCTGGCTACATCCAGGCCATCCGCCCTCTGCGCGACGGCGTCATCGCCGATTTCGAAGTCGCCGAGGAAATGATCAAGCACTTCATCCGCAAGGTGCACAACCGACGGAGCTTCGCCAGCCCGTTGGTGATCGTCTGTGTGCCTTCGGGTTCCACTGCGGTCGAACGCCGGGCCATTCAGGAGTCGGCCGAGAGCGCAGGCGCCCGCCGCGTGTTCCTGATCGAGGAACCGATGGCCGCGGCGATTGGCGCCGGCCTGCCGGTAACCGAGCCGACCGGGTCGATGGTCGTCGACATCGGCGGCGGCACCACCGAGGTGGCTGTGCTGAGCCTCGGCGGCATCGTTTATTCGCGCAGCGTGCGGGTCGGCGGCGACAAGATGGACGAAGCGATCATCGCCTATATCCGCCGCAACCATAATCTTCTGGTGGGCGAGGGATCGGCCGAGCGGATCAAGAAGGAAATCGGCTCTGCCTGTCCACCCGAGGACGGCGAGGGCCGCACCATGGAGATCAAAGGGCGCGACCTGATGAACGGCGTTCCGAAGGAGCTGATCATCTCGGAACGGCAGATCGCCGAATCGCTGGCCGAGCCGGTGGGCGCCATCATCGAGGCGGTCAAGGTTGCCCTGGAACACACGGCGCCGGAATTGGCCGCCGACATCGTCGACAAGGGCATCGTGCTGACCGGTGGCGGCGCCCTGCTGTCAAACCTCGATTTCGTGCTGCGCCACGCCACCGGCTTGCCGGTGTCGATCGCCGACGACCCGCTGTCCTGCGTGGCCCTGGGCACTGGCCGGGCACTGGAAGAGATGCCGAAGTTGAAGAATGTGTTAACGAGCATGTATTAATATCTTTGGACGGTTGTCGGCCGCACTTTCGGAGAGGTGAGCGGTGAAGCAGCATTCAGGAACGCTGGGACGACTGGCGACACTGAAGTTGCTCGCCCAGCGTTTCGCTTTCCTGTCGCTGGTCATGGCCTCCTTCGCCCTGATGCTGCTGGGCAAGGCTGACACCGTGTTGGTGGAGCGCGTGCGGGTGGCGGTCGGCGATGCCGTCGCGCCCCTGCTCGACGTCATGTCCCGCCCGGCTGGGGCCATCGCCGAAGTGGTCGGCGCGGTCCATGATCTTGCCGAACTGCGGGCCGAGAACGTCCGTCTCAAGGCTGAGAACGCCAAGCTGATGCATTGGCAGATGGTGGCTCGTCAGCTCGACAACGAGAACCGCGCCTTCCGCCAGCAGCTCAACTTTATCCCGGATCCCGACCCGTCGTTCATCACCACCCGGGTGATCGGCGACACCGGCGGTGCTTTCGTTCATTCCATGCTGATCAACGCCGGCGGCCGCGATGGCGTGCGCAAGGGCCAAGCTGTGATCGCCGGCGAGGTCCTGGTCGGGCGCATCGCCGAAGTCGGCCAGCGGTCGGCGCGAGTGCTGCTGCTGACCGACATCAACAGCCGCATTCCGGTGGTTCTCGAGGGATCCCGTGCCAAGGCCATCCTCACCGGCGACAACTCCGACCGGCCGCGCCTCAGCTATCTTTCGCCAAATACCAACGCCTCGCCCGGCGACCGGGTGGTGACCTCGGGCCATGGCGGCGCCTTCCCGCCGGGCATGCCGATCGGCGTGGTGTCGTCGGTCCAGGACGGCGTCGTGCGGGTCGAGCCGTTTGTGCATCGCTACCAGTTGGAATATGTCACCGTCGTCGACTACGGCCTTCCCGGGATCCTGCCTTCGGAGGCGGCGGCCGGCGAGGGACGCGATCGGTGAAGACCACCTTTCTGCAGCGGTTGGACCAGGTGGTCCGCCAGCTGCTGCCGTTCAGCCTGACCCTGTTGCTGGTGCTGCTCGACGCCATGCCGACCCGGCTGCCAGGATTCGCCGCGGTGGCTCCGTTGCTGCCGCTGATCAGCGTTTATTATTGGGCGATCTACCGGCCCGAATTATTGCCGCCGTCGGTGGCTTTCGCCCTTGGCGTGATCAATGACGTGATCATCGGCACGCCGCTTGGCGTGTCGGCCCTGGTCTATCTGCTGGTCCAGGGCATGACGGCATCGCAACGCCGTTTTTTCCACGGCAAATCGTTCCTGGTCGCCTGGTGGGCGTTCGGCTTGGTGGCGGTGGTCGCCTTGATGCTGCAATGGATTCTGGTCAGCGTCATTTTCGGCCATATGCTGGCGCCGCAGGCGGTGATTGTCGAATTCGTCATGACCGTCGCCTTCTATCCCTTGCTCTGCTGGCTGTTCGCCAGGACCCAGCTGGCCCTGATGCGCCAATGAACCACGACGGCGACCGGGGCAAGATCATCAGCCGGCGGGCCGCCCTGCTGGGCGGCGGAAAGCTGCTGCTGCTGTCCACTCTCGCCGGGCGCATGTACTACCTGCAGGTGCTCGAAGCCGACAAATACGCCGTCCTGGCCGACGAGAACCGCATCAACCTGCGCCTGTTGCCGCCGCCGCGCGGGCGCATCCTCGATCGCAACGGCGTTCCCATGGCGGTCAACCAGCAGAATTATCGGGTGCTGATCGTCTCCGAACAGACCGACGATCTGGACGATACTCTGGACGCCCTGTCCAATATCATCCCGATCAACGATCATGATCGGGCCCGCATCGCCCGCGAAGCCAAGCGGCATCGCAGCTATGTTCCGGTGACCGTGCGCGAGAACCTGAGTTGGCAGGACGTCGCCCGCATCGAAATCAACATCCCGGACCTGCCGGGGGTGATGATCGATGTCGGGCAGAGCCGCAACTATCCGCTGGAGGGGCTGGGCGCCCATCTGCTCGGCTACGTGTCGGCGGTCTCTGAGGCCGATCTGCAGAATTCCTCGGACCCGCTGCTGGAGCTGCCAGGCTTCCGCATCGGCAAGGCCGGCATCGAGCGGGTCTATGACCAGGCGCTGAGGGGCAAGGGCGGAACCAGCCAGGTGGAGGTCAACGCGGTCGGCCGCACCATCCGTGAGCTGAAGCGCGACGAGGGTGAGCCCGGCCTGGACCTGGCACTGACCATCGACCTCGAACTGCAGCAGTTCGCCGCGCAGCGGCTGGGCGAGGAGAGCGCCGCCGCGGTGGTGGTCGACATCCATACCGGCGATGTGCTGGTGATGGCCTCGACTCCCAGCTTCGACCCCAATGCCTTCAACCGCGGCCTGTCCTCGGAAGAATGGAAGGATCTGATCTCCAATCCCCGCGCGCCGCTGACCAACAAAGCGATCGCCGGCCAGTATCCGCCGGGCTCGACCTTCAAGCTGATGACCGCCATGGCGGCGCTCGAGAGCGGCGCCATCACCCCCGACCAGCGGGTGTTCTGCCCCGGCCAGATGAGTCTCGGCAATCTTACCCTGCATTGCTGGAAGAAGGGCGGCCACGGCTCGGTCGACCTGATCGCCGGCATCCAGCATTCCTGCGACGTCTATTTCTATGAGATCGCCCGCCGGGCCGGCTGGGAACGGATCGCCGATATGGCCAAGCGCTTCGGTCTGGGCACCTCACTCGGCCTCGACCTGCCCGGCGAGCGATCCGGCACCATACCCGACAAGGCATGGAAGCGGGCGACGCTCGGCCAGCCCTGGTATCCCGGCGAAACGCCGATCAACGCCATCGGTCAGGGCTATGTCCTGGCCACGCCGCTGCAACTGGCGGTGATGGTGGCCCGGCTGGCCAATGGCGGCTATGGGGTGACACCGCATCTGGCCCGGGACACTGTGGACGGCGTCCATGCCGTGCCGCGGCCGGCCCCCGACTGGCCGGAGATCGGCGTTTCCGGCCACAATCTGGCGCAGGTCCGCCGCGGCATGTTCGCCGTCTGCAACGAACCGGGCGGCACCGCGTTTTCGGCGCGCATCAAGGACGAAACAATGGCGATGTCGGGCAAGACCGGCTCGTCGCAAGTGAAGCATATTTCCTCACGGGAGCGGGAGGCCGGCCTGAAAAAGCAAGAGGAGCTGCCGTGGAAGGACCGCGATCACGCCCTGTTCGTGTGCTATGCGCCGGAGTCCGAGCCGCGTTATGCCTGCTGCGTGGTGGTTGAGCACGGCGCCCACGGCGGTTCGGCCGCCGCCCCCGTGGCCCGCGATATCCTGATCGAACTGCAGAAGCGCTATGTGCAGCATCCGGCCGGGACGCCCGACCGGCAGCCGGACGACCCCGCCGGCGCCGCCCGGCACCGTGCCGACTTTCAGCTTCATGGCCATGACCACGACCATGGTGCCCATGATCACGGTGACCACGGATGATCGGTTCGCGTCAGAATTTCTCTTTCAGCCGCTCGGAGATGACGCTCAAGGAGAAGCTGTGGCATGTCAGCTGGTCGTTCGTCCTGCTGGTCACGGCGGTCTGCTCGATCGGTTTCCTGACACTGTATTCGGCGGCGAACGGCAGTATCGACCCTTGGGCATCGCGGCAGATGCTGCGCTTCCTGGTGGGAATGGCGGTCATGCTGTCGGTCGCCATGGTCGACATCCGCGCCTGGATGCGCTGGTCCTACACGCTCTATGTGGTGGCACTGGTCCTGCTGATGGCGGTGGAGATCCGCGGCTCGGTCGGCATGGGGGCGCAGCGGTGGATCGATCTCGGCTTCATCCAGCTGCAGCCCTCGGAAATCATGAAGATCACCCTGGTGCTGGCGCTGGCCCGATATTTCCACGGAGCCAGCTACCAGGATGTGGGGCGGCCGTTGTTCCTCGTCCCACCGCTGTTGATGGTCCTGGCGCCGGTAGGGTTCGTGCTGAAGCAGCCTGATCTGGGCACCGCCATGATGCTCACCCTGGCCAGCGGCGCGATGTTCTTCCTGGCCGGCGTCAGACTGTGGAAGTTCGGCCTCATCATCGGCGCCGGCGGCGCGGCGGTGCCGGTTGCCTGGCGGTTCATGCGCGAATACCAGCGCCAGCGGATCATCACCTTCCTCAATCCGGAAAGCGACCCTCTGGGCGCCGGGTACCATATTCTGCAGTCGAAGATCGCTCTCGGTTCAGGCGGCCTGTTCGGCAAGGGCTTCATGCTGGGCACGCAAAGCCACCTCAACTTCCTGCCGGAGAAACAGACCGATTTCATTTTCACCATGCTGGCCGAGGAATGGGGGATGGTCGGAGGCGTCGTGCTGGTCGGCCTCTATACCCTGATCCTGGTCTACGGCTATGCCATGAGCCTGCGCAGCCGCAGCCAGTTCGGCCGCCTGGCCGGCCTCGGGCTGACTACCACCTTCTTCCTTTACGTGTTCATCAACACCGCCATGGTGATGGGGCTGGTGCCGGTGGTCGGTGTGCCACTGCCGCTCATCTCCTATGGTGGCACCGCCATGCTGACGCTGTTGTTCGGCTTCGGCCTGATCCTGAGCATCCATATCCATCGCGATGTTCATATCGGGCGGCGCGGCGCCGCCGACGACGTGTGACAAGGCCGGGATTGCCTTAGAGCGTAAGCCGGACTACCGCTGTGGCAGCGCACCGGCAAAAAAGCATTCGACAAACCGGCGGTGCTTTGCTAAAAAGCCGGCCTCCCGCAGCGGGCGCATAGCTCAGTTGGTAGAGCAGCTGACTCTTAATCAGCGGGTCCAAGGTTCGAGTCCTTGTGCGCCCACCAAATTTTCGATGCAGTGCATCGACTTGCGAAGGCCCGGCCGCGTGACCGGGCCTTTCGCTTTCCTCGGTCCCCGGAACGTTCCCGTTTTCGCATCCGGCGGCCCAGTGTATTAGCCTGAGAGGCCTTGCCGTCATGAAGTGCTTTTTTTCCGACCATCCCCTCGCGCGGGCGCTCGTCGAGCGCGGCTATGCCGAACTCACCGCGGTCCAGGCCGCCGTGCTGGGCGACGGCACCGAGGGGCGCGACTTGCTGGTCTCGGCCCAGACCGGTTCAGGCAAGACGGTGGCCTACGGTCTGTCGATGGCCGACAGCCTGGTCGCCGACGACCAGATGATGGAACCGGCCGGCCGGCCCCTGGCCCTGGTCATTGCCCCGACCCGCGAACTGGCGCTGCAGGTGCGGGCCGAACTGTCCTGGCTCTATGATCCGGCCGGTGGTCAGCTGGTGTCCTGCGTCGGCGGCATGGACCCGCGGGCCGAGGCGCGCCGGCTGGCGCAAGGGGCCCATATTGTCGTCGGCACCCCCGGCCGGCTGCGCGACCACCTGGAGCGTGGCGCCCTCGATCCCAGCCGCTTGCGCGCGGTGGTGCTGGACGAGGCGGATGAGATGCTGGACATGGGATTCCGCGAGGATCTGGAATTTCTCCTCGACGCGACGCCCGCCGACCGTCGGACTTTGCTGTTCTCGGCGACCCTGCCGAAGGAGATCGTCGCGTTGGCCCGGCGCTATCAGCGCGACGCCTGCCGCATCGCGGTGGAGGCGGGAAGCCGCGGTCATGCCGACATCGAACACAAGGTGGTGCGGATCGCCCCCACCGAGACCGAACACGCGGTAGTCAACCTGCTGCGCTATTATGATTCGCCGACCGCCATGGTGTTCTGCGGCACCCGCGAGTCGGTCGGTCACCTTCAGGCCAGCCTGCACGAGCGTGGCTTCGGCGTCGTCGCCCTGTCCGGCGAGTTGAACCAGGCCGAGCGTAACCGCGCGCTGCAGGCTTTGCGTGACGGCCGCGCCCGGGTCTGCGTCGCCACCGACGTGGCGGCGCGCGGCATCGACCTGCCCAGCCTCGACCTGGTGATCCACGCGGAATTGCCGCGCACCGCCGAGACACTGCAGCACCGCAGCGGCCGTACTGGGCGTGCCGGGCGCAAGGGAGTCAGCGTCCTCTTGGTGCCGCTGTCGCGCCGCCGCCGGGCCGAGCAACTGCTCCAGGCCGCCGGGGTCGCGGGCAACTGGGGCAGGGTTCCGACCGTCGATGACATCCGCGCCCTCGACCAGCAGCGCCTGCTTGCCGCTCCGGTCCTCTCCGAGGAGCCTGGCGAGGATGACCTGGCGATGGCGCAGGCACTGTTGCAGGCCAGGCCGCCCGAGGCGATTGCCGCCGCCCTGGTCCGCCTCTACCGCGCCCAGCTTCCCGCTGCCGAGGAGGTATGCGAACCCGGCCCCGAGGCGCCGGCGCGCGAGCGCCGCGATGCCCGTGCGCCCCGCGACGCCCGTGCACCCCGCGACGCCCGCCCGCTTCGCGGCGAGCGGACGCAGCGGTCGACGATGTGGTTCCGACTGAACATCGGTCGACTGAAGAAAGGCGATCCGCGCTGGCTGCTGCCGCTGATCTGCCGCCAGGGTCAGATCAGCAAACCGGACATCGGGGAAATCCGCATTCTGGAGCGCGAGACCCGGTTCGAGGTGGATGCCGCCGTCGCCGACCATTTCCTGGCGGCGATCCGCCGGGTCGCACATCCGGAGGGGCGCATCGAGCCGCTGGAAGGCGCACCGGCCGAAAGTGCCGGTCAGCCGGCGGCCAAGACGTCCCGGCCTCATCGCGACAGGCCAGATCGCAAGCCAAACAAGGCAAAACCGGCCAGGCACGCCGAGGCCGGTTCGGGAAAGCGCCGAACGGCCGGTTGATGGGCTGGCCGGCCCTCGGCCGCTCATGGTCTCAGCCTTCGATCTGAAGGTGGTCGCCGACGATGAAACAGGTCTGACGAGGTCGATGATGGACAGTGACGTGAAATGCCCGAAATGCGGCTCCGAGCATGCGTACCAGGATGGCAGCCTGTGGGTCTGCCCGGAATGCGCCCATGAATGGAGCCCCGAGGCCGGTGCGGTCGAGGACGGTGCGGTCGAGGACGGCGCGGACGGCGGCGGCCAGGTCCGGGACGCTAATGGCAACCCGCTCGTCGATGGTGACAGTGTGACGGTCATCAAGGATCTGAAGGTCAAGGGCTCGTCCATGGTGGTCAAGGGCGGCACCAAGGTGAAGAATATCCGCCTGGTGGATGCGACGGATGGACACAATATTGCCTGCAAGATCGACGGTATCGGGGCAATGAATTTGAAGTCGGAGTTTGTGAAGAAAGCTTAGAGCGCTTCGCGCCCAGACGGAGTCGCCTTCTCTTCTCGTCACCCTTGGGCTAGACCTCGCGAGAGTCTTTGATAGACCTGGTGCAGTAAACTTTTTGAATGAGTTACTGCACGAGGTGGTGCTGACGCACGACATCATCCTTTGCTCCGAGCCAGCCCTGGCGGGTGGGTTGAACGACCTGCAGCCATGTTCACATTAGCCAAGTCGGGGCCTTGGGAGACGGACGCCATGGGTGACATCGGAACGCAATCTCCCCTGCGGGCAGCCGCTGTCGGCGGCCTGGTCAGCGTCGGCATGCTGCTTGTGGTCGGCGGGCTCAGTCTGGCGTTCGGAGAACCGCTGCTGTTCCCCAGCCTCGGCCCCACGATCTTCATGCAAATGCAGACGCCGCCGGCTCGGACGGCCAGAGTGTGGAACATCCTGATCGGGCATGGCGTCGGTGTCATCGCCGCGGCGGCGGCGCTGGCGGTGACTGGAGCCATGCACACGCCGCCACCGATCGCCACCAGTGTCATTTCTTGGCAGAGGGAGCTGGCGAGCGCCCTTGCCGTCGGATTCACCATCGCAGGCCAGGTGCCCTTGCGGGCAGTTCACCCGCCGGCGGCGGCCACAACGCTCCTCATCACCTTGGGCGCAATCAATCCCGAATGGCGGGCGATTGCGGTCATCGCCGTCGGGGTCGTGATGACCGCCATCCTGGGGGAGGCAGGCCAATTCTTCCTGGCCAAAGCCGTACCTCTCCAGCCGGTGCAACCGACACAACGGCATTATGGCGGCGGCAGCGGGCCGGCGTGAGGCAGGGAGGCTCTTCGTCACTCGGGAATTGGCGCGGGTGTTTCCGAACCACCGCCGAATTGCTAATTTGACCATCTTGTCCGGCCCTCGACACAGGATTTCGGCACGCGTGCATGGATGCTCCCGCCTCTTCCTCGCCCTCGGCCGACACCGTGGCACTGTCCACCGCCCAAGATTCCCTGTTCAGCCGCGAGCAGGTGATGCGGGTCATCACCGGTATTCTGATCTGCATATTCCTCGGCGCCCTGGACCAGACCGTGGTGGTGCCGGCCGTGCCGGCCATGGCGGCGGACCTCAACAGCTACGGGCACCTCTCTTGGATCATTTCGGCCTATCTGTTGACCACCACGGCGGCGACGCCGATCTACGGCAAGCTTTCGGATCTCTACGGCCGGCGGGCCCTGCTGCTGCCGGCCATCGCCTGGTTCATGGCCGCCTCGGTGCTGTGCGGCTTGGCTCAGAGCCTGCCGCAGCTCGTCGCCTTCCGGGCGCTGCAGGGCTTGGGCGGGGCCGGCTTGCTGTCCATGGCCCAGGCGACTATCGCCGACGTCATCGCGCCGCGCGAGAGGGGTAAATATCAGGCCTACTTCTCTGGGGTGTGGGCGGTGGCCAGCATCGCCGGGCCGATCCTGGGCGGCTGGATCACCGATGCCCTCTCCTGGCGCTGGATCTTCTGGATCAATGTGCCGATCGGCGTGGTTGCCTTCGTGGTGAGCAGCCGAGCCCTGCGTATTCTCACGGTGCGACGGGTCAAGGCAAGGATCGACTATGCCGGCGCCATCTTGCTCACCACGGTCATCACTTGCGTTCTGTTGATCTTGAGTTGGGGGGGCGAGACTTTCCCCTGGCGGTCCTGGCCGATCGCCGGGCTCGGCGTCGGCTCGCTGCTGGCGTTGTGGTTGTTCGCCGTGCAGGAGCGACAGGCGCCCGAACCACTGCTGCCGCCGCGTCTGTTACGCAATTCCGTGCTTTCGCTGGGAGTGATGGCGGGTTTCCTCGCCACCGCGTCCATCTTCGCCGCAGCCTTCCTGCTGCCGCTGTTCTTCCAACTGGTGTACGGAGCGAGCGCTGCGGCCTCGGGCACGCTGATGGTGCCATTCCTCGGCGGGATCGTCGTCGGTGCCTTCAGCGCCGGGATGGCGGCGCGCTGGCTCGGTCGCTGCAAGGCTTTGATGCTCACCGGGTTCGTCGCCGGCGCGGTCGGCTTCGTGCTGCTCGCGACGATCGATGCGCTGACCAGCCATGCGCTGGTCACTCTTTATATGGTACTGGCCAGCGTCGGCATCGGGTTCTGTCAGCCGTCGAGCCTGGTGGTGGTGCAGAACGCCGCCGAACGCCGGGATGTCGGCACAGCAACTGCGGCGCTGCTCTTCTTGCGCTCCATGGGGGGCGCATTTGGCAGTACCCTGGCGGGATCGCTGCTGGCCGCCCGCTTCGCGGCGCGCATGGCCGATAGCGGCCTGGGCCAGGCGTTCAGCCTGGGCGTGCTGCGGGGCCACGGCGGCCCGGTGACGCTGGATACGGCAACGCAAGTGGTGGCCCGGGCGGCGCTGGTGGGTGGCTTCGACGTCGCCTTCCTGACCTGCGGCCTGCTTGCCGGCATCGGCGTCCTGGTCACCTTGCCGATGCGCGATCTGCCGCTGCGGGCCTGATCACCGCCGACGGCGCCATGCGGTTTCCATGCCGGGAAGAGGCCGCGCCGAGGGGGCAATCGAGAATCGGCCACGCCCTTGACCGAACGCAACTCCAAAGGCTGACAGGGGCGCTAAGGTTACGGCATGGGCGTGTTCCATGGGACAGAGGGCAAGATGACCGCGACGGTCCGCTGTGGCGACAGGGAAGAGCGAAGCGAGGGCGGCATTCTTGGCCGCTTTCTGCTCCGGGTGTGGCGCGGCCAGGAGCCGCTGGGCAGGGTATTCTGGATTTACGGCGTGCTGGTGAGCGCCGCCTTGAGCGGGCTATTCCTGCTGACCCGGGCTCATGGCAATGCGGTCGGCCAGCAAGGGCTGATCCTGTTGCTTGCCTGCCACACCTGGTGGGTCCTGGGGGCCATCTGGCGCAGTGCCACCCGCGCCGAGGACGACGACTATCTGCACGGCTGCGCCCGCGCCATCACCCTGGCCTGGGGGATCAACGCCGCGCTGCTGCTCGGTTTTCTCGAAATCGGTCTGATCGGCCGGTTGCTCCGGTAAACCGCGCGGCGCCCGAGCGTCGCGGCCGGGACCGCGAACTTATTGTCGTCTCCACCGTTACGCCGGGGCCTAGCCGGTCCCAGGCGTGACCCGAGAATCACCCCGGAAATTCCCGGCATGGGGGTGGGTCATACTCGGGGGGACGAGATGGCGGGCTTCGATCAGAAGGCATGTCGGTCAATGATGCGAGGAAGCCGTCGATGGCATCGGCCTCGAGCGGGCGTGCCAGCAGATAGCCCTGCACCAAGTCGCAGCGCAGCCGCCGCAAGGTCTCCAACTGCTCCTCTGTCTCCACACCTTCCGCAATTACCTGGATCTTCATGCTGTGAGCCATGGCGATGATGGTTTCGACAAGCGCAAGGTCCTTGTCCGAAATCGTCATCTTGCCGATGAACGAGCGATCGATCTTGAGGGTGTGGAAGTCGTACCGGCTGAGGTAGCTGAGCGCCGAGTATCCGGTGCCGAAATCGTCGATCGACAGCCGCAGGTTCCGCCGCTTCAGCGCCTCCACTGTTTGCGCAGCCCGGTCGTCCTGGCCGACCAGCAGGCGTTCCGTGACTTCGATTTCAAGACGGTGCGGCGGTAACCCGGTTTCAGCCAGGATGCCGCCGATCCGGTCGGCGAACCCGGTTTCGGCGAATTGGCTGGGGGAGACGTTCACCGCGACCACCACTCCGTCGCCGTCGATGTCCGCCCAGCCGGCGGCTTGGCGGCAAGCCTCGCGCAGAACCCATTCGCCCAGCGGCCGGATGAGGCCGTTCTGTTCGGCCAGGGGGATGAACCGATCCGGCCCGATCTCTCCGACATCGGCCGAGGTCCAGCGCAGCAGCGCCTCCACCACGGCCGGCTTGCCGGTCGCCGCGGCGAAGATCGGCTGATAGACGAGCCGAAACTCGCCGCGTTCCATACCACGCCGCAAGGCTGAATCGATGCGTTGGACCGCCGCGGCCTCCTCGTCCATGCCGGTCGAGAAGAAATGATAGCCGTTGCCGCCGCTCAGTTTGGCGCGCTGCAGCGCTACATGCGCTTCCCGCACCAGCGTGCTGGCGTCATTCCCATCCATCGGAAACACGGCGATTCCGACGCGGCAGGTGAGAAACGCTTCGGCGCCGGCGACCGAATAAGTGAACCGCCCACTCTCAAGGATTTGCTGCGCCTGCGATTCGATCGGGGACAGGGCCGCAAGGCCGGGCATGAGGACAAGAAACGTCCCGCCTTCCAGGCGTGCGACTTGTCCCCTCTCGCCGACGCATTCGGCCAGGCGATGAGAAAACTCCAGCAGGACCAGATCACCGATCTCGATGCCGAACCGTTCGTTGATCTTGGACAGGCTGTCCATATTGACCGCCAGCACGCCGAGCCGCCGGGGGGTGGGAATGGCGATCAGCTGGGCCAGACCCTGCAGGGCGGTGGTCCGATTGGGCAGCCCGGTCAGACGATCATAGCGGGCCTGATGCTCCAACCTGAACTCGGCTTCCTTTCGCGCGGTCACGTCCTCGGTGATCACGAAGAAATTGGTGATCCGATCCGTCTCGTCCTTCACCGGCGAAACCACGGCAAATTGCCAATAGGCGTCGCCGTTCTTTCGCCGGCTGGAAAACTGACCTTTCCAAGTGCGGCCGGACAAGGTGGTGGTCCACATGTCGCCATAGGTCTCGTCGCTGATGTTGCCCGATCTCAGCATGCGCGGATGGCGGCCCAGCACTTCCTCGCGCGAATAGCCGCTGGTGGCGACGAAGGCCGGATTGACATATTCGATGTGGCCGTTGACGTCGGTGATCATGATGGCCGATGGATTGTGCTCGAGGCCGACCACCAGCTTGCGCAGTTCCGCCTCCCGCTGCCTGTGCTCGGTGATATCCCGGATATAAGCCACGAAGATCGTCTCTCCTTCTTCCTCGGCCGGCATCAGCGTAAGCTCGACCGGAAACGAGGCGCCATCGCGCCAGCCCTGCGTCTCGATCCGCCTGCCGAGCACCGTCGCATCCGCGCCGGCCGGATCGAAGTCCGGGCCGGGGCCGCAGGCTTTGCCCGGGTAGGGCGGGGTGACCAGGGAATTCATCGCGATGCCTGCGGCGCCAGTCCGGGATATGCCGAACATGTGCTCGGCCGCGGTATTGAACTGGGTGACGCGCCCTTCCCGGTCGACCACCACGATGGCGTCGATGGAAGCTTCCATCAACGCGAATTCCCGGCGCCAAAGCCGCCGGGAACGGATCATCTCGCTCTTGAAGGCCTGGAGCAGCCGAGCGATCTCGCCGATCTCGTCGCGCCGCTCGCCGAAAGGGATGTGAACGGCAAGGTCGCACTCATTCAGCCGGTGGATGATCACCGCCAGCCGGCGCAACGGCTTGGCCACCAGCCGCTCGGCCAGGCTGCTCAGCCCCATCAGGAAAAGGGCGAGGACCAGTGTGGCCATCCCCGTCTCATGGAACTGTCGGCTACGCAGCTCCAACCTCGAGGCCAGCTGTGACTGGAGCGAGTCGTGTCGATAGCAAATCAAGTTGACCGGTTTTTGTAGCACGTGGTTTGTCCGCTTTTGGTTCGCCGGGGGTGGGGGTACCCCCACCCCCGGCGGCCGGCGCCGGAGCGGATGTCAGGCGGCCTGCTTGG
>JAJXWP010000070.1 GCA_021781575.1 Pseudomonadota bacterium
CTCGCGTGGTTGCGCAAAGACAGATAGCGCCGGCGTCCCCGCCGGGCGGAAGAAGACCCTCGCGCATCGGCTGCGACGCTGGTGTTACCGGATTCGAATGCGATTCGTCCGCATTGCGAACCGCTGATAGCTGGGGCTCCGCCTTGTTCGCACTAGCGATATCTGCTACGGTCCCGCCGCAGAATCGCCTCTTGCCGCCCGCCGCCTGCCGGCGCCGGTTGTCCATACAGTCGAGATCGATCCATTGAGCAATTCACCGATACCGCCGGCCTTCGACATCACTCCGGTGACCATCGAGGAGGAGATGAAACGCTCCTATCTCGACTATGCGATGAGCGTGATCGTGTCGCGCGCGCTGCCGGACGTGCGCGACGGACTGAAGCCGGTGCACCGGCGCATCCTGTTCTCGATGAAGGAAAGCGGCTTCGACTACAACAAGCCCTTCCGCAAATCGGCACGCATCGTCGGCGACGTGATGGGCAAGTATCACCCGCACGGCGATGCCGCGATTTACGATGCCATGGTCCGCATGGCGCAGGATTTCTCCATGCGCCTGCCGCTGATCGACGGTCAGGGGAATTTCGGCTCGATGGACGGCGATCCGCCGGCGGCGATGCGTTACACCGAGGCCCGCCTAGCCCGCTCCTCGGCCAGCCTGCTTGACGACATCGACAAGGAAACCGTCGACTTCCAGGCCAACTACGACGACACCACCCACGAGCCGTCGGTCTTGCCGGCGCGGTTCCCCAATCTTCTGGTCAACGGCGCCGGAGGCATCGCCGTCGGCATGGCCACCAACATCCCGCCGCATAACCTGGGTGAGGTGATCGACGCCTGCTGCGCCTACATCGACAATCCGGACATCACCATCGAGGAACTGATGGGCCTGGTGCCGGCCCCCGACTTCCCCACGGGGGGCATCATCCTCGGCCGCTCCGGCGTGCGGGCCGCCTTCGCCACCGGACGCGGCTCGATCATCCTGCGCGGCCGCTGTCATTTCGAAGAGATCCGCAAGGATCGCACCGCCATCGTCGTCACCGAGGTTCCCTACCAGGTCAACAAGGCGCGGATGATCGAGCAGATGGCCGAGCTGGTGCGCGACAAGCGTATCGAAGGAATCTCGGACCTGCGCGACGAGTCCGACCGCGACGGGGTGCGGGTGGTCATCGAGATCAAGCGCGACGCCGTTCCCGACGTGGTGCTGAACCAGCTTTACCGTTTCACTCCGCTGCAGACCAGCTTCGGCGTCAACATGCTGGCGCTGAATGGCGGCCGTCCCCAGATGATGGCATTGAAAGACATCATCACGGCGTTCATCGCCTTTCGCGAGGAGGTGATCACCCGGCGGACCATCTTCGAACTGGGCAAGGCCCGCGATCGCGCTCATCTGTTGGTCGGCCTGGCCATCGCCGTGGCCAATCTCGACCCGGTGATCCAGTTGATCCGTGCTGCGCCCGATCCGGCGACGGCGCGCGAGCAGTTGATGGCCCGGGACTGGCCGGCCCGGGATGTCGAGCCGCTGATCCAGCTGATCGATGAACCGGGACGGGCAGTGGTCGACGGCCATTACCGGCTCTCCGAGCAGCAGGCGAAGGCGATTCTCGATCTGCGCCTACACCGCCTGACCGGGCTCGAACGAGACAAGATTCATCAGGAGCTGGTGGAAATCGGCGAGCAGATCCGTGAGTACCTGCACATCCTGGGCTCGCGCGAGCGGCTTTACGAAATCCTGCGCGGCGAACTGGTGGAGATGAGGGACCAGTTCGCCACACCCCGTCGCACGACCATCGAGGAGGCCGAATTCGAGGCCGACATCGAGGACCTGATCGCCCGCGAGGACATGGTGGTGACGGTGACCAACACCGGCTACATCAAGCGCGTACCGCTGTCCGAATACCGCACCCAGCGGCGTGGCGGCAAAGGCCGCTCGGGCATGAGCATGAAGGACGAGGACTTCGTCACCCAGGTGTTCGTCGCCAACACCCACACTCCGATCATCTTCTTCTCCTCCACCGGCATCGCCTACAAGATGAAGGTCTATCGCCTGCCACTGGGCAATCCCCAGGCGCGCGGCAAGGCCATGGTCAACCTGCTGCCGCTGGACCAGGATGAAACGATTTCCACCGTGCTGCCGCTGCCCGAGGACGAGGCCAGCTGGGTCGACTGGCATGTGATGTTCGCCACCGCCTCGGGCTATGTGCGGCGCAATCTGCTGTCCGATTTCACCGATATCCGGGCCAACGGCAAGATCGCCATGAAGCTGGACGAGGGCGACCGCCTGATCGCCGTGCAGACCTGCACCGTGGAGCACGACGTGCTGTTGGCGACCCGCAACGGCAAGTGCATCCGCTTCCCGGTCACCGAGGTGCGGGTGTTCAAAGGGCGCGACTCCACCGGGGTGCGGGGTATCAAGCTGGACGAGGACAGCAACGTCATCTCCATGTCGATGCTGCGCCATGTCGACTTCGACAGCGAGACACGGGACGCATTCCTGCGTGGCGAGTTGGCGGCCGCCGAGCAGGAACGCCTCGCCGGCCTCGAGGAGCACATCCTGACGGTCAGCGAGAACGGCTATGGCAAGCGCACCTCAGCCTATGAGTACCGGATTACCGGGCGGGGCGGCAGCGGGATCGCCAATATCGACCTGACGGAGAAGACCGGCCTCGTGGTCGCCTCTTTCCCGGTGGCGCATTCCGACGAGATCATGCTGGTGACCAATGCCGGCAAGCTTATCCGCACCCCGGTCGACGATATTCGCATCGCCGGCCGCAAGACCCAGGGCGTCACGCTGCTGCGCACCGCCGAGGACGAATCCGTCGTCTCGGCGGCGCGCCTCGGCGATGTCGGCACTACTGGGGACGAAGGCAATGGGGAAACGGCCATCGATGAGGATTTAGCCGACGAGGCGGGCGACGTTCCGTCGGCCGAACAAGGGGAGATCTGATGGCGAAACCACGTATCGGAGTGTATCCGGGCACTTTCGACCCGATCACCAACGGCCATCTGGACATCATCCAGCGCGCCACCCGTGTCGTCGACAAGCTGATCATCGCCGTGGCGATCAATGTCGGCAAGGGCCCGCTGTTCTCGCTGGACGAGCGCGTGGCCCTGGTGCGCGATGACGTCGCCGCGATGAAGACCAATCATGGCGCGGTGATCGAGGTACGTCCTTTCGATAATCTGCTGATGCATTTCGCCATGGAATGTGGCGCCAGGGTGATCATCCGCGGCTTAAGGGCCGTATCGGACTTCGAATACGAATTCCAGATGGCCGGAATGAACTCCCGGATCAATCCGGAAGTGGAAACCGTGTTCCTTATGGCATCCGAGCGTTGCCAGTTCATCTCCTCGCGGTTCGTCAAGGAGATCGGGCTGCTCGGCGGCGACATCTCGTCTTTTGTGTCGCCGCGAGTGCGGGAACGCCTGCAGGAGCGGTGGGACAGCATTCGCAGCACCGCAGCTGAAAGTTAGGAGAGACCATTCATGACCAATACGTCGGCTCCGGCAGACCCCGAAAACACCCTGTTGCTCGATCTCAAGGACGGCCGCGTCGTCATTGAATTGCGCCCGGACCTGGCACCTGGCCACGTCGCGCGGATCAAGGAATTGGCGCGCGAAGGATACTACGACGGCGTGGTCTTCCACCGGGTCATCGAAGGGTTCATGGCTCAGGGTGGCGACCCGACCGGAACCGGTACGGGCGGCAGCGGCAAGAAGCTCAAAGCCGAATTCAGCCGGGCCAAGCACTTGCGCGGCGTCTGCTCAATGGCGCGGACCCGCGATCCGGACAGCGCCGATTCCCAATTCTTCATTATGTTCGATGCGGCTCCCAGCCTTGACGGCCAGTACACCATCTGGGGCGAAGTGGTCAGCGGCATGGAATTCGTCGACAACATCAAGAAGGGCAGCTCGATTGCCAACGGGGCCGTCAAGGATCCCGATCGGATTATCCGCATGCAGGTCGCAGCCGACGTGAAGGAATGATCCGATGTTCCTGATAAAACGCGCTTTTGTGGCTTTTTTTCTGTGCCTGGCCGGCCTCTCGGTGGGGAGCGCCGCCATGGCGGCGCCGGCGACCCCGATCAAGGATCCGGAAAATACCTTGATCATGCAACTGAAGTACGGCCGCGTCGTCATTCAAATGCGCCCCGATTTGGCGCCAAAGACGGTTGCGCGGATCAAGCAGCTGGTGCGCCAGGGCTTTTACGACGGTACGCCATTCCATCGGGTCATCGCCGGTTTCATGGCACAAGGCGGCGATCCCACCGGAACCGGCACCGGAGGGTCGGGATTCAAACTGGCGGCAGAATTTTCCAGCGCGAAGCATCTGCGCGGCACCGTGTCGATGGCGCGGGCCCAGGATATCGACAGCGCCGACTCGCAATTCTTCATCTGTTTCGCTCCACAGCCGGTGCTGGATGGTAAATACACCATCTGGGGTCAGGTGATCGAAGGCATGGATGTGGTTGATCAGATCAAGAAGGGGGATGAGGAAGCCAATGGTCTGGTGGCCGATCCTGACCGCATCCTGTGGATGAAGGTGGCTGCCGACATGAAGAGCTGATCCGCCGCGCACCGCGGCGGCGCACTACTTATTTCCTGCAGTCGAAGGGGCCGGACCGAAGAGGTGCGGCCCCTTGTTTTTTTGGTGCGCCAGGCGAGGGACCGATAATGGCCCTGGCCGAATTATCTATGAGGTGCATATCTGCAATCATCATTCAACCGTTGAATAGTGTGGTGTTGCTCTTTTGGACTTGATCAAAGTCAAGTTGCACCCTGCCGCTCCCGGTGTCACATTAGAACATTAATAATATGAGATCTGCGTGAAGCGACGGTTGTTCTACAGACGCCTCCTGAATGTCGGCAAATTTTCTGTGGAAATAGAGATCGTTCACGGATCGGAGGAAACCGGATGCGCAGCTTTTTTCATCGCCATCAGCCGCATGCCTGCCTGCCTTGTTGGGCAAAAGCGGGCCTGGGGACGTTCGCCGCCTTTCTGGCGGCCGCACTGATCGGCGATGTCGCCGACGCCACCATGATCATCGCGCCCATGGGGGCGTCGGCAGTGCTGATCTTCGGCATTCCGGAGAGCCCTCTGTCGCAGCCGGCCCATGTGATCGGCGGGCATGTCATCGCCGCCCTGGTCGCCCTGGCGGCGGACCATATTTTGCCGCCCGGGCCGTGGAGCCTGGCCGGAACCGTCGGCTTTGTCATCTTCCTGGTCGGACTGATGCGGCTGTCCCACCCCCCCGCCGGCGCCACCGCGCTGGTGGTGATGACCACCCATCCGGCGTGGTCCTTCGTGTTCACGCCGGTGCTATCCGGTGCCCTGACCCTGCTTCTGGTGGCCCTGCTGGTCCATCGGTTGCCGCCGCGGTCAGTCTACCCGCTGCCGGTACCCGGGAAAACTTCCGGTGAATAACCCGCCTTCCGTCAGATCAGCAGCAGCCAGCCGTGGGCGTCGGCCGGTGGGCGGCGGCATCGCGGTTGCTGCCCTGCGTGAAGAAGGATTGACCGAAGCCCCGGGTCTTTCTATGTTGAGCGCCCCCGCACCGGGGAGCGCGTAGCTCAGTCGGTAGAGCAACTGACTTTTAATCAGTAGGTCCCGGGTTCGAATCCCGGCGCGCTCACCAAATGCTGGTGAGAAATCGGGTCATTGCAATGAAGGCTCGGCAGTGTGTCCGGGCCTTTTGCTTTTTTGTGCCCGTGAGGTGCCCGGGCCTGCGACCGTCCCCGCTTTCCACGAGAGGGCAGGGCGGCGCGCGGCGAAGTGCCCGGCCCTGGGAGAGGCCTGCAATGAGCCGCGGAGGGGTCCGCGTCAGGCGCGGCGCGCCACCGGTTCCCAGAATTGCGAGTCGGCAAGGACGGGGGCGGCGACCGTCCGCAGGTCGCATTGGTTGCCGACCACCGCCAGGCGGGCATGGGTGATGCCGTCGACGGCGACCCATACATAGACAACTTCCCATACACGTCCGTACCGGTCGCCCGCCTTACTGAATCGGTCACCCAGTTCGACCTGGAAATTCTTGCGCTTCAGCATGTCCAGAAGCCCGCCCCGTTATGCCGGAGGTAATTATACAGTTCGTCGACATTTCCTCAATGCGGTCCTGTCGGACCAACCGCAGGAGGCTGTTCGCCGATACGGGCAGAATGCCCGGTGCCGAGCCGCAATGATGGGGTAATATAAGATGAGTTCGATGTCGGTTTTCCTTGTCTTCGCCGGGTACGATGTCCTCGGCGGCGGACCTCCTCACGGCGGTGATACAAATGCCCGATCTCCTCTTGCCGATTCTTGACCTCGCGCCGCTCGAGGAAGCCTTTGGCACCATTGACGACGATGCCGTGGAAACGTTGCGCCGCTTCGTGGTGGTTACCCGGCCGCTGTTGGACGAGATCGCCACAGCTGTGGCCGGCGGGGACCTTGCGGCCGTGTCGAACGCCGCCCATTCGGCGAAAGGAGCGGCGAACGTGACCGGGGCGATGCGCCTGGGGACGCTGTGTGCGGCGATCGACTTGGCCGCAAGGCAAGGAAATGCGACCTCGGCCGGCGAATTGGCGGCGGAACTGCCGGCATGTTTCGCCGACGTCGAACAGGCCATCGCCGGCCTGCTGGCTACCGGCAATTTCAATATGGCGGGCATGTAATGAGGCCGCCACGACACCCTGACTTCTGACCGATGGCGCCCGCGCCGGCCGTCAGAATCGCGCCCCCATTCAATCAGTTGGCGGCCCAGGACACGCCCTTGGCAGAGTTCCGCCTGGTCATCACGCTGACGATTTTCTTGCGCAGGTCCTCGGCCGAAACCGGCTTCACCAGATAGCCGTCGACGTCGTTGTCGATGGCGGCCTGCACGGTGTCGTGGTCCGATGCGCTCGTCAGGAAGATCACCGGCACATGGGGATTCTGCCCGCCTAAGCCGCCACGCACGTCCCGAAGGAATTGCAGGCCGTCGACCGGGGTCATCTTGATGTCGCAAAGGATGAGATCGGGCTTGCGGTACTCGAGAAGTTCCAGCGCCGCCGACCCATCGCCTTTTTCCAAGACGCGGCGAACGCCGATCCGCCGCAACAGTTGGACGATGATCGTTCGAACGAAATCCTGGTCGTCGACGACCAGAACCGTGAGATTTGCGATTTCAACGTCCGTGCGAGCCATGAGGAAACTCTATCGCTGGCCAGAGTCCGGTCGGTCTCGGGCCGCCCCTGCTTGGCCGTCGCCTGTCTTGGGTGTTTGCGCCGGCGTCAGTTGCCCTGCAGGCGGCGATACTTTTCCGCCACGTCGTGCATGGCGCGAACCACTTGAGCGGCAAACGTCTGTCGAAGGATCTTCACCTTCGCCATGAACATTTTTTCGTCGATCTTATTTTCTTCCAGCTTCTGCTCGGCCCGCATCAGCGCCGTCATGCAGCGATCGTGAATGGCTTTTTGCCAGTCCTCGGCTGTGAACTTGGCGCGAGCCTGCAGCGGCACCGCCAGCCAGATCTGCTCCGCCAACTGGGTGAGTTTTTCCTGGTTGACGATGTCAGTTCCCAGGGTTTCCTCGATATCCCGCCGAACATCCGCCGCGGCGCTCAGTTGCTTTTTTCGCCCTTCTTCGGACAAGTTGGCGGCAATTTTCCGCATGCGGTTACGATCATCGTACGCCATGTTTTCGGAACGCTCCCTCTGGATCGGCAGGTATTTTGCCACTCCTAGCCTCGTCTTACAATGTTCTGCCGCAGCACCGGAACCAAGTGAAAACCTCGCTCGCCCCCCCGGCATGATCTGCTACAATCGCTGGCGAGAAGCCAAACGATGGGAAACGCCCAGAAAAAGGGGAGAGATCATGGTCCCGCCATTTGAAGCGGTGGTGAAGATGCAGCTTGCCATGTGTGAGGGGTGGACCAGACTCGCGATTGAAACTTTTACCGCCTATCAACGTCTTTTCGAACATCAGGCGAAGTTTTTCCACCAGCCGCACTCACTGCGCTGCCGTGACGTCACGCCGCAAGGCGCCGACTGGTCCGAGAATTACGGAAAACGCACCGGCGACGTGAACGTCGAACGGGTTTGATCAGCCGACGTCACGGGGCGCACACCACATCCATCAGGCGGCGCAGGAAAGCCTCGCCTTGGGCCAATTGCTCCGACGAAATGAATTCATCGGGCTTGTGAGCCTGGTCGATGAATCCCGGCCCGCACACCACCGTCGGAATGCCGGCGTGATTGAACCAGCCGGCTTCGGTGCCGAAGCTGACGCGCCCGGTGGCGTTGTCGCCGGTCAACCGGGTGACGAAGCGAACCGCCGGATCGTCGTCGGCCAAATCGAAGCCCGCCGTATCATTCATCACCTCGAACGCAAGGCCGGTCGCCGGGTCAAGCGACTTCATTTCGGGTTCGATTTGACACCGCGCGAAATCGAGGATCTCCTGATACAGGCGGTCCGGGTCATGACGGGGCAGGGCGCGGATTTCGAATTCGAACCAGCAGTGGCGCGGGACGATGTTCAACGCCCGGCCACCCTGGATCATGCCGGTATGCAGGGTCGTGTAGGGTGGTTCGTAGGCCGGGTCGAACGGCCCGTCGTGACGGATTCGCCGTTGAATCTCGGTAATGTGAGCAATCACCCGGGCCGCCGCTTCCACCGCGTTGACCCCCTGAGCCAGTGCCGAATGACATTCCTTGCCGTGCGCCTGACATCGCAGGCTTCTCTTGCCCTTGTGGCCGGCGACCACTTTCATGCCGGTCGGCTCTCCGACGATGCACAGTTTCGGCCGGATCGGCAGCGCGGCCATATCGTCGATCAGCCGCCTGACACCGACGCAGCCCAGTTCCTCGTCATAGGAAAAGGCGAAATGCAAGGGGGTGATCAGGCCCCGCTCGATGAAGTCGGGAAGCAGTGCCAGGCAAAGGCCGATGAAGGATTTCATGTCGGCCGCGCCACGACCGTAAAATCGGCCGTCCCTCTCGGTCAGAACGAAGGGATCGGTGGACCAGGCCTGATCCTCGACCGGCACCACATCGGTGTGTCCTGACAGCATGATCCCAGGGCGGTCGGGCGGACCCAAGGTTGCGTACAAATTGGCCTTGCGTCCCTCGTCGTCATAGGTCAGCCGGCAGGATGCGCCGAAGCCTTCCAGCCGCTCGCGGATGAAGGCGATGGCTTGCAGGTTGGAACGGTGGCTGGTGGTATCGAAGGCGACCAGCCTCCGGATCAGATCGAGAACGGTGTCCATGACCTCGCCATCATAGGCGCACCGGCGCGAGCGAGCCACTATGCCGGAAGCGGTCTTCCGGAAATGGCCGGGTCATGGCCCGTCGGGGCGCAACAGGCGCCGCTTTTCCGCCGCCGCCGCGACCACCCGCCGAACCGCATCGGTCACGCCATAGGCGTCGAAGTCCTCGGGGGAAACCCAGGCCACGGCCTCGGCATCATCGCCGGCTCGCGCTTCGCCATTGAGCCACTCGGCGACCAGGTCGATGACCGTGTAGTGATAGCGGATCCCCGTCTCGTCCCGATGGATCAGATCGACGACCGCGGCAAGGTCGAGAATGCGGACGGCCACCGCCGTCTCCTCGCGGATTTCGCGTTCGACCGCTTGATGGATGGTCTCGCCCAGATCCTGTCTGCCACCCGGCAAGCTCCAGCTTCCTTGGCGCGGCGGCTTGCCGCGGCGAATCAACAGGACCTTGCCGTCCTTCCAGACAACGGCGCCGACGCCGACCACCGGGGCTGAAGGGTGCTCGCTCATCGGGCAGGAAGATCCTCATCTTGGCGGTAACACAGACCTCATAACACGAAGGCCGGACCGAGCGAAGCGAATGCCACGAGGCTGTCTCCGCATTCCCTATGGTGTGCGTAGAGGCGGGGCCCCGCGATTCATCAGGGGCTGCGGTTCACCGACCCTGCAGTCTCGTTGACAGGGACGGAATCTCCGCGAGAGAATTCGCCTCGTCATTCGGTGTGCGGCGGCTGCCGTCACCGGCACCGTAGCCGTGGAAAGCATTGGTAATGAACCAGTCGACAGACGACACGCCTCCGCATCAGGACGGGGCGGTGCATTTGACCCTGGCCGGGCGGCTGCGGGCGTATTTTTTGGCCGGTATACTGGTTACCGCGCCCATTTCCATTACCTTCTACATTGCCTGGCTGTTCATTGACTTCGTCGACCGACAGGTCACGCCGTGGATTCCCACAGCGTGGAATCCCAAGCAGTGGGGTGTCCCCGGAATGGGACTCCTGCTGGTCGTCGTCGCGCTGACCGTGGTCGGTGCGCTGACCGCGGGCATCCTCGGCCGCCTGTGGATCCGCTTCAGTGAAGCGATCATGCAGCGCATGCCTGTGCTGCGCGGCATCTATTCGGCGGTAAAGCAGATCTTCGAGACCATGCTCTCGCAAAAATCCCAAGCATTCCGCGAGGTGGCGGTGATCGAATATCCGCGCCGCGGGATGTGGAGCCTGGCTTTCATTAGCGGTTCGGCGGCGCCCCAGGTCAACCGCTGTGCCGGCGAGGAAATGATCAGCGTCTTCGTTCCCACCACCCCCAATCCGACATCCGGTTTTCTCCTGTTCCTGCCGCGAGCCGAGGTGCACGTCTTGGACATGACCGTCGATGAAGGGTTCAAGCTGTTGATTTCCTGCGGAATCGTCGCCCCGCCGGATCGAGTGGTGGCGGCCGCTGCCAGCGGAGGAATTGCCGCCCAGGGTGTTTGACGGTGGGGCGACGCCCGGCCGGCCCTCAGATAGGCTCGATTACGGTTGCCGTGGCCGATGCCCCTGCGCTCGGCGATCCGTTCGGCGCATAGTGCACGGACCTTTGTTTTTGCCCTCGCCGGGCGGGGCCTTATATGAGGCGCGGCGTGTCAAGTACAATGTTTGGGCCGGTCGGGTGGCTGCCATGCAGGCAAGAGCATGGGGTTGGCCGGCCATCGGGCCGGCCATAACGGGCAACTGGTGATGCG
>JAJXWP010000071.1 GCA_021781575.1 Pseudomonadota bacterium
GGCGCCAGAACTTCCGCCTTGCGGCTTCCGTCCTGCGTGCAGTTGCCTCTGACTCGCGGTTGCTACCAACTCGCCCCGCGAAGGACTTTCACCTCCAATCCAGTGCCCATGCCAGGCACACCTCCCCTTGGCGGGGAGCTGGCCGCCGGCCGGTTGTCTGTCGGTTTCCAGGACGCGATGGCGCCCTTCTCGCCACAACCAAAGCAGTGCGCGATGGCAACGCCGAAATCAGGGCGACCGACAGAAGGAGGCAGGCGAAGGGGGGAGCCCCCTTCACCCCCCACTTGCCGTTTCCGGCAGTTCGGCAATGACCTTGCACAGCCATTCGCGCCCGCTGGGGCCGCAGGCATCGGCCAGGCGCACGGCCACTCGCATGACCTCGCCGTCCGACAGGTAATGCTGTAACCGATCCCACGGACTGAGCAGAAACCGCCCCGGCAGATCGAAGCCGACGCCGCCAGGCACCCAGGCCGGCAGGATGACGCCCGGCGGCGGGCACAGGAGATCCGGCGCCGCGAAATGCCAAAACAGGCCTGTGGGGTTTTCGGCATCGCGCAGCGAGGCGCCGCATTTCCCCGTCACCGTGACCTCGAAGCGCAACAACGGTCCGGGATCGGGAAAGCTGCGGTCGATCCGTTCCTGGCGCTTATCGTAAACCTTGGCTCGGATCTCCGATTGCATGGTGCCGACATAGAGCGTGCCGGTTTCGTGACCGGCGACGCCGATCTTCCAGCCGCTCAGGCTGACCGACGCTCGCCGTTGCCCCAGCCGAATGCCCTCGCCGTTGCCGAGATCGAACAAGCGACGGAGTTCCGGCCCGGCCTCCATCGGCACATCGTGCGCCGCATCGAGGCGGGTCACCCGATGCGGCCGGTCGGCCAGCACCCACAACAGGTCGTTGAAGGCGCCGACTTTTCGCAACATCTCCAATGCCGCGCCGGAAACGCCGACGACGAGCACCAGGCCGCGCCGTCTCATCCACAGGGTTCCGCCGCCGCAATCGAAGACGCCGGGGTCAAGAACCCGACCACCGATGCCGGCACGCCCGCAGGCGACGAGCACCTCGTCCTGGACGCCGCCGGACTGGTCGAAGGGAATGGTGACGTTCAGGTAGTCGCAATGGGCTGCCAACGCGTCGCCGCCGAAGAACCTACCGTTCATCGTCCCCTCCCTGGTCGGAGGTGCTGCGGCGCAGCCGCTCTTCGGCCCAGGCGATCAGATCACGGCGCCGATAGCGAATGCTGCGACGGGAGACCCGGACGAAGCGCGGCCCGCCGCCTTCACATCGCCACTTCTGTAAAGCCTTCTGGGAATAGCCGAGGAACTCGGCCGCTTCGCGTTCAGTGATCAGCCGGTCCCGATAGTCGGGATCGGAACACTGTTCGCAGGAACATTCTTCATCCATGATCCGCACTCCTCTGGTTAGGTTGCGGATCAGAGGAAATCAAGAAAGAGCAGGACAGTTCTGCCCCACAACGTCCTGTAACGCCTTACAACCAGTTACCAGCAACTACTCATTCGGCGGAAGTTTGCTCCTTAGTCAGCCCTTCATCCCGCAGTCGTTCATGAAGCCACTTCAATTTCGTCCGCATGTGCTTCGCGCTGGGCGAATTGATCCCTTTCGCAATCAAATGCCCCTCCAGCATCCGATAGAATGCCTCCTTCACCTCGGATACCTGCCCTTTGGCCGCTAAGACCACGATTTCCGGCCAGATGCGATCCCACTGATAGCTTTCCGGGGAACCGCCTTTATTTTTCGGTGCTTCGCCTAAATTGACGCCAGCAACGCCGCTCACACGGCCAACCAGCCCGTCGAGCGTTGCCTTCAGCTCCGACAACCACATTTCGAACCGCTCGATCTCGACGCCGCATGGATCGAGCCGTCGCACATGGACCTCTTCCCATTCTCCCCCCATCTCGGGAGACACTTGAATCCACTCCGTCTGTGGCCTGCCGAACTCCTGATCCAGGATGATTTCGGCTTCTTGAGCGCTGACTCCGAGCATTTCCCGCGTCAGCTTCACCATAAGCTCGGCCCGAATATGCGTTGCCACGACGGTATACCACGGCTTGGTTGACCCAACGCGCAATGGTAGCGCTTACCCGCCGCAACGCAAGGCACCGTCATTCCTCGGCACGTCAGTGGTCACCGGCCGGTCTTCATTTCCTGCAATCGTGCCAGCAACGGGGGAATATCGTCTTCGATGATGCTCCACAGCACGTCGTTGTCGATCCCAAGATAGCCGTGGATCAAGCGATTGCGGGTCGCTACCAGTTGCCGCCAGGGAATGTCGGCGTAGATTTCACGCACGGCGTCAGGGATGTGGCGCGCTGCTTCGCCGATCAGTTCGAGGTTGCGCAATGTCGCGTCGTAATTGAGGCCGCTGCCGGCGAAGCGGGCTTGGTCCAATCCCATGGTGTAGGTCACCACCTTCTCGGCGCAGCCGATCATGTCGTCGACATAGAAACGCCAGTCGCGTTCCCTGCCCTCAGACATAGATGGCTTCCGCCACGACAGCGGCGCGCAATTCGGGGCGCAGCGCCTTGTCGGTAACCAGATCGACCGGGTTTCCGAGCAGGTCTTCCAGGAAGAATTGAACGCCGAAGTATCGCTTGGAGGTGGCTGGTCCGTCGAAGGCGACCAGGACGTCGATGTCGCTGTCGATCCCGGCGGCATCGCGAGCGGTCGAGCCAAACAGAGCCAATTCGGTCACGCCATAGCGGACCGCCAGGGTCTCCTTGCTTTGCCGCAACATCTCTACGGCACGGGATCGATTCATGCAAACTGCCCCATCCGTCAAGCCACCATTATAGCCGGAGCGACCGTTTACCCGCCACCCGGCAAGGCGCCGGTCGTCCGTCCGATTGTCAGTGGTCGCCAGGCCGATGCTTACCCCCTGCTTACTCGGCCAATTGGCTCCGCTTCTGCCCCTGTGGCACGAAGCAAAATATTCCTTTATTTCCAACCTGGTGCCCGCTGCCGGACTCGAACCGGCACGCCCGAAGGCTACGGATTTTAAGTCCGTTATGTCTACCAATTCCATCAAGCGGGCGATGGCGGCCTGAACGATGTCAGGGGCGACGTTAGCCTGCGGCGCGGGCGGCTGCAAGAGGCGGGGCTTGCCGGCTCAGTTCTCGTCCTGGGCCTGACTCATGATGCCGACCCCCATGCCGACACTGCCAAAGGTGATGATCAGGCCGAAGAAGAACAGCACCAGTGTCAGGATGCCGTCATTGGACTCCGTCGCCAGGGTGCGCAGATGGGCGATATCGAAGATGATCATCAGCCCGCCAAACAACAGGCCGCCGACGATGCCGACAACCAGGTGACGAGCCAGGAAACCCAGGGCAGCCCGTTCGTGGCGCTGCAACTTCATCGAAATGTCCTCCTCACCCTCGACAGCCGTCTCACCGGGGCAGAGCGACCTCTATCTCGATCTTCGCTCCATGGCCTTCGGCCATCCCGGCCACCTCCGCCACGGCCTCCTCGATGGCCGGGGCGTCGGTCCCGCGGACGACGATCACCGTACCAAAGATGCCGTCCCGGTTGAACGGATAGCTGCCTATTTCGACGTCCGGCCGTCGCTGCTGAATCTCGGCCAGAGCCGCGGCGATCGTCCCTTCGCCGATGAATATGGTGACGCTCTTCGACAAAAGACGAGCCCCGCCGATCAGGCTAGGTCGGACGCCCTCGAACATGACCTGCATGATCCGCGGGATGCCGGCCATCACAAAGACATTGCCGAGCCGGAAACCCGGTGCGTGGCTCACCGGATTGTCGATCAGATCGGCGCCTTCCGGAATGTTGGCCATGCGCAGGCGTGCTTCGTTGAGATTTTCCGGCCTGATCTGACGAAGCAGCCGCTCGACCGCCCGCGGGTCGCGGCGCAGCGCCACACCGAAAGCCTTGGCCACCGATTGGGCGGTGATGTCGTCATGGGTCGGCCCGATGCCACCGGTGGTGAACACGTAAGCATAGGTGGAACGCAGCGCGTTCACCGCCGCGATGATGGCGCCCTCCTCGTCGGCCACCACCCGCACCTCTTGCAGCCGGATGCCGACTTCGTTCAGCCCCAGGGCGATATACCGCAGGTTGGCATCCTGGGTTCGGCCCGACAGGATCTCGTTGCCGATGATGAGGAGGGCCGCGCCGACGTCGTCCACCATGGTCCCGATGCTCCTCTCGCCGCAAAGGCCTGATGCTTCCAACCAGTAATAGCAGAGCCCCGTACCTACAGCCAATCGCGGAGCAATGATACCAGCGGCAGATCGGCGGGCGGCATGACGTAGTCGCCCAGGCGGCGTGACGCCACCCAGGCTAGGGCCTGGCCTTCCCGCGCCTCGACCGTGCCTTGCCAACGGCGGCAGGCGAATAGCGGCATCAGCAGGTGGAAGTCGTCATAGTCGTGGGAAGCGAAGGCCAGGGGCGCCAGGCAGGATTGACCGACATCGATGCCCAGTTCCTCGTGCAACTCGCGCACCAGGGCTGCCTCGGGCGTCTCGCCGGGCTGCAGTTTGCCGCCCGGGAATTCCCACTGCCCGGCCATCGCCTTGCCGGCCGGACGCCGGGTCAGCAGCACCCGCCCGTCGACATCGATCAAGGCCGCCGCCGCCACCAGCAGCATCGGCCGCGCCGCCATCATCTCTTGCCAGGCGGCGCGCGACAGGGTCAGGAAGTCGAGATCGGCGGTGGCGCCACGGGCCGGCATCTCCGCCGGCTGCCGCCGATCGAAGACGAAGCCGGCCTTGTCGAGGACACGGCGCGAGGCGAGGTTCTGCGGCGACACCGAAGCCCAGGCTAGACTGACGCCGAAATTGACGAACAGGATGCGGAGCGCCCGGCGCAGCGACTCGGTGGCATAACCCCGGCCCCAATAGTCGCGACCGAACCAGTAGCCGATCTCAGCGACGCCGTCGGCGATAGTGGCGCCGACACAGCCCGCCAAGCGGCGGCTCAGCCGCTCCTCGACGGCAAAAACCACGGTATGGCCGGCGGCGCTCCCGCTGGCCACTTTGCCGATGAAGCGCTCGGCATCCTGAAGGCTATAAGGAAACGGCACATTGGTTGTGTGCCGCGCCACCTCCCAATTGTCGAGCAGCCGAGCGACCTCGGCGGCGTCAGCGGGGACCAGGCGGCGCAGGCGCAGGTTTGCCGTGTCGATCGGCGCGCCGCGCCAGCCTCGTTCGGCGGAAAGGCAGCCCTCAGGTTCGATAGGATCCATTGATGTCGATATAAGCGTGGGTCAGATCGCAAGTCCACACGGTAGCGCGGCCGCGCCCGACCCCCACATCGACATCGAATCTGATGTCGGTGCCCTTCATGTGGGCGGTGACCGGCGCCTCGTCGTAGCCGGGCGCCACCTGGCCCTCCCGAGCCACCTCGATGCCGCCGATGCGGATGGACAGGCGGTCGCGGTCGGCCTTCTCGCCGGCCTTGCCCACCGCCATGACGATGCGGCCCCAATTGGCATCTTCTCCGGCGACCGCGGTCTTGACCAGCGGTGAATTGGCGATGGCCAGCGCGATGCGCTTGGCGGCCCGGCGGCTGGCAGCGCCGCTGACCGAAATCCGAACGAATTTGCTCGCCCCTTCACCATCCTTCACCACCTGCAGGGCGAGGTCGAGCAGCAGATCGTCGAGCTTGCGGCGGAAGTCGCCGAGCCGCGGATCGGAAGCCTTGGTCACCGCCGGGTTGCCGGCCCGCCCGGTGGCGAACAGCATCAGGGTGTCGCTGGTCGAGGTATCGCTGTCGACGGTGATCGAATTGAACGAACTGTCGACGCCCTTGGCCAGCAGGTCCTGCAGCACACCGGCCGGCAAGGCGGCGTCGGTGAAGACATAGGCCAGCATGGTGGCCATGTCGGGGGCGATCATGCCGGCCCCTTTGCAGAAACCGTTGATCCGCACCTCGACCCCGCCGATGCGGGCGGAACGAGTCGCCGTCTTGGGATAGGTGTCGGTGGTCATGATGGCGCGCGCCGCCTCGTCCCAGCCATCGGCCGACAGCTTGGCCAAGATGGCGGACAAAGCGGCGGTGATCTTGCCATCGTCCAGCGGCACGCCGATGGTACCGGTAGAAGCGACGAACACCTGCCGGGCACCGCATCCCACCGTAGCGGCCGCCGCATCGACGGTGCGCCGGACCGAGGCGACGCCGGCGGAACCGGTGAAGGCATTGGCATTGCCGGAATTGACCACCAGAAGGCGAGCCTCCCCTCCCGTCAGGGCCTCGCGGCACCACAGGACCGGTGCCGAGGCGGTGAGCGAGCGGGTGAACACCCCGGCCACGGTGGTGCCGGGGCAAAGCTCGGCCACCATCAGGTCGTTGCGCCCCTTGTAGCGCAGGCCGCAGGCATGGGCCGCCAGGCGCACGCCGGCCAACGGCTGGAGAGTGGCGTATGTCTTGGGGGCGAGCGGCGAAATCGCAGTCATCACTTGAGCTTTCGCGTGTTCTTCATGACCGGGCCCGCCTGCGAGGCACGCGGGTCCGGCCATGACGGATCAGGAGGTTACTTCTTCGGCGTCTCGGTCATGGGCGAGCCATCGGAATTGAAGCGCTTGATATGGGCGCCGCTGTGCAGCCGTTCGATAATCTTCTGCACGTCCTTCTGCGCCAGTTCGTTGCGGATGGCGTCCTTGGCCTGCGCATAGGTCGGCGGCTGGGCGGGGCGACGGTCCTCGACCTTGATGATGTGCCAGCCGAACTGAGTCTTCACCGGAGTCTGGGTATATTCGCCGGGCTTCAGCTTGAAAGCCGCCGCCGAGAATTCCGGCACTGTCTCGCCCTCGGTGATGTAGCCAAGTTCGCCGCCGTTGGCCTTGCTCGCCGTATCCTTGCTCTTCGCCTTGGCTTCCTCTTCGAACGACACGCCGGACTTCAGGTCAGCGATCACCGCCTTGGCGGCATCCTCGGAATCCACCAGGATATGGCGGACCTTGACCTCTTCCTTGCCGGTCGCGTGCTGCTTCAACTCGTCATACTGCTTGCGGATCTGGGCGTCGGAGATGTCCTTCTCCACCTGCTTCGCCAGATAGGCCTGCTCGAGGATGCGGTTCTGCGCATCCTTGAACGCCGCCTTGACCGCCGGATCGCTTTCCAGGTTCTGCTTCTTCGCCTGATCGAGCAGCAGGTGGGTGGTGATCACATGATCAAGCAGTTGATTGTACACCATCTCGAACGGGACCTGGCGTAGCTGCGGAATACCGCGCTGAGCCTCCTCGACAGTCGAGCGGTGAATCTCGTGGCCGTTCACCGTGGCAACCACCGGGTCGGCATCGGCAGCCAAGGCGGGCAGGGCGATGGCCGTCATCAGAACGGCGAAGCCGGCGGCTCGCAAGGGACGGATGGTCATGCAATGGTTCCTTTTCAGATGCGGACAGCCGTCATAGGTCTGTCATGGCCGGCGGCAGCCCGAAGGGGATGCGGATGTATAGCTGGCATTAAGCACAACCTGCGCTGCCGCACAAGGGCACCTATGTGGGGGAGAAAAACTTGTGCGGCGGCACGGTGCATCCGACGGTCCGCGGCCGGCCGTCGTTGACAGACGGAGTGGCTGGCTCTATCTGTGTCTGCGTCCTGCAGAAGCCTTTACCAAGCTTCCTTTTTTTCGAGGTTATCCCATGTTCGGCGCCATCGCCCGACGCCTCTTCGGCACCGCCAATGATCGCCTTCTGAAAACTTTCAGGAAGCAGGTCGACGCCATCAACGAGCTTGAATCCACCATTCAGCCCTTGTCCGACGAGGAATTGCGCGGCCGCACCGGTTGGCTGCGCGAGCGTCTGGCCAAAGGCGAAAGCGAAGACGACATCCTGGTCGACGCCTTTGCCACGGTCCGCGAAGCAGCCAAGCGCGCCCTGGGCCAGCGGCATTTTGACGTCCAGCTCCTGGGCGGCATCGTCCTGCACAGGGGCATGATCTCCGAGATGCGGACCGGCGAAGGCAAGACTCTGGTGGCGACGCTGCCGGTGTACCTCAACGCCCTGTCGGGCAAGGGCGTGCATGTGGTGACGGTCAACGACTACCTGGCCAAGCGCGACTCCGAGTGGATGGGCCAGATCTACCGCTTCCTTGGGCTCACCGTCGGCTGCATCGTCCACGAGTTGAGCGATGTCGAGCGGCAGGAGGCCTACGGCGCCGACATCACCTACGGCACCAATAATGAATTCGGCTTCGACTATCTGCGCGACAACATGAAGTTCCGGCTGGAGGAGATGGTCCAGCGGCCGTTCAACTACGCCATCGTTGACGAAGTGGACTCGATCCTGATCGACGAGGCTCGCACACCGCTGATCATTTCCGGCCCCACCGAGGACAATTCGGAACTCTACATCCGGGTCGACGCGCTGATCCCGCGACTGGCCGACGAAGACTTCGAGAAGGACGAGAAGGCCCGTGCGGTCACCTTCACCGAACAGGGTGTCGAGCACATGGAGCAGATGCTGCTGGACAGCGGCCTGTTGAAGACCGGCGGCCTATACGACATCCAGAACATCAACCTGGTGCACCACGCCAACCAGGCGCTGCGCGCCCACAAGCTGTTCAGCCGCGACGTCGACTACATCGTCAAGGACGACAAGGTCATCATCATCGACGAGTTCACCGGCCGCATGATGGAAGGCCGCCGCTATTCCGAAGGATTGCACCAGGCGCTGGAGGCCAAGGAGCACGTCGCCATCCAGAACGAGAACCAGACCCTGGCCTCAATCACCTTCCAGAATTACTTCCGCCTCTATCCCAAGCTGGCGGGGATGACCGGCACGGCGATGACCGAGGCGGCCGAGTTCGCCGAAATCTACAACCTCGAGGTGGTCGACATCCCGACCAACGTCCCGGTGCAGCGCCGCGACCAGGACGACGAGGTGTACCGCACGGCACGCGAAAAGTTCGACGCCATCGTCACGCTGATCGAGGACTGCCGCCAACGCAAGCAGCCGGTCCTGGTGGGCACGGTCAGCATCGAGAAGTCGGAGATGCTGTCCGACCTCCTGAAGAAGAAGAAGGTTCCCCATGAGGTGCTGAACGCCCGCCACCACGAACGGGAAGCCTACATCGTGTCGCTGGCCGGCGTCCCCGGGGCGGTGACCATCGCCACCAATATGGCCGGCCGCGGCACCGATATCCAGCTGGGCGGCAACCTCGACATGCGGCTGAAGCACGAACTGGCCGACATTTCCGACGAAGCGGCGCGGGCCAAGAAGGCTGAAAAGATCAAAGCCGAGGTGGGCGAGTTGAAGAAGGTGGCGCTGGAGGCCGGCGGCCTTTACGTCGTCGGCACCGAGCGCCACGAGAGCCGGCGCATCGACAACCAGCTCCGCGGCCGTTCGGGCCGTCAGGGTGATCCCGGCGCCTCCAAGTTCTTCCTGTCGCTGGAAGACGACCTGATGCGCATCTTCGGCTCACAGCGCATGGACGGCATGCTGCAGAAGCTGGGGCTCCAGGAAGGCGAGGCGATCATCCACCCGTGGATCAACAAAGCCCTGGAGAAAGCCCAGCAGAAGGTCGAGGCGCGCAACTTCGACATTCGTAAGAACCTGCTGAAGTTTGACGACGTGATGAACGACCAGCGCAAGGTCATCTACGAACAGCGCAAGGAGCTGATGAGCGTCATCGACGTGTCCCAGGCCATCATCGACATGCGCCACGAGGTGATCGACGAAACTGTCGGCAAGCGTATCCCCGAGCGGGCCTATCCGGAGCAGTGGGACGCCGCCGGCCTGCACGAAGAGGTCCTGCGCATCTTCAATCTCGACCTGCCGGTGATCGATTGGGCCAAGGAGGAAGGGATCGCCGATCAGGAAATCCGCCACCGCCTGCTCGACGCCGCCGACCGCAAGATGGCGGAAAAGGCCGCCAATTATGGGCCTGATGTGATGCGCATGGTGGAGAAGAGCCTGCTGCTGCAGGTTCTCGACCAGTCGTGGAAGGATCATCTTCTGACCCTCGACCATCTACGCCAGGGTATCGGCCTGCGCGCCTACGGCCAGCGCGATCCGCTGAACGAATACAAGCGCGAAGCCTTCAACCTGTTCGAGGAAATGCTGGCCCAGCTCCGAGAAAAGATCACCAGCCTGCTGGCCCATATCGAGCTGAGGATCGAGACCGACCCGGAGGAAGCGCTGCAGCCCCGCGGCCCCAGCCGCATGGTCGAGAGCCGCGAGGATCCGGCCTTTGCCGCGACGGCCGAGCTGGCGGCGAACGCCGAGCAGCCACTGGTCGCCACGCTGCAGCCGGCCCGCACGGCGGCGGTAGACCTGGCCGATCCGTCGACCTGGGGTTCGACCCCGCGCAACGCCCCCTGCCCCTGCGGATCGGGCAAGAAATACAAGCACTGCCACGGCGCGGTAGCCTAGCCCTTGGCTTCCCGGCGGCGATGCAGACCATAGGGAATATGGAGACAGCCTCCTAGTCTTACTGAGTCACAAAACACAAAATACAGTATGTAACTGGATTATTATGCGCAATTTGTGGTAAAAGGAAGTCTCTTTTTCCGGTTCGTGAGGAGCGGGCATGGGGGCTTCATCGATTGAC
>JAJXWP010000072.1 GCA_021781575.1 Pseudomonadota bacterium
TCGTCAGCGTCGACGAGCGCCCCGCCGGGGCCTCCGCGGCATAGATACACGCCCGGAATCCGCCTTCCATAACGTCCTGAAAAATCAGCGGAATCCAAGGCATGTGCGCAGTGACCGCGAACCCAGGTTAGGGTGCGGCCTGCCGTCCCGGGCAGCCCTTCTCCAGCCGTCCGGCCCGACGAAGCCAACAGCGACTTCGGCTTCAATCTGCCATGGGCGTCCCGCCCTGGGGACCTGCCCTCACCCTGCGGAGCGCGACGCCGCCGAACCGGTGGATGTGGTGAACCAGTGCATTTGGCCTATTCGCTGAATTATCCCGGGCAACACAAGCGATGTTCTGAAAAAAAATTCTTGTAGGCCAAGTCATCAATCAGGTGATCAAGAAGCAGAAACTTGATCTCTAGAATTGCACTGTCCATGCCATCGACCGGGTCAGCATTCACAATCCCCTCTAATATTGTCTTTACATCATCAAGTATGTCCTTGTGTTTTATAGCGTGCGCATCAACCAAGGGATAGCCGTTGCGTATCAAGACGGCCTCTTCATGGGCAAAATGTGCCATAAGATGCTCGATCAACCGATACCCAGACTGGTTAAAGACGAACTGATCTTTTTCTCTGGCAAGAGAATGAAGACCATTCAGCATGTCAATTATTATCCTATGATCTGAATCTAGTTCAACAATAGTTGTGAATATATCTGAAGTGAACTCCAGCGGGTCAACGGAAAGTGCCAGATCAATATCAATAATATTTACCATAAAACACTGTTGACACCAGAATAGATGCCGTGTATTTGGCTGTGCTATTTTTTTATAGCTTGTCAGATCTTTGCAATTCGGACAGTAGCGTACGCCAGCGCCCACCTGCTTATCTCCGCATATGCCAATATGCCGTTTTTCTAAAATACAATGACGGGTTGATCGACTCAACAAAAGAATATGGATATTCTAATTAATAATATTTCACTTATCATGAGATAAGTAATTCCCTCGCAGAGACAATGCGCAGCATTCTCACGGCGATCCACCCTGGACGCTTGGCCGCCAGCGCCCAGACCAGCCCGCCACCAACCGATTGGATGGTGGTGGGCCATACCCCGCCCGCCGAGGACGGTATACGCATTTCCCCGACGCAATGCGGGGAAAGCTGTCAATATACGATCTGCCTATAGTCGTTTCAGTAAACTTGGCACAGCTTATTTTTATCTATTCTAATCATTGGAAGATTGCGCATTGCATAGATCTGGCACATTCCGTCGGCTATTGCCGATCCTGGCCCGGGTCATTGATGAAGGTCAATGGTGCGACTTGATCAATGCGTTATCCTTCCGCAAGAAGCGTGGATGATGAAATATGACCCAAGACCTCAACATTCAGCAGCTCGCCGCTGCTCAAGCCGTCGCCGAAGCCGCAACTCTATTGACGCAGGCGGTCCGCGAGGCAGCTGCGCTGGGGCTCACCGTCGACGTCCGGATCATTCAAGGCGACCCCTCCACGCCTCCCAAGGACGGTTGGCGAAGCCGTTGCTGAAGGCATGCCGGCCAAGTGCGGATCTCCCGGCGGTGTCGTTGATTGGCTGACCAGGCGGTCAGTGCTCATGGGGTTGCCGGGGTATCGCTCCCACGGGGTTCGGTCAAAGTTGAAGGGTCACGGTGAATACCGGGTCGAACCGCGCGTTTTCGTTCACCCCGCCCTTGGCATAGCCGCGCGGGTTGCACACCACGCGGGTGGCATCCACCCGATAGTCATAGCTGTCATGCGTGTGGCCGTGGATCCACAGAGTTGCGTCGCCGCCCCGTAGCAGCCACTCGGCATCAGAGACGAAGTTGGCATTCAATGGTGAACCGGCAAACCGGGGGTGGATGCTGCGCAGCGACGGCGCATGGTGGGTGACCACCACCGTCGGTCCAGCGAACGGCACCGCCAGTTGTTCGGCGAGCCAGCGAGTATTGCGGGCAAACAGCGCGACGCTGGCTTCCGGCGTGAATAGAGGGGCGTCGGGCGCATCGCCTTGGCGAATGCGGCTGAAATCCCGGTTGAACACCTGCGCCTGCGCCATGGCGCTGGTTTGGAGCGGTCCCGCGCCCGCGGCGAGAAAATCCGTCCAAAGCGTGCTGCCGAGAAAGCGCACACCCGACAGCTCCAGCGCCTGGTTGTCCAGCACATGCACTGGCGTGCCTGCGGCCAGGCGTTGCAGTTCCTGCACGGTAGCCGCAAGGCTGCTGCCGTAGAACTCATGGTTACCGGGCACATAGATGACGGGCTTGCCGAACTCCAGGGCCCAGGCAATGGCCGCCTGGGGGCGGGCAACGTCGCCCGCCAGAACGACCAAATCGGCGTCGGTGCGCGGCGACGCCATGCCGTGCACCGCCAAATGCAAATCCGACAAGACATGGAGCTTCATCGGTGCCACCTTTTTTTCGGTTCACCTGCGGTGAGCATGGTGCCCGACTTCCGCCAGGTCCGAAAGACCGGTCGCTTGAGGCGCCATCACGCACCATGGGCGTCGCCACCCGAAATGCGCCCGATGGGCTTGCCATTCATGGGACGGGTGGCAAAACAGGCATTCGGGTACCGTTATGCGTATAATGCGACCCTCCCATGCAAAGGCTCGGCTTCCGGCGCCCCGGCCGCCCAAGTAAGTTGCCCTCGCTACTCATTTGGTTTTCGAAAGATCACTGTCATGACCACCCAACAACAGGCCCTCACCCACTGCGACTCCACCAGCCCGGCGGCAATGTTCGGCATTATGGCGCGGTTTGTGCGAGAGGCTCTGGCCCGGACCCTCGCCCGCCGGCGCCTCGCTCAGGAATTGAGCCAACTCGATGATCGTGAACTGGCCGACCTCTACCTGCAGCGCCACGATATCGATCGGCTGGCGCGCGGACTGCCGGTCCCGGCATTGGCGTTCTGGCGGCGCCCTCGCTGAGCGGCGGCAAGGTTAGGGATAAGCCTCTGCTTCGCGTGAGCGTCAAGCCACACTTTTTCTGCGAACTCCGGTTGACAACGGGTACTCCGTCGACGAATTAGAATTGTAGCGGTTCGAAAAGAGCCGCCCTTGAGCGGGTAGACACTGCAATGGCGTCTCTGCTCCTCGATTTCGCCTCCCCCCAAAGGCGGATTCGGCTTACAAAGGGCCGTCGCAGTCCCCCCTGCGGCGGCCCTGTTTCCTTCAGCGGTCGGAAATCGGCATCGTCCGACGGAACAGCCCGTTGGCACGGCCCGTTGCGAGGCTCCCAGTGGTGCGTTCCATCGTTTTTCGGGCTCCCTTCGGCTATTTCGAGAAATCGAGCGGCGACGCTACCTGCCGCCGCCGCCTGATTTCCGCAACCGACGGGAAGGCCTGTTGAGCTGCAACTGGAACCCGCTGCCACTGTACAGCTTGCGATACGAAGTAGTCGAACGGTAGTGCTCCGGGGCCGGATGGTCGGCCGACAATCAAACGGCCAACCATCCCGACTTTTTCATGGGGTTTACAGAAATAATCATAGATGCCTTCCGCAACTCATCCATGAGCCGAGCCGTCAAGGCGGCAGCTTTAACGATCGCCTCCTCGGGAATGGGGGAGGTGTAGGCGTCTATGTCCATCATCTTCCCCTCAAGTCCAAAAATCGATGTTGGTGCGCGGCCTTGAGCTGTCAACCCCCGGTCCTGCAGTGGGATCCCCGCATCGAGACCGGTTCAATGGTAGCGTTGCGCCTGCAACCAGGCCCTTGTGCTTGACGTTCATTGGGGGCGCCAAAGCTTGCGAACCCGCGTAAGAAGGTTCGGCATTCGGCCACCTCCCCTGCGTCACCGTTGATTGATGCCGCTCGCATGGCCAGATTGCACATGAACGATCAGGGCACCATCCATGGCGACCACCCCGCCGATCCGCGTCAAGCGCGCCTATGAACCCGCCTCACCCGAGGATGGCACTCGCATCCTGGTCGATCGGTTGTGGCCGCGGGGCCTGAGGAAGGCCGATGCCGCCGTCGATCGCTGGCTGAAGGAACTGGCGCCCAGCACCGAGCTCCGGCAATGGTTCGGACATGTTCCCGAACGCTGGGACGAATTCCACCGACGCTACCAAGAAGAATTGCAGCAGCGACCCGAGAAGCTGGACGAACTGCGGGCTCTCGCCGCAGCAGGTCCGTTGACGCTGTTGTTTTCCGCACATGACGAGGCACACAACAACGCGGTGGCATTGCGTGACGTATTGCAGGGGCAGGAAAGAAGGTAGGGCGGATTGGCCGAGGGCGACGCGTTCTTCCGGCGGTGCCTGAGACCGCCGAGGGCACCCAACGCTGCGGCTACCGCTCGGCCGGCACCCGCGTCGACTCGCCTCCTTCCGCTGTCCGGAGTGCGAGGCTCGTATTTTCGTAAGCTGCCGGATCAACATCAGCCCAACATATAGGCGACATTGGCTGCCTGCGAGGGATAGGCCGGTACGAATTCCCGCAAGCGGTCGGCGGTAAGGCCGAGGCGGATCGCCAGGGCAAAAATATTGATTACCTCCTCCGCATTGGGGCCGATGACATGGGCGCCCAGCAGGCGGCCGGTATTTTCCTCGATCAGTGTCTTGAACGCGGCGGCGTCTTCCTTGAGGCGCCGGGCGGCGTACCAGCCGCCGGTGTCGGCCTGTTCCACCCGGAACGCCAGATTATCGTGGCGTGCCTGTTCCTCGTTCAAGCCCACCGAGGCCAATGCCGGTATGGTGAAGACGACGCTGGGGACGCCTTTGTAGTCGGGACAGCGGGCACCACCTTCCAGCAGGTTCGCGGCGACCGCTTCGGCATCCAACTCGGAGACGGGGGTCAGCATCGGCCCGGCGAGCGCCGCGTCACCCGCGGCATGGACGATCGGGTTGGAGACGCTCTGTAGAGACGGGGTCAGCCGCAGGCGGCGACCCTCACGTTCCACGCCGCCGGCCGCCGGGTCCAAGTCATCGATGTCCGGAACACGCCCGGCGCCATGCACCGCCGCGGCCGCCTGGAAGAGGCGGTTGTGGCCGGCCCGCACCGTAACCCCGGCGCCGCTTCTTTCGATGCGCTCGGCCGGGCTGTCCAGTTCGACGTCTATGCCGATGCGGCGGGTCTTATCAACCAAGCGGTCCACCAGGTCGCGATCGAAATGCCCCAATGGCCGATCGTTCTCATGGAGGATCGTCACCTTTGCCCCGGCGCGCGCAGCGATATGGGCAAACTCGAACGAGATATATCCGCCCCCGACGAAGATCAGGCTGTCCGGCAGATTCTCCATCTCGAGGAAGTCGTCGCTGCTCAGCAGGTGCTCGGACCCCGCAATGGGGAGAGGGGTCGGCTTCGATCCCGAGGCGATGACGATATGCTTGGCTTCCGCCACCTCGCCGTCGACGGCAATCTTGCTGCGGTCGATGAAATGCGCCGGTCATCGGGATGATCAAGAAAATGATCGCCGAGCGTGTGCTGTGAGGATATCCGGCCATGCTGGATTAGGCGATTGCGACCTGGTTGCATCCATCTTTCTTGGCCTGGTACAGCGCGGCGTCGGCAGACGCCATCAGTTGCTCGAGCGAGGGGGCGTCCTCCGTCAGCGCGGCCACGCCAAGACTTGCGGTAAAGCGTACGGCTTCTCCCGCCTCGGTGTGCACCGCAGAGGACTCGATCCTCTGCCGCAGGCGCTCGGCCACTTGCACACTCTCATGCAGGCCGAGTTCCGGCAGAAGAACACCAAATTCTTCGCCGCCAAGGCGGCCGATGATGTCGATTTCTCTCAGCGAACCTGCGCAGGTCTGGGCCAACAACCTGATGACCGCATCACCGATATCGTGGCCACCTGCCGGGGGCCCTTTAGGTTCCGCACCATCAGCACGGCGGCAGCAAGGATGACTCCCAATTCTGCTAATCGGCCAAAACCAGTGGTGGAGATGAGCTGGTCGATCATATCTCCTTGATACTCTTTTTTAGTAGTACCTCTTCCAGAGGATTTCTCTCTGAGCCTGGCCCTGAGCAATGCCGAATCCACTCCCTGGCCGTTCAGTCTTGAGCGTAATTGGGTATAGTCGAACCAAATAAGTGTTACGCACTACCAGTAAGTAGACAGCGCCCTTTCCCGATAGTAAATGATAACATCCTAGAAAGGGTAATTTATGCTGCTTTAAGTGAAATGCCTTGGATGGATCATGGCGCGTATAGATAACAGCCTGTCTGGCAACAATGCGCTTGCGCTGTTGGATGCTGTTCTGTCCAATTTGCAATTTGGCGCGCTGCTGATTTCTTCGCGCTTCACGATACTCGCGGCAAGTGAAGCGGCTTCCGTGCGGCTTGGACAGAGCCGCCGCGGATTGGTTGGACAATCGCTCAACCGCTTCCCCGAGTTTTTCCATGTCTTTCATGCAGATGGGGCGGCTGCGAGCTGTGGAGAGCTCCCCATTCGTCGGGCGATCCACCTTGGGGAAATCGTCAGTGGTGAGCAATGGGTCTTTGAGGATCGCGGCGGCCGTCGCATCCCGATCTTGATCGGCGCGAAACCGGTACGGAACGACGCTGGAGAAATTGTCGGCGCCGTTGTCTCGTGGACGGATGTGACCGTCCTCAAGAGTATTGAGACAAGGCTGCGGGAAGCCCTGGAAACCGACGCACTGCTGCTCCAGGAGGTCAATCACCGGACCAAGAATTATTTTCAATTGCTGGCTAGCCTGGTGCAGTTGGAGGCGGCAAATCGAGGACCGGACGTGACCGATTTTGCCAAGCGCATCGAAGCAAGGTTGGCCGTACTGGCGGCCGCTCACGAGGGCTTGTACGCCCCCGGCCGCAACGACAGCATCATGGCCGAGGATCTCCTTGCCAGCGTTGTCAGAGTTTATTGCACCGACAATTTGACCGTCACCGCCGACTGCGACCCGGTCGAACTGCCTCGCCGGCAGATTACTCCTGTCGCCTTAGCGGTTAACGAGGCGGTCAACAATGCAGTTAAACACGCGTTCCCCGGCGGGCGGGGCGGCATCGTCCAGGTTGAGCTGCGCCAAGCCGACAGGAGGGACCTCGTCTTGACGATCGTCGACAACGGCGTCGGCATCCCGGCTGTCAGGCAAACCGGTTTGGGCTTGACCGTGTTGAAGGCCCTGGCTCATCAACTTTCCGGGAGAATTGACCTGCACCAGCGGCCGGAAGGCGGAACGGAGGTCGCTCTCACCTTCCCTCAGGCGGATCCTCGCCCATAATCATCGCGCTCTGCGGCCATCTGCCACAGAGCAGCCTATGATTTGGCGCACCCGGCGAGATTCGAACTCACGACCTCTGCCTTCGGAGGGCAGCGCTCTATCCAGCTGAGCTACGGGTGCTGCTCAGGAACCGGCCGGCCAGCGGCGCGGCGGAAGGGACCGTATAGCGCATCCTGGGGCGGGATGCAAAGGGGGAGAATGGAACCCGCGATCAGTGCTGCGGTCAGCGGGGCGCGCCCGGCAGCATGTCGGCGATCGTGCCGGTAGCGATTTCCACCAGCAACACGTTGCCACCCACCACCTGATAGGCATATCCGGGATGGCGGGCCAGACGGACCGCCAACTGTTCCGGCATCCTGTCTCCGATACCGGGCGGCAATCGCTTGCCGCGCGCAATGTTGTCGCGAGCCGAGGATGGCAGACCGGCGCCGGACGGCAGTTTCTCGGGGTGCCCGCGGTAATAGGCCTGGATCATCGCCCGTTCGGCCGGCGCGATGAGCGCCCCCGCGTCCTCGCCAACCGCCTTGCCGCCCGGGTCGGCGACGGCGGGTACCGACAGCAGGACCAGAGCGATGGCGGCGGTGACGACCTTGTTCATGGAGACATTCCCTCGCCCGGTAGTTGCGGCTGCCATGGTCCAAGCGGGGGCGATGATCCCGACAACCGGGCGGGGATCGAGTGTCCGGCGGGTATCCGGCCGGTGTCGGGGTCACGGCCCAAGCACTTGAAAAGATTGTGCTCTCAATCCCGGAGATATGCACCATCCGAATAAATCGGCAACCGGGGAAGAAAGGCGCAGGGGCTGAAGCCTTGGCAGCCGCGCCCGTCATCCCGCGGCGGCTTCTGGATCGGCCGCCGCCGATACCGCCATCGGACGGACCGTGCGCTGGTCACCGCAACGACCCGGCCCTCCTTCCGTGCTATTTGACAGCGAGGCAACCGTAGGTATTCTGGAGCCAAATGCACAATTGACTTATTCGCACTCTAAGTTAGGAATCCTCGATGCGCTATCTGCCCTATGTCCTGGTCGCCGCGATGGCCGTGCCCGTGCTGATCTGGGTCCTCATCAACAGCTTCGTCATCCACAACAGTTCGACCTTCACCACCGGCGACCTGGCCGTGCTGGTGTCGCTCGGTGGCTTCATGGTCACCGCTTTTGTCATGCTGTCGAAATGGATGAGCAAGCAGATCGACAATACCCGAGGCTGATCGAAGCCAGACCGGCTGGCAATCAGTTCCAGGCCACCGCTTTCAAGGTCACCGTCCCCCGCTCGCGCCGTGCCAGCTCCAGCCAGTCGACCGCGGTCATGAACCGCGGCGCGAGGAAGCGGTGGGTGGCCTGGATCAGTTCGGTAACCCTGAGGGAGCATTCCACCCGGATCTCCATCCATTTCTCCAGGAGGTCGTCCCAGGCCAGGAACCGTACGCGCAAATCGTCGCGATATGCGCGGATGGAGCGGATCTCCTCGGCGAGATTGCGCAGCATGGTCATGATCTCGCAGGTATGGGCGGCAATTTCGTCGAATACGGCCGAATACTGCCTGGTGGCCCGTTCGACCAGGCGGGCGACCTGGTCGACGACCTCGCGGAGCAGCGGCTCGCGACTGTACTTGCGCCGTGTCAGCTGGATCTTCTGGCGCATCCGGTCGATATCGTCGAGGCGCTCGTGCAGCGCCTCGATATAGGCCAGCTCGTGAACCAACCGATCGACGAAACCGATGACCTCTTCCTTGCGATCGGCCGCCATCCCAAGCCGTTCGGCGGCAATCGCAAAGGCCGCGTTGACCTTCTTCCTGACCACCGGATCATCGGCCAGCCGCAGCAATTCGACGCGATCGTTGACCGCCGGCGTGTCACCCGAAACAAGGCGGATCAGACCCATGGCCACGCGCTGCCGGGCGATCCGGATATGATGCGGCTCGACTGTCCATGACGCCTCGCCGGTAATGATCTCGGCGGGCAACGGGTCGCCGGGATACAGGCCCTTGACGTATCTGAGGCCGGCGGCGACGCGCGCCAGCATCTGCCCGTCCGCCGTCTCGGCGCCGATGTCGAATTCCTTCATCACTGCGGGAAAGGACAGGCAGGCCTCGGTCCGCATGAAGGGCACGATCACCTTCGGCTGGCCGGTGAATTCATCGGCCTGAAAGCGCAATCCGCCCACCTTGCGGAAGAACCAGTGTTCGAACTGAACGATTTCCCGGCAGTCGCCGGCGGCCGTGGCTGCGGTCATGATGTCGCTGAACATAGCCGGTGGTCCCCCACCCTGTTCGCCTCGCCGGGCAAATGGGCTGCGGCGCAATTCCCCAGGGGCAAATACCTGCAACTATTCCAAAGACAGAAGTGGGTAGCCGAATGCATGCTGCCAAGGTGCCCGGCTTGGTCAAATGAGGAATAGGTGGTCTCGGGCGGCCGCCAGATGCCCGGCGGGTTCCGGCGCCTTGCGCGGCCGCAGCTTCAGTCCTCCTGTCGATGCTGACCGGCCCGCCGCCGAGGTTGCCTCGACCGCTGTTCACCGATGGCCGACCAGCCTTTGGTGGAATTGCGTCGAAAACCGGCAAATCCTAAACACTATTTCGGCACAATTGTCTGCGACAACTGTCAAATGACGTGATGGCGGCGCCCCGTGCCGGCAAATTTCCATTTGCGACTCTCACTACAAGGAGGGGGATATGACAATCCCGACAGCCAGCACCCACGGAATGAGACAGATATTACTTTCGCTGGGTATTCTCGCGATGGTATGCGGCGGCAGTGCCGTGACCCCGGCGCAGGCCCATGACCACGGGCGGGGCGGCCCCGGCTGGGGCCATCGCGGCTGGGGCGGCCGGGGATGGGGCGGCCGGGGATGGGGCGGCCGGGGATGGGGCGGTAGGGGATGGGAGGGCCGAGGCTGGGGATGGGGACATCGCGGCTGGGGATGGCGCGGTTATTACGGCGGTGGCTACTACGGCGGTGGCTACTACGGCTATGGCGCCCCAGGCTATGTCTACGGCGCCCCGCCGGTCGTCGTCGCGCCGCCGCCGGTGGTGGTCGCGCCGCCGGCCGCCATCTATGCACCGCCGCCGGTGGTCGTCGCGCCAATGGTACCGCCGTCGGTCAATCTGGTGTTGCCGCTGAATTTCCGATGATCGCGGGGCAAACGATGCAACAGTGGACGAACTCCCAGCAATTCTAAATGAGGCGGTGGCTGAACATTTTTTGCATCCGATCTGTCTGACGGTGACGAGGGTGACGGCTGGGATGTCGGCCTGTCAGGGCGATCGCGCCTTCGGATCGGCAATGGACTGAA
>JAJXWP010000073.1 GCA_021781575.1 Pseudomonadota bacterium
TGGCGCTCTGATATACCGATCCAAAGAGCCGGATGCGTGATCCGCACGTCCGGTTCTGTGAGAGGCGCGGGAGAGCAATCTCCCGTGCCTACTCGACCGGGCGCCCGCCCGCCCCACTGGCCTGAGTTAACGGTACTGGCACTAGCCGAGCACCTTTGGCCGCCGCGAGCGATGCCGAGCATCGCTCACTGGCTATTTGGCCATCAGCCTGCTGCGAGCTTCGGCGACCACCGCCATCAACTGCTCGGGCCGCACGCCGTCGCTGGCCATAAGCCGGCGCAGCACGAGATCGTCCATCAGTTCGCTGAGTCTCGGCTCTTCGTCATTGGCGTAGGGCGCGGCCGCGCCCCGGCCCTTTCCAGGGATGGATACAGCCCTGCCAGATTTGTCCGAGTGTCCGTCCCGGATGATTCCCGCCGCCTTGCAGACGCTGGATATCATGGCTCCCCTCACGGCTGTTGAGTGGCTTCAGGGCATTCCCGACAGGACTTACTATACCTGGTTCAAAATAAGTCGCCAAACCGTTTGGCCACGATATCAAGGTTCATTGGGAGTATTACAAGGACATGAAATTGTAGTCGAGCGGACCGGGTTGCTGCAATGCAAACTATTATTAAGAAGAGTTTGCCGGCCCGACGTTTTGCGGTGCAATATAAGGGGGCTCGCCTCCAAGGTGATGGCGAGCGCCTTGGCGAGGATTCGGCTCAAGACCTGATCAGGCTGCGCAGGACGAACTGCAGGATTCCGCCGTGGCGATAGTATTCGATCTCGTCGACGGTATCGATCCGGCAAAGCATGGACATGCTCCGCAGCGAGCCGTCGCTCGCCGCCACCTGCACCTCGACCGCCTGGCGCGGGCGCAGTCCTTTGGATAGCCCCAGAATATGGAAGACTTCGCTGCCGTCCAATCCCAGCGTCCTGCGGTCGGTGCCTTCGGGGAACTGTAAGGGCAACACACCCATGCCGACCAGGTTCGAACGATGGATACGCTCGAAGCTTTCGGCGATGACCGCTTTGATGCCCAGCAGCCGGGTGCCTTTCGCGGCCCAGTCACGGGACGAGCCCGTCCCGTATTCCTTGCCGGCTACCACCACCAGGGGCACGCCGTCGGCCTGATACTTCATCGCAGCATCGAAAATCGGCATCTGCTCGCCGGACGGCTGATGGCGGGTCATGCCGCCTTCCGTCCCGGGAGCCATTTCATTTCTCAGGCGGACATTGGCGAAGGTGCCGCGGGTCATCACTTCGTCGTTGCCCCGCCTGGCTCCGTAGGAGTTGAAGTCCCGCGGGGCGATTCCATGCTTCATCAGATAGGCCCCGGCGGGGGAATCCTTCTTGATGTTGCCCGCCGGCGAGATGTGGTCCGTCGTGATGGAATCGCCGAGGATCGCCAGAGGCCGCGCCCCGGTTATGTCGTCGAGGCCCTGCGCCGGCTGTTTGCCCATGCCGGCGAAATAGGGCGGCTTCTTCACATAGGTGGATCTCACGTCCCAGTTGTAGGTCTGCCCGGTCGCCGGTCGGACCGCCCGCCATTGCGGCGGTCCATCGAAAACATTGGCATAGCGCCGCCGGTACAGGTCGGGCGTCAGACAGGCCGCAATGGCGACGCGAACCTCTTCGGCCGATGGCCAGACATCCTTCAGATAGACCGGCAGGCCGTCCCGGCCGGTCCCCAACGGCTCGGTCGCCAGGTCCAGGTTGAGCGATCCGGCGATGGCATAAGCGACCACCAGGGGCGGCGACGCCAGGTAGTTGGCCTTGACGTGGGGGCTGATGCGGCCCTCGAAGTTGCGGTTACCGGACAACACGGCGGCAACCACCAGGCCGTTGTCGTCGACCGCCCGGGCAATTGGCTCATCGAGCGGGCCGGAATTGCCGATGCAGGTGGTGCATCCGAAACCGGCCAGGTTGAATCCCAATCGATCGAGGCTGTCCTGCAGGCCGGCGGCGACCAGATAGTCTTCGACCACACGCGACCCCGGGGCCAGCGAGGTCTTGACCCAGGGGCGGCGTGACAGCCCTTTCTCAACCGCCTTCTTGGCCAGTAGTCCGGCGGCAACCAGCACGCTGGGGTTGGATGTATTGGTGCAGGAAGTGATGGCGGCGATCACCACGGCGCCATGGGTCAGCGAGTAGTCGGTCCCAGCCACCGCTATCGACAGGTCGGGCGGCACTTCGGTCAGGCCCGGCAACGCATCGGCGAATCCGCGCTTGACCTGGGACAGGGGAACACGATCCTGCGGGCGCTTGGGCCCGGCCAAGGATGGCTCGACGGTGCCGAGGTCGAGTTCCAGGACATCGCTGAATTCGGGGTCCGGCGTATCGGCCTGGCGCCACATTCCTTGCGCTTTGGCATAGGCCTCGACCAGCCTGACGCGGGCCGGATCGCGGCCGGTAAACGACAGATAGCGGATGGTTTCGGCATCGATGGGAAAAAAGCCGCAGGTAGCGCCGTATTCGGGAGCCATATTGCCGATGGTCAGCCGGTCGGGCAGGGCCAGGACATCGAGCCCGGGGCCGAAGAATTCGACGAACTTGCCAACCACGCCCTTCTTGCGGAGAAGCTGGGTGACCGTCAGCACCAGATCGGTGGCGGTAATGCCCTCCCGCAAGCGGCCGGTCAGCCGAAAGCCGACCACGTCGGGGATGAGCATGGAAACAGGCTGCCCCAGCATGGCGGCTTCAGCCTCGATGCCGCCTACCCCCCATCCCAGCACGGCCAGCCCATTGACCATGGTGGTGTGGCTGTCGGTGCCGACCAGCGTGTCGGGATAGGCCAGCTTGCGGTCGCCGTCTTTGACCGACCACACCACCTGCGCCAGGTATTCACAGTTCACCTGGTGGCAGATGCCGGTGCCGGGCGGCACCACGCGGAAATTGTCGAATGCCGTCTGCCCCCAGCGCAGAAAAGCATAGCGCTCACCATTGCGCCGGAACTCCATGTCCATGTTCTTCTGCAGCGCGTCCGCCGTGGCGTAGTAGTCGACCATGACGGAATGGTCGATGACCAGATCGACCGGCGACAGCGGATTGATCTTCTGCGGATCGCCACCCAGATCCGCCATGGCGTCGCGCATCGCCGCCAGGTCGACCACCGCTGGCACGCCGGTGAAGTCCTGCATCAGCACCCGCGCCGGCCGATAGGCGATTTCACGGTCCGCGCCGAATTCGGCGGTCCATTGGGCGAGGGCGGCGATGTCGGCAGCCGTCACCGTTCGGCCGTCTTCATGTCGCAGCAGGTTCTCCAGCAATACCTTGAGCGAGAACGGCAGGCGCGAGACCTGGGCATATCCCGCCTCGGCAAGCGCCGGGATGCTGAAGTAGTCGATGGACTGGCCGTCGACGACGAGGGTCCGGCGGGTTTTCAAACTGTCCTGTCCGACCACGGGCATGGGGCGGTCCTCCTTGGGGCTGTCACCTATATAGGGGCGCCGCCGGGCAGATAAACCCGAGCAAATACTCCTGGCCGCGACGGTCGCCGGCGTTACGGCCGCCGGCGGTGTGTGGCCAGATGGCGTAGCCCTACGATGGCGGCGGCAGCGCCCGACGCGGCGGCGATGCTGAGCGCCCAGCGCGGGCCGAATCTGTCGGCGACCCAGCCGACGATGGGTGCGCCGACGGGCGTGCTGCCCAGGACCGTGGCGAGGAGGATGGCGATCACCCGTCCGCGCATGACGGGTTCGGTGGAGAGTTGCACCAGGCTGTTGGTCGAAGTGGTAACGGTCTGGACGGCGAGGCCGACGAAGACGAGGACAAAGCCAAACAGGAGGTCGTTGGGCATGACTGCCGCCAGCCCGCAGCCCAGCCCGAAGGCGGCTGCCGCGGCCGACAGCAGGGTGACGGTGGGCCTTGCCCGGCCGGCGGCGAGCAGCGCGCCGGTGACCGATCCGATGGCCATCATCGAGGTCAGCAGCCCGTAGCGCCCCGCTCCGGCATGGAAGACCGTCACCGACATGGTGGAGATGAAAATGGGGAAATTGAGGCCGAAGGTGCCGATCAGCAGCAACATGAGAAGGATTGCCTTCAGGTCGGGGCGCTTCCATACATAGCGGAAGCCCTCGACCAGGCCGCCACGGCCGGCCGCCGCTCTGCTGCTCGGATGCAACTGGTCGAGGCGAAGCAGGCCGAGCGAGCAAAGCACGGCGACGAACGAGGCCGCGTTGATCACGAACACCCAACCCGAGCCGACGACGCCGATGAGCATGCCGGCGACGGCTGGGCCCACCGTGCGAGCGGCGTTGAACGAAGTGGAGTTCAATCCGACGGCGTTCGGCAGGTCGGTCTCTCCCACCAGTTCGGCGACGAAGGTCTGGCGCGCCGGCGCATCGAACGCCGTGACGCAGCCGAGCAGGAAGGCGAACAGGTCCACCTGCCACAGGCGGACGAGCCCGGTAATGGTAAGGACACCCAGGCCCAGCGCGAGGGCTCCCATCGTCGCCTGTGTGACCTGCAGCAGCTTGCGGCGGTTGAAGTGGTCCGCCGCAAAGCCGGTCACCGGCAGCAGCAGCAATTGGGGGCCGAACTGCAGGGCCATGACCAGACCAACTGCCGCCGCGTTGTTATGAGTCAGCTGGGTGAGCACCAGCCAATCCTGGGCGACCCGCTGCATCCAGGTCCCCACATTGGAGATCAGCGCTCCGGCGGCCCAGACCCGATAATTGTGGCCTTTCAGCGAGCGGAAGGCGGCTTTTACCGCGGCCGGCGCCAGCTTACGAAGCATCGAGGCGGTCCATTGCCTTAACCAAGGGGCCCTCTTCCACTGGCGCCAAATTAGCCTGGCCGGTGCAGGGGAACACGGACGGACACGGATTTCAACGGATGGACACGGAAGAATCGGGCCGGTCGCCTGCGGTGGCGATATTCCAAATTCGCCTTCATCCGTTGGCCGCGTAGCGGCATCCGGTTTCATCCGCCTTTTTTTTCAACGCATTGGCAACCCCGAACCCTTCCCGGATTGGCGGACTTTGCGAGCGCCGTTGCTCGCCAGGGCAGGGGGCCTGCAAAAGACAACACCCCCGCCGGTTTCGCGGCGGGGGTGCCGAATATTGCCATGGCCGGAACTGATCCGGCGTGCGATCAGCCCAGTTGCGCCAGCGCGGCGTTGAAGGTCGGGCTGGGGCGCATGGCGGCCGAGGTCTTGGCGAAGTCCGGCTGGTAGTAGCCGCCCATGTCCACCGGCTTGCCCTGCGCGGCGTTCAGTTCGGCAACGATCTTCTGCTCGCTTTCCGCGAGCGTCTTGGCCAGCGGAGCGAACCGGGACTGCAGTTCCTTGTCGGCGGTTTGCGCCGCCAGAGCCTCGGCCCAGTAGAGGGCCAGGTAGAAGTGGCTGCCACGGTTGTCAAGCTGGCCCACCTTGCGGGCCGGGGCGCGGTTGTTTTCCAGCACCTTGGCATTGGCCTGGTCCAGGGTGTCGGCCAGAATTTTCGCCCTGGCGTTGCCGAAGGTCTGGGCCAGATGCTCCAGCGACACCGCCAGGGCGAGGAACTCGCCCAGCGAGTCCCAGCGGAGATAGCCCTCCTCCTGGAACTGTTGCACATGCTTGGGCGCCGAGCCGCCGGCTCCGGTCTCGAACAGGCCGCCGCCGGCCATCAGAGGGACGATCGACAGCATCTTGGCGCTGGTGCCCAGCTCGAGGATGGGAAACAGATCGGTCAGGAAGTCGCGCAGCACGTTGCCGGTGACCGAGATGGTGTCCTGGCCCTTGCGGATGCGCTCCAGCGAGAAGCGGGTTGCCTCCTCGGGCGGCATGATGCGGATGTCGAGGCCGCTGGTGTCGTGGTCCTTCAGATACTGATTCACCTTGGCGATGATCTGGGCGTCGTGGCCGCGCTTGGCGTCCAGCCAGAACACCGCGGGAGCGCCGGTCGCCCGGGCGCGTCCGACGGCCAGCTTGACCCAGTCGCGGATCGGCGCATCCTTGACCTGGCAGCCGCGGAAGATGTCGCCGGCTTCCACCGGCTGCTCCAGCAGCACCGCGCCCTTGTCGTCGACAATACGGACCACGCCGTCGGCGGCGATCTCGAAGGTCTTGTCGTGCGAGCCGTATTCCTCGGCCTTCTGGGCCATCAGGCCGACATTGGGCACCGAGCCCATGGTGCGCGGGTCATAGGCGCCGTTCTTCTTGCAGTCATCGACCACCGCCTGGTAGACGCCGGCATAGCTGCGATCGGGGATCACCGCCTTGGTGTCGTGCAGCTTGCCGTCGGCTCCCCACATCTTGCCGCCGTCGCGGATCATCGGCGGCATCGAGGCGTCGATGATCACGTCCGACGGAACGTGCAGGTTGGTGATGCCCTTGTCCGAGTTGACCATGGCCAGTTCCGGGCCCTTGGCGCGGCAGGCGGCGATGTCGGCCTCGATCTCGGCCCGCTTGGCGTCGGGCAGGGCGGCCAGCTTGGCGTAAAGATCGCCCAGGCCGTTGTTCGGGTTGACCCCGGCGGCGCGCAATGTGGCGCCGTGCTTGGCGAACGCGTCGGCGAGATAGACCGAGACGGCATGGCCGAACATGATCGGGTCGGAGACCTTCATCATGGTCGCCTTCAGGTGCAGCGACAGCATGATGCCGGTGCTCTTGGCCTCGTCCATCTGCTGGGTAAGGAAGGCGCGCAGGGCGCGGCGGCTCATCACCGCGGCGTCGATCACTTCGCCGGCCAAGAGCGGGGTCTTGTCCTTCAGCACCTTCGTGCTGCCGTCCTTGCCGACGAACTCGATCTTCACCGTGCAGGCGGCGGGAACGGTCACTGACTTTTCGCTGCCGTAGAAATCGCCCTCGGTCATGTGGGCCACATGGGTCCGCGAGTCGGAGGCCCAGGGGGACATCTTGTGCGGGTTATTGCGGGCGTACTGCTTCACCGCGGCGGCGGCGCGGCGGTCCGAATTGCCCTCGCGCAGCACCGGATTGACGGCGCTGCCCAGCACCTTGCCGTAGCGCGCCTTGATTTCCTTCTCGGCGTCGGTCTTTGGTTCCTCGGGGTAGTCGGGAACCTGATAGCCGTGCGCCTGCAGTTCCTTGATCGCCGCCTTCAACTGAGGCACCGAGGCCGACACGTTGGGCAGCTTGATGATATTGGCTTCGGCATGGGCGGTCAGTTCGCCCAGTTCGGCCAGTTGGTCGTTGATGCGCTGGGCCTCTGTCAGGTTTTCCGGAAAGTTGGCGATGATCCGTCCGGCCAGTGAAATGTCCCGCGTTTCCACCGTGACGCCGGCGGCCGCGGTGAAGGCCTGGACGATGGGAAGCAGGGAGTAGGTCGCCAAGGCCGGGGCCTCGTCGACCTGGGTCCAGATGATCTTGGGCGTTTGAGTGGTCATGGGGATTTTCCGTTTCGAAAGGCTGAGCTTCTGATGTTGTTTGCATCACGGCCTGAAACGCCGTCAACCGACGCGGGGGCTTGGCCGTGCGGAAAACTTGCCCCCGCCCTCGTTCTTGCGGCCTGCCTGTGGGCAGGCCGCGGGTTCCCTACGACTCAGACGGCAACGCCGTCCGCTACCTCGCGGAAATCGGCGATCTGGTCGAAGTTCATGTAACGATAGATGTCGGCGGCCTTCTGGTTGACCACGGTCACCTGCTGCATGTACTCGTCGACCGTCGGAATCCGGCCCATCAGCGCGCAGACAGCCGCCAACTCGGCCGAGCCGAGATAGACACGGGTATCGATTCCCAAGCGGTTGGGGAAGTTCCGGGTTGAAGTGGACATGGCGGTGGACCCTTTGCGCACCTGCGCCTGGTTGCCCATGCACAACGAGCAGCCGGGCAGCTCCATGCGGGCGCCGGACCGGCCGAACACGCCATAATAGCCCTCTTCGTTGAGGATCATGGCGTCCATCTTGGTGGGCGGGGCGACCCACAACCGGGTCGGCAAGTCGGGCTTGCCGTCCAGCACTTTGGCGGCGGCCCGAAAATGGCCGATATTGGTCATGCAGGAGCCGATGAACACCTCATCGATCTTGTCGCCGGCCACCTCGGACAGCACTTTGACGTCGTCCGGGTCATTCGGGCAGGCGACGATGGGCTCTTTGACGTCGGCCAGATCGATCTCGATCACCGCGGCATATTCGGCGTCGGCGTCCGGCTCCAGCAACTGGGGCTTGGCAATCCATGCCTGCATCGCCTTGATCCGCCGTTCCAGCGTGCGTCGGTCCTGATAGCCGTTGGCGATCATCCATTTCATCAAAGTGATGTTGGACCGCATGTACTCGATGATCGGCTCCTTGTTGAGCCGCACCGTGCAGCCGGCGGCGGAACGCTCGGCCGAGGCATCGGTCAGCTCGAACGCCTGCTCCACCTTGAGATCGGGCAGGCCTTCGATCTCGAGGATGCGGCCGGAGAAGACGTTCTTCTTGCCCTGCTTCTCGACGGTCAGCAGGCCCTGGCGGATGGCGTAGAGCGGAATGGCGTTGACCAGGTCACGCAGGGTGACGCCGGGCTGCAGCTTGCCTTTGAACCGCACCAGCACGCTTTCCGGCATGTCGAGAGGCATCACCCCGGTGGCGGCGGCGAACGCCACCAGCCCCGAGCCGGCCGGGAACGAAATACCGATGGGGAAGCGGGTGTGCGAATCACCGCCGGTGCCGACGGTGTCGGGCAGCAGAAGGCGGTTCAGCCAGGAGTGGATGACTCCATCGCCGGGGCGCAGGGCGACGCCGCCGCGGGTCGAGATGAAGCCCGGCAACTCGTGATGCATCTTGACATCCACCGGCTTCGGATAGGCGGCAGTGTGGCAGAACGACTGCATCACCATATCGGCCGAAAAGCCGAGGCAAGCCAAGTCCTTCAATTCGTCACGGGTCATCGGGCCGGTGGTGTCCTGCGACCCCACGGTCGTCATCTTCGGCTCGCAGTAGGTGCCCGGGCGGATCCCCTGGCCTTCCGGCAGGCCGCAGGCGCGGCCGACCATTTTCTGCGCCAACGAGAAGCCGTTGCCGCTGTCGACCGGCGCCTTGGGCAGGCGGAACAGGGTCGAGGGGGGCAAGTCCAGCGCCTCGCGCGCCTTGGCGGTCAGCCCGCGGCCGATGATCAGCGGAATACGGCCGCCGGCGCGAACCTCGTCGAAGATCACCTCAGACTTGACCTTGAACTCGGCGATGACGGCGCCATTCTTCAGGGCCTTGCCTTCGTACGGGCGCAGTTCGACCACTTCGCCCATGGCCATCTGCGAGACATCCAGTTCGATCGGCAGGGCGCCGGCGTCTTCCATGGTATTATAGAAGATCGGAGCGATCTTCGAGCCCAGGCAGACGCCGCCGAAGCGTTTGTTGGGAACGAAGGGGATGTCTTCGCCGGTCCACCACAGCACTGAGTTGGTGGCCGACTTGCGCGACGAGCCGGTACCGACCACGTCGCCGACATAGGCGACCAGGTGGCCTTTGGCTTTCAGCGCCTCGAGCTGCTTGATCGGGCCGCGGGTTCCGGGCTCCTCGGCCTCAATTCCGGGCCGCGGGTTCTTCAGCATGGCCAGGGCGTGCAGCGGAATGTCCGGGCGGCTCCAGGCGTCGGGGGCCGGAGACAGATCGTCGGTGTTGGTCTCTCCGCTGACCTTGAAGATCGTGAGGGTCAGGCTGTGCGGCACTTCGGGGCGCGAGGTGAACCACTCGGCCTCGGCCCAGGACTGGATCACCGCCTTGGCATTGGCGTTGCCTTTATCGGCCGCTTCCTTGACGTCATGGAAATAGTCGAACACCAGCAGAGTCTTCTTCAGCCCTTCGGCCGCCGCGGCGCCGCATTCCGGGCTGGCCAGCAGCTCGATCAGCGGCTTGATGTTGAAGCCGCCCAGCATGGTGCCCAGAAGTTCGGTGGCCTTAACCTTGGAGATCAGCCGGCAGGCGGCTTCGCCCCTGGCCAGCTTGGCCAGGAATTCGGCCTTGACCTTGGCGGCGTCGTCGACGCCGGCCGGCACGCGGTGGGTGAGGAGGTCGACCAGGAACTGTTCTTCGCCCTTGGGCGGCGCCATCAGCAGGCCGACCAGGTCGACGGTCTGGGCGGCCGACAGGGGCAGCGGCGGAATCCCGAGGGCAGCACGCTCGGAGACATGCTGGCGATAGGCTTCAAGCATGGGCATGGGAACTTACTCCCTGGTCATGGTGAGGCGAACGGCCCTTTGTCCAAGGCCGGAAGGCAGAAGTTTTTGGGGCCGATTTTTGGGCAGGCTTACACCACATATTGCCGCTCTTGTCCAGAAGATACGTTCGATGGCAGCGGTTCGCAATGCGGACGAATCGCATTCGAATCCGGTAACACCAGCGTCGCAGCCGATGCGCGAGGGTCTTCTTCCGCCCGGCGGGGACGCCGGCGCTATCTGTCTTTGCGCAACCACGCGAG
>JAJXWP010000074.1 GCA_021781575.1 Pseudomonadota bacterium
GCATTGGCGTCCACTTCTCCCCGGCGCTCTTCAATGCCGACAGAAATGCAGCGGGATCTTTGGCGCATCCGTGGCTCTTTGCCAGCATCACGATTCCTCTCAAGCTACGGCTTCCGCTTCGGCCCACTTGGCCGTCCACCACACCTTGACCCAGGCCTCGGCCTCTTCCGGCTTGCCGAAGTCGCCGGTCACCTTGTGCCGTCGGCTCATGCACGCCAGCTGCCGCATGGTCACCTCGACGGCGCCGGCGGCAACGGCGAGCGCGCGTTTCGTCAGGCAGATGTCGTAGTGATCGCCCTGGTACCAGCGGCGGGCGACGCCGATCCGGCCGGCCAGGGCGTGCAGTTCGGCTTCGGGACCGATCATATGTGACATCTTCATCCGGCCATACCGGCCGACCGGAGCCGCGTGCATGTCGTCGACAAAGATCGTCAAGGCTGTTCCTCTCGGGTCGGGAAATCGTACGCAGCGAGATCCTGCAGATCGCCGAGTAGCGGCATTGCGTCGTCCGGCATCTCCGCCGCCGCGATCAGGGCAGCCGCCCGATCGGGCGGCGCCTCGACGAAACCAAGTGCTTCGAAGTGTCGTCGCGCGGCTTCGCTGCCCGGCAACACGGTGTCGCAGATCCACCGGGCTTCCGGCGCCAGGTGGGCAAGGCGTCGGGCCAGAAGCCGAAGCACGATGCGGGAAAGGCCACGGCCGCGCCAAGACGGCAGGATGCCATGCCAGCGGAGACCGACGACTTCGGGGGTGCCAGGCACCGGATACCAGCCGGTGATGCCGACCTGGACCGCTCGCCGCGCACCGCCGATCGGCAACAGCACTTCCCCAAAGTCCATGCCCGTCTCGATCCATTGTGCGGTGTGCCGTCGCATGAGCGTGGCGCTCGGCTCCGGCCAGATGCCGGACAATTCGCGCAAAGCGCCGCGTAGGCCGCCGGCCGTCACCTGATGAAGGCCGAGTCCAGGCACAACGCTGCTGTCGTTTCGCTCGCCCTCGCTGCTGCTCGCGGCGACCCACCGGGCAAGCCGTTCGTTGAACGGCGGTCTGGCGTGCTGGTGCACAGGCATCGGCGCTTCCTCCTGCATCATGCCGAGCGGCGCGATAGCGCCAGCAAACATTCGAGATCTTCGGCCGTATCGATACCTTCTTCGACGGCCAACTGCTGGATCGCGTCCAGCTCGCCCCAGGTCGTCACGATGCCGTGAACGTCGCATCGGATTTCCGATTCGGCCTTGGGCACGAATTGGCCGCCGCCCTCCAGCTTCAGCGCCATGGTTTCCTCAAATCATCCGGCCATCATTTCCGGGGCGCGCTCGGCCGCGGCCTGGGCTTGGGCCAGGGTGTCCCCATAAAACCACCGCATGTGCGGATGAACTCCGGTCCAGTCCGGCGCCTTCACCCCGACTACATGTCCAAAGACATTAGCTGCGACAAGAGCGTCAGCCAGTTCCTGAGGCGCGACATCGTCGCCATCCTGGCCGGCGGCAATGCGGCCATAAGCATCAAGAACGGCCAGAACGGCGGCATGACCAGTGGCCCGCCAACGGACCGCCAGGGGCTGATCCAGCGCAAGCCCCATGTCGTCGAGGTGCTCCGCCAGGCTGACGAAATCGTTTCCCAGCAATTCCCAGTCCCGGCAACCATCCGCGCGATAGCGCCGTATGCCGTCCTCGACGTCATAGATAGACGCCGGAAAGTCCTCGTCGTAGATCTCGGCCGGCGGGCATTCGTCGCCCAGGCAATCGGGAACCATCGAACAGCGGCCAGGCCCGAACAAGGAACAGGCGAAAGCCGGCTCCTCCTGATCCGCAACGGCGGCCAGGCAACCCTGGCACGGCCGCGCCGGGCCATCGTCGGAGTCGTCCGGAACCAAGTGCAGGGCGCCGCACTCGGGACACCGGGTCTCCCTGGCCGGTGAATTCATGTCCGTTTTCCCTCGTATCAGCGATTCGCGGCTTTGATGCGGCGAAGGTGCCGCCGCCAGCCACGAGATTTCCCGAAGTGGAGCAGCCCATCATCTTGCTTGCGATCAGCGGGCAACGCCTTTCGGACTTCAGCCAGGAACGCGGCGCTCGACTGTCCTCGGTCCAGAACAACAATCGGTTTCGCGCCTTCAGGCCAGGGCATTGCAATGACTCTGATGGTCTCCGGCGGGTCTTCGATGGACAGAACACTCGGCGGGGCCAGTTCCATTCGGAATGGCCGCGAGCGGCCCGCTTGCATCGCCGGGGCAAACGCCTGCTGGAAAGCCTCATCGTCGGTCATTGACGTCTCGTCAGTCATGGCCAAGTTTCCTCCGGGGTTCAGTTGGTGAGGCGCATGGTCAGATCGGCGATGAACGCGCCCCGGCTCTGATGCCGGGTGGCGGCCAGGTCGTCGAGACGGCGCAGGACGCGCTTTGGCAGGGTGATATTCACCCGCTCGATGCTGTCGTCAAAGACAGCGGGGTCCAACTCCACCAGCCCCACGGTCCACCCCTCGTAGCCGGGCAGACGGCGGGCGCTTTCCAGGCTCGACGGTGCCGGCACCGCCTGTCCAGCGTCGAGAGCGGCATCGACCCAAGCGGCAACCGCCTCCTTTACCGCGTCCAGCGCCTCGTCGAGACTATCGCCGGCCGAGAAGCAGCCCGGAAGGTCGGGCACCACGACGCCGAACGCCGTGTCCTTGCCCCCTTCTTCGATCAGAACCGGATAACGCATCATATGCCTGCCTGTTTGCGGATTGCTGCGACCAAGCCAATCCCGAGATCCTTCTTCGGATGCGGCACCACGACGATGCCGGGGCGCTCTGGGTGCTTGAAAACGTGATGCGACCCACGCACCCGGTCGAGCAACCATCCAGCATCTTTCAGTTCTCGGATCAGCTCACCGCTTTTCATGTGTGTAGCCTACACACCATGTTGTGCGGTGTCAACGCTACACACCTTCCTCCTACGCCAACGGTTTCCAGTGCGTTGGCTTCGTGCTCGGTACGCCATCCTCGTTGACATCCCAGCAAACGCCGTCCGTCCATGTGCGGCCGTTGATGCGCCCTTTGCTGTCGATCAGCGGAAGTGCCTGCCCCATGCTTCCCTACTTGCCGAGGTCATCCGGCGAAAGCCGGCCCGCTGGCTTGTTCAGATCCGGCTTGAACAGGAACAGTTCCGGATGCGCCAACTTCATTTCGGCGGCCTCGGCCAGAAACCGGGACCGGTTTCCCGCGATGGCGTCGATGCGCTTCAGCAGCGACCGCGACAGGCTGACATTCACCCGTTCCGGCTTATGTAGGTCGGGATCGGCCGGCACAAGGACGGCGACAGCGTCGCCGCGCTCGGGGTCACCGATCAAAGCCTCAAGGCCTCGCGGTGTGGGGACGTGGTCGCCGTGCTCGATCAGCACCGACAGGTGACCAGCCAGGGCATCCTCGGCCATGGCCAGCGCCTCCTCAACGGTGCTGCCGGCCGAGAAACAGCCAGGCAGATCGGGAAACTCCACCCCGTAATCGGTGTCGGACTCCTTGCGCAGATAGGCGACATAATGGGTCATGAGGTCCAATCCAGCTTGAGGCCCGCCTGACGGGCGATGTTCCTCACCGTCCCGCGGGGCAACTCCTTCTTAGGATGCGGTACGGTGACGGTTCCAGGGCGGTCGGGATGGCGAAAATGGTGATGGCTGCCGGCGGTCCTAACCAGTTGCCAACCTGCCGCCTCGAGCGCCCGAATCACATCCCGGCTATTCATTGTGTAATCCTACACAACGCCGCGCCTCCACGCAATGCCGTTGTGTATTCGCCCACAACACCTCCCCCTTATGCGGCTGTTTCCGCCTCGCGGATCGCGCGGGCGTGGGCCAAGTACCCTTCCCAATTCGCCTCGACCCAAGCCGCAGCGTCTCGGAATCCATCTTCCTCCCATCGGTCGCCTTCGCTACCGGCTTTGTTCGCCTCGACACTCGCGATGATCCTGGCCCGCGAGATGTCGATATGCGGCACAGGGGCAAGCCGGAACGACAGTCGCTCCGTCACCTGCACCGTCAGCACTCCGCTTTCGTTGTCCATCCCTGCGTTTCCTTTCAGGACTGCTTCGGTGTGGCATTCGCCCGGCGGCGGAAGGCCAACACCGTCGCCGCCAATTGCAGGAGGACGATCACGCCGCCGCCGATCACCGCTATCGGCTCCGGATTATGGACGACCGTCCAGCCGACCATCACGAGCACGCCGACCGAGCCCAGCGCCCACCGGCCTGCATCCTCGCCGCGGATCATTCTCGTCATCTGCGTTTTCCTCCTGCATCAGTTCGGCTTGCGGCCGGTCAGATCGTCCCTGGCGCTTTCCAAGGCCGCTATCGCCATCTCGACATTCGGCCGCGGTACCTTCTTCTGGCCTTCGACCAGCAGCTTGAGCGCCTGGTCGATCTTGGCCAGAATGCCGGCGAGCGAATTGGGCTCAGCGGTCATCATGCCTCTCCATCAATCCTTCAGCCGCCGATACACGGTCTGGACGCTGATCCCATGACGCTTGGCAATCGCAGGGATCGTATCGCCGGCAGCGCGCTCGCGTTTGATCTGCGCTGTCACGGCGGCTTTCGTTTTCCGTGGCCGCCCTTTGCTTCCGGCCTGCAAGACCGCAGCGGCTTTAGCCCCGTCTCGACGCGCAATCGCCATCGCATAACCGGCCTCCAAAGCGCCTGGCTGGCTGAAATCGAGCACGAAGCGCGTTGTGCAGTCCTCAACAGCGATACCTTTCTTGACCAGGATCTTTGCGGCCCATGCCCACACGGCCGATGCGCCGAGCATCCCGAAATCTCCGAGGCCGAGGCGGTCGCCGGGGCGGATGCCCGTCAGAACGCGACCCAGGTCGGGAAACGCCTTCTCGTTGCGCACGTCGCCTGGGCGCAATTCCTCGTCATGGAAGTGCGGAGAGTCTTCGTCGGTCGGGTATCCAGCTTCCCGGATCACCTTTTCCCAATGGGCCGACGACTGCCCCCCCCATCCTTCCCGATACCACGACCAGCTACGCAATCGTCACATACCATAAATAATGTAGTTGACGCATGATACGATTTTGCTATGATGTGGTCAATGGATTTCACGGGTTGGCAAGAATGCCACCCAGACAGTTTCGAGGAGGCTGAAAATGATGAACATCCGTAAAGCCCGACAGGTCGCCAAAGCATTCATCGGCCAGCAGAACGGCAATGGCGATAGCAACGTGAATGTTGCGTTGGCACAGGATGCGTTCGATCGGCTTTCCCAGTCTGATACCATCCATATCGCCTCCGACACCGCCTTGCGCCGTGGCCTGTGGCGCACTGGCCGCGTATCTCTTTCCTGAGGGGCTTTACCATGTATCTCGCCCACCTCCGTCGCCTCTCGGCCCACCTTGAATGCCTCGATAGCGAGAGCAAAGACGCCAAGGCCATCAGCTGGGCGTGCGATGAAATCGAACGCATCAGAATGGAACTCGGCTTCCGAGATTCTGAAGTCCGAGCAGCCGAAATCACTGTCAGGGCGCTCCGTGACTTGACTCTCGACTGCCTTGCCGACATGCGCGAGGAACCGACTTTCAACGCCGATGACAAGCTAATTGGTGTTGATGTGACCCTCGATTGGGCGCACATGGATCGCTTGGCAAAACTCGCCGGATTTTCTGATGCCGGGATCGCCCTGGACGCCCTCAAAACCGAGCAAAATGCTCGTGCCGAAGAAGATGCCGCCTTCGTGCGGATCAACAGCTAATCCAGCAGGAGAGGCCGATGATCGCCCAGGACGTGCCGTTCAAGATCATCCCGGACCCCGCCAATCCGGCACTGTGGGCCTATGATTTGCGGGGAAAGATCGTCGGCGGCTTCAAGACCGCAAAGCTTGCCCGCCAGGCGTGCGACCGCGCACGCCGGCATCGCTGAACACAGAGGAGGCGCCAGTGGCCCAAGCAAAGAACCCGATGCCGACCGTGACATTCGACGGAAAGGTTTATTCACTGCGCAGCCGCAAGACCGTCGTTCCGGATCTAGCCGCGATGTCGCGCTTCGAAGCGCTGACCTGGCTGATCCGAAACGCCTACGACCGCGGCTATGGCCGCCCCGCCCCGCTTGCCGGGTTCGGCGGCGCCATCACCGTCAACTGATCCCCGCAGGAGCCGGGCAATGTACACCGTCGAACAGATGCAGGAGATCAACCGGAAGGCCGGGGAAATCTGTGCGAAGATCGACGCCCGCGAAGCGTCCGAGAAGGCAGTCAAGCGCGCCGAGCGCAAATTGCAGCGGGCGCTGGAAGCCGTAAAATCCGCTGACCAGGAATTGATTGAAGCCCGGAAGCGGCTTGATGCCGCCGAGCGGGCCTGACCGGAGGAGCCCGGAGAATGGCGCGTAGAGTGGTTCAGTTTTCGTGCGGGTCCGCATCCGCCGTCGCCGCCAAGCTGACGGTGACGAACCACACCGACGTGGCCATCATCAACGCCTTCATCAAGGAAGAGCACCCGGACAACCGCCGGTTCCTCGCCGACTGCGAGAAGTGGATCGGCCGCGAAATCACCGTCCTGCGGGATGAGAGATTCGGCGCATCTGTGCATGAGGTCTGGCGCCGCGAGAAATTCATGGTCAGCGCGCATGGTGCCCCCTGTTCTCGCGCACTGAAGCAGCGGGTAATGGATGCGTGGAAGCGGCCCGACGATATCATGGTGCTCGGCTTCACTGCCGAGGAAGAAGACCGCTACGACGACCTTTGTGAGCGATTGCAGGGGCGGAAGATCGAGGCGCCCCTGATTGCTGCGGGCCTGACGAAAGCCGACTGCCATGGGTTACTGACCCGCGCCGGCATCATGCTGCCACAGGGCTATCGGGATGGCTTCTTAAACGCGAATTGCCGAGGCTGTCCGAAGGGTGGAATGGGCTACTGGAACAAGGTTCGGGTCGTCTACCCCGAGTTCTTTGCCGAGGCAATGGCGATCCAGGAAAGCATAGGGCCTGGCGCCTACTTCTTCGTCAACCGGACGACCGGGGAAAGATTCGGCCTGAAGGATCTCCGGCCGGACCAGGGACGTATTGAAGATGAACCGGAGATCGAGTGCAGCTTTTTCTGCGCTCTCGCCGACCAAGAATTTCGTCGCGCCGCCTTGAGGGCGGCCAGTTAACGCCGGAGGAGCCAAGATGGCGAACGTCCGCATGAAGCTGAACTATAACAATTTCGCTAATCAGACGATCCGCGACATCAATGCGCTGAACGATCTGCTTGACCGATACATCGCAGCAAAGAAAGCCGCCGAGGCGGCCAACGCCGCGGCAGAGACTGGGATCGGCTCCTGGGAGGCTGCCAGCGCCGCTGACCAGGCCGCTGCCGAGGCGTGGGACGCCTACCGGACGACCCGGCCCGACATGGCCGAGTCTCCGATCACTTGAGGAGCGTTCTGAAGATGGCTTATCCGCGCGCCACCGATTTCATCGGCAAACCGCTGCCCGCCCTGAACCGGGACAGCCGCAGACTCCACCTGGAGTCGCTGCATGGATGGCCCGTAACGGACTCGCCAATGCCAACCAGGCGGCGCCAGTTCTGTGCTTGGCGCGGACGACGGTATAACGCATGGTTTACGAGCCGCCACGTTCGGCAGTGACCGATCAAACACTGAAAATCGCCTGGCTACTTGATGGCAAAGCCAAGGCTCTTGACATATAGTGCATTATGCACTATGCTCATTCAGCATCCTGGAGAGTCCCCATGGCGATTATCGAGAAGAATTCTCTGGAAGATCTGCTGACTAAGATTGGCGCTGCCATCACCACTCCGGCGACGATCTGTGTGGTCGGCAGCGCCGCCGCGATTCTGCTGGGGCAGCCGGATCGGCAGACGCCGGACATCGACATCTGGGGACCAGAATCGGATTTCGACACCGGCGAGTTGAAACGGGCCTGCGAGCAAATCGGTTTGCTGTTCGATCCCAAGGGGGAGCTGGACCCGGATGCAGCCTATCTCCAAATCCTGCGGCCGGGCATCACCATGTTCCCCGAACATTTCCAGGTAGAGCACCTCGGCCGCTACGGCAATCTCACACTGGTCATGCCGCCGCCGCCCCTGATTGTCGCCACTAAGTTGGCGCGCGGCTATGACAGCGATATCGAAGACGCGGCCTGGTGGGTCCGAGAGCGCACCCTGTCTGTCGAAGACATCGAGGCCGCCATCCCGTTTATCCCCCAGCCGGACAACCGGGAGGCGGCCCGGGAGAACATCATCCTGATCCAATTGACCACCAGCGAAGGCTACGAGCCATGACAACGCGCAGCAAGCGCAGCCTCCGGGTCGAAGCGCAAGACGCCCTTGTTCGCGGCACCATGGCGACCGTCTTCAGGGCCCGCGATTGGGAATTGCTGGAGGCCATCGCTGCCACGGTGGAAGCCGACGCCCCCATCGAGATGGCGGCCACCGACCCGGCCATGTACGTCACCTTGCGCGCCGCAATCACCCGCTTCCACCTCAAGGGTTGGTCGAACATGACCGCCGAACGGGTGCGGCAGGTAGCTGGTCGCGCGTCGTGATATTATCACCACTGACGGGGTGTAGCTCAGCCTGGTAGAGCGCCGGCTTTGGGAGCCGGAAGCCGAAGGTTCAAATCCTTTCGCCCCGACCACTATCGCCGCGGGAGCACCAGGGCCATGAGCAGCATTTGGGACTACGAGGAGCTTGTTCGCCATGTCTGCGACATTCCCGAAGACGATGAAACGGCTGACTTAGATGATGCCTGCCTGGGAAAGTTCGGAGTCGATTTCCCTGATTTCTGCAAGATCGTCGAAACGCTGATGCCACTCGCGGCGGTTGGGCAGTCCCCGCTGACCCGGAAAACCTATCAGGGCTTCGCCAACGGCGATCCTTGGCTGGCAAAGCGTGAAGTCCAGCCGGTCGCGGCTGAGTGACCGACGAGGAGCCGAGGGATGGTACAGATTGGGGACGGTAAGGGCGATGCGGAAGGCCGAGCCTATTTTACTAAAGACAACGGTGAGATCGTCGGCCGCCCCTATGTCCGCCGCCGCGCCATCGCCGCAATGAACCGTTTCCGCCGCTGGCACAGCATCGACGACCACCCGCTTCCTGCATTGCCGCCCACCTGGGCGCGCTGGGCGGTCATCGGCGCGGCGGCGTCCGTCTCGGTGCTGGCGCTGATCCTGTTTCTCCGGGCGGCTCAGGCCCAGGAGGTGGGTGACCGGCCCGATCCGCGTTCGGCTCCGGGGGCGGTTGACCCGCGGGTGACACCTGACAACATCGACGAAACGATCTGCGCGCGTACCCGGCCGAGTTGGTCGCGGTCCGTCCGTCCGCCGGAGGAATACACGCGCGATCTCAAGCGCCGCGACTTGGCGGCAATGGGGCGGCGGGACATGAGGGATTTCGAACTGGATCACCTGATCCCGATTTCAGTTGGCGGGAACCCTACCGATCCTCGCAATCTCTGGTTGGAGCATTGGGACGGCGAATGGGGAGCGCATCGCAAGGACCGGCTGGAACTGCGCCTCTTCCATCTGGTCTGTCATCACCAAGTCGGACTCCGCGAGGCCCAGTCCGACATCGCCGGCGACTGGGTCGCCGCCTGGGCCAAATACTGTCCGACCGAAGAGACATGCCCGGCCTATCGAGAGAGAGGGCGCTAAACCTCCCCACGGAGAAATCCGGGGGGTTCTAAAGGGGCGTCGGGCGGTTTGCTCCCGACTTTGGCGGCTCTCCGCAGCCCTCCCGGACGGTTTCCCGCCGGTACGCCGTCCGCAGCCTAGCCGACATTTTTCCCGATCTTCGACGGACGACCCGCTCCGACGGCCCCCGCCTGCGCTGGGGGCAAGTTCTGGCGACCGTGGGGTACCGGAAAACCGGGCACGCTCGCAGGTTGGTCTTCGCTTGACCCGACTTGAACAGTGAACGGCCGATTTTTCGAGGCCGGTCATTGAAATCATTTGGTTTTTTGACCTGATTTTCCTGTTCCGGAAAATAGTGTAGTGGAACATTTTGCAGAGTACCGGCGTCTTTCCTTGCATTTCTCGCGACAGTGCGTGACAACAATTGCATGTATGTGCGAGAGAAGGTGGCGCGAGGCCACACCTACCTCTATCTGGTCGAGAGCGTGCGCGAAGGCGGCCGCGTCCGCCAGCAGATCGTCCGCGCGTTGGGCCGCAAGGACGCGCTGCAAGCCAGTGGCGAACTGGATCGGCTGATTGCCCAACTGGCCCGGCATTCCGAGCGGAGTGTCATCCTTTCCGAGATGGAAG
>JAJXWP010000075.1 GCA_021781575.1 Pseudomonadota bacterium
CCTGGACAACCCGCCACGCGCACAACCATTGACTGTGAAAGATCAGACGGCATAATTGGCATCAACACCGGGATCGGCCCCACTTAAGCGACCCGTCTTTCCTGTCCAGCCGACGGGGTCCACCTCAGTGCATCCAAGTGCTGCGGCCGTGCCGGGAGGTTGGCCTGACCGCTTTGTCAAGTTTGCAGGGGGACGGCGCTTTTCAGGGATTTTGGCGGATGGGGTGGGATTCGAACCCACGGAAGGCTTGCACCTTCGCCGGTTTTCAAGACCCTTTCCAGGGCCTTGAAAAGACTACGAAAATTGCCAAGATCCAGGAATGTCAATATCTTGGCCGTTCCACCTTATTCGGCGGAAGGCTAGCCAATTCCGCTTCGGTGGCACAAATTGTCACAGCCGCCGATGCCCTGGTTACTTCTGCGGGAGGGTGAGGAACTCGCGCGGCGAGAGGACGCGGACGGGGCCGTAGGTCGGTTCGGGAAAATGTTTGGCGTTGCCCGTCACGATGGCATCGGCGCCGCCGGCAAGTGCCGTGGCCAAGTATATTTCATCGTCGGGGTCAGGCAGGTGGTAGGGGCAGGGGCCGGGATCAACAATCTCGGCCGCATCGACGAGAGCGGCAAGAAGCTGGACGAGATCGGCCCGCACATGCCGGAACCGCGGCCGTGCCAGGACCGCCTCGTATTCCTCCAGTGTTTCGACTGAGATAATTGGCTGATGCTGGGCGATCGCAATACGAAATGCATAGCGAACCGGCCCATCGTTCCAGCCGGCGGAAATCAGTATGTTGCAGTCAAGAACCAGACGCACAATGAGGTCAGGTATTCTTTCCGCGCTTTTCGGCACGGTAGGCGGCGATTTCCGTATTAACGATGTCCATGACCTCGTCGTCGCTGAGACCGGCAATTGACGGGTCGCAGACCTGTTCTGCAAACACCTCGTCCATGCCGGCAGCGATTTCGTCGCGTGTGCGCAGGCGCTGGACGATGACCGTGTAGCGTTGCCGGCCAGGCTCGGCCGCCTCGCTGCGTTTGATCGCGGCGGCAGCTTCCGTGGCGGGCAAATTCTTGAGAACGACGGAAGGCATGGTTTTCTCGGTCATATCAACGATATAGGCGCCCTTCGCCGCCTTTGCAGCCTGGCATTGTATCTCGGCCGCAGGGGAGTGCGCCACGTCAAACAGAGGGGCCTCCTCCGCACGAGGGGTGCAATGGTGTATGGAGCTTCACCATCATTGGCCCCGGACAGGCTCGACACCGGGCGCGAGCCGGGCGCCAGCCCGCTTCCAGGCTGGCGCCGCACCGGTCTCGCGGCGCTCCTATCGGCCGCCGAGCAAGGTGTTGACAGAGCAATAGCGGTTGCCGTGGGCGTCGGCCAGCTGGGCGGCTTCGGCCTCCTTGTTGAGCCGGGCCAGTTCCATGGCGGCCGCTTCGCGGCCGAGCCGGGCGCTGACGCCGATGTCGGTGAGCGCGCCGAGGATCAGACGCCCGTGATGGCGCATGCAGGCGACCAGGGCGGCGACGAACCGTCCTTCGAGATGGTCGGGGCGGACGCCCCAGTCCTGGGCGGCGGTCTCGACGTCGGCGATCAGCCTGTCCATCTCCTCCAGGGCCTGCGTCACTTCCGGCGCCACGGCCGCCGGCCCCGCGAGCTGCTTTATCGGCATGGCGGCACCCCTTGGTCGACGGCCGGCATCCAGTGCTTAGGCAGGCTTTCGAAGAAGGCCGTCATCTTGTCGAGCCAGACCGCAACCGGTCCTGATCGAAGAACGACAGCGGCTCCTGGCCCGGCTTGCACACCCCGCCGGCGGCTTCGGCAAAGGTGAGCCCGCGGTCGGTCACCTGCGCCATGCAGGGCAGCGGCGGCAGGCGGACCGCCTCGGCGCCCCGCTTCGTCGCTTCGGCGATGACAGGGTGCTCGATGATCGCGGCGAAGGCATGTCGGTGTTCTGTTCCGCTGCTACTCAGACCCCGACGACGGCCCGTTCTTCCGGCGACGGGTTGTAGTGGCGCTTCAGCATCGTCAAGGTCTTGTGGCCGGTGGTGGCAGCCAGTTCCAGAACGTCGCGATGCAGCGGCGCCAGCCGGGTGGTGGCGATATGACGCAGATCGTGGAAGGTGATTTTGGCGGATGGGGTGGGATTCGAACCCACGGAAGGCTTGCACCTTCGCCGGTTTTCAAGACCGGTGCCTTAAACCGCTCGGCCACCCATCCAGCATGTCCGCGGCAGGAGGTGGCTATATACATCCAAAGGCGTCGCGACGGAAGCGTGGCGGCGACCACTGCTTAAACCTGCACCGCCGGCGGCTGATCGGCTCAACCAGGCCGGCGGAACGCGGCGCGGCGGCTACTGCAACATCATCACTTCGCCTTCGGGGTGCGGGTAGCCTCGCAGCTTCCGGTAATGTTCGAGTGCCCCCAGCAGTTCCATGGCGTCGTCATCGCACAAGGGGACGCGGAACGTCATTATCTTTGTCCCGCCATCCAGATGAATCATTCCCTGGATATAGACATACGGCTCTGATTCTACGGGATATATAATAAACGGCCCCTCGAACTGAGGCATCGATATTGGCTTCGTCTCTTCGGTGAGCCTATTGGGGGTGTCCATGTCTTTGGCCATGGCTAATCTCCCTCTCGCCATTCTGCATCAGGATAGAATAAAACCATCTAAAAGTCTAGCACCCTCTATAATATTAAAGGTTGGTTCTGACCATCCTATCGGATAGCATGGGCTGCCAGCGTATTGTTGCGCCGGCCTCGCGCCCGCGTATATGACCATCTCATGAGCATTTTCGTGGCCAAGGTCATCGGAACCCTGTTGACGCCGGGCGTGCTGCTGCTCATCGGCCTGGTCATCGGCGCCGCGCTGCTGTGGTCGCAGCGCCATTGGCGAGTCGGCCGCCGCCTGCTGACCGCCGTGGCGGTAGTCTTCGCGCTGGTGGCGATCAGTCCGTTGCAGCCCTTCCTGACGCGGACCCTGGAAAACCGCTTTCCGGCCAACCCCAGCTTGCCGGCGGAGATCCATGGCATCGTCATCCTGGGCGGGGCGGTCGACCAATACATCAGCCAAGGCCGGCATCAGATCAGCCTCACCGACGCTTCGGAGCGATTGATCGATGGCGCGATCATGGCAAGGGTCCACCCCGAGGCGTTGGTCCTGGTCACCGGCGGCAGCGCCGACCTCGGTCGTCCGGAACCAAGCGAGTCGCCGTTCGCCGCCACCCTGCTGGTGGAACTGGGGGTTTCCCCCAAGCGGTTGGTCGTCGAGAGCCAATCCCGCAATACTTACGAAAACGCCGTCTTCAGCCAGCGCCAAGTGGACCCGAAGCCGGGCCAGGCCTGGGTGCTGATCACCTCGGCCCGGCACATGCCGCGCGCGGTCGGGGTGTTTCGCCACATCGGCTGGGCGGTCATCCCTTGGCCGGTCGATTACACCAGCACGAGGGGCGGCGACTGGAGCAATCTTGATTTTCCCGTCCTGCGCCTGCGATTGTTCGCCCAGGCCATCCATGAGTGGGTCGGGCTGGCCTTCTACCGCCTGTCCGGCTGGACGGATGCGCTGTTTCCCGGGCCATGACCGGGGCGCCGGCACCGTTGCCGCGACGAAACGGATATGGCAGAACAGGCCGCCGAACAGGGAAGAGGGTGATGATGGCAAGGGCATGGCTTGGCGCATTGGTCGGCGGCATCTTGGCGCTGAGCGGCGGGTGCGGCGTGGCCTTGGCGCAACCGCGCCAGGATTTCGACGGCTGGCTGGCCGGCGTACGATCCGAGGCTCTGAAGCGCGGGATCAGCCAGGCGACCGTGGACGCCACCCTTGCCGACATCAAGCCGATCGAGCGGGTGATCGAACTGGATCGACGGCAACCCGAATTCACCATGACCTTCGAGCAATACATGGCGCATGTGGTCTCCGCCGAGCGTGTCGACAACGGGCGCCGACATCTGGTCCATCAAAAGAAGGTGCTCAAAGCCGTGGCGGGGCGGTACGGCGTTCCCGCCCCGGTGGTCGTCGCCATGTGGGGCATCGAATCGGACTACGGGCGTTCGGCCGGGAGTTTCGCCGTCTTGCCGGCATTGGCCACCCTGGCCTATGACGGCCGCCGCAGCCGGTATTTCCGGGGCGAATTGATCGATGCGCTGAAGATGGTGGACGAGGGGGTGCCGTCGGCGCGCATGCGTGGCTCATGGGCCGGTGCCATGGGCCAGTGCCAGTTCATGCCCTCGACCTATGTGAAATACGCGAGGCGCTGGGCGGGCGCCGGGAAACCCGACATCTGGACGACACCGCCCGACGTGTTCGCCTCGGCCGCCAACTACCTGGCGAAGATCGGCTGGAACCCCCGGCAGCGGTGGGGCAGGGCGGTACAACTGCCAAAACATGGTATGGCGCCTGTTCTTTTCGGTCTCGAAACGACCAGGAGCCTGGGGGAATGGCGCAAACTGGGCTTGCGCCAGGCTGACGGCAAACGGCTGCCCGGTCCGGCGCATATGCAAGCCTCGCTGGTGCGGGCCGAGACCGGCAAAGAGGGAGATGCGGGCCATGGCCCACCCTACCTCGTCTACGACAATTTCCGCGTTCTGATGAAGTGGAACCGGTCGGTGTTCTTCGCGTTGGCCGCCGGAACCCTTGCCGATCGGCTCTCCAACCAGTAGTCTACCACATCTGCCGTATCCCGGTGGGGGGACCACTAGATGAAGCGACCAGCCTTGCCGCCTGTTCGCCTGTTGGCTGTCGCCGCGGGCTGCGTTCTGCTGGCCGCCTGCGCGAGTTCCACGCCGCCCAGCTATCCGGTCAAGGAAGCCGCCGGCCAGGGAACGGGACATGGCATCTATAAGGTTGGCAAGCCTTATCAGATCCAAGGGGTGTGGTACTATCCGGCCGAGGACTACGACTACGACGAAACCGGGATCGCCTCGTGGTACGGCCCCGATTTTCACGGCCGATACACCGCCAACGGGGAAATCTTCGATCAGAACGGCATCTCTGCGGCGCACCGCACCCTGCCGATGCCATGTTTCGTGCGCGTAACGAATTTGGAAAATGGCCGTTCGCTGGTGGTGCGGGTGAACGACCGGGGGCCGTTCGCCCATTCGCGCATCCTCGATCTGTCGCGTCGCGCCGCCCAATTGCTCGGCATTATCGGGCAGGGAACGGCGAAGGTGCGGGTGCAGATTCTGGCCGAGGAAAGCCGCGAACTGGCCATGCGAATGAAGGCCAAGGAAGATGTCACCTCGGTGGCGGCCGCACCGCGCATCCTGGTCCAGGCCGAGACCCTGCCGCCGCCGGGCAGCCACGGCCAACCCAAGCCGATCGTCATGCCGGCGCCTCCGCCGGACCAGTCGTTCAGCAAGCCGGCGCCTGATGCGCAGGCGCTGGAGCACCAGCGGGTCAAGGTCGAACCGGTGCATCCCACCCATATGTTCATCCAGGCCGGCGCCTTCAGCCGGTTCGACAACGCCAACCGCCTGAGCGTCTCTCTCTCCACCATCGGCAAGACCACCATCACCCAGGTGCAAACCAAGTCGGGGACCTTCTTCCGTGTGCGCATGGGCCCCATCGCCTCGCTTGACGCTGCCGATGCGCTTCTTGAGAAAGTGATCAATTCGGGCTATCCCGATGCCAGGCTCGTGGTTGACTGAGCCCGCCCTAACTTCGGCACATTCTTGCCTTAATTCCCTCAATCATCCGTACGCCATCAAACTGGATCCATGCAGAAAATGTCTCCGACCTTTTTCCGCCATCCCCTTGCCATCGCGGCCTCCGCCTTCCTGCTCCTCTGGACGGCAGCGGCCAGGGCCGAAACCATCGAGACCGCCGCCCGCCAGGCCATCGTCGTCGATTACAATACCGGCGCGGTGCTGCTGGAAAAGAACGCCGACGAGTTGATGACGCCGTCGTCGATGAGCAAGCTGATGACCGTCTACATGGTGTTCTCGCGCCTGAAGGAGGGCAGCCTGAAGATGACCGACAAGTTGCCGGTCAGCGAGACGGCATGGAAGAAACACTACAAGACGGGCGGATCGCTGATGTTCCTCCCGGTACATTCGATGGTAACGGTGTCGGACCTGTTGCGTGGGGTGATCATCCAGTCGGGCAATGACGCCTGTTCGGTGCTGGCGGAAGGCATTGCCGGCAGCGAGGAAGCGTTTGCCGAACAGGAAACCCGCAAGGCCCGCCAGATCGGCCTGACCAAGTCGACCTTCCGCAATGCCAGCGGCTGGCCCGAACCCGGCCACCAGATGACCGCCCGCGACCTGTCGGTGCTGGCCACCCACCTGATCAGGGACTTCCCCGACTATTATCCGATCTTCGGGGAGAAGTCGTTCAGCTACAACAACATCAAGCAGGATAACCGCAACCCGCTGATCTGGGAGAATGTCCCTGGCGCCGACGGCCTGAAGACCGGGCATACGGAGGAAGGCGGCTACGGCGAGGTAGGCTCGGTCCTCCGCAACGGCCGGCGCGTCATCGTGGTGTTGAACGGCCTGACCAGCATTAAGGCGCGGGCCGAAGAGTCCCAGCGGCTGATCGAGTGGGCGTTCCGCGATTTCGACGACTACACGTTGTTCAAGCCGGGTGACGCCGTGACCGATGCCGAAGTGTGGCTTGGCACGCAGCCGACCGTCCCCTTGGCCGTCGCCGACGGCCTGACGGTGACCCTGCCGCGCACCGCCCGCCACGAGATGAAGGTGACCGCAAGCTATGACGGCCCGGTGCCGGCTCCAATCAAGAAGGGGGCCCGCATCGGCACGCTGACCATTACCGCTCCCGGCATGGAGGACCAGAAGATCCCGCTGATCGCCGCCGCCGACGTGCAGAAACTGGGCATGGTCGGGCGCGTCGGCGCCGCGGTGAAGCACATCCTTTGGGGTGGCAGAGGGTAGGAAGACCGATCCTGGGCGAGCAGGGGGCAGCGATGACGAACGGCGGCCGGTTCATCACCTTCGAGGGCGGCGAAGGCGCCGGCAAATCGACCCAGGTCGCCCGACTGGCCGAGACACTTCGCCGGCGCGGCCTCGAGGTGGTGACGACACGCGAGCCCGGCGGAGCTCCCGGAGCCGAGCAGATTCGCCGGCTTCTGGTGGAAGGTGAGGTGGGGCGCTGGGACGCGATGAGCGAAGCCCTGCTGAATTTTGCCGCCCGCCGCGACCATCTGGTCAACACCGTGTGGCCGGCGCTGGCCGCCGGCAGATGGGTGCTGTCGGACCGCTTCGCCGATTCGACCTTGGCCTACCAGGGCTACGGCCATGGCTTGCCCATCGCCCGGATCGAAGCGCTTTATGCCATGACCGTGGGGGAGTTCACTCCCGACCTTACCCTGATCCTCGACCTGCCGGTGGAGGAAGGGCTGAAGCGGGCGGCCGGGCGAGGCGGGGCCGAAGACCGCTACGAGCGCATGGGCCACGATTTTCACCAACGCCTGCGCCGCGGCTTTCTCGACATCGCCCGCCGCCATCCCGAACGCTGCGCGGTGATCCCGGCGCTGGGCAGCCCGGACAACGTCCAGGCGGCTGTACTGGCGGCGGTCGAGGGCCGGCTGATGCCCATGAAGTCACCAAGGCAGGAAGAATAATCAGGAAGGTTATTGTGTTCCGTCTCCTTCGCGCCTCCGTGCCTTCGTGGTAAACCTTCCTGCACCATGCCTCCTTACCTCGACGACGGCCCATCTCCTCGCACCACGACCGAACTGCTCGGCCACGAATCCGCCGAACGCGCCTTTCTCGACGCCTGGTCGTCGGGGCGGCTGGCCCATGCCTGGCTGATCTGCGGCCCGCGCGGGATTGGCAAGGCGACCCTGGCCTATCGCATTGCCCGGTTCGTCCTGGCGGGCGGAGGCGAGGGTGGTGGCGGCCTGTTCGGCGGCCCGCCGGACAGCTTGGCGATCGGTCCGGATCATCCGGTGTTCCGTCGTGTCGCGTCGGGCGGCCATGCCGATTTCAAAGTGGTCGAGCGGGCTTGGACCGACGACAAGAAGACCAAGCTCAAGACCGAGATCGCCGTCGACGACGTGCGCGGAGTCGGGGCCTTCCTGTCGCTCACGCCGGGCGAGGGCGGCTGGCGCGTCGTCATCGTCGATGCCGCCGACGAGATGAATCGCTCGAGCGCCAATGCCATTCTCAAAGTACTGGAGGAACCGCCTCGCAATGCCTTGATGCTGCTTGTGTCCCACAGTCCCGGCCGGCTGCTGCCGACGATCCGGTCGCGTTGCCGCAGAGTGTCGCTGACACCGCTGCCCGAGGCCTCGGTGGTAGAGCTGTTGAGCCGGCATCGCCCCGATGTGCCAGCGGCGGATGCCCAGGCCATTGCCCGCCTGGCCGAAGGCAGCATCGGCAAGGCGTTGGCGCTGGCCGGTCTGGGAGGCCTCGACCTTTATCGCGAGATGGTCGGCCTGCTGTCGGGCTTGCCCAGGCTGGACGTACCGGCCTTGCACGCGTTCGGCGACAAGGTGGCGCGCGGCGACGATTCCTTCCGCACCTTGAGCGAGTTGTTCGCCTGGTGGGTGGCCCGCGCCGCGGCCGTCGCCGGTCGTTGCGGCGCGGACAAGGGCGAGGTGATGGCCGGCGAGGCGGCATTGCAACGCCGACTGGTGGATACCGCCGGCCTTGATCGTTGGGTCGAGGTATGGGAAAAAATCACGCGCCTGTTCGAGCGCGCCGATGCGGTGAACCTCGACCGCAAGCAGATCGTGTTGAACGCCTTTCTGGCCCTGGAGCGACTCTGCCGTCCTTGATGTCAAGGAACGGAGCTTCAGGTTTCCAGGGCAATTTCCGGAGAACGTCGATGACGGGTCAGCCCCGCTACTACCTGACCACGCCCATTTATTACGTCAACGACAGTCCCCATATTGGTCACGCCTACACGACGCTCGCCTGCGACGTGATCGCCCGCTTCAAGCGACTGGACGGCTTCGACGTGAAGTTCCTCACCGGCACCGACGAGCATGGGCAGAAGGTCGAGAAATCGGCCCTCGCGGCGGGCATCGCCCCGCAGGCTTTCACCGATCGGGTGTCGCAGAACTTCCGCGACCTGGCGGCGTTCATGGGCTATTCCAACGACGACTTCATCCGCACCACCGAGCACCGGCACATCGAGTCCTGTCAGGCCCTCTGGCGCACACTGGTGGAACGAGACGAGATCTACCTTGGCAGCTATGCCGGCTGGTACTCAGTGCGCGACGAGGCATTCTGGGGCGAGGATGAGTTGGTCGCCGGGCCCAACGGCACCAAGCTGGCGCCCACTGGTGCGCCGGTCGAGTGGGTCGAGGAACCCAGCTATTTTTTCCGCCTGTCGTCCTGGCAGGAACGCCTGCTGGAGTTCTATGACCGGAACCCCGATTTCATCGCGCCGATATCGCGGCGCAACGAGGTGATCAGCTTCGTCAAGGGCGGGCTGCAGGATCTGTCGGTGTCGCGCACCAGCTTCAAATGGGGGGTGCCGGTGCCAGGCGATGCGGCCCATATCATGTATGTCTGGCTGGATGCGCTGACCAACTACATCACCGCCGTCGGTTACCCCGACACCGGCGGCGAGTACGCCCGCTACTGGCCGGCTGACCTGCATATGGTGGGCAAGGACATCCTGCGTTTTCATGCCGTCTATTGGCCGGCCTTCCTGATGGCCGCCGGCCTGAAGGCGCCGCGCCGCGTGTTCGCTCATGGCTGGTGGACAAACGAGGGCCAGAAGATCTCCAAGTCGTTGGGCAACGTCATTGACCCGATCAAGCTGGTGGAGCGCTACGGCCTCGACCAGGTGCGTTATTTCCTGTTGCGCGAAGTGCCCTTCGGCAACGATGGCGATTTCTCACACCGTGCCATGATCAACCGGATGAACGGCGAACTGGCCAACGATTTGGGCAATCTGGCTCAGCGCTCGCTGTCGATGATCAACAAGAACAACGACGCGCAACTGCCCACACCGGGCGAGTTTTCGGCCGAGGACCAGGCACTGTTGGACGCCGCCGGCGCGCTCTTGCCCAAGCTGCGCGATACCATCGACCGCCAGCAGTTTCATGAAGGGTTGGAAGCCGTCTGGCAGGTGGT
>JAJXWP010000035.1 GCA_021781575.1 Pseudomonadota bacterium
GCACCCGCGTCGTGTCCGATCGCATCGTCGTCCGGATCACCGCCGACCCGGGCCAATCCTTCCTCGACCGGATGATCGCCCTGGTCGAAGGGGCCAAGCGGCAGAAGACGCCCAACGAGATCGCCCTGACCATCCTGTTGGTCGGCCTGACGCTCATCTTCCTCATCGTCTGCGTGTCCCTGCCGGCCTTCGCCGCCTATTCCAACGCCGCCCTGCCAGTGGTCTTCCTCATCGCCCTGCTGGTCACCCTGATCCCCACCACCATCGGCGGGCTGCTCTCGGCCATCGGCATCGCCGGCATGGACCGCCTGGTGAAGTTCAACGTCATCGCCAAGTCGGGCCGCGCCGTCGAGGCGGCGGGCGACATCGACGTGCTGCTGCTGGACAAGACCGGCACCATCACCCTGGGCAACCGCCAGGCCGCCGAGTTCATTCCGCTCACCGACGTCAACGAGCGCGAACTGGCCGAGGCGGCGTTCCTCGCCTCGCTGGCCGACGACACGCCGGAGGGCAAGTCCATCGTCGCCCTGGCCGTTCAGAAGTTCGGGTTGCGGCAGGACAACGTCGATAGCGGAGCCATGGAGTTCATTCCCTTCAGCGCCCACACCCGCATGAGCGGCGTCGACATGCCGGGCAACATCGTCCGCAAGGGTGCGCCGGATGCAGTGCTCAGGTGGTCGGCAGACCTGGCCGGCGGTGGTGCCGTGAATGTCGTTGCGCGCGATTTGACGCAGGCGGTGGAACGGGTCGGCAAGGCCGGCGGCACGCCGCTGGTGGTCGGCAACAATGGCCGGCTGTTGGGTGTGATCTATCTGAAGGACATCATCAAGCCGGCCATCAAGGAACGCTTCCAGACCCTGCGCAAGATGGGCATCCGCACGGTGATGATCACCGGCGACAATCCCTTGACCGCCGCCGCCATCGCCGCCGAGGCCGGGGTCGACGACTTCCTGGCCGAGGCGACGCCGGAGCGCAAGCTGGCGCTGATCCGCGAGGAACAGGGCAAGGGACGGCTGGTCGCCATGTGCGGCGACGGCTCCAACGACGCCCCGGCGCTGGCCCAGGCCGATGTCGGGGTGGCGATGAACACCGGCACCCAGGCGGCGCGCGAGGCCGGCAACATGGTCGACCTGGAAAGCGATCCGACCAAGCTGATCGAGATCGTCATGATCGGCAAACAATTGCTGATGAGCCGCGGCTCGCTGACCACCTTCTCGATCGCCAATGATGTGGCCAAATACTTCGCCATTATCCCGGCGCTGTTCATCGCCAGCTATCCGCAGTTGCAGGCGCTCAACATCATGCACCTGGCCAGCCCGCAAAGCGCCATCCTGTCGGCCATCATCTTCAATGCCCTGATCATCATCGCCCTGATCCCGCTGGCGCTGAAAGGCGTCCAGTACAAACCCGCCGGGGCAGAGGCGCTGCTGCGCCGCAACCTGTTCATCTATGGGCTGGGGGGCATCATTGCTCCCTTCATCGGCATCAAGGCGATCGACCTCATCGTCGCCGCCCTTGGCCTGGCCTGAAGTTGGAGTTTTCGCAATGTTGAAGCAATTGAAGCAGGCCGTCCTCGCCACCGTGGTGCTGACCGTGCTGCTGGGCCTCGGCTATCCCCTGGCGATGACCGGCCTAGCCCAGGCGCTGTTCCCACGGCAGGCCCATGGCAGCCTGATCGAGAAGGACGGCCATGTGGTGGGGTCCGAGCTGATCGGCCAGACCTTCACCAAGCCGGAATACTTCCACGGCCGGCCGTCCGCCACCACCGACACTGACCCCAACGATAGCACCAAGCAGGTGCCGGCGCCCTACAACGCCGCCAGTTCCAACGCCAGCAACGCCGCGCCGACGGCCAAAAGCCTGATCAGCGACGTGCAATCGCGGGTCGATGCCCTGAAGGCCGAGAACCCTGACGCGCGGACACCGATTCCGGTGGATCTCGTCACTGCTTCGGCCAGCGGCTTGGATCCCGACATCTCGCCGGCCGCCGCGGTGTATCAGGTGCCGCGCATCGCCAAGGCGCGCGGCATGTCGCAGAAGGACCTTCTGGCCATGGTGGACGAATTCACCCAGGGCCGCCAGTTGGGCGTGCTCGGCGAACCGCGGGTGGACGTGTTGAAGCTCAATCTCGCCTTGGACGAACGTCACCCCATGACCGGCTCGGCCGGTGGCAAATCATAAATAGATCACGACTATAGGCCCTCGCCTGGTAAGGGCGAGGGCCGAAAATCGCGGAGTCCGACATGCCTCGGGTTCTTGTGGTCGCGGACGATCTCCCGATCCGGCACTTCATCCGAATTGTCCTTGGCGCCAACGGTTGCGAGGTTCATGAGGCCGATGACGTACCGCAGGCTGTGGCGATCGGGCGATCCCAATGTCCGCAGCTGGTCATAGTGGAGATTGAGCACGCCCAACACATGCTTTCGGTGCTTCCGGCCGCGCGTTGGGGCGGTTCCGTGCCGGTGATTGCGGTGTCAGCCCCCGGACAAAATGACGAACGGCCCGCGGGCGTCACGTCGCTGCCCGCCATTACGCCGTTTATTGTCAGCGAATTGCTCGGGCAAGCGAGCAAGGCTCTTGGTTTGCCGGAAATCTGCAGGCGGGCTGACAGGTTGCAAATGGGGAATCTGCAGCTGGACCTCGTCCGGCGTTCCGTGGCCAAGTCAGGCGAGCCGGTACGCCTCTCGCCACGTGAATTCGATGTGCTGCTCTGCCTTGCGGCCAATCCGGACACGACCATCGCCGAAGGACAAATATTGCAGGCCGTCTGGGGCCCCGCCCAAGTGAGTAATCGCGGCTTGGTGCGGAGTTACGTCGGGAGGCTCCGGAAAAAGCTCGAAGATTACCCGCTGGTGCCGCGTCATTTGGCAAGCGAACCCGGAGTGGGATATCGCCTGGGCACCCGGCTGGCGAAATATTGTGCCCAAGGCCGGCGCTCCGAGGGCTGATCAGGCCCGAAAAAGCCGCCGCCGAGACCGCCCGCGCAGCGGCCCCTCAGCAGAAATCATGCATTGGTGTATGGAGACCTTCTTCGACGTGGCTTTGATGTGCCCTCGATGTGGCGCCACATTCCGCAGACCTGTCCGCCAACGGCCGTTGGCGTGCCCCGCGTGGGGCGCCCGCTGGTCTTTGATGTTTCCTCCGCAGGGGGCTGATCACGCCGTCACCGGGTGTTGATGTGGCTGGCCTCCGCCCCGGATCCTCCGCTGATTCTGCCGCGATAGGAAAAACGCGCGCACCGTTAGCGCCGTCGCCGCCGATGCTCGGGCCATGGCAAAGGACAATGACCTACGGCGCGTGCTCGCCCGGCTGGAAAGCAAGCGCTTCGGCCGAAACTCCAATTTGTACCGCTGGCTCCGCAGCAACCACGCGGAACTGAGTGCGTACATTGCGGCGTATCAGCCGACCTGGCTCGACATCGCCCAGGCGCTCGCGGCGGAAGGGCTGACCGGGGCGCGGGGACAACAGCTGGCGCCGAAGGCCCTGCGCCAGATGTGGCAGCGCGTCTGCCGTGATGTGGTGGCGCCAAGAACGCCCGCGGGCGATACCGAAGCCGCAGCGGCGGCGAGGCCGCATCCGGCAAGCGCGCCCCCGAGCCCGGCCCGGCTGTCGCCGCCCTGCGCAAACGCGGCGCCGGCCAGCCCGGTCACCCCCCCCTGTTCCGCCGGCGGCGCGGCTGCCGGTGAGCGAGGACGGGAAGGTCACCAACATTCCCGCCCCTGAGGAGGCCAGCCGGCGGAGTTTCCTTCTGCTGAAGCGCACCCTGGCCGAACGCAGCGGCCGCAACCCCGACGATGTGACGTGAGGAGGCAATGACCGATCACGGGCCGCGCCACGGAAGCCCGCGGCCGCGGCCTTGCCGGTCTTGCGGACGGCTTGGTGGTCGAAGCGACGCGCGGGGCGCGAATGGCGACAACTCTGAGGACCGGTCCCGATTCCTTGGTGCCGCCCGCGCCAGCAAGATCCGCCCACCCAGCACTGGCAGTCACTCCGACGGCCGTCATACGACGTTTGCGCCAGCTTCGCCGCCACTCCGTTCGCGCCGACGGCGGCAACATTCACCGGGTAGAGCGCCGAGCAGCAGGCCAACGGAAAGGGATACGAGACCGATGCGCGTGGAAGCCCGCTACCTTGACCTTTGTGGCTTGGCCGAATATCTGTCGGTAAGCCGGACAGCGGTCCTCCAGATGGTCAAAGTCGGTCGCCTGCCGCAGCCGATCCGTCTGAGCCCCCGATTGCCACGGTGGGACCGTCTCGCCGTGGATGCCGCTCTTGCGTCGGCCGGCGAAGCTGGCGTTCAATCGCACGATGAGATTGTCAGGAGGGTTGCCGATGGACTCGCTGCCCAAGGGCGTCCAACGCGTTCGCAAGCGGCTCGCAGACGGTAGCGAGGCGGTCTATTTCCATTGGCGCGCCACCGGCGCCCGGTTGCCGCCACCGTCTGATCCGGACTTTTCGGCTGCGCTGGAAGCGGCAAAGCAACCGGTCGCGCACGAATCGCCAATGGGCACATTCGGCGCGCTGGTTGCCGCCTACCGGCGCGGCCCCGGCTACCGGGCATTGAAGCCGAACACGGCCAAAGCCTATGACCGCGCGCTGGAAAAGGTGCGCGGTTGGGCGCCGCTGAAGGTGGAGAATATCAAGCGCGCGGATGTGCTCAGCGTGCGGGATACCATGGCAATCCATGCGCCGATGGCGGCCAACCAACTGGTGATGGTGCTCGCCAACGTCTTTGCCTTCGCCGTCGACCGCGGCATGCGCGAATTCAACCCCTGCCGGGACATTCGGCGCCTGAAGGGCGGCGAGCATCAGCGTTGGCCGGAAACGGCCATTCAGTATGCGCTGACTCATTTTCCCGAAGACTTCCGCCGGGCTGTCGTCCTGGCGCTCTACACCGGCCAGCGGGAAGGCGACTGCATCGGCATGACTTGGGCGCAATACGATGGTGTCGGGATTCAGGTCAAGCAGGGCAAGACCGGTGCGTCGCTTTGGATTCCGGCGCACCGCATCCTGAAGAAGGAGCTGAATGCTTGGAAGGCCGGCGCTCGTGACAGCGTCACCATTCTCACCAATTCGCTCGGCAGGCCCTGGCGCACCGGCGCTTTTGCGACACAGTTCTGCGAACTGGTGCACCAGCATGATGCCCTGAAAGGGCTTGTCTTCCACGGCTTGCGCAAGTCGGCGGCGGCGCGCTTGGCCGAATCGGGGTGCAGCGAACGCGAGATCATGGCGATCACCGGTCATAAATCGTCGCAAATGGTCGACCATTATGTCAAAAGGCAGACCAGAAGACCCGGGCAATCGCGGCCATCAAAAGGCTTGAAGACCACCGCTGAAAACTGCGTTGTAAACCTCCGGAAACTGAGACGAAAACTTCTGTGAAATCCGATTCATGAAAATCGCCACCTGGAACGTCAATTCGGTCAAGGCCCGCCTCGGCCATCTGCTGGATTGGCTCGACGCGGCCGCCCCCGATGTGGTGTTGCTGCAGGAAACCAAATGCCAGGACCAGGAGTTTCCCCGGCTGGAACTGGAGACCCGCGGCTGGCATCTGGCCTTGCGCGGCCAGAAGACCTACAACGGGGTCGCCGTATTGTCGCGCCTGCCGATCGTCGAGCAGGTGCGCGAACTGGCTGGCGACAGTGTTGCCAATGGAGGCGGCGATGGGGGCGAGGCGCGCTACCTGGAAGCCAAGCTGGCCAACGGGGTGCGGGTGGCGTCGATCTATGTGCCCATGGGCCAGTCGACCGAATCCGACCGCTTCCCGGTGAAGCTCGCCTTCCTCGACTCGTTGCGCAGGAGGGCGGAGCAACTCCTCGAAGCAGAAGAGGTCTTCGTTCTCGGCGGCGATTACAACGTGGCCCCCGAAGAGGTGGACGTGTTCGATGTCAGGGCCATGGACGGCCAGGTATTGTTCCATCCGGAAGAGCGCCGCCGGCTCCGGCGCCTGCTGTTCCTCGGCTTGACCGACGCCTTCCGCGCCCTGCACCCCGAGCCGCACAGCTATTCCTGGTGGGACTACCGCGGCGGGGCATGGCAACGCGACCTGGGCCTGAGGATCGACCACCTGCTGCTGTCGCCGCAGGCGGCCGACCGCCTGATCGCTTCCGGTATCGACAAGGGGCCGCGGGCAAAGGAGAAATGTTCGGATCACACCCCCGTCTGGTGCGAACTGCGATGAGTCAGCTCATCACCTCGGCCCGCCACCCCGGCGGAATGACCCGCAGCTTGGCCTCGGCACCGGGATGGGGTGGGGCCATGTCGCCCCCCCGGCTCTGCCAGATGACCACGGTGTCCTGGCAATCGAAACAGCTGGCGCCCGTACCCAGTTCGAACGGCTCGAAATCAATGTTTCCAGCAAAAAACCGCTGAAAGTACCGAGACTTGTCATACAGATCACCGTATACCGGATCGTAATACACGACAAAAATTCGCCGCTCTTCTTTACCCTTCAGCGCGTTTTCCATCTTTGCGACAATCTTCTTCATCAATGCCCGGAAGAACGGGTGATAGAAGAAGATGACGACCTGCCCATCCGGAATCGCCGTGGCCAGCGCGTCGCCTTCGATCACCTCGATGGGCGTCCGCTCGGGGAACTGCCAGCCGATCCGTTCCGCGTTGGCCCTGGCGAAGGGCACGACGCTCGGCGCCAGTTCCACGCCGATGATGCGGCGGAACGGAAATTCCGTCGCCACCACCGTGGCCCGTCCCTTGCCGCAGCCCAAATCCAGGAACACCGACCGGTCGAGGTCGGGAATGGCCCGCAAGGTTCGGCGAAGGATGCTCGGCTGCGAGCCGCCATAGGAGGTCATATAGATGTCCGAGGACTTGCCCGACCGCAGGGCGTTGAACCCCAGGTGGCCGCTCGTGTCGATGCCGTATTGACGGTCGATCGGATGCGGCAACGGGGGATTCAAGTCGACGCTGTAACGGCCATTCTTCGGGCCGAACATTCGCTCGCGCACTCTCTGCAGCGAATGGGCTCGAGGCAGGATCATCACGGCGCGATACAGTTTTAGTGAAAGCTCATTGAGAGCCCCCATCGTTTACTCCCTTCTTTCCACAACAGGGTGCAGGGAATTCTGTGGCGCCTGCGTCAAGCAACTGCGCAACATCAATCGGTAATCTTGGACGCCTCCCCCTCATATTCATTGGCGCAGAAGGCTTGAAGTCTGTTGCGAGGGAGTATCGGTGGCACAGACGGAAGCATAAGGCACTGCCCCGGAAAATTATTTCTTCGCCAAGGTGAGATCCCGTTGTTCCGGCAACAGATGCATGGCGTCCAAAAGGGCGAGCGCGCCCAGTCCGCGCTCAGGCGGAACGCCTTCTCGTCACCCCCTCGGCCTGACCCGGGGGGACATGGATTGCCGGGTTGATTCCCCGGTCAAGCCGGGGAGCGGCAATGACGAGCAAGGGGTGATCCTGTGTGGTCGCCACTCGCTCTAATTGCGCCGGGCATCGATGATGCGGGCCAGTCCCTGCAGCAATTCACGAATCGAAATGGGCTTGATCATGAAATCATCCGCCCCCGAAAGCAGCGCCTTCTGCTGGAATCCTTCGGTGCCGTGGCCCGAGACCATCATGATGCCGACATTGGAAATCAGCGGATCGAGGGACAGGCGGATGGATTTGGTGAAATCCATGCCGTCGGGCCCGACCATTTGCCAGTCTGACAATACAATGTCGATCGGTTCCCTGGACAGGATCTCCAGACCCTCGGCGGCGCTTTTCGCCGTCAGCACCTGGCCGATGCCGACCCCCTTGAGGACGGTCTCCATCAGGGCGACAAAATTGCTGTTGTCGTCCACCACCAGAATATGGAGAGCGCTCCAATCGATCCGCCCGGCCGTCGGGTTGTCCCTTATGTCGGCAATGCCGACGGTCGCGGCCACCGCCTCGGCATCCTCCCGGCCCAAGGCGTATTTCTTGATCGCCATGTCATGGCGGCACACATGGTCGATCAGCCACCGCTCGAGAAAGCTTTGCACGTCGACCGCCCGGGTGCTGCCAGGCACCATCTCGTAGCGATGGACCATCTCGCGAACCTGGGCGGTCAGATGGGCATGCAACGCCTTATGCGCCGTCAAGCCGGGAAAGCCGACCTCTTCCGCCAGCTTTTCCTCGCGGCGGAAATGGTGTTCGGTGTATTCCTCCAGCGCGCGCAGCACGTCACCCAGCCGCGAGGATTCCTGAGCATCGCCGATGCAGGCATGCACCTGGTTGATCAGGCTGATCAGAACCTTGTGGTCGGCGTCGATCAGCGGAATGCCGACGGCCATCCAGTCCTGCCACTCGATGTAACGCATCGCCGTCGTCTGGCGCTCATCGGGTCCGTTCAAGCTGACCGACGTCGCGGACGGCTCCCTTGGCGGCGCTGGTGGTCATCGCCGCATAAGCGCGCAAGGCCTGCGACACCGGCCGCTGGCGTTCCCGCGGTTTCCAGGCGTCGGCACCCTTGGCCTCCATGGCGGCGCGGCGACGCGCCAGGTCCTCCGCCGGCACCCGCACCGCAATCTTGCGGTTGGGGATGTCGATATCGATGATGTCGCCCGGCTCGACCAGGCCGATGGCGCCACCCTCCGCCGCCTCCGGCGAGACATGGCCGATGGACAGGCCCGAGGTCCCTCCGGAAAAGCGGCCATCGGTGATCAGGGCGCAAAGCTTGCCCAATCCCCGGCTCTTCAGATAGCTGGTGGGGTACAGCATCTCCTGCATCCCCGGGCCGCCCTTCGGTCCTTCGTAGCGGACGATCACCACGTCGCCCGGCTGCACGGTTCCGCCCAGGATCTTCGCCACGGCGTCCTCCTGGCTGTCGCAGATCACCGCCGGGCCGGAAAAGACCAGGTTCTCGGCGGCAACTCCCGCCGTCTTCACGATGCAGCCCTCTTCCGCGATATTGCCGAACAGAACTGCCAACCCGCCGTCCTTGCTATAGGCGTGGTCGAGGTCACGGATCACCCCGGAGGCCCGGTCAAGGTCGAGGTCGGTGTAGCGGGCGCATTGACTGAATGCCTCGGTGGTCCGCACGCCGCCGGGGGCCGCCCGATACATTTCGAGGACCAGCGGGTCTTCGCCCCGCCGGACATCCCAGGCATCGAGGGCCGCCCCCAAGCTCTGCGCATGCACGGTCGGCAGGTCGCGGTGGATGAGTCCAGCGCGATCCAGTTCGCCGAGGATGCCCATGATACCGCCGGCCCGGTGGACGTCTTCCATATGCACGTCGGGAACGCTGGGGGCCACCTTGCAGAGATTGGGAACGCGGCGCGACAGGCGGTCGATGTCGGCCATGGTGAAGGCCACCCCCGCCTCATTGGCCGCCGCCAGAAGATGCAGCACGGTATTGGTCGAGCCACCCATGGCGATGTCGAGCGTCATGGCGTTCTCGAAGGCCTCGAAGCCGGCGATGGACCGCGGCAGTACCGACTCGTCGTCTCCTTCATAGCGCCGCTTGGCCAGTTCCACCACCAGCCGCCCGGCTTTCAGGAAGAGGTCGCGGCGGTCGGCATGAGTCGCCACCAGCGTGCCGTTGCCCGGTAGAGAGAGACCCAGCGCCTCGGTCAGGCAGTTCATCGAATTGGCAGTGAACATGCCCGAGCAAGACCCGCAGGTGGGGCAGGACGAACGCTCGAAATCCTCCGCCTGGGCGTCCGACACCCGGTCGTCCGCCGCAGCGATCATGGCGTCGATCAAATCCACGGCGATCACTTTGTCACCGACCTTGACCTTTCCCGCCTCCATCGGTCCGCCGGAGACGAACACCGTCGGGATATTCAGCCGCAAGCTGGCCATCAGCATGCCGGGGGTGATCTTGTCGCAATTGGAGATGCAGACCAGCGCGTCAGCGCAATGGGCATTGACCATGTATTCGACTGAATCGGCGATGATTTCGCGGGACGGCAGTGAATAGAGCATGCCGGAATGCCCCATGGCGATGCCGTCGTCGATGGCGATGGTGTTGAATTCCTTGGCCACGCCGCCGGCCTGCTCGATCTCGCGCGCCACCAGCTGGCCAAGATCCTTGAGATGCACATGCCCCGGCACGAACTGGGTGAAGGAATTGGCAATGGCGATGATCGGCTTGCCGAAATCCTCATCCGTCATCCCGGTGGCGCGCCACAGGCCGCGAGCGCCGGCCATGTTGCGGCCATGGGTGGAAGTGCGGGAGCGATATGCGGTCATCGTCGGATTCCCTGAGGTCAGCGAAGGTATCGCGGAAACATAGCGAGACCGGCCGCCGAGGGAAAGGGGTACTGCCTTCTTTTGGGAGGGTTGTCTGGATCCCAGGCCGAACAACCGCAATATGAGCTCCATGGCGGCAGAGGGACGGATCCCGACGACAGTCCTGCACGGCGCGGTCCCGGGCCGGCTGCGGCTGAAAGTCGGCGGATTGCGCGGCAACCCAGGCCTGAAAGGGGACCTGGAGCATCGTCTGGCCGGATATGGGGGGGTGACCGCCGCACGGGCCAGCCCGCTGACCGGCAATCTGCTTATCCTGTTCGATCCCGCCCTGCCGCAGGATGCCATCCTGGCCGGCCTGCGCAGCACCCTCGAGGCCCTGCCCCCGTCGCCCGGATATCTCGGTGGGCCCCAGGATGGGTCCCGTGGCGGCGTTCCGTGGCACCGCCTGCCGGCGGAGGCTGTGTGTCATGCCCTCGATACCGACCCCAGGCAAGGCTTGCCGCCAACCGTGGCGGCAGATCGGCTGCGTCGCGACGGCCCCAATCGCCTGCCGCAGGCAAAGCCACGCCGACGCATGCAGATCCTGGCCGAGCAGTTGGCCAGTCTGCCGGTCGCCTTGCTTGCCGGCTCCGCCGCCCTCGCCTTGCTGACCGGCGGCATCACCGATGCGCTGTTCATTCTTGCCGTGCTGGCGCTCAACGCCTCGATCGGCACGCTGACCGAAGCCCAGGCGGACCGCACCATCGGCAGCCTTCTGACCCGCGGCGACGGCACGGCCGCCGTCCTGCGCGGTGGCGCCGTCGTCGAAACGGACCCCGCTTCGGTGGTGCCGGGGGACATCCTCGACTTGGCCGCTGGCCGCTTCGTCGCCGCCGATGCGCGGCTGGTGCAAAGCCGCAACCTGTCTATCGATGAATCGGCGCTTACCGGAGAAAGCCTGCCGGCGACCAAGGCCGTGGCGACCCTGGGGACCGACGACCTGCCGCTGGCCGAGCGCGCCAACCTGGCATTCGCCGGCACCCGCGTCAGCGGAGGATCGGGCCGCGCCGTGGTATTCGCCACCGGGGCCGACACCGAGGTCGGCCGCATCCAGATCCTGGTCGGCGACTCGCGCCCGCCCGCCACCCCTTTGCAGCGGCAGCTTGACCGCCTTTCGCGCCAACTGGTGGCAGCTAGCACGGGCATCTCCATCGTCCTGTTCCTGCTGGGCTGGATGCGGGGGACTCCGCTGCTGACCATGCTGCGCAGCGCCATAGCCCTGGCGGTGGCGGCTTTGCCCGAAGGCTTGCCGACCATCGCCACCACCACCCTGGCCATCGGCATCCGGGCCTTGCGCCGCCAAGGCGTGCTGATCCGCCGCCTGAGCGCGGTGGAAACCCTTGGCGCAGTGGACCTCGTGCTGTTCGACAAGACCGGCACGCTGACGCGCAACCGCATGACGGTCGCCGCCATCGCCGCCGGCGAAGAGCTGCGAATCTTCGAAGAGGACCCGTCCGGCCTGCCCGGCTGGCCGGCGGCGCGCCGCCTGCTGGAGATCGCCGCACTGTGCAATGATTCGACGCTCGACGGCGCGCAAGCCCAGGGCTCGTCGACCGAGCTGGCGCTGCTGCGCGCCGCCCGACAGGCCGGCATCGACATCGAATCGCTGCGCCGCCGCCATCGGCGAATCGGCGAACGGGCGCGGTCCGACGAACGCCAGTCGATGGCCACCCTTCATGTCGACACCACCCTCGACGCCGGCGATGGCGCCTGGCTTGCCGCCGTCAAGGGCAGCCCGCAGGAGGTGTTGGACATGTGCACCAGCATCCGCGGCGGCGACACCCCCCGCCCCCTCGACGACGCCACGCGAGCCCGTCTCGCCGCGATCAACGAGCGAATGGCCGCCGATGGGCTGAGGGTCCTCGGCGTCGCCCAGGAAGCCGGCATCGATATCCGATTGGATGCCGGCGGCGACGGCCCCCCCCGACTGGAATGGCTGGGACTGGTCGGTTTGGCCGATCCGCTGCGGCGAGACATGCCGGAGGTGGTGAAGGCGCTGCAACACTCGGGCTTGTCCACCGTGATGGTCACCGGCGACCAGGCGGCGACCGCCGCCGCCCTCGCCAAGCGGCTCGGGTTCGGCGGCGGCAATGGGCTCCGGGTGGTCGATGCCCGTGACCTGGAAGCGACAGCGTCGCAGCGGTCGGGGCAGGCCGACGCCTTCGCCCGGATCGCTCCGGCCGACAAGCTGCGCGTCGTCAGAGCCCACCAGACCAGCGGCCGCGTCGTCGCCATGGTGGGCGACGGCATCAATGACGGGCCGGCGCTGAAAGCTGCCGACGTCGGTTTGACCTTGGCCGGCGAGGGGACCGATCTGGCCAAGGAAATCGCCGATGCCGTGCTGGTGAACGACGATCCACGCGGATTGATCCTGGCGATTCGCCACGGTCGCGGCCTGCGGTGCGCCGTCAAGACCGCGGTCCGGTTCCTGCTGACGACCAATCTTTCCGAAATCCTGGTGATGCTGGCCGCCACCGTCCTCGGCCTCGGCCAACCGTTGAGCCCGCTGCAGCTGCTCTGGATCAACCTGGTCAGCGACGTGCTGCCCGGGCTTGCCCTCGCCACCGCGCCAGCCGGTGAAGAGGCCCTCGCGACACCGCCGCAGATCGTCCAGGCCCCACTGCTTTCGGGCAAAGATTTCGGCCGGCTGATCACGGAGGCGGCGCTGATCGCCGGCGGTGCGCTGGCTGCCTATGCCGGCGGCTATCGGCAAGGCGGCGGAGCCGACGGCACCGCCGCGACCATGGCCGCCCACAGTCTGGTCGTGGGGCAGATGCTCCATGCCTTCAGTGCGCAATCACCGACCTCGGGGCTGTTCGGCCCTCGCTTGCCCCGGCGCAACCGGCCGCTGGAACTTGCCGTGGCCGGCACCCTCACCGCCCAGGCCGTCATCGGCGCCACGCCGACGGCACGCCGGCTATTGGGCCTGAAGCCGCTCACCATCGGCGACACCGCGCTGGCGGTGGCCGGCGGGATCGTCCCCTACCTGCTGATCGAGGCCGGCAAGCGGTTGCGGCTTGACCTGAGCCAGCGCCCGCACTCCGGCGGAAGGCGCGGGTGAGAGGGTGGTTCCGCAGTGCTCACAGCAGGGCGGTCAGGACCGACAGCGCCGAGCGCTGGACGACCTGCTCGACCGCCATGCCGACCGCCAGGCGGCCGGTCCATTGGGCAAGGTGGAGCAGCGGCGAGGGCCCCGCCGCGGCGCCGTCGGCAAATCCCATGGCGCCCTCGACCCCGCCGTCTTGCAGCCGCTGCAGCAACTTCGGCAGCGACAACCTCGCCGGGTCGTAGACGACCGTGACGGAACCGGTGACTTCGCTGACCCTGACCGCGGTCACCCCGTCCAATGCGTAGAGATGCCCCCGCAACGCGCTGCCTCTGGCCAGGTTGCCCCTGATCGGCCGGATGCGGATCCGCAGGCGCCCCGGCACGTGGTGGAATTCGGAAATCATGACGGCTCTCGCGGCATCGATAGGACCATCGCTTTATAGCGGTGCCCGGTTACACCTTGTTGACAGTCGCATGTCCGTTCCATTGCGGGAAGAGGTATCCTCGCCATTCCGCCTATTCCGCCCGCATTACCCCTGGGGAACAGCACGAATCGCCCATGTCCGAGGCCATCTTGACTCGACATTGCGGCGTGACAGTTGAGGAGGAACACGGTGAACCGCGACCTGGTCAAGGGAATGGCCATTGGGGTGGGCGCGACCCTGCTGGCGCCGGTCTTGTTGCCGATGCTGGCTCGGATGACCCGACCAGCCGTAGGAGTCGCCATGCGTGCCGGGGTGTCGGCTTGGGAGCGGGGGCGCGAGGCCGTCGCCGAATTCTCCGAATATGCCGAGGACCTGGCGGCCGAGACCCGCGCCCGGCAGGGCCAGACGGCTCCATCCGGCGAAGCGGCCGCGGCGGATAAGCCGTCAAACGGACAGGGCGGCGCCTGATGGCTGTTCCCCATGCCTATCTGAGCCATGCCGTTCCCGGCCGTACCCGCTGGCGCATTCCGGCGAAGAAGGCCGACAGCGCCTATTTCCGCGATTTGGAGCGGCGCCTGGGGGCAATGCCCGACGTGATCCGGGTGGAAGCCCATCCGCGCACCGCCAGCGTCGTCGTCCGCCATCACGGCGAGGCGAGCGCCCTGGCGCGCCGCGCCGAACAAGAGGAACTGTTCACCCAGCTGGGCCGGGAACCATCCGCCCGAGCGATGCGCGACGACTGGAATGATCGTATTGAACGGGCTGAGCGGTGGATGACCAGGTCGACCGGCGGCCGGCTGGACCTGCCGATGGCGCTGGCCTTGCTGCTGGCGGCGTCGGCATCGGTCCAGCTGCTGCGTGGCCGCGTCGCGCCACCGGCCGCGACCCTGGCCTGGTACGCGCTGAATTGCCTCTTCATCGCGCGCAGCATGGGACTTGGCCGCACCGACGACACACGCCACGGAAACGGGAGTAGCAAACGATGAACAAAGAAGATCCGCAGAACACCATGCGCAAGACGTCCGGCGACATCCCCAGCCAGGAATCGGGCCGGGAAGAGACGGGCCGCGCGGCGACGGCGGCACGAGCCGCCGGCGATGCGGCGCAACAGACCGCCAGCAGGGTCATGGGCGGGGTTGAGGGCTTCGCCCACGATGCGGTGGCGCTGACCGGAAATCTCGCCGGAGACAGCGTCCACCTGGTCCGCGACGTCGCCTCCGATGCCGTCCAGGCGGTCGGCGAGGTCGGCAGCGTCGCGGTGAGAACGGCCAGCGGCTTGCTGGTAGACCTGGTGCACGGCCTGCGCGGCGTAGCCGAAAGCGTAACCCGCCGTCCGCCTCCCTCCCCGCCCCCGGCGGCATGAGCGGCCAAGCCCCGGCCGGACGCGGCCGGCGGCCCGGATGGCCTGCCCGGCGAAGGATTGATAGTAAAGGCGAACAATGCCGCCCGCCCGAGGGAGAAAAGTGCGAAGCTCGCCCTTATTTTGCCCATTTTCGCCGGCACCTTGGCGGAAAGAACTGAGTCCAACCGCCAAGATGCGTCTCGTCAGCATTTCCCTATTCGTTGCCGCCGGCTTGGCCGTAGCCGGACAGAGCGGCATGGCCGGCGCGGCGCCGCCGGCCGGCGCCGACTGGGTGCTCACCTTCAATGAGGACTTCGACGGGCCGATGATCGACCCTTCGATCTGGAGCGTCTCCTCCGGGCAGCACCTGCGGCAGCGGGACAGCGATCCGGCCAACGTCGTGCTGAGCGACCACGTGCTCCACCTGATCAGCCGCCATCACCTGCGCGGCGGGCAGGAATGGACCTCGGCAGGGCTATGGACGCGAAATTTCCGGCAGGCATTCGGCTATTTCGAAGCGCGCGTGCGTTACGCCCGGGCGACCGGAATGACCAATGTCTTCCGGCTGGTGACCGACCAGCCGATCAGTGCCGGCGGGTTCGATATCGCGGTGGACGAGGGCCGGTATCCATGCGTCATATCGATGCAGTTGCGGCGGCCCGGTTTCAGAGGCCTTTTCATCAACCAGATGACGGCGGCAACCGACCTTTCCAGCGACTACCACCTTTACGGCCTGGCCTGGTTGCCCAACCGCCGCGGTTCGACCACGCTGACCTGGTATGTCGACGGCGCGCCCGTCCAGACGGCCGTTTGCGCGCAATGCACGCGCCCGGCCCGCCTGTGGCTCGGCACGCAGGTGATCACCGGGAGCGGGCCGTTCGCACCACCGCCGAGCGGGGCTTCGATGGATGTGGATTACGTGCGCGTCTACCAGCTGCACAACCTGTCGGAGCGGCGCCGCCAGTGAAGGCGGAAGGACACCGGCGGCGCCGACAGGAACGAGAAACCGCTACTCGATCACCGAACTGAAAGCGCTCCCCGAAGCGGAAGAAAATGTCGGCCACACGGGGGCGGCCTGTTCGTCTCGCGGGTCCGGGCTTGCCGACTCCGCCGAGGACATCTTCCGGGCTTTCGCCGACCCCGGCTTCTTGATGTCAGGGGTGTTTTCGGACAGCGTTTTGCTCATCGCGATCTCCAATCCTGATGCAATGGCGCAAGCGCAAGGTTGAGTGCGCCGCGGTTGCGTCATTGCATAACGTTTCCAAACCGCCCCTCGCCGGCGACCCCGCCCGGCGAACCGTCTAGGATAGACGGCAGGCGCACCAGTCCTACATCGAGGAATGTTGCGTGAAGATATCAGACGGCGTCAAGCCTATTGCCGCACTGCAATATGCGTCTATGCTATGCAGGTTATGCATATGCCCATATCTTGCGCAGACTCGTCGCCCAACGAGGTGGCGGATATGACGAACAGCCGGTCTTCGGCCTTGCACTCCCCGTCTTCGGTCGTAAGCTTAGGGCGGCGTCGCAGACAATTCGGGTTCCTGTCACGCCGAACAAGGCGAAGGATCCCCCCCTGTCGGGCCGGACTCCTGCTCTTTCAGGCCCCGCGATGACAGGAACGCCGCTCTACGCCATGCAGCACTGGAAGGGGGAGACTATCGTGCGATTGCTTCGGACCATCTCCATACTGGGCATCATCACCGTTCCGACGGCCGCCTGGGCCGACGGACCGCCCTTCGGCCTGCATTGGGGCGACACCGTGCAAGCGCTGAGCGATCGTGGTGTCGTTCTCCAAATCGAACAGAGCAGCCCGACCTCGGTGCAGGCCGCAGCGACGGCCCTTCGCATCAAGCCCGCCCAGCCCGGCTCGGTTGAAATCGTCGTCAACAAGGCTTTCGGGCTCCAGCGGATCATATGGACGTCGACGGAAATCGAGGACACCGCCTTCGGTACGCAAGGCATCGCCGCCTACCAGCAGCGCAAACGCGCCATGACGAAGGACTACGGCACGCCACGCTACGTTGCCGAGGAAATGTGGGCGGAATTCTATTCCAGCCCCGACCAGTTCTACGAATGCCTGGCCGCGGACGGATGTGGCACCTACCTGTCCCAATGGCGGACCTACGACGGAGACCTCATCCTGCAGCTGGTCGCCGCCAAGGCGCCCCATCGCGGACAACTGAAGATCACCTATGACGGCCCCCGCTGGGACGACATCAAAGCCGGCAACACCGGCAAAAAGAACGACCGGGCGACGACACGGTAGTGATACGGCAACGTTTCACGGCCCGTCGCCGATGCGTCGCATTTCGGCCAGCAGGGCGGATACCGCCGGCTCCAGCGCGGCGGCATGCAGCCCCGCTTCGGCCTGCTTCTCCACCGCGTCGGCCAAGCCTTCCAAGGAAGTGAAGCCGAGGGTTGGGGCAAGTCCGCTCAGCTTGTGGGCGTGAAGAATGAGTTGGCGCCGCGCGGCCGCGCCGCCGGCACCTGAAAGCCCCGACCAGGCATGCTCCACATCGGCCATCCGCCCTTCGAGCGTTTGGCGGAATTCGGAACGCAGATCGGCTAGAAAGCTGTCGAAGTCATTCATCGGCCACGGGATTGTCGGACAGTCCCGCCCAGATTGCCTGCAGGCGATTGGCCAGATCAAGCGGCTCGAATGGCTTGGTGATTACTCCCGCGGGGCCGAATGGCCCGAGATATTCGAGCTCGGACTTGCGTGCCCGGGCCGTGATGAAGACGACGGGAAGGAAATGGCCGGCAACCGTATGGCGAATGCGCCGAAGCGTCTCGGGGCCGTCAATATCCGGCATCATCACGTCGAGCAGGACCAGGTCGGGATGGAATTCGGGGATCGCCGTCAGCGCCTCGGCGCCGGAGCCCGCGGTTTCCACGGTCAGGCCGCCCACCTTTTCCAAGGCCACCTTGACCACCCGGCAAAGCATCGGCTCGTCATCGACATAGAGGACCTTCTCGAGCGATCGCGGCATTGGTCACCACAGACTTGTTCCCCGGGACAGACGAAGGTCCCATCGGCTAACGTAGACACGACGAGTTTCGCCCCTATCGGCACTTTGATGAAGATTTGTTATTTTTTGTTACCGCAGTTTGGGGATAAATTCCCGCATGTCGAAAAAACCGAAGATTCTCCTCGTCGAAGACGAGGCTCTTTTCGCCAAGCTTGTCGCCAGGGTTCTGGGCGACGCGGGAATGGATGTCGTTCTGGCCCATGACGGGCAGACGGCACGGGTACGGATGAACGACGAGGCCATCGACATCGCCATCGTCGACCTGTTGCTGGGCGAAGAGAACGGTCTCGACCTGATTGGCGACTGGCGAAACCGGCCGGGACTCGGCCTCATCATCCTGACCAAGAAGGCAAGCGTCATCGACCGCATCGTCGGCATCGAACTGGGCGCCGACGACTATCTGGCGAAGCCCTTCGAACCCCGTGAACTGGAGGCGCGGGTCAAGCGGCTGCTGACGCGATTGCGCGCATCCGCCGCGCCCGAAGCCGACCCGGCACCGGAACCGCCCAAACGCTACAGTTTTGCCGGCTGGACCCTGGACGCCGCCGCCTGTGTGCTGACCAATCCGGAGGGATCAAGCGTCGATCTGACGTCAACCGAATATCGACTGATGGAGATCTTCGCCGCGCGGCCGAACCGCGTGCTGTCCCGCGATCAGTTGCTTGACCTGCTGCACGGCCGGGGGGCCAGCGCGACGGACCGCAGCATTGACGTCATGGTGGCGAAAATCCGGCAGAAGCTGGCCGCTTGCGGAGGCGAGGTGCCGATCCTGACGATCCGCGGAATGGGCTACAAGCTAGCCCTGGCCCCCGACGAAACCGCCTGATCGCCTGTCCGCAGCCTCGCCCCAACGCCGTCCGCGTTCCGCCGTTTCATGTTTTCGCCATCCCGGGGCTTGACCGGGATTCGCGTCGCCGCTCAACCGAAGTCAGCGCTTGGCGGTTGTTTCAACGGCATTGGGGCTGGCGCCAAAGGCCGGCGACGATGCCGGCCTTGTTCGCTAAATTCTCAGGCCGCCTCGTCGGTCAACAGCGCACGCACCAGATAGCTGACCGCGTTGCGGTGTTCCTGATTGGCCAGTCGGCCGAAGTTCTTGGCCAGTTCCAAATCCTGCCGCGATCCGTTGGAGAGGGGCTCCTCACCATCAACCGGGGGGAAGAATTCGGTCACCTGCGCCCCCAGCGCCTTGGCGATCTGGAACAGGCGGGCAGCGCTGATGCGGTTGATGCCGCGCTCATACTTGTGTTCCTGCTGATAGGTGATCCCCAGAACGTCGGCCAGATTCTGCTGGCTGAGCCCCCGGCGCACACGCTCCTCGCGGACCCGTTTGCCGATGAAGCGGTCCAAATCGTTGGTCCGCTTCCGCGTGTCGCCGCCACTCTGACTGCCGATCATTGCCCTCAAGCCTCCTGCCTTCACGACGTTCGCCCCGTTGTGGGGAACGTAACCGTATCCCCCGCCCACCCCAAACTGGTCGCAAGATTGCCAGAGTTTCGTTTCCACAAATCCCATGATCACATTTCCGGCATGTGAAGTTGCGTTACCGGTTAGCCAGCGGAAGCCGCACCCAGAAGGTAGTGCCCCCTTCCGCGCCACATTCGAAACCGATGCTGCCGCCTTGGCGTTCAACCAATTCCTTGGTGATCGCCAGCCCCAGGCCGGTCCCGCCGGCCCGCCGTCCGGCTTCCGCCGCCTGGGAGAAGCGCTCGAACAGGCGCGGCCGGAAATTCTCCGGGATACCCGGTCCCTGGTCGCGAACCGCGACGCGCAACTGGCCGTCCTCGGTGATGTCGGCCGAGACGACGACCTCCGAGCCGCGCCCGGAGAACTTGACCGCGTTCGACAGCAGATTGTCGAGCACCTGAATCAACCGGTCGGCATCGCCAACGACGGCGGCCCCTCTGGGCAAATGGCCGGTCCGCCGCAGCGTGACGCCGCAAGTGCCGGCCAGTCCCCCGATATCCCCCACCGCCGCTTCGAGCAACTCCACCACATTGACGTCGGAGATGCTCAACGACATTCCTCCGGTCGACAGCTTCTCAAAATCCAACAGGTCGTTGACCAGCCTGATCAACCGCGAGCAACTGGTCTCGGCAATCTCCGTCAGTTCGCGGACGGCAGCCGGCAATTCCCCCAGGACGCGGTGGTTGACCAGCGACAGGGAGCCCTTGATGGCGGTCAAGGGAGTCCGCAGATCGTGACTCACATTGGCCAAAAAAGCACTCTGGGCGCGGCTGGCCGCATCGGCGCGGTCCCTTGCCTCGGCCAGCGCGATCTCGGCCCGCCGGAACGGGCCGACATCGGATACCGTCAGCAGGACATGGCGTGCACCGCGACTGAGGAAGGTCGACACCACCACGTCGATCCACACCTCGCTCCCCCAACTGGTGGTCATCTGCACCTCGCGGTGCCCCTCCTTGCCGTTCGCCAGCGTCTCGGCGACCAGGTGATAGAGGCTGCTGGCACGCCACGAATCCAACTCGTGAAAATTCTGCGCGAGGAGCCGCGAGACGGTCGTGTCGAGAATCCGCGCCGCGGCCTCGTTGGCCAGGACGCAGGCTCCGCCCCCGTCATAGGCCAGGATGCCCTGCGCCGAAGAGCGAATGACATGGCGGTTCAGTTCCGCCAATTCCTCGAGTTCGGCGGTACGCTCGGTAACCAGACGTTCGAGATCCGCTCGGTGACGGTCGAGTTCCTGGGCGATCCGTGTTTTCTCGGTAATATCCTCCTTGATCGCCAGATAATGGGTAATCCGGCCGTCGAGTTGATGGACCGGAGCAATATGGGCCAACTCGACATAAAGATCGCCGTTCTTGCGCCGGTTGCGGAATTCGCCATGCCAGGACCTGCCGGCCCGCAGGGCGCCCCACAGCGACCGGAACGTCTCGGGCGGCGTCCAGCCCGATTGCAGAAGGCGAGGATTCCGCCCGATCACCTCGTCCCGGCCATAGCCCGAAATCTCGACGAACGCATCATTGACGTATTCGATTTCCCCCGCCAGGTTCGTCACGATGATGCTGTTGGGGCTCTGGTCCACCGCCAGGGAGAGTGTGCGGACGCGTGCCTCGCCGTTGGCCAGCCGGGTGCCAAATCGATACACCAGCAGAAACAGGAGCGCCGCCGTCAAGAAGACGAACACCCAGCCGTTGAGGATGCTGTAGCGTGTCAGCAAGTCGGCGTCGGATTCCAACCGGGCCAGGATTTCGTCGGAAAATGCGATCCATAGACAGGATATGAGGGCATAGATGCCGGCGATGGCGGCAGCGCCGCGGGAAACCTGTCCCGTGGCCGCCCAATGGTCAAAAATCCGTTTCGAAATTCGCGCCAGCCCCATGGTGCCTAATACCACCCGGCAACGTTCAAGCCGGGCACACTATAGCGATATTTCACCGGCGATGGCTGGGCCGAAATGCAGCGACAGGTCATAAGAAAACCCAGCCCGGCAGCCAGCTGCCACCGTCGATCTGATCCACGGCGGATTTCGCCTGCCCCGGCCGTTTGCCCGGGTTACACGGCACCAAGTGTTCGGAACGCCGGCCGAACCTTTATTACGGATTACCGGCCAAGCCCTTGCCGAAAGGCGAAATCACCTATATTTGGCCTGATTTCGGTGGCAATTTTCCGCCAGTTGCTTCACCAAGACCCGTTCGCGGAAGAAACATGAGCGTCGAAGGTACCGCCGTGAAGGAGCCTCATCTTCGTCCCTGGCGATGGACCGGCCGGGTGGTCAATCGCCATCGGCTGCGCAACAGCGAGCCCGCATTGATCGCCCTGTGCGCGCCGCTGGGAGCGATGATCGGACTGGTGGTGGTCGCCCTGCACGAGTTCGTCTCCTGGCTCCATGTCGTCGATTTCGACCTTCCTCCAGGCTTCCATCTGAGCACCGGCATCGGCATCGACCCGCTTCGGCTGGCCGTGGTGCCGGCCCTCGGCGGAGTGGCCCTGGCCCTGCTCACCCTCATCGGCCGACGCTATCGCCCGCATGAGATTGTCGACCCGGTCGAGGCCAACGCCATTTACGGCGGGCGCATGTCGCTCATCGATTCCATCCGCCTGGCCGGGGCGACCATCATCTCCAATGCCGCCGGCGCCTCGCTGGGCATGGAGGCGGCGTACAGCCAAATGGGATCGGGCATGCTGTCGAGCGTCGGGCAGTGGCTGCATCTGCGGCGCGCCGACCTCAGGGTGTTCGTCGCCGCCGGAGCCGCCGCGGCCATCGCCGCAGCCTTCAACGCGCCGCTGGCCGGAGCCTTCTATGCCTACGAGCTGGTGCTGGGCAGCTACACTCCCGGCGCCCTCGCCCAGGTGGCGACGGCATCCTTGGCGGGGACGCTGACCATGCGCGCCACCATCGGCGTCGCCCCCATCTTCCTTGTCCATGCGCCGCCCATGGAAGTCCATCACTGGGTCTATCCGCTGCTCGCCATGCTCGGCGTCCTGGCGGCGGGGATCGGCATCGTCACCATGCGGGCGGCGACCTGGTGCGAAACCGCGCTCAGAAGCCTGCCGACACCGCAATGGCTGCGCCCGGTTATCGGTGGCGGCGTCCTTAGTGTGATCGCCAGCGCCTTCCCCCAGGTTCTCGGCAGCGGCCATGGCGCCATCCAGGCGATGTTCAAGACCACGCCGATGCTCTTGCCCCTGGCTTTGCTGCTGCTGGCCAAGATCGCCGCCTCTGCCATTTCCATCGGCTCGGGATTCCGCGGCGGCCTGTTCAGCACGTCTCTGTACCTGGGCTGCCTCTTCGGCGCCACCGTGTGGCAGGCTCTGGCACCGCTGGCCGGCTGGCTCGGAAACCAGGAAATGATTTTCATGCTGGTCGGCATGGGTGCCGTCGCGGCCGCCATCGTCGGCGCGCCGGTGACCATGGTCCTTCTGGTCCTCGAGGTCACCGGCGATTTCGACGTCGGCCTGGGCGTGCTTTCGGGCGTGATAACCGCGGCGACCATCACCCGCTACGCCTTCGGCTATTCCTTCGCCACCTGGCGCTTCCACTTGCGTGGCAAAGGTATCCGCGGGGCTCATGACGTCGGCTGGGTCGCTGACCTGACCGTGGCACGGCTGATCCGCGACGACGCCAAGACAGTTCGCCAGGACACGCCGCTTCTGCAATTGCGCAGCCAGGTGCCGCTGGGCAGCCGCAGCCTCGTGTTCGCCGTTGACGATGCGGACCGCTATGTTGGGATCATCGACGTCATGTTGGTTCACGACCCCGATCTCGACGACGCCGCCGCCGGATTGGTCGCCGGAGACCTCGCCAACGGCCGTGGCCGCTACCTGTTGCCCGAGATGGACATCCGCACGGTGCTTTCCCGCTTCGACGAAGCCGAAAGCGAGACCCTGCCCGTGCTGGCGGCGCCGGCCGACCGCCGCGTCATCGGCTATGTGACGGAAGCCTACGCCCTGCGCCGATACGCCCAGGAGATGGAGCGCCGGCGCAATGCCGAACTGGGGGAACGCGACCTGTTCAGCGTCGGCCGGGTCGACTGATCAATTCGACATCGCCTCGGCTCGCTCTGCGGCGCCGGCATAGCGGCGCGCCAGCACGGCACAGGCCATGAGCTGGATCTGGTGGAACAGCATCAAGGGCAACACGATCATGCCGACCGCCTGCCCGGCGAACAGGATGTTGGCAATGGGAACGCCGCTGGCCAGGCTCTTCTTCGAGCCGCAGAAGACGATGGTGATCCGGTCCTCGCGGCTGAAGCCGAGGCGGCGGCCGGCCCAGCTTGTGATCCCAAGGGCCAACCCGAGCAGCACCATGTCGACCGCCACCATGGTCGACAGCCCGGCGGGCGACAGCTGGTGCCACAGGCCATGTACCACGGCTTCGCTGAAGGCGCCGTAGACCACCATCAGAATTGACCCACGGTCCACCAGCCCGAGAAGCTTGCGGCGCCGAACCGCCCAGCCGCCCAGCACGGGGTGCAGCAACTGCCCGATGGCGAAGGGAACGAGGATCTGGAGGACGATGCTGCGAACGGAATCGAGCGATAAGCCGCCGCCTTGGGAATGCATCAGCAGACCGACAAGCAGCGGCGTGAGGAACACACCGATCAGGTTGGAGGCAGATGCGCTGCAAATGGCCGCCGGAACGTTGCCGCCGGCGATCGAGGTGAAGGCGATCGACGATTGCACCGTCGACGGAAGGCAGCAAAGAAACAGCACCCCCATCGCCAAGGATGGACTGAGCGGTGACGGGGCCAGCAGGCCGGCGGCCAGTCCGAGCAGCGGAAACAGCAGATAGGTTGCACTGAAGATGGTGACATGCAGCCGCCAGTGAGCCATGCCGCGAAACACCGCCTCGCGCGGCAGCCGTGCCCCATGCAGGAAGAACAGCAGGGCGATGGCGACTTGCGTCGCCACTCCGAATGCCGCAGCCGCCGCGCCGCGAACCGGAATGACGGTGGCCAGAAGCACGGTGGCAATCAAGGTCAGGGTGAAGTTGTCGGGGCGTAAGCGCGAAAGGAATTTCATCAGGCCGATGACTCCGGCGAAACAGTGTTGGGCCCCACAGATAGCGGATTTCCAATCCGTTTTGTAGGCGACCGAGTGCGCTCGCCTCGGCCTGTTGCCCCTTGCCGGGCGGGACCGCCGGCTTTCCGACGGCGCCCGCATCGGGCGCCGGCGCTTGCCGCTCCCCCTTGGGGGCGCCGAGGGGACCGGCATCGAACCGCCCCATTGCTTAGCGGACACATTAGGACTACTTGTTGAATGAGGGCCGACGCTGATCGGCAGTCGGCGGATCGCATTTGCCGGCCAAAAGGGGTGCTCCATGCGCCGTACTCATCTTTCCCACATCGTCAAGTTCTTCCGCAGCACGGCGGCGATCCCGCTGCTTGCCTGTTGTTTGGCTTGGCTGTCCACGCCCGCACTGGCCTATAGCCACGGCGGCGGGGGACATGGCGGCGGCGGATGGCACGGTGGTGGCGGCGGGTGGCACGGCGGCGGCGGGGGCTGGCACGGCGGCTACGGCGGATGGCATGGCGGCTACGGCGGATGGCGCGGCGGCTACGGCGGCTGGGGCTGGCGCGGCGGCTACGGCGGCTGGGGCTGGCGCGGTGGTTATGGCGGCTGGGGCGGCTGGTGGGGCGGCATCGGCCTCGGCTTCGCCGACCCGTTCTACTGGGACTGGCCCTATTACGGCTACGGGTATCCTTCCTATTGGCCGCCGGCCTACGCCTACGCGGCGCCGCCTCCGGCCGTTCAACAGGTGCCGATGGTGTCGGCGGCACCGCCGTCCTGGTACTATTGCAACAGCCCTGCCGGTTATTATCCGTACGTGCAATCCTGTTCCGTTCCGTGGCGGCAGGTTCCCGCCACCCCGCCTCCTCCCCCGGCGGCACAGCATTAGCCGCCCCGCGACTCCGCAATGGACTGGCGCCGCAGTGCCAATCTCGCCCTTTGCGTGCTTTCGGCCGTCAGCCTGAGCGCCGGCCTGGCGGCAAGATGGGTGGGGCACCCCGCCTGGGCGCAATGGCTGTGGTTGGGTGGCACCCTGCCGGTTGCCGTCGCCCTGTTCCTCGGCATGGTCAGGCGGGCACTGCGACGGGATCTTGGTCTCGACATCATCGCCTTGCTGTCGATCACCGGTGCCCTGGCCCTCGGCCAATACCTGACGGCCGTCGTCATCGCCCTGATGTTCGCTACCGGCCAGGCCCTTGAGGATTACGCTCAATCCCGTGCCCGCAAGGAGATGACGGCCCTCCTGGGGCGGGCCCCACGAACCGCCAACCGTTATGAAGACGCCGCCATCCGCCAAGTGCCGATCGCCGCTGTCGGGCCTGGCGACAGGCTCCTGGTGCGCGTCGGCGAAGTCGTCCCGGTCGACGGCACCATCGTCGCCGGCACGGCGGTTCTCGACGAATCCGCCTTGACCGGCGAATCCTTGCCGGTGCGGCGCCAGCCAGGCGATACGGCACGCAGCGGCGGCACCAACGCAGGCGGGCCATTCGATCTTCTGGCCACCACCGCGGCCGCGGAGAGCACCTTCGCCGGCATCGTCCGGCTGGTCGATGCAGCGGAGCGAACCAAGGCGCCGGCGGCCCGCCTGGCCGACCGGTACGCCTTGTTGCTCGTTCCGCTGTCGCTCGCCGCCGCCGGTGTCGCCTGGCTGGTTTCCGGCGACCCGCTGCGCGCCTTGGCCGTGCTGGTGGTGGCGACCCCCTGCCCGCTCATCTTGGCGGTTCCCGTGGCATTGGTTTCCGGGATGTCGCGCTGCGCCGCCCGCGGCGTGCTGGTCAAGGGAGGTGCCGCGATCGAGCGGTTCGCCGAAGCCCGCGTGCTGTTTTTCGACAAGACCGGCACTCTGACCGGCGGACGGGCGCGCCTCGTCTCCGTCGAAGCCAATCCGGGATGGGCCGCGACCGACCTGTTGCGCATCGCCGCGTCCCTCGATCAAATGTCGCAGCACGTCCTCGCCGAGGCAATCGTCGCCGCGGCTCGCGACCGCGGCGTGACCCTGGCGGCGCCGTCAGCGGTCGAGGAGCGGCCAGGTGCCGGCATCGCCGGGATCGTCGACGGCCACCGCGTGGCGGTCGGCACCCATGCCTATGTCTGCGAATTCGCCCCTGCCGCCGACTGGAGCGACCGCTTCCTCCAGCGCATGGGCTACGAGGGAGCCGCCGGCATATTCATCGCCATCGACGGGGCGATGGTCGGAGCCCTGCTGCTGGCGGATGAAATCCGGCCGGACACGCCACGGGCGTTGCGCCTGCTGCGCAAGGCGGGTATCGACCGGATCGTCATGCTGACGGGCGATCGTCGCGAGGTGGCCGAGACCATCGGCGCCGTGCTGGGCGTCGACGAGGTGCTGGCCGAGCAGACGCCGGCGGACAAGCTTGCCGCTATCGGAAGGTCGGCCGCGGCGGGCACGACCATCATGGTCGGTGACGGGGTGAACGATGCCCCGGCTCTTGCCGCCGCGGACGTCGGCGTGGCCATGGGCGCCCGCGGCACCGCCGCGTCCTCGGAAGCGGCGGCGGTGGTCCTTCTGGTCGACCGGCTGGACCGGCTGGCCGAAGCGCTGGACGTTGCCCGCCGCACCCGAGCGATCGCCCTCGAAAGCGTGGCGCTCGGCATGGGCCTGTCGCTCATCGCCATGGCGGTGGCGGCCTTAGGATATCTGCCCCCGGTCGAAGGGGCGGTGTTGCAGGAAGGGATCGACATCGTCGCCATCGTCAACGCCCTGCGCGCCCTGCGCATCGCCCCGCTGCGCGGCAGGCGGGGGCTGCTCGACAGCCGGCAGGCCGACCAGCTCAAATCCGAGCATGACGCCCTGGGCCCGATTCTCGACCAGGTGCGCACCGCGGCGGATCGGCTGGCCACCCTGCCGGCGCCGGCGATCCGCGCCGAATTGCTGGCATTGGACCGGTCGCTGCACGAGCGGCTGCTGCCGCATGAACGGCAGGATGACACCAAACTGTATCCGGCGGTCGCCCATATGTTGGGCGGAGAAGACCCAATGGCCGCGATGAGCCGTACGCATCGAGAGATCCTGCGGCTCGGCCGGATGCTTCACCGCATGATCGAGGATCTGCCGCCGGAAGGCCCCGACGCTTCGGCGATTCGCGACCTGCAGCGCCTCCTTTATGGCTTTGACGCCATCCTCAGGCTTCATTTCGCCCAGGAGGAGGAAATCTATCACACCCTCCGACCTTGAGCGTTCCTTCGGAAAAGAGGCCGCCTGGCCGGCCGGTCAACGCCGCGTCGTAACAGGCAGCGGCTTCCCCGGCACCATGCGGGTCGGCGCGGCCCCGCCGCTCACCACCTTGGGCAATTGGCATTGCGGTGCCCCGGTTCCATAGACCAGCTTGCCGTGAAGCCGGAGACAGGCCCCGTTGATCGCCGCCTTCTGCCGATAGGCCGCCAGATTGGCCCCTCTGGCCCCGGACTCCTGCGCGGCCGCGCCCACCGCCGCGACGGAGAGCAAAGTCAGTACCAACACCCACCGCACCATGGCTCGCCCCCAAACAGCAGTTTCCACGTCATTGCCAAGACCGAAGGCAAGGAACAATCTCGCGGAACCGAGGCGATCGTCGCTCCGCTCGGCATGACGAGGCCTCACCGACCGTGAGCCAGCTATAGCGCAAGGAAGCGCCGGCTAAAAGGAAAACGCCCGGCAAGAACATCGCCAGAGCCGGCATGGTTCGCCATATATGCGGTATATGCGGTGGCTCCGTTTGAGCATGAAGATCGTCGCTTGGGCCGTGCTCGCCATGGTGGGGACCACGGTGGGCGCGGTTGCCTTGGTCTTCACCGCGCTTCAGACCGACCCGGCCAAGGATTGGCTGGTCACCGCGATCAATCATCGCCTGGCGGGCACCGCCCAAATCGACCGGCTGACCGGCACCATTCCGTGGCGCATGTCCATTGCTGAAATCCGCCTTGAGGATCGGCACGGCACCTGGGCGCAGGTCGATGACGCAGTCTGCCGGCTGAAACCGGCCGACCTGCTGCACGGCCGTCTTACCATAGCCGAGCTCGGCGCCGCCAGGATCACCATCGTGCGAAGGCCGGTGCCCGCAGCCCGGCGGACCGCGCCGATGAAGCCGACCCGCCCGCCGATCTCCGTCAACCTCCAGCGTCTTGCCGTTCCCATCGTGAAACTGGACAAGGCGGTCCTCGGAACCCCGCTGACGGCGGCGCTGACCGGCGATGCGACGCTGAACCGCGGCTCCGGCAGCGCCGCCCTGACCGTCGAGCGGACCGATGGACGACCCGGGCGAATCGACGCCGCTTTCACCCTGTCCGGCAGGCCGGCGCGCCTGAGCCTTGCCGCCGATGCCGAGGATTGGAGCGGCCAGTTGCTCAATCTCCTGCTGTCGCGCTCCGACAACCTTCCGCTGGTCATGCAATTGCACGGCAACGGACCGCTGGTTGACTGGCACGGCGATCTCGCGGTGCAGGCCGGCACCCTCGGCGGGCTGTCGGCGGCGATCACCTTCTCCGACCGCAACGGATACCGGGCGGGCATCGACGGCCGACTGGCCGCAAGCGGCCTGCTGCCAGCGAAAATCGCCCCGCTGGTGGGGCCCGAGGCCCGGTTCCGCCTGGTCGCGGGGAAAGACCCGGACGGCGCCATCCGGTTCGACCCGATCGCTCTTCGCCTGGCCGCCGCCGACCTTTCCGGGACCGCCATGCTCGGGGCCGGCGCGACCGGCCCGATCGCCGGCAAATTGCACCTCGCGCTGCCCGACCTGGGCAAGCTTGCCGCTCTCGCCGGCGGCTCCCTGGCCGGCTCGGGGATAATCGAACTGACCGCCGCCGGCACCCGTTCGGCACCCTGGGTCACCGCCACAGTGGACGGCGTGGGTTTGCGCCTGGCCGGCCGAAGTATCGAGCACCTCAACGCCAAGGCCGACGCCCAGGCTCAGGGCCCCCTCGACGCCCCCCGGACGCCGGTGCGCTTTTCGGCCGAGGGGCGCCTCGACGGCCTTGCCGCCAATGGCCTGCCAACCGCCTATCGCGACCTCCTGTGGCGAGTCGCGGGATCATCCACCACCGACGGCCGGGATCTCCATATCGCCGATCTGGCCGTCCATGGCCCCGGCCTCGCCTTGACCGCGACAGGTCGGGCGGACCGGCAGGAGCGAACCCTTTCCGCCACCATCCGTCTGGCCGCCGCCGACCTTTCGCCTCTTTCCGCCGCCATCGGACGCCCCGTCAGCGGGCGCGCCGATCTGCAGGGGACGGTCGGCGGAAGCATCCCTCACCCGCAAATCGACGCGGTCCTTTCGGCTGAAGATCTGCGCGCCGGCGCGATCCGCCTGGACCGGATCGATGCCCGCATCAAGGCGACAGGGGCCCCCACTCTTTCCGCTGCGGCCCATGCCGAATTCCGCTCCGGCCGCCTGTCCGGCACTCTGGTCGCCGACGGCGCGCTCAGCCCCGACAAAAAAATGCTCGATCTTTCGCGGTTTCACTTCGCCGCCGGCGGTACGAGCGTCGACGCCGTCTTGCGGACGGCGCTCCACACCCGTCTGACCAGCGGCGAGATTAGCGCACGGAGCACCGATCTTTCTCCTTTGTTCGGTATCCTGGGCGTTCCCCTGGCCGGCCGGCTCGATCTGCGGGCCAGGCTGGCCGCCGACCATGGGCAGCGGGTGGCGCTCCGCCTGACGGGCCAGCAACTGAGCCTCCCTTCCGGTGGCGGAGCGGCGGCGACGGTGCAAGACCTGACCGCCACCGGCCGTTTTTCTGATCTCTTCGGCAAGGTCGTCGGGCAAGGCAGCCTCGCCATCATCGAGGCCAAGACCGCTGCCGCCACCCTCCAGCGCCTCGACGCCTCGGCCAAGTCCCGGCGGCCGGGCGATTTCACCTTTACCGCCGGCCTCGACGGGCTCCTCAAGGCGAAGATGCCGGTTACCCTCGCCGTCACCGGCGAGACCGCCCTGGGCGCGGGTGCCCTCAGCGGGCGGATCACCACCCTTTCCGGCCACCTCGGCGACCACCGGCTACGGCTGGAACGGCCCCTGCGCATCACCAGATCGCGCAACAGCACATCCTTCGCCGATCTCCGGCTCGACCTCGGCTCCGGCAGGGTCAGTGGGATGGCCTCGCTGACGCCCCGCGCCGTCACCGCCAGGCTGGCCGCCAGAAATGTTCCCCTGGCGCTGGCTGAGGCATTCGCCCACCGGGACGCGATCGGCGGCACGCTGGACGCCTCTGCCGAGCTGCATGGCCCGCTCGATCGACCCGTCGGACAGCTCATGGTGACGACGCACGGCCTGCGCCTTTCCCACGCCCGCACGGCTCTGCCGCCCACCGACATCGCCGCGCAAATCCGCTTGCAACCCGGCCGCATGAACCTCACCGGCCGGATTATCGGCCCCAGAGGTGAAGCGGCCACCCTGTCAGGCGCCGCGCCGGTTCGCTTCACCGGGCACCCCTTTGCCGCCTCGGTCCCGCGGCAAGGCCAATTGTCCCTGCGCCTGCGGGGCGACGGCCATCTCCAGGATTGGACCGACGTCTTGCCGATCGGGCAGGATCGCCTGTCCGGCCACTACCATCTCGATCTCGCCATCGCCGGCACGGTGGCCGCTCCGGTCGCCTCCGGCCATCTGACCCTCGATCACGGGCATTTCGAAAGCCTGGCTTACGGCACGGTACTGAACGCCATCACCGTCGATCTCGAAGGCAACCGCGATCGCATCGTTCTGCGCCGATTCACCGCCAATGACGGCCATGGCGGCATCCTTGGCATCGAAGGATCGTTCCTGCCGGCCGCGCCGGCCGGGCCATCGATGGACGCCACCGTGACGCTGCACCATTTTCGGTTCGTCCACACCGACGATGCCGTCGGCCATGGCAGCGGTGAACTTCGTGTTGCCGGGAGCATGCTCGAACCCGATGTCACCGCCCACCTGAAGATCGACGATGCCCAGGTTTACCTGGCTGAGCGCCTGCCGCCCAGCGTGCGGACCTTGAAAGTCACGGTGATCGACAGCAAGACCGGCCAAGTGCTGAGCAAGCCGCCGCCGCCGTCGGCCAAGCCGCCGATAGTTGCCGCCCTCGACGTGAGAGTTGACATCCCCGGCCCATTCTTCGTCCGCGGCCGCGGGCTGGACAGCCAATGGCAAGGCCGCATCACCGTCGGCGGGACAAGCAAGGCTCCCGACATCAAGGGCTCGCTTCACGTTACCCACGGTACCATGAATTTCCTCGGCAAGACCCTCAACCTGACCCGCGGGACCATCACCCTGGTGGGCGGCAGCAAGATCGAGCCCTTGGTCGATTTCGTCGCGCAGTCAAGCTCGGCAAAGATCGCGGCGCAGGTCGAAGTCACCGGGCCGGCCGAACATCCTAAGATCAAGCTCAGCTCGCAGCCGCCGCTGCCGCAAGACGAAATCCTTTCGCAACTGCTGTTCGGCTCGGACGTGACGCAGCTTTCGCCGCTGGAAGGCCTGCAGATAGCGCAAGCGGCGGCGGACCTGGCGAGCGGCGGTCCCGGCGTGATCGACCGCATCCGCATGAAGTTCGGCCTCGACCGCCTGAATATCGGCTCCTCGCAGCAAGGCTTGCCGGAAATGCCGTCATCGCCGCAAACCACTGCGGCCACCACCGGTTCGGGCGTGGCGGGCGCCCTCGGCAACACCATGATCTCGGCCGGCAAGTACGTGGCGCCGGGTGTTTTCGTCGGCGTCGGCCAAGGCATTTCGGGCGACAGCCAAATCGATGTGGAGGTGGAGCTGACCCGCCATCTCACTATCGACGGAACCGAAAGCACGCAAGAAGGAACCGGCATCGGCCTCGGCTGGCGGCTGGACTATTGACCCGTTGCCTATGACCGGCTCGGGCGCCATCTCGGGCCGCATCAGAACGCCTGGCCGATGCTGATATAGACCTGCACCACCGAATCGGCGCTCCGGCGCACCAGCGGCGTGGCCAGATCGAGCTGCACGGGCCCCAGCGGCGTGGTGTAGCGCAGGCCGAGGCCGGTGTCGTAGAGGAGTTCCTTGCCCACATCCGGCAAGGTCGACTGGTAGACGTTACCGGCTTCGACGAATGGCACCAGGCCGATCGTATCGGTGATCTTGATCCGCAGTTCGGTACCGAATTGCAGGAGGGATCGGCCGCCCAGCGGCCTGTTGTCGGGCGCCAGCGGTCCGGCCATCTGATAGGCGTAGCCCCGCAACGACCCGCCGCCGCCGGCATAGAGGCGCTGATCCGCCGGCAGCCTATCGCGCGACTCCCCGACGATCGAGCCAAAGCCCAGGAATCCGGCGAGCAGGTAGTCTTCCCCCAGCCGCTGATAGATATCCTCGCTGAAGCGGCCGGCAACAAAGTTGAGGCTGTGGCCGCTGAGGCTGGTGCTGGGGGTCACCGCCAACGTTTCCCGCGAGCCCCTCTGCGGGTTCAGAATGTCGTCGCGCGTGTCGCGCCGGACGTAGACCGGCAGCCCGGCAAGGGCGTAAGTGCTGGTGATGTCGCGGGCCGCCTCGGTCACCTTCGCTTCCTGCGCCTCGACACCCGCTCCAACCGTGTAAACCTCGCCGAAATGCCACTCCATGGACGGTCGGACGAGGGCACGGCGGGCCAAATAGGCGATCGGATTCTCGTCGACGATCTCGGCCAGGGCTGTCAGGTCCTGATCCTTGCCGAGAAAGTCCGGCTTACGGAAATTCGCATGGACGTCGCGTTCCTCTTGCGCCGTGACCACATCCAGATGCAGACTCTCCGCCCCGCCGAACAGATCACGGTCCTCCCAGAAGCCGGTGGCGCCAAAGCCTACGGCGTTGTTGTAGGCCAAGCCGCCGCCCAGAGAGTGGGGCGGCCGCTCGACCAGGGTGATGCGCATCGGCACGTCGCTCTTCTCGAGCGGGCTGTCGCCATGACGGATGCGAACCGAAGAGAAGAGGCCGCTGTCGATCAGCAGCTTGCGCGTCCGGTCGACAAGGCGCTGGTCATATTCCTGGCCTTGATGCCAGGCGATCCGCCGCCGCACATAGCCGCTGCGAAGCCGCGACAGCCCTTCGATCGTCACGGGTCCGAAGTGGGAGCGCGGGCCGCTGGTGACGACATAGGTGACCGACATGGTCTTAGTGCCCACGTCGACCACCGCCTTGCGGCCGACCACCTTGGCAAAGGGCCGCCCCCGCCGCGCATACTCGTCAACGATCTTCTTTTCGGCATCGAGGACCGGTGCCGATTTGGCCGGACCGCCCGGCTTCAGGCCGAAAACGCTCGGGTCGAGCGCGGCGATATCCGGTGCCGCCCCCCCTTGCGGCGTCACCAGCGATACCGTTCGCAGGCGATAAAGCGGGCCGGTATCGATCTTGAGGGTGACCTTCGCCGGTTTGGCGGCAAAGTCGAGGACGTCGTCGACCTGTCCCTCCCAGTAGCCTTGCGAATGCAGCACCTCTTTCAGGCGGGGCAGGTCTTCGGCGGCGCGGCGGCGCAAGCCCTGGTCGGTTTGCGGCGGCTTGTCCTTGAGTGTGACGAGTCGGGCGACAGCCTCGATCTGCGAGCGAAGATGCGTGTCACCGGTCCCGACGATATCCGTCTTGTAGGGGACCTCGGCGTGACCAGGCGACGCGACCGAGACAAAGGCCAGGGCGAAGGCCGCATGCCCCACCGCGGCAAGGGTTTTCCTCCGTCCGCCGGATGCCCGCTGCGCCCCTTCCCCCACCTGCAATACCTCCGCCTCGCCGATGGAGATAGGGGAACGGGCGCTGCAATCAATCCCTATCCCGGCGAGGCCGACAGGCCGGAGGTCGATTACCGCCTTTCATACTCCCGGCTCGCCCTTATGGCGGGATCGTATTCGGGGCTGGCGCTGATCTGACGGCCACGAGCGGTGACGGAGAGCTCCCGTTCGGCCCACCGGATGCCGGAAACCCAGCCAACCGGGATGACTCTCGCTTTGCCGGTGATCCACCCACCGTCATCGACAACCACAGAATGGACCGTCCAATCGTCATCTTCGATCAGGAAGTCCAGGACAAAGCCGACCTCGCCATCAAGCGCGACGGTTCTGTAGCCTTTCACCGCGTCCATGCTCCGCAGATGGGCCGATTGCTCCTCGGCCCGCTCCGGCGGCAGGGTGTCGGGCGGAGGCACCACCCCTGCGGGATACCCCGCGGGATAGCCGTAATTATGGCCGCCGAAAAGCGGAGCCCAACCGTACCACCGGTGCAGATCTTCTTCCATTTGCCGGCTGACCGGCTCGTGGCTTTCGATCGGCGGGCTGTCGCGGACCAGTTGGCGGGACAGCGAGACCGGAATTTCCCGCCGCTCCATGTCCGGCCGGCCAAGCGACACGGGCGCGAGCAGCACCTTTCGCCCCGGCAGCCACCGTCTGGTGTCGACGACGGCGTAGCGCACCGCCCAAGTCTGGTCGTCGAACAGGACATCCCTTACTTCGCCCAGCACGCCATCCGTCGCCCGCAGTGAACAGCCGCGCAATTCGAGGCCGCCGCACAGCATCGCAGTCTCCCGCCACAGTCTGATTGAATTGGGGTGATAACAGGCCAGTCGGCAGGAAGTTCCTCACTTGAGCTTGTGCACCCGGCACCACTACCGGGCATCGAGCGGAGGCAATTCAATGGAAGGCGACGATCTGCCGCTCCTTCGGGACGAGCAGCCGGCTGCGGCGCTCCAATCCAGCGACCACCCGGGCGCCATCGCGGCGATGCGATCGGGATCGCCGTCGAGCGCCGCCTGCACCTGCTGGTTGCCGAAGCGGCGCATGAGCAGCACCCAAAACCCGAAAAAGACGGCTGTCGCAACGACCCAGGAGAGAATGTCACCGATGACATGACTTTCACCGGCGCCGGTAACTTTGACGTTATATTTACTACGCATGTTATGAATGTCAGGCGGCGCAAGAACAGATGTATAATATTGACGTCGATCCGCCAGCGGTTTCGCCAATTTTCCGCTAAGATATTTCTCCCCGACAGCGACAGACCGCATTTTTCCCTGCTTCCGCAGCTGCTCGAAGGAACAAGGGCCATTCGGCCGGCCAAGAATTCACGAATGCCCGCGCAGCATCAGCCGCAGGGTCGGCAAGCCCCGCCGGTGGTTGTGCAGCGCCGCCCCCGCATGACCGAGCACCAGGACGAGCAGCGTCGAGGCAGCGACGGCATGAGCGATCTTCAATACGCCGAAGGCGAGCGGCGATGGCCCGACCACGGAAGGGATGCGGATCACTCCTAGGAACAGCGTCGGAATTCGGTTCAGCGAGGTGGCCGCCACGAAATAGCCGAGCGCCGGAGCGAGCAGGAGCAGCGCGTAGAGCGCGCCGTGGACCAAGGCCGCCGCGCGCCGCTGCCACGCCGGCAGGGCGGCCGGCCAGGGAGGCCGCCCGCGGCGCAGCCGCAGGAGCAAGCGCGCCCCGGTAGCCAGCAGCACGATCAGCCCTACCGACTTGTGCGCCTGGTACAGCAGGAACACGAGAAGAAGATGGCCGCGCAACGGAATGCCGGTCATCGTCCATCCCAATGCCAGGTTGACCGCCACCAGCAGCACCGTCGCCCAATGGAGCCAGCGCTGGCTTCGGCTCCAGGCCTGTTCAGGCGCCGCCATGACCCGGCTCCGGCCGTGCGGTCCAGCCTGGATTCGGCGACGCCTCAGCCAGTCGGATATGGGATTTGATGCGGATCGTCACTTCGTTCGAGACAAACGAAGAGTCCGCCTGCATGCCGAAATCGCGCCGGTCGACCGTGCCGCGCACCACGAAATCAGCCACTTCGGCGTTGAGGCCGGGGTCGAATCGGCGCCCCTCCAGATCGGCGGTGAAACTCTGCGGCCGGGTCGTGCCGCGAATTGTCAACTCCCCGTCGATCCTGGCATGGGTGGCATCGATCGCGATCACTCGCCGGCTGACAAAGCGCATCTCGGGATATTTCACCACGTCGAAATAATCCGTCGACTGCGCCGTCTCTTCGGCCGTCGGCCAGGGCATGCTCAGCGATCGGGTGTCCACCGTCACGTCCACCTTGCTGGCCTCGGGGTGGTCGAGATCGAGCACCAGGCTGCCATCAAAGCGGGTGAACCGCCCACCGGTTCCGAAGAGGCCCATCAGGCTGACCGAGAACCCGATTGTCGTCGAGTCGGGCTCGACCCGATAAAGCGACGCCGCCCATGCCGTGCCATACAGCCATAACGCCAAACAGCAGCCGGCCGCGACCCTCCCGCCTGTCCCGCCCATCCTCGATCTCCGGTGGAAAAGGACACCCGGCGCAGATCTGGGGTCTGGCACCGGCGTCGGCAAGAGAGGGGTTCGCGATCACACGGGATCGCCCCCCTTGTTCGCCATTGCCGTCCCCCGGCTTGACCGGGGGATCAACCCGGCAATCCGTGGACCCCCGGGTCATGCCTGGGGGTGACGAGAAGAGAAGGCCTCGGCGGCGGAAATCGAATGACCTCCCGGCTGGTTGTCAACGGATCCGGCCACCAGGCAAGGCTTCAGCCGACCACCTTCCAACTGCCGTCCGGTTGGCGGCAAGCCGTCCCATAGCCTCGCTCGGTCTTGCCGCCGACCTTGATCGTCGACTGATATTCGCGGCAGAACTGGCCGCTCTGGTTGGTGCCTTGGCGCATGGGAGTGATGCTGCCCTGATTGCCGGTATCCGGGTTGTTCCACTGGATTGTCTGGCCGACCGGCGCCGAATAGGCCTGTTGCTCGGCCTGCCGCTCATAGGCCTGGTCGGCGCGATCCAGCGACTTGCCCGCCTCGCTCCCCAGCAGGGCGCCCAACAATGTGCCGACGGCGGTCGCCGCCAGACGCCCCGAACCGCCGCCGATCTGCGAGCCGATCAGGCCGCCGCCGGCGGCGCCAAGCAATGAGCCTCCCGTCTGCTTCGGCCCCATGCCTTCGGCCGTGCAACCGGCCAGCAGGGCGCCGGCGCAGGCCAATGCCAAGCATTGTTTGCGAACCGGGCTTCCGAAAGTCGAATGAGCCATGGGATGCCGCCTCCTGTCGCCCATTTCCGTGAAAAACAGCCGGCGCCGGATTTGGCTCCCCGCAGCGCTCGGTTTCGCTCCCGCCTTTCACTGCTCGCGCCGCCGCCTCCCCCTTCGGGCGGGCTCACCGATTGCCCCGCTCCGCGGCCGCATGCCCATTTGCCCCCGTCGGCGGAACCGGCAAGTCTACGGGCGCAGCCCGCCTCCGCTTCGCCGGGAAGGTCAATGATCGATTTCTTCATCGAGCGCCCGATCTTCGCCTCCTCCATCGCCATCATCATGGTTCTTGCCGGGGTTATCGCCTATTTCGCCCTGCCGGTCGCCCAGTATCCCGACGTCACCCCGCCCCAGGCCATCGTCAAGGCCAGCTATGTCGGGGCCGATGCGCAAGCGGTAGCCGACGCCGTGACCACGCCCCTCGAAGAGCAGATCAACGGCGCCCAAGGCATGATGTACATGTCATCGGTCAGCGCCAATGACGGGACCGCGACGATCACCGTCACCTTCAACATCGGCTACCCCATCGACATTGGGGCGGTCGACGTTCAGAACCGCGCGTCGCAAGCCACCGCCCAGCTCCCCAGCATCGTCAACCAGACCGGCATCACGGTGGAAAGACAGAACCCCAATTTCATCATGGCGGTGAACCTTTATTCCCCGGATGGCACCATCGATCCGGTGACCCTTAGCAATTACGCCTATCTGCAGTTGGTGGATCCGCTGAAGCGTGTCGCCGGCGTCAGCGATGTGATGATCTTCGGCGAACGCCGTTATGCCATCAGGATCTGGCTGGACCCGGACAAACTGGCGGCGTTGGGTATCACCGCCACCGACGTCCGGAACGCCGTGGCCGAACAGAATGTCCAGGTGGCGGCAGGCAAGCTCGGCGAAGCACCGGCACCGCGCGGCACGACGTTCGAATACCAGATCAACGCCCAGGGACAGTTGGCCGACGCCGCCCAATTCGGCGACATCATCCTCCGCTCGGGGCCCACCAGCGACGCCATCCTACGCCTGCGGGACGTGGCGCGTACCGATCTGGGCGCGGTCCAATACACGTCCAGCGCCGCGGTCAACGACCATCCGGCGGTCATCATGGCGGTCTTTCAACTGCCGACCACCAATGCCCTCGAGTTGGACAAGCGGATCCGGGCCAAAATGGCCTCCTTGGCCGGGCGCTTCCCCAAGGGCATGGCCTGGGGGATCAGCTACGACACCAACATGTTCGTCTCGGCCTCGATGGCCGAGGTGAACAAGACCCTGGGGATCGCCCTTGCCCTGGTCGTCGCCGTGGTCTTCCTGTTCCTGCAGACCTGGCGGTCGACGATCATTCCAGCCGTCGCCATCCCGGTTTCGTTGATCGCCACCCTGGCGGTCATGCTGGTGGTGGGATTTTCCCTCAACACCGTCAGCATGCTTGGCATGGTGCTGGCTATCGGCCTCGTCGTCGACGACGCCATCGTCGTCGTCGAGAACGTGCAGCGCCAGCTGGAATCAGGTCTCGCCCCGATGGCCGCGGCCAAGGCGGCGATGGCCGAGGTGACCGGCCCGATCATCGCCACGTCGGCGGTGCTTGCCGCCGTCTTCGTACCGATTGCCTTCCTCCCGGGAATCACCGGGCGACTCTACAACCAGTTCGCCCTGACCATCGCCATATCGGTGGGGTTTTCCGCTTTCAATTCGCTAAGTCTGAGCCCGGCCCTCTGCGCCGTCCTGCTGCGCCGCCGCCAACCGCCGCGGTTCTTCCTGTTTCGCGCCTTCAACGCGGTCTTCGAGCGCGCGCGCCTGGGCTATGCGCGCTCGATCCGGCGCCTGATCGCCGCCCGCTGGCTGGCGCTGATCCTGTTCGCTGCCGGCCTGGCCCTGACATACCGGCTCTACACGACCATTCCGACCACCTTTCTGCCGACCGAAGACCGGGGTTATCTCTATGTGATCATGCAGCTGCCAAGCGGCGCTTCGTTGCAGCGGACCGAGGCAGTGGTGGCGAAGACGCGAGAGATCCTGCTGGCGACGCCCGGCGTGGCCGACGTGCTGTCGGTCAGTGGGCTCAACTTCGTCACCCGCTCGACCAGTTCCAGCGCCGCCGCTGAATTCGTCATCCTCAAGCCTTGGGCCGAGCGCGGCACGGCCGAAAGCGCCGCCCATATCATCGCCGCCGTCCAGCCGAAACTGGCAAGCCTTCCCGATGCCCTGGTGCTGGCGCTGAATCCGCCGGCCATCCCGGGAATTGGCACTTTCGGCGGCTTCGATTTCGAGATCGAAGACCTGACCGGTCGCGGCAGTGCCGCCCTCGAACAGGCGACCCAGGCCTTTCTGGCGGCGGCGCGTCAGCAACCGGAACTCGATCGCCGAACGCTGATCACCAGCTTCAACACGGCCAACCCCCAATACGACTTCAACCTCGACCGGGCGAAGGCCAAGCTCCTCGGCATCAATCTGAGCGACGTGTTCGATACCATGCAGATCGACCTGGGATCGCTTTATATCAACAATGTGACGCTGTTCGGCCGCACCTTCGAAGTCCTTGCCCAGGCCGAGAACGGCCAGCGGGCCGACCCGACCAGCTTGTCGCGTCTTTACGTGCGCAATACCGCCGGCCAGATGGTGCCGTTGTCGGCCCTGGGCACTCTGTCTCCGACTGCCGGACCCGAAACCGTCCCTCATTACAACCTGTACCAGGCTGCCGAGGTCACCGGCAACGCCGCCCCCGGCTTCAGTTCGAGCCAGGCGATCGCCGCGGTGCGACGCGCCGCCCGGGCCCTGCCCTCCGACTTCGGTTACGACTGGACCGGCATCACCTATCAGGAACTGCAGGCCGGCTCCGTGGCCGGCATCGTCTTCGGGCTTGCCGTCATTTTCGTCTTCTTGTTTCTCGCCGCCCAATACGAAAGCTGGTCGATTCCCTTCAGCATCATCCTGGCCGTGCCGCTGGCGCTGTTCGGCGCCCTGGCGCTGCTGTGGCTCCGCCACATGACCGTCGATATCTACGCCCGCATCGGCTTCGTGCTGTTGATCGGCCTGGCGGCGAAGAACGCCATCCTGATCGTCGAGTTCGCCAAACGGCGCCGCGAAGCCGGGCTTGACATCGTCGACGCCGCGAGGGAGGCGGCCGGGCTGCGCCTGCGGCCGATCCTGATGACCGCCTTCGCCTTCATCCTGGGAGCCACCCCGCTGATGCTGGCCTCAGGTGCCGGCGCCGCCAGCCGCCAGTCCATCGGCACCACCGTGGTCGGCGGCATGCTGGCGGCGACCTTTCTGAGTCTGGGCTTCGTGCCGATCTTTTATGCCGTTGTCGAACGCCTGCGCGAGACGGCGCTGCACCGGGGCGATGGCCGGGCGCGGGGCGACACCTTGTCCGACGACTGACTACGGAACCGCGACGTGTGGCAGCTATCCGGCTGGAGATCTTGGGCGCCAGGCGCCGCGTTCACCGCGGGACTCGTCTTCGGCAGCGGGGCCGCCCTGCTTGCCCTGAGCGGCGGCGGCAATGCCTCCGACCCGCCGCCGCCCCCGGCCGGCCACGCGGTGGAAGTACCCGTCGCCGTCGTGGTCAAGCGGACGGTACCGATCTTTCGCGACTATGTGGGAACGACCGAGGCCATCCGCAGCATCGCGCTGCAAGCGCAGGTCACCGGCTACCTGGTCAAGCAGGCGGCGGCCGACGGCGCCGATGTGGCGGAGGGCGCCCTGCTCTACCGGATCGATCCGCGCAGTTACCAGGCGGCCCTCGATCAGGCCGAGGCCCAGACGCAACGAGACGATGCGGCGTTGCGCTATGCCGCCGCCAACCATCGCCGCAACGAAGCGATGCGGAAAGCCGGCAGCGTGTCGCTCGACACCCTGCAGCAATCGGCCAGTAGCGAATATCAGGCTTCAGCCGCCGTGGCGGCGGACCGCGCCGCCATCGAAACGGCCCAACTCAATCTGGCCTACACCGAACTCCGAGCGCCGTTCGCCGGCCGGCTCGGCATCAGCCGGGTCTACGAAGGCAGTCTGATCACAACGGCGGGCACCCAGATCAATACACTGGTAAAGCTCGACCCGATTTACGCCACCTTCAATCCCCCCGCCACGGACCTGCCGGAGATCCTGGCGCGCCAAGCCCAGGCCGCCATACCCGCCGAGGTCACGGCGGGCGGAGCGGCAGGGACGCCCTACCGCGGCGCGCTGACCGTCCTCGACAACAGCGTCGACCGAGGCACCGGCACGATTACCGCTCGGGCGACCATCCCCAACCCGGCCCGCCGCTTGCTGCCCGGGCAATTCGTCCACGTCCGCTTGCACCTCGCCGACCGGCCCGATACACTATTGGTGCCTCAGGTGGCGGTCGGCACGAGCCTGCTGGGAAAATACCTCTTCGTCGTCGGCCCCGACGACAAGATCGAGCAACGCCAGGTTACTCTCGGCGCTGTCTATGGACCGCTGGTCGCCATCGGCAAAGGCGTGACCGAGGGTGAGCGTGTCGTTGTCGGCAATCTCCTCAAGATCGGGCCCGGAACGCCGGTGAAGCCGATCCCGCCACCCCCCTCGCCGCCGGCGATGAACAGCCGCGACGTCCGATGAGCGGCGCACGGCTTTGACCCTATGCGTGGGGACGCAAGATGAAGAATTGGCCGAAATCCGATAGGCGCGGCGCCACTGGGTGGCCGATCCGCGCATCGATCGCTTGGCTCGGCCTCGGCCTGATGCTGTGGCCGACCCTGGCCATGGCGCAAGCCGGCAGCGGAGAGCCGAGACCCACCAACAGGCAACTGGAGGACGCTTACGCCGCCTGCGGTGGCCCGCCGATCCAGAACAACCTTTGGGTGCAGCCGACTCCTGGGCGAATCAGGTGCCTCGAACGGCATCTGGGGCTGAAGGCGGGAGAGATGAATCCGGGCGAACAGCGGGCCGCCGCACCACCGCAGGGGGAACCGTCCGGCGACGGAATGCCTGGCACGCCCGGCGGAAACCGCTGACTCCGGCGCAGCCCTTCGACAGTTTTGCTTGGTCCACGGCCGCCGACCAACGTAAAGTCGGCGGCCATGAGCGATGAGACCTCCGACGTCCGCCTGGGCGTCATCCTCCATCCGCAGCGGGAACCGCGCGAACGGCTGTTGGCCGGTTTCGCCGCGGCCCTGCGCGAGCGTGGCACCGATGTCGGCGGCCTGGTGCAGAGGACAAGCCACGATGCCGACGGCGACCTCCGAATGGAACTGACAGACCTGCGGACCGGCCGGATCTACGTCATATCGGAGAAGTTGGGTCCTGGTTCCTCGGCCTGCTGCCTGAGCGCCCCCGCCCTGATCGAGGCGAGCCAGGTCTTGCGCCGCGAGATCGAGGCCCCGCCGGCACTCTTGGTGGTCAGCAAGTTCGCCGGTCTGGAAGCCGAGGGCCGGGGTCTGGCCCCCGACATGTTCGAGGCGGTGAGCCGCGGCATTCCCGTGCTGACCACTCTGGCCTCGCACCATAAGCCGCGATGGGACACCCTTGCCGGAGGCGTGGGAACCATGCTGCCGGCCGAGGAAGAAGCGCTGTGGCGATGGTGGGAGGGGACAAAGTGAAGATCTTCGGCTTGGCCGGATGGAGCGGCTCCGGCAAGACCACCCTGATGGAAAAACTGGTCGGCGAACTGACGCAGCGCGGGTTCAAGGTTTCTACCGTCAAGCATACCCACCATGACGTCGATGTGGACCGCCCCGGCAAGGACTCGTACCGGCACCGCGAGGCCGGTGCCGTCGAGGTGCTGGTCACCTCGTCGCGCCGCTGGGCGCTCATGCACGAACTGCGCGGCGACGAGGAACCGTCCGTCGAGGAACTGAGCAGCCACATGACGGCCGTCGACCTTCTGCTGATCGAAGGATTCAAGGCGCATCGGCATGCCAAGCTGGAGGTCCACCGGCCATCCCTCGGCAAGCCCATGTTGTGGCCGGAAGATCCGCAGGTGCTCGCGGTTGCCAGCGACGAGCCCCTTCCCGGCGTGACACTGCCGACCCTCCCCTTGGCCGACGCCACCGCCGTCGCCGACTTTATTCTTGCCGCGACGGGGCTGGCCCAGCCTCCTCGTCATTCAGCAACGCCCGCAGCTTCCTGATCATTTCGCCACGCAAGGCGTGCATTTCTTCCAGCCCGGCACGAACATCGTCCTCTGACCGGGGCTCCTCCGGTTCCACCAGCCTGTTCGCCATCTGGTGGATTCGGTGATGAAGCTCGCGGACCGACGAATAGTCGGGATGCGCACCGTAGTGCTGCCGGCCCTCCTGCTCCTCCCAATGTCCGAACCGGCATTGCGGGGCGTCCAACGGAGGTGGCGCGCTCCGCTCCCCGGCCAGGTAGGCCTCGATCGCTCGCGCCAACTGCCGATGTTCGACCTCGGCGAACAGCGCCACCAGTTCACCGCGGCTCGGCACCCGGCCGCCTCCGGACGACCAGGCCGCATCGGGGCGCCATCCGGCCACCCAGTCGGGCAGTTCGGCGGGCGGCATCGGCCGGGCGATGCCGAAACCCTGCGCCAGCTCACAGCCCAGGGGCAGAAGCAGTTCGCCATGGGCGACCGTTTCCACGCCCTCGGCGATGACCCGGCGACGGAAGGCTTCGGCCAATCCGACCACCCCTTCGACGATAGCCAGGTCGTCGGCGTCATCCAGCATGTCGCGAACGAAGGTCTGGTCGATTTTCAGCTGTCCGACCGACAGCCGCTTCAGATAGGTGAGCGACGAATATCCGGTGCCGAAATCGTCGAGCGAGAAGCTCACCCCCATGTTGCGGCAGGTGTGCAGAAGTTCGGACACCTGCGCCATGTCCTCCAGGGCGTCGGTCTCCAGGATTTCCAGCTCCAGATGGCCCGGTGGCACCTCCGGGTGAGCTGCCAGAAGTGCGCCGAGGCGCTCGCCGAAATCGCTCTGCAGCAATTGGCTGGCACCGACATTGACGCTCACCGGGATGTCGAGGCCGGCCGACCGCCACTCGGCGATCTGGCAGAGGGCCGTTTCGATCACCCACTCGCCCAGTTCCAGGCTGATCGGATGATTGCCGATGACCGGCAGGAAATCGGCCGGCAATAAAAGGCCGCGATCGGGATGCTGCCAGCGGATGAGCGCTTCGGCGCCCACCACTTCACCCGTCCGCATATTGACCTTGGGCTGGTAGTAGAGCACGAACTCGCGCTGATCCATGGCCCGGCGGATGCGGGCCAGGCTCTCCCGCCGTGTCTTGACCGCCACATCCTCGGCGACATCGAACAGGTGGTAGCGGTTCTTGCCGGCCTGCTTCGCCTGGTACATGGCCTGGTCGGCATGACGGATCAATTTTTCCGCATCAGCCCGGTCCTGCGGATACAGCGTCACGCCCAT
>JAJXWP010000007.1 GCA_021781575.1 Pseudomonadota bacterium
GACTGTGAAAGATCAGACGGCATAATTGGCATCAACACCGGGATCGGCCCCACTTAAGCGACCCGTCTTTCCTGTCCAGCCGACGGGGTCCACCTCAGTCACCGCGATATCGACAGCTGGTTCGCGGAAGCCGGAGACGAGCCTTCGTGACCTGCCTGATGATCTTAACCCTTGTCCGCTCAGACAGGATCACGCTCGAATAACGGAGCGGCCGGCAGCAGAGTGGCGCGAACGGGAAACATAATCGGGGCCATTCTTGCAGACTTAGCTCCATGCGTAGGACGTTTGCCTCTTTGTCATTCCTGTGGATTGCCTGGTTGGCGAGTGGGTGGATCTTATGCCGTGTTGAAAATACGCGAGAAAGGGTATGCGCCGCCTCAAGCCATTACTGATTGTCCGCGCAGGGAAGACTTTCCCCGCCATAGAAGCCAAGATAGGTGATTTCCCCGACTGGATTGCAGCCGGGCTGGGGGCGTTGTCGGTTCCCCTGGAAGTCGTCGATCCGCAAAGCCAGCATTTACCTGCCGAGCCTTCGGGGGTGGTAATCACCGGTTCCCATGCCATGGTAACCGACCGCGAGGGGTGGAGTGAGGCGGTGGCCGGTTGGTTGCGGGGACTGGTCGAACGCAAAATACCGGTGTTGGGGATCTGCTACGGCCACCAGTTGCTGGCGCAAGCGCTGGGTGGCTCGGTGGCCTTCCATCCAGGTGGGATCGAGATAGGTACGGTGCGGATTCGCAGCACAGCCGCCTGCGCGGGTGATCCGGTGCTCGGCCACTTGCCTGGAATCTTCCCCGCCCAGGTGGTCCATCGCCAGAGTGTAGCAGCTCTACCCCCGGGGGCGGTGGTGCTCGCGGCCAACGACTTCGAGATCCACCACGCCTTTCGCTTCGGCCAATCGGCCTGGGGCGTCCAGTTTCACCCCGAATTCAGCACCGCTGCCATGAAAGGCTACATTGCCCATCTGGCCGAGGATCTGGCGGCGGAAGGCAGGGACCCTACCTCCTTAGACGCTGTGATCGAGCCCACCCCCGACAGTGCCTGGATACTGCGGGCCTTCGGCTCGCTGGTGGAGGATAGGTACATCGGAACGTAGCGAGCGTCGCCTGTTCATCGGCGGCGACGGCGAGGCCGATGAATCTTATGATAAGATGGATGGTATTGGCGAAAATGTGCATCTTTCTCCTGGGCAAACTGGCGAATGGCGGGTTGTCGGCCATCATGCGACTGGCCTGCAGGACAACGGATCCATCGAACTCCCTGCATCCTGGAAAATCAGAGGTCCCGATGTTCAATCAACTCATGAAGTTCTTCGGCGGGGGCGAATGGCCGTCCGAGAACGATAAATTCAACCAGTTGGAGGTGGCGGTCGCGGCCCTGCTGGTTGAGGCCGCGCGAATGGGCGATCGTTTCGACGAAGCCGAACGCCGTGTGATCGAGCGGATCTTGTCCCGCAGCTATCAACTTTCATCGGATGCGACCGTACAGTTGGTGACTGCCGCCGAAGACATCGACGTCGGATCGACACAGCTGTTTCCCTTCACTCATGTGATTGCCGAACGGATGACGCCGCAGCAACGTGTCGGCGTCATCGAAATGCTGTGGGAGACAGTCTACGCGGACGGCAGTCTCAGTCCGGACGATGATGCCCTGATCCGCCAGGTCGCCGGGCTGATTTATGTCTCCGATCGGGATCGCGGCGAAGCCCGGCTTCGCGTCATGCGACGGCTCGGAGTCTGACAACGGAGGGCGTGTCGTCTTGTCCCAGTCCTTACCGGAACTGAAGCCTGAAGGACCACGATTGACACGACTGGTGGTAAATCTTGTTGTGCCACGGCGAACGGCGCCACGCCTGGGTGACCGTTCTGCTCTTGTCGGCCTCTGTCCGATGTCGGACGGGCCATCACCTGCCAGCGGGCCGCCGTCGTCGGCAACCTGGGCAACGGCCCCCACGCTTCCGGCGCCGTCATGCCGCCCGGTGCCCGTTACGTCGCCGGGGGAGGGCGCACCGCTCCGGCGCGCAGGGTCAGCACCAGCCCGATGACGATGAGCAGCACACTGACCAGCACTCCGGCAGTCACCACCTCGCCGAAGAATACCGCGCTCAGCAGATAGGCGAGGATGGGAACCATCATGACCGCCTGACCGGCGGTCGAGGCGGGAAAGACGGTGAGGATCCGGGCCCAGGCGAAATAGGCGAAGGCCGTTCCCGGCAGCCAGTTGAAGGCCAGGGCGAAGAACAGGTACCAGGTCCAGTGGATCGGGCGGTCGCTTTCCGTCCACAGGGCGGCCGCGATCAGGGGAAGGCTGGCCATCAGCAGTTGCCAGGCGGTCTGCTGCCAGAAATCCGACGAGGTGTTCCAGTGCCGGTACAGCACCGCTCCCACCGCCCAGCTGATGGCGGCGGCCAGAATGACGGCATTGCCGTAGAGGATTTTGGGGTCGCTCCAATTGACCAGGGCCGGATTGAAGAACAGCAGCAGCCCGGCCAGGCTGACGAGCGAGCCCAGGACGGCCAGCGGGCGGGGCCAGCGCCTGGTGATCAGGGCGCCGATGGGAAGAGCCCAGAGCTGCATGGTATAGGTCAGGACCGCCGCTCGCCCGGCCCCGACGAATTGCAGTCCAGCCAGGCTCAGCCCCAGCATTCCACCCATCTGGGTGATGCCCGAGACCGCCAGCTTCACCCGCGTGCCGCGCGCCGGCAGCACCGCGCGCCCGCTTGCCGCCAGCGCGCCAAGGATCACGGCGCTGCCGCCCAGCAGGCGAAGCGCCGTGAAGGAAAACGGTCCGGCGTCGGCGAGGACGAGCTTGAGGATGGGCCAGTTCGCCGCCCAGACGGCCACGAGGATCACCAGATAGGGCAGGGTGGAGAGTCGGGATGAGCGCATCGGCAAACGGTGAAGGCAACGAAGGGGCGAACATCCGGCGCGACCCTCGCGCGGATGGTCGGAACTTAAGGGAAGAAGTCCCTGGAGCCAAGATGCCAGTGCACTAGCCTGGGTTTTTGTCCTGGTTGAAACACCCTGGCGGAGGGACCCCGCCGCCCGCCGGGGTCGAATGGCATTTTACCGATAAAATATTCCTGTCATATACTTTAAGTATGAAATGTATTGGAGGGGATCGCGGCAGGCTGAGCGGGTGCGGGAGGAGGAATGGCTTGAACGCCATGATCCGGTCTTTTATATGAGAATGAGTCGGCGGAAGTGGGTATGAGCGGCCAATCGATGACGGGATCGGCAAACGATGAGGCAACGCTGCCGCTCAAGGTGTGGCTGGCCTTGTTCTCCAACGTCCGCCAGATCGAGTGGCTGATCCGCACCAATCTGCGCGAGAGCTTCGGCTCGACCCTGCCGCGCTTCGATCTGCTGTCGCAGCTCTATCGGGTTGCCGACGGGATGACCATGAGCGAGCTGTCCACCCGGCTGATGGTGTCCAACGGCAATGTCACCGGCCTGATCGCCCGCCTGGTGGCGGAGCGCCTGGTCAGCCGGGTTGCCGACCCGCAGGACAAGCGGATCCAAAGGGTGGCCCTGACGCCCAAGGGGCGACGGGTGTTCGAGACCATGATTCCCGCCAACCAAGCCTGGGTCAGCGCCGCCATGGCGGGGGTTCCAAGGGACGATCTGGTCGAGTTGCAGGCCTTGCTGCAGAAGCTGAAGGTATCCGTCAGCGGTGCGGTGCAGATGCACAAGGCGGGCGAGGTGCCGGGCGACCAAGACGGGCCTCCCTGGGCCGCTCCTTAGCGGCCCGAATAAGAGCTACGCGACAGGCCCGCCTCGTATTGCGCCTTGCCCGAGAGGTATGGACGCGGCCAGGCGATCGATCCCAGCCCCATCGCGGCCGCCTGGTGCAGCGTCCAGGCGGGGTCGGCCAGATGTGGCCGGGCGATGGCGCAGAGGTCGGCCCGCCCGGCGGCGACGATGGAGTTCACCTGATCGCCCTCGGTGATGGCGCCGACGGCGATGGTTGGGATGCCGACCTCGTTGCGCAGGCGGTCGGCGAAGGGGGTCTGGTACATGCGGCCATAGACCGGCGTAGCTCCGTGCCAGACCTGCCCCGACGAACAGTCGATGGCATCCGCCCCCGCTTCCTTGAACAGGGCGGCGAAGATCACCGCGTCGTCGGCCGTATTGCCGCCCTCGGTCCAGTCGTGGCAGGACAGCCGCACGAAGATCGGCCGCTCCGCCGGCCAGATCTGCCGAACGGCGCGGAATACCCGCAAGGGGAAGCGCGCGCGGTTCTCATGGCTTCCCCCATACCGGTCGGTCCGGCGATTGGTCAGCGGTGAGAGGAAACTTGATAGCAAGTATCCGTGCGCCGCGTGCAGTTCCAGCACATCCGCTCCGGCGTCGGCCGCCAGCCGGGCGGCGCCGATGAAATCCTCGGTCACCCGGTCCATATCGGCCTCGTCCATGGCCTTCGGCACAGCGCTTTCAGCGAGATACGGCAAGGCGGAGGCAGATAGCAGCGGCCATCCGCCCCGGTCCAGCGGCCGGTCGATTCCGTCCCAGGCGACACGGGTCGCCCCCTTCCGCCCGGCATGGCCGAGTTGGATGCCGAACTTGGCTTCCGAGTGGGCGTGAACGAAGTCGATGATCCGCTTCCAGGCGGCAGCCTGTTTTCGGTTCCACAAGCCGGCGCAGGCCGGCGTAATGCGCGCATCGGGGGAGACGCAGGTCATCTCGCCGAACACCAGCCCGGCCCCACCCAGAGCACGGGCGCCGAGATGCTGGAGGTGGAAGTCGCCCGGCACGCCGTCGACGCAGGAATACATTGCCATGGGAGACACCATGGCCCGGTTCCGAACGGTCATTCCCCGCAAGGTGAACGGAGTGAACATGGGCGGCGGCGGCGGCTCCGCCGCTGGAACCGCGACGCCGGCGGTTCCGGCGAACCACTGCTCGAATTCGGCCAGCCAGTCCTTGTCCCTGAGGCGCAGATTCTCATGGCTGATGCGCTGCGAGCGAGTGAGCAGCGAATACATGAACTGCCTGGGTGGAAGGGTGTCGGCATAGCGCCGGCCCACCACCTCGAACCACTCCATGGCGTTGCGAGCGGCGTTTTGGATGCGGGCGACATCAATCTTGCGCACCGCCTCATAGGCTTCCACAGCCGCCGGAAGGCTGGCCTGGTCGTGGCCGGCCCGGTCGATCACTCGGGCCAGTTCGATGGCGTCCTCGATCGCCAGCTTGGTGCCGGAACCGATGGCGAAATGGGCGGTGTGGGCGGCGTCGCCCATCAGCACCACCGGGCAGCGGCCATTGTGATGATGCCAACGATCACAGATCAGGCGGTTGAAGTTGAGCCAGGCAGAGCCGCGGAGATGGCGGGCGTTGGCGACCAGCCTCTCACCCCCGAGCGTTTCGGCGAACAGGTCTTCGCAGAAGGCGACCGACTGCTCCTGGTTGAAGCCATCGATGCCGTGGGCGCGGAACGTGTCCTCGGTGGTCTCGACGATGAAGGTCGAGGATTCCTCATCGAACTTATAGATGTGGGATTGGAACCAGCCGTGCTCGGTCTGCCGGAAGTCGAAGGTGAAGGCGTCGAACAGCTTGCGGGTGCCCAGCCAGATGTAGCGATTGGGCCGCACCGCCAGGTCCGGGCGGAACATCGCAGCGTAGCGGGCCCGTATGCGCGAGTTGATGCCGTCGCTGGCGATGATCAGATCGGCGTCGGGAAATTCCAGGTCAGAGTCCACCTCGCGCTCGAACACCAGTTCGACCCCGAGCGCCTCGCAGCGTTCCTGGAGAATGTTCAGCATCTTTTTGCGCCCGATGCCGACGAAGCCATGCCCCGAACTGCGAAGAACTTCGCCTTTGAAGCGTACTTCCACGTCGTCCCAGTGGTTGAAAGCCCGCTGGATGGCGTCGGCGCTTTCGATATCGCAGCCGCGCATGCCGTCCATGGTCGCATCCGACATCACCACTCCCCAGCCGAAGGTGTCGTAGGGGCGGTTGCGCTCCACCACGGTTATCCTGTGGGCAGGATGATGTTTTTTCATCAGAAGGGCGAAATACAGTCCCGCGGGTCCTCCGCCTATGCAGACGATGCGCATGATGGAAGCGTCTCCTTTCGCTGGGATATGCTTCACATATAAAATATGCGCCAGACATGATCAATATGGTTCAGACGTAAAATATACGTGATCGTCGGCTGGCCATTGTGGCGCTGATAACGGCCAAACGCGCGGCATTATCGCCGGCAATCCGGGGCGGACAAAAAAGTTCGTATATAAAATAATGTTGGCATTATGGGGTGCTGTTCTATATATAAAGGATATGCGCGGCGAATTTGGGGGCATGCTCTTGTCGGCCGCCCGGCGTCGGACCATCAGCGTGAGGCTCAGGCGTGTTTATCCAAAAATAAATGCATTTGCATGTTATGCATAATCATGTAGGCTGCCATGCAATGACAGGATGGCTCATCAGCGTTGGCCACCTGGTGGTCCGCCCCAGACGCTTGGTTCCCAAACACCCGGCTCTGGCGGCCCACCAACGGATTGAATCGTGTTGGGAATCAGGCGGCTGGTGCGGGTGCCACCAGTCTGATTTTCACCACTAGGGCGGACGGCGCGGAGAGGCCCCTGCAAGAAGATCCCCGAAGCGGGATCGGCAGAGGGAGGTCAAAATGCTGCTGGACGGGTTCATCCCCTGGCCGGAAGACAGCGTTCGGCTGTACCGCGAAAAAGGTTATTGGGAGGGCATTCCTCTACCCGCCGTCTTCGGTCAAATCGCCGCCCGGCGCGGCGGCGACCAGGCCATTGTCGATGGGGGGCGTCGAGCAAGCTGGGATGAGCTGTGGGCGGGCAGCAGCCGCCTGGCCGCCCAGATGGTCCGCCTCGGCGTCGGGAAGCATGACCGGGTCGTTTTTCAGCTGGCGAACGGCATCGACTTCTTCGTCGCCTTCCTGGCCCTGACCCGTATCGGGGCCATTCCCGTGATGGCCCTGCCGCCCCATCGCGAGACCGAGGTGGTCCATTTCGCCAAGGCCTCGGGCGCGACCGCCCTGTTGATACCCGAAAGGGTCAAGGACTTCGATTACCGGCCCATGGCCGAGGCGGTCCGGGTGACGGTTCCCAGCATCAGCAGGGTCTTCGTGCAAGGACAGCCCCTGGCCGAGCAATACTCCCTGGCCGCTCTGGCTGCAGCCGAGGTGCCCGCGGCCGAGATTGCCGCCATCGATGCCATTCCCCTCGACAGCAACGACGTGGTGCTGATGCTGCTGTCGGGAGGGACGACGGCTCTCCCCAAATTGATTCCGCGGACCCATGATGATTACGTCTACAACCTGAAGCGGAGTGCCGCGGTGGCCGGCTTCGGCCGGGACACCGTATTTCTGGCTGTGCTGCCGATGGCCCACAACTACAGCTTGGGCTCGCCGGGCTTCCTCGGTGCGTTGTACTGGGGCGGCCGCGTGGTGGTGGCGCCCAAGGCCGACTGCGAGACGGTGTTCGGCCTGGTGGAGCGGGAAGGCGTGACCGCTATCGCGGCGGCGGTGCCGCTGGTGGTCCAGTGGCTGAACGATCCCAAGCTCGATCGCTTCGACACGACCAGTCTTCGCCTGGTGCAGAACGGCGGCGCGCGGCTGTCGCCCGAATTGCGGCAGCGATTGCGCCAGCGGCTGGGATGCCAATTCCAGGAAGTCTACGGCACCGCCGAGGGGTTGCTCAACATGACCCGCCTCGATGACCCTGACGAAGCGGTCCTGAACAGCTCGGGTGCTCCCATCTGCGCCGATGACGAGATCCGGATCCTCGACATCGATGAGCGGGAATTGCCCGACGGCCAGTCGGGGGAACTGGTGGTCCGCGGGCCCTATACGATTCGCGGCTACTACAATGCTCCCGAGGTCAATGCGCGGGCATTCACCGCCGATGGCTTCTACCGCATGGGCGACGTGGTGAAAAAGCAGGGGCGTTGCCTGTTTACCGAGGGGCGCAAGAAAGACCTGATAAATCGCGGCGGAGAAAAGATCAGCACCGATGAGATCGAAGACATGATCCTTCGGCACCCCGCGGTGAAAGGAGTTGCGGTAGTCGCCATGAGCGACCCGGTGTTCGGCGAAAAGGCCTGCGCCTGTGTCACGCTGACGAACGGCGGCGCACTGTCATTCGACGAGCTGAAGCAATTCCTGCTGTCGCAGAAGATCGCCAAGTTCAAGCTGCCCGAACGACTGGAAGTTCTCGATGAATTTCCGCTGTCGCCGGCCGGCAAGATCCTGCGGCGCAATCTGCGCGAGATGGTGGAGAGAAACCGGGCTGCCGAAGCGGCTCAACGAGGTGAAAGGAAAGACGTATGAACCGTTCGGGTGAAGCCAAACTGCGTCACTTGTTCCAACCCGCCGAGTTCGCCGGCTTCAAGGTCAAGAATCGGGTCAAGTACGGCGCCTGCTGCGTCTCCAATTACAACACACGCGACGGCTTCATCACGCCCCGCGAGTTGGCGCGTACGCGGATCATCGCCGAGACCGGATGCGGCATCATTACCAACCAGGGCGCGTATCCCGATCCGCTGGGCGAAGGGAAGGCCTATTTCCGCCAGGTCGCCATCTTCGACGACAAGTTCCTGCCGCAGTTCGAAATGATCGCGCGGATGATTCATGACAACGGCGGCGTGGCGATTCAGCAGATCCTGCATGCCGGCCGCTATGGCGGCATCGATCTGGGCTATTGCATCCAGCCTTCGGTGGTTCCCCAGACGTTGCCGCATTTCCGCCCGCCGCGGGAAATCACCAAGGCCCAGATCAAGGAAACCGTCGCCCAGCACGCCGAAGCGGCTCGTCGGGCGATCAAGGCCGGCTTCGACGGTACCGAGATCACCAGCTTCATGGGCTATCTGATGGCGAACTTCAATTCCAGGTTCACCAATCAGCGCACCGATGAATATGGCGGTTCGCTCGAGAACCGGGGCCGCTTCATGCGCGAACTGATCGACGGCATCAAGCAGGCGACCCCCGATCATCCGCTGATCGTGCGCTTGAACGGCACCGAGCTGATGGACAAATGGGGCGGCAATTCAGAAGACGAGTGTTTCGAGCTGATGCAACAGGCGGCGGAGTGCGGCGTCGACATGATCAGCGTCACCGTCGGTTGGCAGGAAGCGCCCGAATCCTCCATCGGCCGCGATATTCCGCCGGGCCATTGGAACCATCTGGCGGCGCGCGCCAAGAAGCTGCTGCCCGACGTACCGATCGCCTTCGGTCAACGCCTGCCCAATCCGGCCATGGCCGACCAGTGCCTCGCCGAGGGAATTTTCGATTTCTGGGAGGTCTGCCGGCCGCTGCTGGCCGACCCGCAGATGCTGCACAAGGCGGCTGAAGACCGGATGGACGAGGTGCGCCGCTGCGTCGGCTCGTTGAACTGCCTGTCCCGTCTGTTCCGCGACCTGCCCTACACCTGCACGATGAACCCGGCCTTGGGTCACGAGGTGGAGCCCGAATATTCGATCAAGCCGGCGGCGGTGAAGAAGAACATCATGGTTGTCGGTGCCGGGCCGGCGGGCATGGAATGCGCTCTGACCGCGGCGCAGCGGGGCCATACCGTTACCGTCTACGACAAGAACGACCGTATCGGCGGGGCGCTGTTCGGGTACGCCAGCAATGACCTGGCCAACCGCGACGACATGCTCTCGGTGATGACATACTACGAGACCGTGGCCAGGAAGCTGGGTGTCGAGGTGAAGCTCAACACCGTGGTCGATCCCAAGCTGATGCGCGAGCTGCTGCACGTCTATGATGCGGCGATCATCGCCACCGGTTGCCGGCTCGACCGGTCCCAGTTGCCGCCCATCGAAGACGGGGTGGAAGTTCTGGCGGCGGTGGATGTCGCCTGCGGCCGCGCCGAAGCGAACGGCAAGGTCGTCATCCTCGGTGGCGGCAAGGTCGGCCTGACCTTGGCCGAATCCCTGGCGACCAGCAAACATGATGTGACCATCGTCGAGGCGGACAAGCGGCTGGCGGGCGATGTCATGCCGTCCTGGAAATGGCGCCATACCGCCTGGATCGAGGAGCTGGAGATCCCGGCCGTTACCGGGGTTCGGGTGACGAAAATCGACCGCGCCGGGGTCCATGTGGCGGATGCCAAGGGCAATGCCCGCGTGATCCCGGCCGACACCGTTATCGCCGCTTCGCCGGCGGTGCCGGCGCAGGAACTGATCCACGCCTTCGAATGGATGGTCGACGAAGTGCATCCTTGCGGCGACGCCGTCACCCCGCGGGGGCTGGGGGCCGCCATCCAGGACGGCTACCGGCTGGGTTGCCGCATATGACGGCGATTCTTCCGCCACCCTCGGCCTGGCAGCCGACGATCGACAGCAATGCGGACCTGTTTTCCGATCTCGACGACGGGGCCCGCATCGGTATCGCCCGGCGGGTCGACGTCAATCAGCCGGGAGCGCTCATGGTGGTGTGGGAGGCCGCGGACGGCATCCTGACCGCCAGGGAGCGTCCGTTCTCCGGCTACCGGGACGCCGAGGTCGACGTCCTGCTGGTGGCCGACGACGAAGCGCTGGACTCTCTCTCCGGCCAACTCGCCGCCGATGCCCTGCCGGCGGTGAAGCAACTGGTGCGGCGCGGCAACATCGTGTGCTACGTGCTGAAGCGGCGCTGCGCCCTGATCGCCGCCGGGTACGAGGACGTGCTCGATACGATCGGCGTTCCTTTCATGGGGGCCTGCCGTTGAGCCGTCGTCGGAGCGGAGCCAATGAAATGACGCCGGCCGCCGACACCATGGTCGAGCGGCCGATCGGGCCGGCGGCGGTCGACGCCGAAGGGAGCGGTCTTTCGTTCGACCTGAACTGCTTCCTACCCTATCTGCTCAATCGGGCCGGCTCGCGCCTGGCGTCGATCTTCTCCGACGAACTGCGACGGTTCGGTCTGACCCTGCCGAAGTGGCGGGTGATGGCAGTGCTCTGGCACAAAGGGGAGCAGCGGATCATCGACCTGGTCGAGGAGACCAGCATCGAGCAGTCCACCTTGTCCCGTCTGCTGGTGGCGATGGACGGCCAAGGGCTGGTCAGCCGCACCCGTAATCGGTTGGATGGCCGCGCCGTCGTGGTGACCCTTAGTACGGCCGGAAGGGCCCTCACCGACCAGTTGATCCCCCTTGCGCTACGTGACGAAAGGGCCGCCCAGGCGGGTCTGACGGCCGAGGAAATCCGCCTGCTGCACAGCATGCTGCGACGTATCTACCGCAATGCTGCCGGTCCGGAGCGGTGAGGGGGCGGGGCGCGCGATGATCTTCCACAATCCCCGGGGTGGCCCGGAACTGGCCTGCGACGAATGCGGATGCCGCTGGTTCGATCGGCGGACCATGTCCTGCTATGAGTGCGGGGCACCGGTTCCGCCCGAGGAAGTGACGCGTTTCAATGACGAAATCGCCCGATTCCACCGGGAAAAGGGCATCGTCGTCAATGAAGAGAAAGAAGACAAGGAAGACAAAGAAGAATAGGCCGTTCCTGCGCCGAGGAAGGGAGGTGACATCATGCTGAGCGGCTGTACGCCCTACCCGGAAGACTATGCCGGCCGTTATCGGGCCAAGGGATATTGGCAAGGCTTGACCATCCCGGAAGCGCTGGCCCGCACCATCCGCGCGGTTCCCGACAAGATCGCGCTGGTCGAGGGCGACATCCGCATCACCTATGCGGAACTCGGCACCAGGGTTGACCGCCTGGCTTGTGCCTTCGTCCGGCAAGGCTTGGCGCCGCGTGATCGGGTGGTGTTCCAACTGCCCAACAGCGCCGGGTTGCCGATCGTCTTTCTGGCTCTTCTGAAGGCGGGGGTGATCCCGGTGATGGCATTGCCCGCGCACCGCGCCACCGAGATCAGCCATTTCATCGATCACAGCGGAGCGACCGCCTACTTCATTGCCGATGTCGTGCGTGGCTTCGATTACCGCGACATGGCCGCTGCGCTGGTTCCCGTCTGCCCGAGCGTGAAGGGCGTCTACGTGATGGGCGACCCGGGCCGGGGCCAGGTGGATCTTCGGCGCCTGGCCGAGATCGACGTCGAGCCGGGGGAGATGGCGGCGATTCTGGCTGCCCGACGGCCCGACGCGGGCGAAGTGGCGCTGATGCTGTTGTCCGGCGGCACGACGGCGATCCCGAAAATGATTCCCCGCACGCACGACGATTACGCCTACAATTTTCGGGAAAGCGCCAGAGTGTGCGGCTTCCATCGGGATATGGTGTATCTGGCCGTGCTGCCGATGGCACACAACTTCACCCTGGCCTGCCCCGGCATTCTCGGCACGTTTTCAGTGGGGGGGACGGTCGTTGTGTCGCCCGGCACCGCGCCCGAGACGGTGTTTCCGTTGATCGAGCGGGAGGGGGTGACGCTGGTCAGCACGGCCGTGCCGCTGGTCACCGCCTGGCTCAATTCTCCGCTGGTCGGGAAGCACGATTTCAGCAGGCTGAAATACCTCATGAACGGCGGTGCCAAACTGGTGCCCGAATTGCGCAAGCGGGTGGAAGAACGGTTCGGCTGCATTTTCATGGAAAGCTTCGGCACGGGCGAAGGTCTGCTGTGCAAGACGCGGCCCGGCGACCCGGAGCCGATACGGCTCCACAGCGCCGGCCAGCCGGTCTCGCCGGACGATGAAATCCGCATCGTCGATGCCGAGGGCAGGGATGTCCGGGATGGCGAGGCGGGAGAATTGCTCGCCCGCGGACCTTATACCATTCGCGGCTATTACAATGCGCCGGACGCCAACAGGCAGGCTTTTACCGAGGACGGCTTCTACCGCATGGGCGACATCGTCCGTCGGGTCGACGGCTACCTCTATGTCGAGGGCCGCAAGAAGGATCTGATCAATCGCGGTGGCGAAAAGATCAGCTGCGAGGAAGTTGAGAATTATATCCTGGCCCATCCCGCGGTGCAGGCCGTTTGCGTTGTCGCCATGCCGGATGACACCTATGGCGAGAAGGGCTGCGCCTTCGTCATCACCGAGCCGGGGCATCGCCTGGACTTCGAGGAACTGAAGAATTTCCTGATCGGCCGCAATATCGCCAGGTTCAAGCTGCCGGAACGGCTCGAACTGGTCGAGGAGTTCCCCATCAGCCCGGCGGGCAAGATCCTGCGGCGCGAATTGCGGGCCAAGATTGCCGCCATGGTCGCCGCCGAGAAGGGCTGTGCGACGGCCGGCTGATGCGACGGCTTCACCGAAGGAACGAGCATTCGGCCGGCTCGCCCGAATCCTCGGTCAAATGTCGCTCGGCCGGGATGCAGAGGCCGTCGGCGCTCATGGTGAAGAATGTCTCGATGATCGTATCGATGCTGATCGACTTTGCCGGATCGAACCAGCGGGCGAGCCAGTTGCACATGCCGAGAAGGCCATAGGCGACGACTTTCGGGTCAAGATCGGGGCGGAACACCCCTTCGGCCTGGCCTTGCCGGACCAGGTCGACCCACAGGGCATCGTATTCCCGCCAGACCTTGCGCAACTCCTCGAGCTTGTCCTCTTCCTCGGAGAAGGGCTTCTCGCGCAGGGCCACCGCCATCTCGAGATAATTGGGATTGAACGACTCGAGGTGGTTCTGCATCGCCGCGCGGAGCTTCGCTCTTGCGCTCTGCGTTCCGTCCAGGATGGCTTTCAGGCCGAAGACCAGCCGCGAGCTTTGGGGCAGGATGATGCGCAGCAGAATCTCGGCGCGGCCTTTGAAGTAGTAGTAAATGGCTTCACGTTTGATGCCGACCGCTTTCGCGATGTCTTCAAGCGAGGTCCGGTTGACCCCCTGGCGCTCGAAGACCTCGGTGGCCCGGCGCAGAATCTCAAGACGTCGACTCATTGGCTTCGGCAAGGCCTCTCGCATGGCCGGGTGAGATTTTATACACCCGTAGAATCTGTCTGGACAATATCCCTCCGCACCCCAAAACGCCACACTAAAAAATTTACGCCTATGTAAAAATTTAGATTACGGAGGCGTAAAATTGGTCTATCGTTCGAAGACTGCACAAGTGACCGGGGACAACCTCGGCGGAGAGGGAGCGAAATGTTCGACGCCAGCTTCATCGGCAAGGAGTACGACTCCTTTGCCATGGAGATCGAGAAAGGTCGCCTCCGGCTTTTCGCCAAGGCGATCGGTGAGACCGATCCCATCTACCTCGACGAAAAGGCCGCGCGGGTGGCCGGCTACCGGTCCTTGCCGGCGCCGCCCACCTTTCCCTTCACCATCGCCATGGAGGCCAACCAGCCCTTTCTGGTGCTGGAAGACCTGGGCATCGACAAGACCCGCTCCGTCCACGGCGACCAGTCATTCGCCTTTCGCGGCGAGATCTGTGCCGGCGATGTCATCAGCGGCCGGCAGAAGATCGTCGACATGTACGAGAAGAAGGGCGGAGCACTGCTCTTCATCGTTACCGAGACCCGGTTGACCAACCAGCGGGACGAGCCGGTCTGCGATCTGCGGACGACAATCGTCGTGCGCAACGGCTAGGGGGCGACATGTCGAAGCCGATCGGATTTGCCGAAATTGAAGTCGGTGATGCCATCCGGGACCTTACCAAGCCGGTGATCACGCCGCTGCAGCTGGCCCTGTTCGCCGCCGCCTCGGCCGACCACAACCCCATCCATGTGGACGAGCAGGCGGCCAAGGGCGGCGGCCTGCCGGGGGTGATCGCCCATGGCATGCTGACCATGGCCTTTCTCGGGCAGCTGCTGACCCGATGGGTGCCGCAACGACAGATCCGGCATCTGTCGGCGCGGTTTTCCGCCATGGCCTTCCCCGGCGACGTGATCACCTGCCGTGGCGTGGTGACCGCCAAGCGGGTGGAAGGCGGAGAATCCCTGGTCGATCTCGATCTTTCGGCGATCAATCAGAATGGCCAACAGACCCTGGTCGGCCAGGCGACGGTGGCGTTGCCTTAAGGACCGGCGTGGAGGTGAAGATCATGGCGACGATGGCGGAAATTCCTTACGGCGCTTACTGGAGCACGCCGTTCGTCCGTTGGCAGGGCGATTTCGCGGGTCTGCATGCCGTACAATTCGCCGCCCACGTGGCGCGGGCCGAGTTGGCCCGCCGGCGGATCGATCCGCAGGTCTTCGATTATGGTGTGCTCGGCCTGACGGTGCCGCAGCAACATTCATTCTATGGTCTTCCATGGCTGGCCGGGTTGATCGGCGCCCCCCGGGTGGGCGGACCGACGGTTTCCCAGGCCTGCGCCACCTCGGTGCGCTGCCTGTTGGCGGCGACCCAGGAGATCGCCGCCGGGATGGCGTCGACGGCCCTGGCCATCGCCTGCGACCGCACCTCCAATGGCCCGCACATTTACTATCCCGCACCATCCAGGCCCGGCGGTACCGGTGTGGCCGAGGACTGGGTGCTGGAGAATTTCGCCTGCGACCCGCTGGGCCCGCACGCGATGGTGCAGACGGCGGAGAATTGCGCCGCCCGGCACGGCTTCAATACGGCGCAGCAGCATGAAATCGTGCTGCTGCGTCAGCAACAGTATCAGGCCGCCACCGCCGACGATGCCGCATTTCTGCGCCGCTTCATGACCCTGCCGTTCGAAGTGCCGACCGCCGATCTACGCCGCACCGCCGGAACCCTGACCGGCGATGCGGGGGTGGTGGCGTCGACTGCCGAGGGATTGGCCCGCCTGAAGCCGGTCATCCCCGGCGGCACGGTCACCTACGGTGGACAGACCCATCCCGCCGACGGCAATGCCGCGATCATTGTCACGACCAGTCGGCGGGCGCGGGAACTCAGCGTCGATCGGTCCATCTCCATCCGGCTGCTGGGCTTCGGCTTGGCCCGTGCCGAGTTGGCCTATATGCCCGAGGCGACAGTTCCCGCCGCCCGTCGCGCCCTGGAGGTGGCCGGCCTGGCCATGGGCGAAGTGGATGCGGTCAAGATCCACAATCCATTCGCCGTCAACGACCTGGTATTCGCCAAGGAAACCGGCCGAGCAGCGGCGACCATCAACAATTATGGCAGCTCCCTGATCTGGGGCCACCCGCAGGCCCCGATGGGCTTGCGTTCGGTCATCGAGTTGATCGAGGAACTGGCCATCCGGGGCGGCGGTACCGGCTTGTTCACCGGCTGTGCCGCCGGCGACACGGCGATGGCCGTGGTCCTCCGGGTCACCGACGGCGGGCAGGGGTGAGCGCCATGGACCTCTCCGGCTGGGTCGATCGCTGGGCCGGGTTCGCTCCGGGCAAACCCGCACTTGCTTTCGCCGGAGAAGAGATGACCTATCGGGCCCTGGCCGGCCGCATCGACCGGCTGGCGGCCGTTCTCCGCCATCGGCTCGGCGTGCAGCGGGGCGACCGGGTCGCCTGGCTGGGCTACAACCACGGCGCCGCCGTGGCGCTGCTGTTCGCCTGTGCGCGGCTGCGGGCCATCTTCTTGCCGCTGAACTGGCGCCTGGCGCCGCCGGAACACCGGCTGATGCTGGACGACGCCACGCCACGGGCGCTGTTTGTCGAAAGTGGCTTCCGCGAGGCGACCGAAGGGGTCTGTCGGCCCGGCGATTCCTTCCGCCGCGTCGTGGTGGGCGATGCCCATCCCGGCTGGGTGCATTACGACACGCTGATGGCGGAAGGCGATCGCCTGGTCCAGGGGTGGCAGGGAGCCGAGGCCGACGATCCGGTGGTGATCTGCTACACCTCTGGCACCACCGGCGCGCCGAAAGGTGCGGTGCTTACCCAGAACAACCTGTTCTTCAACGCCGTCAACAGCACGCATATGCACGATCTGGTGAGCGGCGACCGTGTGCTGACCACATTGCCGCTGTTCCACGTCGGCGGTCTCAACATCCAGACGCTTCCCGCCCTGCACGCCGGCGCGACGGTGATGCTGCATCCGAAATTCGATGCCGACGCCACCTTCGACGCCATCCGGGATTTCCGGCCAACGCTGACGGTCCTGGTGCCGACGCAGATCCGCGTGCTCATCGATCATCCCCGATGGGCTACCGCCGATCTGTCGTCGCTGCGTTGCATCACCACGGGCTCGTCAGTGGTCCCCGAGGCCCTGATCCGCCAGGTGCAGGACCGTGGGATCCCACTCATCCAGGTTTACGGATCGACCGAGACCGGCCCCCTGGCCGCCTTCCAGCGCATCGACGATGCCAAGGTCAAGCTGGGCTCGGCCGGCCGCGAGGCGATTCACTGCAGCGTCCGCGTCGTCGACCTCGATGGCGCCGACCTGCCCAGCGGCACCTCGGGCGAGATCCTGGTGAAGGGGCCGAACGTCACCGGCGGCTATTGGAACGACACCCGGGCAACCGCCCAGGCCCTGCGCGACGGCTGGTTCTGTACCGGCGATGTGGGGCATTTCGACGAGGATGGCTATCTCTACGTCGACGGCCGCAAGAAGGACATGATCATTTCCGGCGGCGAGAACATCTACCCTGCCGCCCTTGAGAGCATCCTGGCGGAATGCCCGCGTATCCTTGAAGCGGCGGTGGTCGGCCGGCCGGATGATTTTTGGGGGGAGGAGGTGGTGGCCGTGGTGGTGCCGCGCGACGCGTCGTTGACGGCGGCCGACGTGCTGAACCTCTTCGCCGGCCGGGTGGCCCGCTACAAGCATCCCCGCGACGTGGTGTTCGTCGATCGTCTGCCGCGCAATGCGCTCGGCAAGCTGAGGAAGGACGAAATCCGCCGGATGCTGCCGAAGGCGATGGAGACCGGGAGCCCATGATTTCCATCACCGTTCGCATCACCGCCAGCTATCAAGGTGTCAAGAATGCGGCTTAACATCGGCATCGACGTCGGGGGGACCTTCACCGACTTTCTGGTCATCCGGGACGGGGGCGAACCGAGCATCTTCAAGACCCTCTCGACGCCCGAGGATCCTTCCATCGCGGTGGTCGACGGACTGGCCGAGATCGCCGCCGCCATGGATCCGCCGATGAGTCTGGGGGAACTGGCCCGTTCGATCGACACCATCGTCCACGGGACCACGGTGACCACCAACGCCACCCTGACCGGCACCGGCGCCAGGACGGCGCTGCTCACCACCGCCGGGCTGCGCGACGCGCTCGAGATGCGGCGCGGGATCCGCGAAGAGCAGTACAACAACCGGTTCACCAACGTGCCTCCGCTGGTGCCGCGCTATTTGCGCCAAGGCATCGGCGGCCGGCTGGACCGTGACGGCTGCCAAGTGGAGCCCCTGGAACTGGCCGACATCCGCGCCGCCATCGACCTGTTCCGAGCGGAAAAGGTCGAGGCGGTCGCCATCTGCTTCATGAATTCCTTTGCCAATGCCGAGCATGAGCACCTGGCGGCCGAACTGGTGCGCCGCGAACTGCCGGGCGCCTATCTGACGGTGTCGAGTGATCTGCTGCCGTCCATCCGCTTCTATGAACGGGTCAGCACGACGGTCCTGAACTCCTATGTCGGACCCAAGCTCAGTCATTACCTCGACCAGCTTCTTGGCCGCTTGCAGGAGATCGGCTTCGCCGGGCTGCTGCTGATCATGCAGTCGAACGGCGGCGTCATGGCTCCCGCCGTGGCCCGCGAGAAGGCTGCGCTGACCCTGCTGTCGGGACCGGCCGCCGGCCCCGGAGCCGGCATGTTCTATGCCCGCGCCCATGGCCACGACCGCTGCATCACCGTCGACATGGGCGGCACCAGCTTCGAGGCTTCGCTGGCCGTCGACGCGCCGATCATGGTCAACGAGGGCGAGATTGCCCGGCACCGCATCGCCTTACCCATGCTGGGCATCCATACCATCGGCGCCGGCGGCGGTTCGATCGGCTGGATTGACGAAGGCGGGCTGTTGCGGATGGGCCCGCAGAGTGCCGGGGCGGCGCCCGGCCCGGCCTGCTACGGTCGCGGTGGAAGGCGCCCCGCCTCGACCGACGCGAACCTCGTTCTCGGCTATCTGGATCCCGGCTATTTCGCCGGCGGCAAGATGGCGCTGGACCGCGCCGCCGCCGAGCGGGCCATCGAGGAGCACATCGCCAAGCCTCTCGGCCTGCCGGTCGAGGCGGCGGCGGCCGGGATGTATCGCATCATCTGCACCAACATGGCGCAAGGGGTGCGCGAGGTGACGATTAAACGCGGCTTCGATCCGCGGGAGTTCCCGATGGTGGTGGCCGGTGGTGCCGGGCCCATCCATTCCTGCCTGATCTGCGACGAGTTGGATATCCCGCTGCAGATCGTGCCGCGCACCTCGTCAATTCTATGCGCCTTCGGCATGCTGATGAGCGACCTCAAGCACGACCTGGTTCGTACATTCGTCGCTCGCCTCGACAGCCTCGACTGGCCCCGCCTGGAAGGCCTTGTCGAGGCTCTGGGGCGGGAAGGGGACCGGCTGCTGGACGAGGAGCGCATTCCTCCCGAAAGCCGGCGCCGGCACGTCAAGTTCGACTGCCGTTACGTCAAGCAGTACCATGAGGTCAGCTTCGTGGTGCCGGAAGAGGCGCTTCGCCGGCGTGACGAAGCGGCCATCGCCGCCGCCTTCCATGCCGAACATAATCGGATGTTCGGCTATTCCCTGGAAGAGCAGGCGGTGCCGGTGGAGATCATCAACGTTCGCCTCCAGGCGATCGGCCGCACGGCCAAGCCGGCTTTCGCCCGCGAAACACCGAGCGGGCGGTCGGCCGAGCGCGCGCTCAAACACCGGCGCCAGGTCTACATCCCCGAGGAAAACACCTTCCGCGAGGTACCCGTCTACGACGGTCACGCGCTGCGCTACGGTAACCGGATCAGCGGTCCGGCGATGATCGAGCAGGTGACCACGGCGGTCTTCGTCAGCGCCCGCTACGACTGTGTCTGCGACGCCTACGGGTCGTTCGTGGTCTACCGCAAGGACCGCGCCGATCTGGTCGCCTCTGTTATCGACGCCGACTGCGCCTCGAGCGCGGCGGTTATGGTTAGCGAGTGACCGCCATGAGCAGTGTCGATCCCATCCTGCTGTCAGTTTATGCGCGGACCTTCAAGTCGATCACCGATGAGATGTCCATTTCGGTGCAGAAGTCGACGCGCTCTCCCATCCTGTGCGAAGCCAAAGACTTCGTCACTGGGCTGTACGATGCCGATGGCGCTATGCTGGAGCAGACAGAGAATCTTCCAATTCTGGCCTTCTCGCTGGCACCAGTGTGCAAGTATATCATCGAGTATTTCGGTGATGACATCCACCCTGGCGACGTGATTTTCCATAACGACGTCTTCAGTATGGGAAACCAGAACAACGACGTCGCGGTCTACAAGCCGATTTTCTTCGAAGGCCAGCTGGTCGCCTGGTCGGCGGTCAAGGGTCATCAGGCCGATATCGGTGGCGCTGTAGCCGGCGGCTACAATCCCAATGCCACCGAGGTGTGGCAGGAGGCGCTGCGCATCCCCCCGGTGAAGCTGTGGGACAAGGGCAAGTTCCGCAAGGATGTCTGGGACCTGATTTTCGCCAATATCCGCCTGGATATCGTCCAGCACGACATGCGGGCCCAGATGGGCGCCTGCACCGTTGGCGAGCGCCGCATGCTGGAGCTGCTCGGGAAATACGGGCTGGACAGCTTCAAGGCGCACAAGCGGGCGCTGTTCGAGGCGACCCGCCGGATGATGGAGGCCGAGATCGCCAAGATCCCACCCGGCATCTATCGCGGCGAAGGCTATGTCTATTACGACGGCCACCACGACGGGACGAAGTTCACCATCCGGGTGAAGATCGCCGTCGAGGGGCAGCGCATCCGCTTCGATTACAGCGACACCGACGCGCAGACCAACGGCTTCGTCAACGGTACCTTCACCTCCTCGGCCTCGGCGACGGTGCTGACCCTGCTGCAGATGGTCAATCCCGACATGCCCCATAACGAAGGGATGCTCCAGCCGATCGAGATCGTCATCCCCGAGGGCACCATCCTCAACGCCAGCTACCCGAAGGCCACCACCTTCGGCAACCACCTCTGCCCGCCCAACGCCGACGCCATCATCCGTGCCCTGGCGCCGGTGATCCCCGATCGGGTGACCGCCGGCTGGAACAACCTGCTCTGCTCGCTCACCACCGGCATCGATCCGGGCAAGGGCGAGAAATACGTGGATATCGGGTTCATGGGCCTGAAGGGCGGCTCGGGCGCCATGCTGGGGACCGATGGCTACGACCACATCGGCATGATCGACGCGTCGGGGGGCCTCCTCGACCAGGACTACGAGATGTTCGAGCAGACGACGCCCCACCGGCTGATCAAGCACGAATACATGACCGACTCGGCCGGAGCGGGGCGCTGGCGCGGTGGGCTGGGCGTCGAGACGCTCTTCGTCATCGGTTCCGACGATACCCAGTTGGTGACCTTCGGCGACGGGGATTTCGAGCCGGCGTTCGGTCTGTTCGGTGGTGGCGACGGCAGCCTCAACCTGATCGAACTGACCTATCCCGACGGCAGCCGCGTGGTGCCGAAGAACAAGGACCTGATCCGCGGTGTGCCGAAAGGCACCGTCTACCACCAGATCGCCGGCGGCGGCGGCGGCTATGGCGACCCCGCCCTGCGCGACCGTGAGTTGCTGGCCCGCGAGGTGCGCGACGGCGTCATTTCGCCGCCGGCGGCGGCAAAAAAATACGGCTGGCGGGAGGCATAAGGATGGATTTCCGCTTAGCCGACCACCAGGCGGCGATCCAGGAGACGTTCGCCCGCTTCAGCGATCGCGAGATCGCGCCCAAGGCCGCCGCCCTGGACGAAGCTCATGCCTTTCCCTGGGAGATCTTCCGCCGGCTGGCCGGCCTCGGCCTGTTCGGCATGCGCTATCCCGAGGCCGATGGCGGGGCCGGCGCCGACCTGCTGTCCTTCTGCCTGGCCCTGGCCGAGATCGCCCGCGGCTCGGTGTCGGTGGCGGGCGCCGCCGCCATGCAGTCGCTGATGGGCACCAAGTTTCTCCATATGCTGGGCGGCGAGGATATTCGCCAGCGGCTCTTCATGCCGGCGCTAAAGGGCGAGGCGGTGGGCGCCATCTGCATGACCGAGCCCAATGCCGGCAGCGATCTGGCCGGCATCGCCACCACCGCGGTCAAGACGGACGGCGGGTGGCGGCTCAACGGGCGGAAGACCTGGATCACCTCGGCTCCCGTGGCTGATTTTTTCACCGTCTTCGCCAAGGCCGGCGACGAGCGGAAGCTGACCATTTTCCTGGTCGAGAAGCATTTCGCCGGGCTCAAGGTGGGCCGGCCGATCCACAAGATGGGGGTGTGGGCGCTGCCCACCTCCGAGGTGGCGCTCGACGATTGCTTCGTCCCCGACAGCCATTGCCTCAGTCGCGAGGTCGGCGACGGCGAGCGGCATCTGAAAAAGCTGCTGGCCGAGATCCGCATCATCACCGGCGCCATTGCCCTGGGGGTGGGGCGCGCAGCCCTCGACGAGGCGGTGCGCTATGCCGGCGAACGCCAGCAATTCGGCAAGCCGATCAACCGCTTCCAGGCGGTGCAGATGAAGCTGGCGGAGATGGCGACGGGGCTGGAAGCGGCCAGCCAGTTCGTCCGCTATGCCGCCTGGCGGCTCGATCAGGGCCTGCCCCATCACAAGGAGGCCGCCATGGCCAAGCTGTTCGCCACCGAAACGGCGGCGTCGCTTTGCGATCAGGCGGCCCGCGTGCTGGCCTCATACGGCTTCGCCATGGAATATCCGGTGCAGCGCTTTCTGCGCGACGTCCGCTTCACGTTGATCGGCGGCGGCACCTCGGAAATCCTCAAACTGGTCATCGCCAAGGAACTGGAGGGGTGATCCGCATGGAACGCAGAATCAGGGTGCTGCTCGCCAAGCCGGGACTCGACGGCCATGACCAGGGGGCCAAGGTCGTGGTCCGGGCGCTGATGGATGCCGGTTTCGAGGTGATCTACACCGGCCTGCGGCAGACGCCGGAAGCCGTGGCCAATGCCGCCCTGGAAGAGGGAGTGGACGTCATCGGCCTGTCCTCGATGGCCGGCTCCCACCTGCCATTCTGCCGCAAGCTGCGGGTCTTGCTGGAGCAGCACGGGCTGACCGACCGGCTGTGGCTGGTCGGCGGCAACATCCCCAAGCAGGACCACGAGGCGCTGCGGGCCCTGGGCGTGGGCGGAATCTTCGCTACCGGCTCGAAGCTGGACGACATCGTCACCTTCATCAAGGCCAACCTGTCATGAGTGACCGCAAAGCCAAGGACCTGCGGCCCGTAGTCAACGAATCGGGCATTCCCATCCAGCCGGTCTATACCGCCGCCGATGTCGAGGCCACGGGCGGCCTGTCCATGCTTGGCCTGCCAGGGGAATACCCGTTTACCCGTGGCATCCACCCGCTGATGTATCGCAAGCGGCCGTGGACCATGCGGCAGTATGCCGGATTCGGCAATCCGCACGAGACCAACAAGCGATTCCACTTCCTGATCGCCAACGGCCAGACCGGCCTCAACGTAGCGTTCGACCTGCCGACCCAATGCGGACTTGATTCCGACGACCCGCTGGCCGAAGGCGAAGTGGGGCGGGTCGGCATGGCGGTCGATTCGCTGCGCGACGTGGAAATCGCCTTCGACGGCATCGACCTGGAACAGATCACCGTGTCGCTGACCATCAACGGCTCGGCGGCCATTCTGATCGCCATGTACCTGGCGATGGCCGAGAAGCGGGGCTATGACCTGAAGCAGCTGCGCGGCACCGCGCAGAACGATATTCTCAAGGAATATGTGGGGCGCGGCACCTGGATCTTCCCGGTCGAGCCGTCGGTCAAGCTGGTGGGTGACACCATCGAATACTGCGCCCAGGAGGCGCCCAGATATACGCCGGTCAGCGTTTGCGGCTATCACATCCGAGAGTCGGGCGCGACGCCGGTGCAGGAGATCGCCTACGCCTTCTGCATCGCCAAGGCCTATGCCGACGAGGCGCTGAAGCGGGGCCTCCACATCGACGAGTTCGCCGGCCGCCTGTCATACAACCTCAACATCTTCGGCAACATCTTCGAGCAGGTCTGCAAGTTCCGCGCGGCCCGCGGCTTGTGGGCGAAAATCATGAAGGAGGAGTACGGCGCCGCCCAACCCGAGTCGATGTGGCTGCGCATGATCGCCGGCGGCGGCGGCGGGGGACTGACCTTCGAGCAGCCCGAGCTTAACATTGTTCGGGGTGCCTACTATGCGCTGATCAGTGCCCTTTCCGGGACGCAGACCATGGCGCTGTGCTCGTATGACGAGGCCTATACCATCCCGACCGAATACTCGGCCCGCGTCAGTCTCAGGACCATGCAACTGCTGATCGAGGAAATGGGGTTGTGCGACACGGTCGATCCGCTGGCCGGCTCCTATTATGTCGAGACCCTGACAAACCAGATGCGCGACGAGATCAGCACGGTGATGGCCGAGGTCGACACCCGTGGCGGGATCGTCAAACTGATCTCCGAGGGCGTCATCCAGGCCGAGGTTTCAGCCCAGGCCTACCGCATGCAGCGGGCTATCGAGGCGGGCACTTTTCCCAAGGTCGGGGTCAACTGCTATCGGGTCGAGGAAGACGACAAGCCGGTGGAGTTCCACCCCTATGACGAGGACGACGCCCGATTGCAGATCGCCAGCCTGGCCGAGGTCCGCAACAGCCGGGACGGGTCGGCCGTCGAGGCCTGCCTCGGCAGGCTGCGCGCCGACGCCCGGGCCGGGCACAACGTCATGCCGGCTCTGATGGAGGCGGTGAAAGCCTATGCCACGGTGGGCGAGATGACCCGGGCCCTGGTCGATGTCTACGGACGCTATCGGGAGCCGATCCGATTTTAATAGGAAGGACGAGCATGTCTGCCATCGAACGCTACGAGGTTCCCCGGGATGTGGAAACGGCGGCCGAGATCCTGCGCGGCGGGGCGGTCACCATCCTGGCCGGCGGCACCGATCTGATGCCCCAATCCAAGGCCGGGCGCGTCTCCTTCGGCAAAGTGTTGATGAACATCCGGCGGATACCCGAACTGATGGGCGTAGCCGAGGCGGATGGGATGATCCGCATCGGCGCCTTGACCAGCATCGCCGACCTTCTGGAGCTCGATACTGTTGGCCGCCGCCTTCCCGTGCTGTGGCAGGCCGCCGATCAATTCGCCAGTGGCCAGATCCGCAACATGGGAACGATCGGCGGCAACATCTGCAATGCCTCGCCGGCCGGCGACACCCTGGTGCCGCTGCTGGTGCTGAATGCCGAGGTCGAACTGGCCAGCAAGGCGGGAGGCCGCCTGGTCACCAGACGCGTGCCCTTGCGCGATTTCCTGCTCGGCCCGGGGCGGACAGCCAGGCGGCCCGAGGAGTTGCTCACCGCCGTGGCGGTGCCGGTTCCGCCGGATGGCTTCCGTGCCCGATTCGCCAAGCTGGGGACGCGGCCGGCGCTCGATATCTCGACGGTGTCGGTGGCGGTCGGCGCGGTGGTACGGGGTGGCGCCGCGGAAGACGTGCGCGTCGCCTTCGGCGCGGTGGCTCCGCGGCCGATCCGCGGGCCGCGGACCGAGGCGACGCTGGATGGCCGCCCCTTGGCGAAAGCGGTGATCGACGCGGCGGCGGAAGTGGCGCACGACGAGGTGACGCCCATCGACGACGTACGCGCCACCGCCTGGTACCGCCGTCAAATGATCCACAATCTGACCAAAGAGGTGCTGAGCCATGTCGCTGCTGCGTGAGATCCGCTTTACCCTGAACGGCGTCGCACGACAGGTCAGCGTGCCGGTCACGATGACCGCCCTGGCGATGCTGCGCGATGTGCTGCATCTGACCGGCACCAAATACGGCTGCGGCGAGGGGGAATGCGGCGCCTGCACCATCCTGGTGGATGGCCGGTCGGTGAACTCCTGCGTCATGTTCGCCGTTGACTGCGACGGCCGTCAGGTGACGACCATCGAAGGCATCGCGGCCGACGCACAGTGGCAGCCGCTGCGCGAGTCTCTGGTCGAGCACGGCGGCGTCCAATGCGGCTTCTGTACCCCCGGCATGGTGGTGCAGGCCAGTCACGTGCTGAGCCGTGATCCGCATGCCGACCGGCAGGCCATCAAGCGCGGCCTCGAGGGCAATCTGTGCCGCTGTACCGGCTACAAGAAGATCGTCGACGCGGTGGTCGCCGTGGCCGACGCCGGCGGGAAGGTGGCGCCATGAGTCCGGTCACGGTGGCCAGGCAGTCACTCATCGGCAGGCGGATTCCCAAGCTGGATGCGCCGGAAAAGGCCAGCGGCCAGACGCGCTACATCCAGGACATCGACCTGCCCGGCCAGCTTCATGCGAAGATCCTGCGTTCGTCGCGCCTGCATGCGCGCATCCTGTCGATCGACACGGCCAAGGCGGCGGCGCTGCCGGGCGTCCATTGCGTGATCACCGCGGCGGATGTTCCCGAACAGCGCCCGATCGGCGTCAACAAGGACCAGCTTCCGCTGAAGACCGACCGGGTCCGCAGCTATCGCGATGAAATCGCCGCCGTCGCCGCCGAGAGTCCGGAGATCGCCGAGGCCGCCCTGGGGCTGATCGAGGTCACCTACGAAGATTTGCCGCCGCTGGTCGATCCCCGCCTGTCAAAGCAGCCGGGCGCCCCGATCCTCCATGACCGCGCCGCCGACAATGTGGCGATGACCTTTACCTATCAGAACGGCGACGTGGCGGAGGGAGAAGCCGAATCGGACTTCGTCGTCGAAGACGAGTTCTCCCTGCATTACGTGACTCATTGCTGCATGGGCGTGTCGGGCGTCATCGCCGAGTTCGAGCCATCGGGCAACCTGACGCTTTACTCGAACACCCAGGTGCCGTTCCTGCACAAGCGCGAGTTCGCCGAGTTGCTGGGCATCGATCCCGGCCGTATCCGCATCATCCAGCCGCCGATCGGCGGAGGCTTCGGCAGCAAGCTGGATATCTATCCGTTCGAGCCGATTTGCATCTTCCTCGCCAAAAAGACCGGCCGGCCGGTCAAGCTGGTGTTCAGCCGCGAAGAAGAGTTCCTGGCGTCGCCCACCCGCCAGCCGGTGATCCTGAGGTTGCGTTCGGGCGCCAGGAAGGACGGGACATTGACCTTCCGCACCGTCCGCACGCTGCACGACAACGGGGCCTATACTTCGTGGGGCGCTACGACGCCGTTCGTCATGATGCAGACCTTCTCCTCGCTCTACCGGGTGCCCCACTGCGACTATTTCACCGAGGCGGTTTACACCAACAACCCTTACGCCGGGTCGTTCCGCGGCTACGGCAATCTGCAGGCGACCTTTGCGGTGGAGCAGCATATGGACAAGCTGGCCGCCCTGGTCGGCATGGACCCGCTGGACTTCCGCCTGAAGAACGCCCAGGAGCCGGGCGAGGTGACGCCGCAGGGCATGCATTTCAAGAGCTGCGGCTTCAAGGACTGTTTGACCATCGCCGCCCGGCGCAGTGATTACGCCGACAAGCGCCGGCAATACGAGGCCGAACGCCGACAGCCGGGAACGGTCAAGCGCGGCATCGGCATCGCGTCGATGCTGCATGTGGGGGGCGGCGCCAAGATCTACCCGTCCGACGGCTGCGGCACCATTCTCAAGCTCGATGATTTCGCTCATGTCACGCTGATCACCGGCGCTTCGGAGATCGGCCAGGGGTCGGAGACGGTCCTCGCCCAGTTGGTCTGCGAAGAGCTGGGCGTGCCCCTTGATGCGGTGACGGTGGTCAACAACGATACCGACATTACCCCCTGGGATGTCGGCGTCCATGCCAGCCGAACCACCTTCATCGCCGGCAACTCGGCCATCGGGGCGGCCCGCAAGGCTCGCGAGAAGATCCTCCTGGCGGCCGCCAAGGTGACCAATCTGGCGGCCGAGCAACTTGATCTGCGCCAGGGCGCGATCGTGCGGTCCGAAGACGGCCAGCTGCTCATGCCGCTGGCCAAGATGCTGCGATCGCTGCATTTCTCCGACAAGGCCGAGCTGGTCATCACCTCCCACTACTACGAGCCGCCGAGCCAGCACCAGGACAAGGAGTTCAAGGGCGACGTCTCCGCCGCCTATGCCTGGGCGACCCAGGTCGTCGAACTGGAGGTGGATACGGCCACCGGGATCGTGCGTCTGGACAAAGTCACGGCGGCCCACGACGTCGGCCGCGTCCTTAACCGCCTGGGGATCGAAGGGCAGATCGAGGGCGGCATCGTCATGGGGCAGGGCTATGCGCTTACCGAAGACCTGCTGGTCGAGGAGGGCGTCTGCCGCAACCCGAACTTCCGCGATTACAAGCTGGTCACCGCGCCGGAAATTCCCGAGATGGACATTTCCTTCGTCGAGACTCAGGACGGCGAGGGCCCGCAAGGGGCCAAGGGGGTTGGCGAGGCGCCGGCCATCTGCATGGCCGCGGCGGTGGCCAACGCCATCGAGAATGCCACCGGGGTGCGGATCACTTCGCTGCCCTTCACCCCCGAGCGCGTCTACCGCGCCCTCCGCGCGATCGAGGACTGAAGCGCATGGCGAGGCAGCGCATCGCCCTGTCGCTGGAGCAGGCCCTTTCCCTGCCCTATGCGACCCTGCGGCTGGTCCACCGGGGGTGGCGCGTCATCCGAATCGAGGCGACGCCGACGGGCGACATGCTGCCGGGCGATCCCAACCGCTACATCGGTTCGAAAGTCGCCGACGATGACCGCCGTTCCTATTTCGTCGCCCCCAATGTGGGCAAGCAGTCCATCGCGCTCAATCTCAAGGATTCGAAGGGCCGGCAGGCATTGCACAGGATCATCGGCGAGCTTGGGGCGGATGTCTTCTGCTGTAACACATTGCCGGGACGTTACCGGGCCATGGGTATCGACTACGCTACCTTGAGCGCGGTGAAACCCGACCTGATCTGGGCCGGTATCTCGGCGCTGGGGCCCGATTACCCCAATGTCCCGGGATATGATCCCATTCTTCAGGCGATGGCCGGCTATATGGAACTGACCGGCGATGCCGGGGGGCCGCCCATGCTGTCGGGCGTGCCGGTGATCGATCTGAAGGCCGGAGACGAGGTCTATGCGGCCATCGGCATGGCCTTGGCCGATCGGGCGGAGACCGGTCGCGGCAGCGAGATTCACGTCTCCATGCTGCAGGCGGCGGCGTCCTGGCTGATCACCACCCTGCCGTTGCTCGATTTCGGCTGTGATCGGTCGGAGATCACCCGGGTGGGCAACGAACATCGCAAATTCATTCCGACCAACGCCTATCCGACGGCGGACGGCTTCATCTTCGTTGCCATCGGCAACGACGTGCAGTGGCGGCGCCTGACCGAGCTGGCGCCCTTTCAGGCGATTGCCGGCGAGGGGCGCAAGACCAACGACGGACGCCACCGCGAGCGGGCGGCCATCCACGCCGACATCGCCGCGGCGACCCGCCGGATGACCACGGCCGAGGCGGCCGGGGCTTTCGCCGCGGCGACCATTCCCCATGCGCCGATTCATACTATTCCCCAGGTGGCGGCGATGGACGCCCTGCAGGGCAAGTTCACCCGGACCAGCCTTCCCGACGGGCGCTTCGTCCGCCTGCAGCCCAAGGCGGTCGACGAGCCGGGGACAGCCAGCGATTTCGCCTTCGCCCCGAAATACGGGGAGCATACCGCCGACGTGCTTGCCGAAGCGGGATATTCCGCGGCGGAGCGGGCGGCCTTGGCCGAAGCCGGAGTGATCCCGGCGGCACCGATGGTTTCAAATATGGGAGTCTGACATGAGGAAACTGGACGGGAAGGTGGCGATCGTCAGCGGATCGGGCCGCGGCATCGGCCAGGCCATCGCCATCAAGCTGGCGGCCGAGGGAGCCAGGGTGGTGGTCAACGATCTGGACGAGGGCGCGGCCGGCGAGACCGCCGCGCGGATCCGCCGCGCAGGCGGCGAGGTCGCCACCTGTATCGGCGACGTCACCGCGAAGGATTTCGGCGACCGCTTCGTGGCCACCTCCCTCGAGGCGTTCCATGGGCTCGACATCATCGTCAATTGCGCCGGCTACAGCTGGGATTCGGTCGTGCAGAAGATGTCGGACGAACAGTGGTACGCGATGATGGACGTGCATGCGACGGCCCCATTCCGCATTCTGCGCGCCGCCTCCGAGCATATTCGCGCGGCGGCCAAGCGCGAAAAGGATGAAGGGCAGATGGTCATGCGCAAGGTGGTCAATATCTGCTCCATCGCCGGTCTCTACGGCAATGCCGGGCAACTCGGCTATGCGGCGGGGAAAGCGGCGATCATCGGCATGACGAAGACCCTGGCCAAGGAATGGGGGCGCTACAACGTCAACGTCAACGCGGTGGCCTTCGGCTACATCAAGACCCGCATGACGCAGCCCATCGGCTCGGGCGACGAGGTTGCCCATATCGGCGAGCGCGAGGTGCGCATGGGTGTCCAGCCGGAAATGCTCGACGCCATGACCCGGATGATTCCCCTTGGTCGCGGCGGGACGCCCGAGGAGGCGGCGGGTGCCGCCTATCTCTTCTGCAGCCCGGAATCCGATTACATCAGTGGCGAAGTGCTGCTGGCCAGCGGAGGTTTCGTCATGTGAGGCAAAACAATCCAGGAAGCCGCGAATAAGGCTCCGGAACAAGGGAGGGTGCGATGTTCAGCTTCAGTTTCAGACGTGCCATGGCGGTCTTCGTGGCGGCTCTTACCCTGCATGTCGGCGGCGCCGCTGCCGCCGAGCCGATCCGTATCGGTGCCATTCTTTCGGTCAGCGGCCCCGGTTCGCTGCTGGGCGACCCCGAGGCCAAGGTGCTCAAGCGCTATGTCAAGCGGATCAACGGCGAGGGCGGTGTTCTCGGCCGCAAGGTGGAGTTGATCGTCTATGACGACGAAAGCAAGGCGGCGAATTCAGCGGCCTTCGCCAAACGCTTGATATTCAACGACAAGGTTGACGTCATCCTGGGGCCGTCGCTGACCGGCAACACCATGGCGGTGGTTCCCGAGGTGCAGGAAGCCAAAGTGCCGATGATCTCCCTTGCCGGCGGCGGGGTCATCGTCGAGCCGGTGAAGCGCTGGGTATTCAAGACGCCACACACCGACAAGATGGCCACCGAACAGGTGTTCAACGACATGAAGCGAAGGGGCATCAGGCAGATTGCCCTGATCTACGGGACCGACGGCTATGGGCTCTCGGCCAGCAAGGCGACAAAGGAACTGGCCTCCACCATGGGAATGACCATCGCCGCCGATGAGACCTATGTCCCGAACGACGTCGACATGACGACGCAATTGGCCAAGATCAAAGCAAACCCCAAGGTTCAGGCGGTATTCAATCTGGGCTTCGGGCGGGCCGCAGCCATCGTGACCAAGGATTACCGCGAGCTAGGGATAACCCTTCCCTTCTACGAATCGCATGGCGTCAACTCGCGGTCCTATATCGATCTGGCCGGCGTCGATGCGACCGAGGGAGTTCGTCTTCCGGGCTCGGCATTGCTGGTCGCCGATGCCGTGCCTGCCGACGACCCTCAGAAGGCGACGATCATGGCGTTCAAGAAGGATTTCGAAACGGCCTTCAAGACCGAGGTTTCGACCTATGGCGGCTATGCCTATGATGCTTTGCAGATCACCCTGGCGGCGATCCAGCGGGCCGGCAGCACCGACAAGGAGAAGGTGCGCGATGAAATCGAGAAGACCTCGGGCTATATCGGCACCACCGGTATCGTCCATATGAGTCCCGAGGATCACCTGGGCCTGGATCAGGCGGCTCTCCGCATGGTCGAAATCCGCAAGGGCCAATGGAAACTCGTCAACTGACCTGGGCCGCACCGGTGGCGGGGGATGGCGCAGCTGCCATCCCGCCGCTGCTGTGCAGCGGCTTTCGGCCGTTCTACCTGACCGGGCCGCTGTTCGGCATGCTCGCCATGGGTCTGTGGCTGTGGGGCTTCGAGGGTGGGACGGCGGCTTTGCCGGCCCTGTTCCACTCGCCCGAGTGGCACGGCCACGAAATGATCTTCGGCTTTGCCGGGGCGATCTGCGGCGGCTTCATTCTGACCGCCTTGCCCAGTTGGGTTGGAACCCCGGCGGTGGTCGGCCGTCCGCTCGCTTGCCTGGTGGCCGCCTGGGGGGTGGGGCGGATCGCCGTGCTGTGCGCACCGATGTTGCCGCCGTTGGTCGTCGCCTGCGCCGACGTGATCTATTTTCCGTTGCTGGTGCTGGCGGTCATGCCCTGCATCAGGGCGCGGCGCAACCGGTCCTTTCGGCTGGTTCTGCCCATTCTCGGCCTGTTCGTGGCCGGTAACCTGCTGTTTCATTGGGGGTGGGTCGGTGGCGCGCCGGGGCTGCAGCGGCAGGGCCTGCTGCTGGGCTTCTACGGGTTGGTGGCGCTCTACTGCCTGTTCGCCGGGCATCTCACCCCGATCTTCACCGAGACCTGGCTGCGGGAGCATGGATCCGAGCTGACATTGCGTCGGCGGCCGGTGGTCGAGGCTCTCGCCATGCTGAGCGTAATGATGCTGGCGGGGCTCGACATCAGCGGTGCCCCGGCGCCTCTCGTCTCCGGGGCCGCCGCTTCGGCCGCCGCTTTCCACGCTCTGCGCATGGCCGCTTGGCGGAGCAGCCGCATCGTACGATCGCCGCTGCTGCTGCCCATGCACCTGGGATACGCCTGCCTGATCGGGTCCTTCGCCCTGCAAGCGGCGGCCGCCTGGACCGGCACGGGCAGCGCGGTGGCCGTTCACGCGTTCACCATCGGCGCCTGGGGTCTGACGAAGTTCAGCTTGTTGATCCGGGTGTCGCTCAAACACACCGGACGGCCTCTGCGCGTCCCGCCGGTGCTGGTGGTGGGGCTGGTTTGGCTCGCTTTGGCCGCCCTCGGCCGGGTTGCCGCCGGGCTGGGCTTATGGCCCGAACAGCTGCTGCGCGCTGCGGTAGTGCTGTGGCTGGTGCCCATGGCATTGTATTTGTTGGTTTTCGGACTGATCCTCGCCCGTCCGAGCCGTCCTTCGACAAAGGAGACTCACCATGGAAATCGTCAATCCGCCCGGCTGGGTGCGCCCTAAGGGCTATAGCAACGGTATCATCGCATCGGGCCGGATGGTCTTTCTTGCCGGCCTGGTGGGCTGGAATGAACAGGAACAATTCGAGGCACAAGACTTCGTCGGCCAGGCGCGTCAGGTATTCCGGAACATCGTCGCGGTGCTCAAGGCGGCCGATGCCCGCCCCGAGCATCTGGTGCGCATGACCTGGTATATTACCGACAAGGACGAATATTTGCGCTGCGGGGCGGAACTGGGCGCCGCCTATCGCGAGGTAATCGGCCGCCATTACCCGGTGATGGCGGTGGTGGTGGTCAAGGGCCTGATCGAGGCCGGAGCCAAACTGGAAATCGAGGCGACGGCGGTCGTCCCGACCTAATACCGAGCTGCGGTGATCGGAACCGATCGCCGCACCCTCGCCGGGGCGGTGTATAAGGCGTTATCGGGCGGAGTACCGTTCTCGCCTGACCGATCAGCCGACTCTTACTTCCCGTCTTGCTTGGTCGAGGAAGCGCCTGGCTTCGTTGCCTCGCCGAATATTTCCGTGGCGGGGCTGCGCAAGGTGGCCAAGGCTTCCTCGCTCCACGCGATATAGGTCTCTTCCAAAGCGATGCCGCATCGCAGGATGAGATATCGGATCACATCCTCGCGGGCCAATTTCGGTCTTGAGAAATCCCGGGCCTCGATGGCCCGATAATCCGCCAGCAGGTCGCGGTGGAGGGCCAGTCGCCGCTCCAGCTCGTCTTCCACGCCCGATGGCCCGATGATCGCGTCAGCACGCAGTTTCACCATCAGGTCCTCGCGCGGCTCCATCGGATGCGAAGGTTCCGACACCCATTCCCTGAGGGCCTGCCTTCCCGCCTCCAGCACATGATAGACCTTCTTGCGCGAGCGGCGGTCAGGGCCTTCGCTGGTAACGGCGATCCACCCCTTCGCTTCCATGCGGCCCAGTTCCCGGTAGATCTGCTGGTGCGTCGCCTTCCAGAAATAGCCGATGGAACGCTCGAAACGCCGGGCCAGTTCGTAGCCGGAGGAGGCTTTTTCCAGCAGCGAGGTCAACAGGGCATGGGGGAGGGACATGGGGACTCCGGGGGCATGGGTGGGTCAGGCATTATGCAACCAGTTGCAATACGGTCAAGCCGATGCTAGAGATATGCAACTGGTTGCAATGATGCAGCCGCAGCCACGATGAAGGGCCCGCCATGACCGCGTACCGGCACCTGTTCTCCCCTCTGGATCTCGGCTTCGTCACCTTGCCCAATCGGGTCATCATGGGGTCGATGCATGTCGGCCTGGAGGAGGCGGAGAACGGTCCCGCCCGCATGGCCGCTTTTTACCGGGAGCGGGTAAGGGGCGGCGTGTCCCTGATCGTCACCGGCGGCATCGCGCCCAATGAACAGGGGGTGACCTTTCGTGGCGCCGGCAAGCTGACCACGGCGGCGGAAGCCGCGCATCACCGGGTGGTGACCGATGCCGTGCATGAAGCGGGCGGGCGCATCGCCATGCAGATCCTGCACTGCGGTCGCTATTCCCTGCAGCCCGATCTGGTGGCGCCCAGCCCGCTGCAGGCGCCGATCAACCCGCTGGAACCGCGGGAGATGACCGGCGAGGAGATCGAGCAGACCATCGCCGACTTCATCCGCTGCGCCGTGTTGGCCCGGCAGGCGGGATATGACGGCGTCGAGGTCATGGGCTCGGAGGGCTATCTGCTGAATGAATTCACCGCGCCGCGGACGAACCATCGCACCGACGGCTGGGGCGGCAGCTTCGCCAATCGCATCCGCTTTCCGGTGGAAATCGTGCGCGGAATCCGCCAGCAACTGGGTGAGGACTTCATCATCATCTATCGCCTTTCGATGCTCGATCTGGTCGAGGACGGCTCGACCTTCGACGAAGTGGTGGCATTGGCCCGGGCGATCGAGGCGGCCGGCGCGACACTGCTCAATACCGGCATCGGCTGGCACGAGGCGCGGGTTCCCACCATTGCCACCAACGTGCCGCGCGGCGCCTTCGCCTGGGTCAGCAAGAGGGTGAGGGAGACCGTCGCCATCCCGTTGATCACCAGCAACCGCATCAACACGCCCGATGTGGCCGAGCGCCTGCTGGCCGAGGGCTATGCCGATATGGTCTCGATGGCCCGTCCGCTCCTGGCCGACCCTCATTTCCTCAGCAAGGCCCAAGGCGGCCGGGCCGACGAGATCAACACCTGCATCGCCTGCAATCAGGCCTGCCTCGATCACATCTTCCAGGGCAAGGTGTGTTCCTGCCTGGTCAATCCCCGGGCCTGCCACGAAACCGAGCTGATGTTCGTTCCCACCGCGACAGCGAAGACCATCGCGGTGGTGGGGGCGGGGCCCGCCGGTCTCAGTGCGGCGACCGTCGCCGCCGAACGCGGCCACAGGGTGACGCTGTTCGAAGCCGATGCCGACGTCGGCGGCCAGTTCAACCTGGCCAAGCGCGTTCCCGGCAAGGAAGAGTTCGCCGAGACCCTGCGCTATTTTCGCCGCCGGCTCGAGCAGACGGGCGTTCACCTGGTGCTGAACCGCCGGGTTACCGGCGCCGAGTTGGCCGCCGGCGGCTTCGACGAAATCGTTCTTGCCACGGGGGTGACGCCCCGCAGGCCGGAGATTCCCGGCATCGACCATCCCAAGGTGGTGCGATACCTGGACGTGCTGCGCGACGGAGCGCCGGTCGGCAAGAGCGTCGCCATCGTCGGCGCCGGCGGCATCGGATTCGACATGGCCGAATATCTGTCCCACTCCGGCACCAGCGCCAGCCTCGACCCGGCGCGCTTTTACGGCGAATGGGGCATCGACCCGGCGTATACGGGGCGCGGAGCGCTGATGTCGCCGCGCCCCGAGGCGCCGGCACGGCGGATCTTCCTGCTGCAGCGCAAGTCGGCCAAGCTTGGCGACGGGTTGGGCAAGACCACCGGATGGATCCGCCGGGCGACACTGGCCGGCCGGCGGGTGGAAATGCTGTCCGGTGTCACCTACCGCCGGATCGATGATGATGGGCTGCACATCACTATCGGTGGAACGGACCGTCTCCTGGCGGTGGACAGCATCGTCCTCTGCGCCGGGCAGGATCCGCTCCGCGACCTTCACCAGGGCCTGACCGATGCGGGCTGCAGCGTTCACCTCATCGGCGGCGCCGACATGGCGGCTGAACTGGACGCCAAACGGGCGATCGCCCAGGGAGCCCGGCTGGCGGCCGGGCTATAGGGGCGAGGAAAATGCCGCTGATGCAAGGACACAGGTCTGTCGCTGGGAGTTGATCGCCGCAAGACACCTTCATCGATCGCCGCCCTGTCACTCAGTTGGCCCTAGGGGTCTGCCCCAGACGCTTGGTTCGCAAGCGCCTGGATCAGGCGGCCCACCAACTTATTGAATTGTGGTGAGAATCTGACGGATGGTGTGGGGACCATCCGTCAGATTTTCACCACTAGTTGCTCCAGTCGCTCGGGCCAGTTCCTTGTCCTCGTGCTGGATGTGTCGTTTCAGCCATGTGGCGGCAAATTCGAACAGCGCCTTGGCGGCATCGGGGCGGCCCGATTCCACTTGACGCTTCAGCATGGAAAATTGGCTGAGAAAGTGTTGATGGGACGTCTTGTGGATGGCCGTATCCGCATACCGGATTCGGTTCATCAACGACTCCTCCTCAGCGAAGTGCCTTTCCATTGTCCGCGACATGGCGGCGACGATGTCCAGAACGGCCTCCGGTCCTTCGCCGTCCATCATGCGTCCGAACAATAGATTGATTTGGTCAATGATCTCCCGGTGATGCCGGTCGATTTCGGCATTTCCCGTGGCCAGGCTGTCGTCCCATTCCGCCAGGCGCCTGTCCTGGCCATCGGCACAGACCCGCCGCAGGAAAGTCGCTACCTCGCACTGTAGCAGTTCAGCCTGTTGGGACAGGCTGCCGGATGCCTCTCCCACCTGATCGGCGGTTTCCATAGCCTCCTTCGATCCGGTTTCAACCCCTCCGATATTGCGAGAGGCCACCTCGGTGCCACCCGCTGCCTCATCGACGCTGCGCACGATTTCGCCGGCCGCCGCTGACTGCTCCTCCATCGCCGCCGTCACAGCGACGCTGATGCCGCTCATTTCGCCAATAACCTGGGCGATCGACGCCATGGCGTTGACCGCAGCGGCGGTGCCGCTCTGCACCGCGGCGATCTTGCCGGTGATCTCCTCGGTGGCCCCGGCGGTCTGATTAGCCAAGTGTTTGACCTCGCTGGCCACCACGGCGAAGCCCTTGCCGGCCTCGCCGGCCCGCGCAGCTTCGATTGTGGCATTAAGCGCCAGCAGATTGGTTTGGCTGGCGATGCCATTGATCAGCGCAACGATTTCGCCGATGGCACCGACGTCCTGTGACAGCTTGGTGATCAGCGCGCCAATGCGGCGCGCTTCCATATCGGCCCGCTCGGCCACAGTGCGGGAACGCCCCATCTGTTCGGTGATCTCGGTCATCGAGGCCAGCATGTTGGAGGTGGCGAAGGCCACCGTCTGCACGTGATTCATGGCCTGTTCGACCGCGCTGGTGGCGTTCGACGCCTGATCATGGGTGGCGGTGGCGGTGGCCGCCATCTGTTGAGCCGATCCCTGCAACTCCATCGAGGCCGACTGCACGGTACGCACCACATCGCCCACCCGAGCCCGAAACCCGTCCGCCATGGCACGTAGGGCAGCCTGGCGCTCCTCGCGTGAGTGGCGTCTCTGTTCCTCCTGTTCGGCGGCCAGTTGTCTGGCCTTTACCAGCTGAATTCTGAGTTGCTCCAGCGCGTCGGCCATGGCGTCGAATTCGCGGCTGGAGCTGACCGGAGGCGGGTCGTTACGGCCTGCCGCCAACGCGGCCAACCCCTCGCTGAATACTCTCAGTGGGTTGATTATCGCCCGGGCAGCGAGCAGCCCCACGACGATCGTGGCGGCAAGCCCGATCAACACCGCAATCAGCCGTGCCGGGCCAGTCCAATCGGCAAGCCCAATCACGAGGATTTGGACCCCGATCAGGCCGAAACCTCCGCTCAGACGGCGCGCGATGCTGGATTTGGCGTTCAAGGCGCTCTCCTGTCGTTGCAATACGGTCTGGTCGCGCGGTGGCCGTCAGGCCTGGTCCAGCACATAGCCCATGTCGAGCACCATGCCGACGCCGCCGCTGCCCAACAGCGCGCAACCGGTGGCGCCACGAATCCCCGACAGATAGCCTTGCAGGGGGCGGACCATGACCAGTTGTTGTCCGACCAGTTCGTCGACCGACAACGCCACCCGGCGCTGGTCCTTGCCGGTGACCACGAAAAGACGTTTCCGCGGATGCCCGTCATCGTCATTGGCTGCCAGGCCGGCAAACGGATCACCATCGTCCTCATCGCCGCTTTTCATCAGGAACTGCACCGGGAACACGCCTTCGGCCAGGCGCAACATATAGCGCCCGTCGTCGGCAGAGATGCGGACCAGTTCATCGGGCCCGCTATGGACGATGCGCTGGATGGCATCAACCGGGATGACGTACATGACATGGCCGACCCGCACCACCATGCCATCGAGCACGACCATGGCAAGCGGCAGGGTGATCTGGCTGCGCAAACCACCAGACGGCAGGTTGGCCACCCGCAGGTCGCCTCCATGGGCTTTCAGGGCAGCCAGGATCTCACCGAAATCGACCCCGCCTTCGGCCGCTTCGTCGTTGGTTACCCGCCCGTATCCGGGGTGCAACACCGCGTTGATCGTACCGGGCTCGTCCGGCCAGCCGAACCGGGCCGCCCGCTGCGCGACGCGCTGCCGGTCGATGCCGGCCCCGTCGTCTTCGATCGTTACCACGATATGGTCGTCGCAGCGGTTCAAGCCCAACCGCAAGCGCGCCGTCTCCGGTTTGCCGGCGGCCAGCCGCTGGTCCCTCGCCTCGACGCTCTGGCAGGCGGCAAAGCCGGCCAAGGCGCGCAACGGGGCCTTCAGATGGTCCAGCGTGCTGGAGTCGAGGGAGACCTCGTCCCCAATGGTTGCCACCTCGACACTGCGGCCGTGCTGACGCCCCAAGGTTTCTACGAAGGCCGCGGTGGGTTTCAGCAAGAGAGCGGCCGGCTTGGTGCGGATGGCGATGGCCTCTTCCTGCAGGCGATCGAGGCGACCGCTCAACTGCCCTTCGATCTGCAGCATACGGTCGATCTTCTCCTGTAGGCCGCCCAGGCGGCGGCGCACCGAAGTCCTGGCCAAGTGCCATTGACCGCCGGCCTGGTCGAGTTCCTTCTCAAGCGCTCCGGCGAGATCGTCTTCGGCCAACTCGACCAGCATGTGGCGGACCATCGCCTGCCCGGTAATGACCTCGCCAATTGCCTCGAGCATATCAGCCGACATGGTTTCCTGGGGGGCGGCAGTTTTCATCGCATCGGCCGTTTCCCGGCGCTGCGCCGGAACGGCATCGGCCTCCCCGCGGTCGGTGAGGGTGCGTTCCAGTGTCAGCGCCCGGCCTTGCGGATCGAGCATCTTCAAGGCTTCGGCCACCTCCATTTCGCTTAAAGAGGTGGCGATCAGGAAATCGAACAGTGTGGCGTCACCCATGAACACCGTGACGTTGCTGATCACCTGGGCAGCGCCTGCCTCGAACCAGGCCAGGAAGTTCGATGCCACCGCCTCGTCGCGGTTGAGGTCGGCCCGAACGATGTAGAAGCGGTGTCCGGCCTGTAGCGCGGCGCTGGCCGTCTCCACGCTTTCCGGGGTCAGCACCTTGTGGAAGGCCTTGGGCAGGCTCAGCCGCGCCTCGATGACCGAAGACGGCAACGTGCCTCCTACCACGAAGGTGGCGCTGGCCGCCGCCTGGAACAGCTGTTCGACCGCCTCCATGTCGGGGATCTTGCCCGCCCCGGCGGCGTCGAACACCAGTTCCATGGTGGCGACGAAATTCCTGGCGATGTGCAGGAGAATCGGGTCCGGTGCCATGTCTCCGGCCTGCACGCGGGAGAACAGATCGACCAGCGACATGCAAAGATGGGCCGCCGTCTCAAGATCGTTGTGGAGGCAGGCATGGTAGACGAAGCGCATCATTTCGTTGAGACGGGGACAATGCGCCGCGACGTCTTCCGGCCGGTGGAGCTGTTCCAGAACACCGTGCAAGGTCAACAGATTGTCGAACACCAGTTCGCCGCACCAGTTGCGCAGAATGACACTCGGCCGCAGGCGGCCCGCATTGCTATTGGCCGGGGCCACCGCCTCGATCGCCGCCAATTCCTCGTAAAAGTGAAATTCGGCACTGCGGAACGCATCCTGGCCGGTAGCCCGCGGGAAGCACCTGGCGGCCTCTGCCAATCGCACGAAGCCGAGCGGCGCTGCCAAGGAGCAGATCTCCTCGACCAGGGTCTCCAATCCGGCCTGGCCGATCACCGGCGCGGCGAACTGTTCGCGGATCTCCGACAGCCGCTCCAGACAGGGGGCCAACGCATCGAAGAATTCCCAGATCGGATCCTCGGCCACCTCGGGCGAAGGCGCCGCGGCTGAACCGCTGTCGCCGAAATCACCGTCCAACCTGGCGACCAGGCGCCGCAGCGTGTTCTCCAGCTGTCCCCGGCTCGGTGCCGTGGTGGCCAGTAGATCGGCCAGATCGGCATGCCAGTCGCGCATGCCGATCTGCTCGGCGGCAAAGCGCAGCCGTTCTGCCGCGGCCATCACCTGGCCGGTGACGCGCTCCGGCCCCGCGTCGAATTCCTCCATGGCTTGGCGCATCTCGCGCAGAACGTCGCTGGCCATGCCGGAAAATATTTCCCGGTACATCGGATCGTCGGCCAGCCGGCGCTTGGGCGAGGGTTCGAAGACGATCGCCTCCGTCATTTCTTTGTCCTCTGCGGCACCCCCTTTACAGCGCTCGAACTTGTCCTTCATCCGCTCAAACAGCTCGGCGGTCGGCGCCGGGTCGATGTCCTGACGGGAGGCCACGGTGCCGTCAAGCATGCCGCGAAGCGCGTCGGTCACTTCAAGCAACAGGCCCAACATCTCGGCGTCGAAGGCGACTCCTTCGTCGCGCACCAGGCCGATCAGGTCTTCAGCGCGATGAGCCCGTGATTCCACTACAGCCAGGCCGAGGACGCGGGCATTGCCCTTGAAGGTGTGCATGGCACGGAACAGGGCGGCCACCGCCTCGGCATCGGTGGGCGTCTTCTCAAGCCCTAGGAGCGTCTCCTCGACGATGTCGAGCGACTGGCTGCCATCGTCCGCATAGAGGCTCCACACCTCGTCCAGTTCGTCCGACATCGTCGCGCCTTTCCGGAAATTCTCCAAACTTCACAACGCCCGCATCATGCCCCGACCAGTCGGTTCATGATCTGCCCCAGCTCCTGGCCGCGCTTGGCGGCCAGATCCATCGACACCGCCCCCGACGGCTTGGTGACGATGGCGTCGGCACCCAACTCGCGCGCCTTGGCGGCATGCGGCGATCCGCTCACTGCCACCGAGGACAGTACGCAGATCTTGGCCTTGGTCCGCAGCTTGGCGTGACGCAGGAACTCCAGTCCGTCCATCTCGGGCATTTCGATGTCCAGCAGGATCAGGGACAGGTCGGGATACTTGCCCAACTGCTCGAGGGCCACTTTGCCGTTGGCCGCGGTGGCGACGACTTCATAGGTCGGCAAGGTCTTGACCAGGTTGGTGATGACGGTACGCATCATCATTGAATCGTCGACGATCATTACTTTGTGGGCCATGAGGCGCCCTCCTTCGCTTGAATCCCGATCTCGCTGAACGGGCGGCGGCGCCGATGTTGCCGGGGCCGCCGCGCCACGTTAGAAGTTGCCGAACCCGCGTTCGTCCTGATCGAGCGGGAGCACCGCCTTGGGTGGCCGCCGGCCGTTGCCGGAGCCGTTAGCCTTGATCGGCGAGGGTGAACGGCCCTGGGCCGCAAGCAGCGCCTTCAACTGCGCCAGAATTTCCGGAGTCAGTCCCTCCAGGCCGGGGATGGCGGCAGCGGAGCTCTTGCGGTCGCGCAGTTTGAAGCGGCGCACCTCTTCCTTCATTCGCTGCGCCACGCTGGTCAGCTCGGCGGCGGCCGAGGCCAATTCCTCGGACTGCTGGCTGCCATCCTGGGCGGCTTTGGCGACCTGGTTCATTGCCACGTTGATCTGGGCGACGCCGCGGGCCTGCTCGCCGCTGGCGGTGGCGATCTCGGCGACCAGATCCTTCACCTTGACCACATTGGTGACGATCAGGTTGAGCGCGTCGCTGGTCTCCTTGGCGATGGTGACGCCGCCCCCCACCTGCTTGATCGAGTTCTCGATCAGTTCCGCCGTTTCGCGGGCCGCCTTGGCGCTGCGGCCGGCCAGGTTGCGCACCTCCTGAGCCACCACGGCGAAGCCACGGCCATGTTGTCCAGCCCGCGCGGCCTCGACTGCGGCATTGAGCGCCAGAAGGTTGGTCTGGAAGGCGATTTCGTCGATCACCTTGATGATCTTGCCGATGTTTTGAGCCGAGGCGTTGATGGCGCCCATCGCCTCGGTCATCGCCGTCATCTTGGCCTGGCCGTCGACCGCCGCCTGCGAGGTCCCCATGACCAGCTGGTTGGCGGTGTTGGCGTTGTCAGTATTGGCCTTCACCTGACTGTCGGTTTGCTCGACACTGGCTGTCACTTCTTCCACCGAGGCCGACTGCTCCTCGGAGGTCGAAGCCATGTTCTGCGACGCGGCGCTGAGCTGGTCGGCCGACTGAGCCACCTGCTCGACCGCATCGACGATTTGATACAGGGTGGCGTTGATTCCGGCCAAGGCGTTCTCGAACGATTCCTTGACCAGCAGGAAGTCGCCCCGGTATTCGCCTTTCAGGCTGACGCTCATGTCGTTGTTGCCGAGCGCCTCGATCGCCGCGGCGATGTTGTTCATCGGCGTGATCACCGAATCGAGAGTGTCGTTGATGCCCTGGACAATCTTGCGGAAGTCGCCGGAATGCTTGGAGGCGTCGGCGCGCTTTTGCAGTTGCCCCTCGAGGGCGGCGTTGACCAGGGTGTCGGTATCGACGATCAGCGCTTTCAGATTGGCCCGCACCTGTTCCATGGTGTCGTTGATGAAAGCCTTCTTTCCCGGGAACTTTTCCAACGGCGCCTCGAAATTGCCGCGGCCGAACTCGGCAAGGCAGGCCATCGCCTTCTTCTTCACGGCGATGTGCCCGGCCACCATGGCGTTGATGCCGTGGGCCATGGTCGCGAAGTCATTCTGGAACTTGTCGACCGGAATGAGGACGTCGATGTCGCCCTTGTCGTGCTCGGACGACATGTGATTCATCTCGATGATCAGGCCCTTCAGATTGGTCCGCACCGCTTCGATGGTGTCGTTGATGAAGGCCTTCTTTCCGGGGAATTTTTCCAACGGCGCCTCGAAATTGCCGCGGCCGAACTCAGCGATGCAGGCCATCGCCTTCTTCTTCACGGCGATGTGCCCGGCCACCATGGTGTTGATGCCCTGGGCCATCTTGGCGAAATCGCCGTGGAACTGCTCGACCGGCACGAACACGTCGATATCGCCCTTGTCGTGCTCGGTCGACATTTTGTTCATCTCGGCGATCAGGCCTTTCAGGTTGCCGCGCAGCGCTTCGATGGTGTCGTTGATGAAGGCCTTCTTGCCCGGGAACTTCTCCAGCGACGCCTCGAAATTGCCGCGGCCGAACTCGGCGATGCAGGCCATCGCCTTCTTCTTCACCGTGATATGGCCGGCCACCATGTCGTTGATGCCCTGGGCCATCTTGGCGAAGTCGCCGTGGAACTGGGCCGCCGGCACGAACACCTCGATGTCGCCCTTGTCGTGTTCCGACGACATTTTGTTCATCTCGGCGATCAACCTCTTCAGATTGCCGCGCAGGCCCTCGATGGTGTCGTTGATGAAGGCCTTCTTCCCCGGAAACGTCTCCAGCGGGGCGTCGAAATTGCCTTTGCCGAGCTGCTCGACGCAGGCCATCGCCTTCTTCTTCACGGCGATATGCCCAGCCACCATGGCGTTGATGCCCTGGGCCATCTTGCCGAAATCGCCGGGGAAGCTGTCGACCCGGATCTGCGTGTCGATCTCGCCCTTGTCGTGTTCGGCCGACATGATGTTCATCTCCTTCATCATGCCGCCCAGAATCTCGGCGATGGCGTTGGCAGCGGTCAGGATCTCGACCCACTCGCCGGACGCGGCGGAAGTATCGGCGCGTTGTTTCAGGTCACCGAGACGCACTGCCTCCAGAACTTTTTTCAGTTCCCTCACCGCCGCTTCCTTGTTGCCGTCGTAATCTGGCCTGGCTTGCTCTGACATAGCCTCACTCCTTATCACTGTGGCCCGGACAGTGTGGTCCGGCCGGCCCCATTCCTGTTGACGTCCCAGGGGAGCCCCCCTGGAGTGCGGCCCGTGCCGCGGCCTTGGTTTTCGCCTCTCGTCGGGCGGGGGCTCCGGCCTCTCGGCCGCGGCCTCGTTGGCGGCCGGTCATGCCGCCTCGCCCCGCAAGACGTTGAGATCCTGCTGCAGGTCGAGCGCCTGGTCGGCGACCAGACGCTTGATGTCGAGAATGATCGCCACCTTGTCGCCCTGCTTGCCGAGGCCGCGGATCACTCCCTTGCCGTCGCGGTTGGCACCGAACTGCGGTGGCTGATCGATGTTCTGGGCCGGCAACTCCAGCACTTCGCTGACATTGTCGACCACCAGTCCGATCGGCACGTTGTCGATGTCGAGGACGATGATCACCGTCCGCTCGGTATAGTCTTTCTGCTCCATATTGAAGCGCAGGCGCACATCCATTACCGGAATGACCTTGCCGCGCAGGTTGATCACGCCGCGAATGAATGAGGGGACGTCCGGGACTTCCATGACCTTCTGCATGCCGACGATTTCCGTTACGAAGCCGATGCTGATGCCATAATCCTCGCCGGCAACGCCAAAGGTCAGGTACATGTCGTCAATATTGTTTTCTTCGTTGAAGACAAGTTCACTGTTTTCATTTTCCTGATTTTGATTGTCCGAAATCTTTGGCATTGCGGCCTCTCCGATTTCAATTGTCACCACTGCGCGCCGGAACGGATCAGCAGCGCAGGGATCCGTTCCAATGGCACCATCATTTCCGCCGCTCCCAGTTGCTGGGCCGCCTGCGGCATGCCGAACACCACCGAGGTCGCCTCGTCCTGGGCCAGCGTGCGGCCGCCGGCCAGGCGAATGGCCATCAAACCCGCGGCGCCGTCGCGACCCATCCCCGTCAGCAGGGCGGCGCAGGCGTTCCGGCCGGCCTCGCGGGCCACCGAACCGAACAACTCATCGATGGCCGGGCGGCTGTAATTGACCGCATCACCCTCTTTGAGGGTGATGCGGTACTGACCGCCGGAGCGCGCCACACAGGTGTGGCGGTAGCCGCCAGGGGCGATCAGGATGCGGCCGGGCAGAATGCGATCACCCTCTTCGGCCTCCTTGACCTGCATTCGGCACAGGCTGTTCAGGCGCTGGGCGAAATTTGCCGTGATGCCCACTGGCATGTGCTGCACCACCACAATGCCCGGTGCATCGGCGGGAAAAGCCGGGAGGATGCGCGACAGAGCCTCGACTCCGCCGGTCGAGGCGCCGATGGCGATTAGCCGGTCACTGGTCTCATCCAAAGTCACCCGCGCCGAGACCGCGGCGAGCGGCCGGCAGCCGCGGAAGCTCCGGACATTGGTATTGGCGGCCATCTTGACCCGGCGGCAGATGTCTTCGAGCATCGGCGGCATGCCATCGACCAGCCCGATGGTCGGCTTGGCTACCACGTCGACGGCGCCGGCCTCCAGCGCTTCCAGCGTAATGCGCTTGCCTTCCCGGGTCAGGGAACTGATCACCACCGTCGGAGTCGGCTTGACCGGCATAAAGCGGCGCAGGAAGGTAACTCCGTCCATCCGCGGCATCTCAACGTCCAGCGTAATCACGTCTGGTTCGAGTTCGACCAGGAGATCGCGGGCCCGGTAGGGATCGCCCGCCTGTCCGACTACCTCGATCGCCGGATCACGGCCCAAGCCGATGCTGAGCAACTTCCGAACCAGGGCCGAATCATCGACGATGAGGACGCGGACGGGGCGGGATTCAGTGGCGTTCATGGCAGCTTCCTGTAGATACCGCCGCCGACCGCGGTCCAGCGCGTACCGAGGTCACGCACCGCCTCGGTAACACTGGTCAGCAGCCAGCCGCCCGCCTCGGTAACATCGTAAATCGATTCCAGTACCAACGACTGGTCATGCTTTTCAAAGTAATATAAAACATTGCGACAGAATACGATGTGGAAATGCTTTTGGAACGGATAAAATGGCGCCTTTAGATTGAGCCTTCGGAACATGCACATCCGACGAATATCATTGGTGATGGCAGATTGGCCCATGCCGCTCGGCCTGAAATATTTGCTGATGATCCAGTTTGGGGTCTGTTCAAGATGCGTCTGGCTGTATAGCCCGGCCTCGGCGGTGGCGATCACCGGTTCGCTGATATCGGTGCCCAGCACGCGGACGCGGTTTGCCGCTTCCATTCGGCCGAACGTCTCACAGGCCAGGATCGCCGCCGTGTAGGCTTCGTCACCGGTCGAAGAGGCGGCGCTCCAGATACGAAGTTCCGGCAGCGCGGCCAACTGCGGCAGGATGCGGTCCCGGAAAAAGTCGAGGACCTGAGGTTCCCGGAAGAAATAGGTGTGGTTGGTCGAGGCGGCGTGCAGCACCGCCAGGATGATGTCAGACCGCTGCGCCGTCTCGATGCATTGGGCCAGATCTTCCAAGGAGGAGAGGCTGTAGCGATCCAGCACCCGAGTCAGCCGGTGCACCAGCAGGTCTTCCTTGCGGGGCGGATAATAGATGCCGTAGCGCTCGTTGAGCCAGGCGCGAATGCTGTCGAAGCCGGGCGGCCGAAAGTCGTCGTCGAGCGCAGGGGCCGCCGTCGTCATCCGCGCGCCCCCTCGGCCAGCCGCTCGCAGTCCAACACCAGCGCGACCTCGCCGGTACCCAAGAGGGCGCAGCCCCAACTGGCCCGGATGTTTTCGAGTTGGCCGACCAGCGGCTTCATCACCACCTGCTGCTGGGCCAGCATCTCGTCGACCGGCAGACCGATGCGGCCATGACTGGTGTTGAAGACGATAACGATCGAGCGGTCGAGCGGCAGCATGTTCTCGGCCGTTTCGCCATAGAACTGCTGCAGCCGGCAGATCGGCACGAAGTCGTCGCGCACCCGCACCATCTCGGCGCCATCGGCCGCCGACACCACAGTGATTTGGTCGCTGTCGGGGCGAAAAATCTCCGACACCACGTCGATCGGCGTGGCGTAGAGGCGGTTGCCCAGCCGCATCACCAGGGTATCGAGAAAGGCCAGCGTGACCGGGATCGCCAGACCGATGGTGGCGCCCCGCCCGGCCACGCTGTCCACCGTGATGCGGCCGCGCAAATCCTTGAGCGCGGTATTCAGCACGTCCATGCCAACCCCGCGCCCCGACAACTCGGTAACGTTCTCGGCGGTGGAAAAACCGGGCTGGAAAATGACCCGCCATAACGTGGCATCGTCGGGCTCTTCGTCGTCGCCGACCAGCCCTCGCTTACGAGCCCGCGCCAGGATGCGATCGCGATTGAGCCCACGCCCGTCGTCCGTGACGGTGATCTGGATTTCACTGCCGACCTGTGCGGCCGTCAGGGTAATGCAGCCAGCCTCGGGCTTGCCGGCGGCGACCCGCTCAGGCGACGGCTCCAGACCGTGATCGGCGGAATTGCGCACCACATGGACCAGCGGTTCGTAAAGGCGGTCCGCCACCGCCTTGTCGATGGCGGTATCTTCGCCGACCAGCCGCAACTCGATCTTCTTCTCGGTCTGCCGCTCCAGTTCGCGCACCATGCGGCGCAGCCGGCGGAACACCTCGCCGACCGGGACCAGGCGCAATTCCGCCGCGGCCTCCTGTACCTCACGCACAACCATCGTCAGGCGGTGAGCCGACTTTTCGAATTCAGTCAGATCAAAGCCGGCAAGGTCGGGGCTGCGGATGGTCTCGGAGACGCTGAGCGATAGTTCGCCGACCAAGTCCATCAGTCGGCTGACCTTATCGGCCGATACCCTAAGCAGGGCGTTCCCCTGGCCACCCTGGGTGGCGCCATCCGCCTCGTTTTCGGTGGGTGTGATGTTCACGCCGCCACCATCGAGGCTATTGCCGATGGGTCTTCTCGGGCGCCGGTTCTGCCTTGCCGCGCATAGTCATGGCGGCCATTGGATGGGGGCGGGCGGCCGCCGGCCAACTGCCGCAACCGGCGCGTCCGGTCCCGGCCACCGTCACCGCTGCACCCAATCGCCCCTATTTTGGCGAGAGCCATGATCGATCCCCCATCGCCGGCGCTCCAACGTCATATCCAGGCGCGGCCGAATAAGCGAGGAAGAGGTATCGATATCTCTCGGACGTGGTAGACGCCATCCGATCATTTGTGCAGGGCGGCTATCGAAGGATAGGGGGCCTTCTGCTGAAGAATGTCGCCATTCCTTCGAGATCGAAAGAAAGGATGGTCATCCGGTTACCTCGTCTGTAAAAATGGTAACATCGCAGGTAGGAAAGTCCATTTTTCAGCCATGCAATAAGTAGTAATGCTGGTGCCAGCATGAACGGTTTGGGTTCGCGCGCATTGAGCGAGAACGCTCATGCGGCGATTTGCGACAACACGAGGTCGCTGCATCCGGCCATTTATGAACTGCCTGATGGGGATTTTTGAGGTATCTCTCAGATGGTTTGCCTATTGCGAAGAGATCGGGATTGACGATGAGCCTCAGGCTTGGTCCCACTCATAATTGTTGGCGCATCGCCGAGACGGCGGTGGAGCTTCTCTATGCCAAACACCCAAAGATCCCCGAGCGCTATCCGCCTGGCAGTCGAGTGAAATGCATAGAAGATACGTTGAAACATTTTGCCTACATGGATGGGGCAGAGCAGGTCGGCAGTGGCAAGGCATTTAGAGACTATATTATTTGGGCGCGCCAATTATTTTTTAACCTAAATTTGCCGGGCGAAGACTTCATTTGTGCGCTCCGATTCCTCGCTGATGCCCTCGACATGGAAGGGGGCGAGCGCAGCGGCCGGCAGGCGATCTTTATCCGCCGGGAGCTGGACAATCTTGGAAAATTGCCGCGAAACGCCCGTGCGCGGGCCTGTGAGCCGGCTGCCCTCAATTCCGTCGCCAGGCGGTATTTGGCGGCCCTGCTGGCTGGCGATGAAGGTGCTGCGGAACAACTGGCCTTCGGCTTTCTTGATGGCGGCCGGTCGATCGCTTCGCTCTATCTGACAGTGATCGCGCCCGTCATGCATGAGATTGGACGCCTTTGGCATGCCAACCGGATTACTGTGGCGCAGGAGCATTACTGCTCGGCTTGCGCACAGGTGACCATGGCCAGGCTGTTTCCGCGGATCTTCGCCGTTGAGCGCAAGGGGCCGGTTCTGCTCGCCCTCTGCGCCGAGGGAGAGTTGCATCAGATTGGCATACGTATGGTCGCCGACCTCTTTCAGTTGGAGGGCTGGGATACACGCTTCCTCGGAGCCGATACCCCGCCAAAGGCCCTGGTGGATATGGCGGAAATGACCGGGGCTTCGCTGGTGGCGATCTCCGCATCGATCCTCCCCAATGTGCCGGCCGTCGTCTCCCTGATCTCCCTGCTGCGCGCCAGCGCGGGCGGCGCCGGTACAAAAATCCTGGTCGGCGGCTATCCGTTTAACGTCGATGAAGATCTTTGGCGTCGTGTCGGAGCCGACGGCACGGCTGCCGATGCGGGTCGAGCCGCGGCATTGGTGGCGGAATGGAGGGGGGGCGGCGTTCAATGAGCACAAGCGGTTCATGTGCCATCCTGAGGTGTGATTTCGATGGCATCGTCCGTCAGGTCGTGGTCGACAGACTGGGCATCACCTCGCACGGCATCGTCGGCAGGTCATTTTATACGCTGGTGACCGAAGACGAGGCGGCGCAAGGGCGGACATTCATCTCAAGCGTCCTTCGCGACTGCGTCGTGTTCGACTGTATTTTGACCGCGGTTCTGGGCGGCCGATCTGCGGTTCTGCGGTTCGACGGCACTCGTCTTGAGCGGGATTTGCTGATCAGCGCCAAACCGGTGTCCGCCGGGATGTCGAACTCGCAGTCAGTCTTCGAAGCGTTCAGCGTGCTCAACAATCGAATCGTTAATCGCCAACGTGAATTGGCGCGGGTCCTGACCGATGCGGCCCAGCTTGCGGCCGGGTTCGAAGGGGTGGGGTCGGCAAGCCGCCCGGCCTCGATCGCCCCCTCCAACCCCGGGTTCATCTCTTCCGCTTCTCGGCCATTTTCCGAGCGCGAGCAGGAAGTGGTCGCGATGTTGGTGGAGGGGTGCTCCAACCGCCTGATCGGTGAGCGGCTGGGGATCGCGGAATCGGCGGTGAAGGCGCGGCTGCGGACGATCTATCGAAAACTCGGGGTCGGCAGCCGGCCGCAGGCGATCACCTCGTTGTTTGGTAATCGGGACCACTCGTAGCGCAGTGACGCAGTCGCAAGATTAAGGGGCCATGATTGCATCGTAGCCCAACATACTGAATCTTCCTGCGCGACGCTGATCATTCAGGGTGATCCGCCGGAGGCGGATTCACGGCTGCTGCCGCATCTCAAATACAACCGTGGATATTGACTTGGTGTCGATCGCAAGCGCAGGGCGTTTTTTTTACGATTTCAAGTTATCATTCGAAGAAATTGGCTATCTTTCGATAGGGTAGATTGCGACCGGCAGGCTGGACTTATTATTCGGACAGACGGATGGTGCTGGCAGTGCTATTGCGTTTAGTCAAAAAGCAGAATATTCAATTCTAGGTTGTGATATGCAGGTCTTGCTGGCGGATGATAACAAGCTCCTGAGGGACGGTATTCGTCCATTTGTCACAAAGCTGAAACCGCGACCGTCCGTGCTGGAAGCCGAAAGTTTCGAGGAGACCCTTTTATTGGCGGAAGGGAGTGGCGGTATTGATTTGGTTCTGTTAAGTCTCGGGATGCGTGGCGTCGACGGAATGTCGAGCGTAAAGCTGCTCCGAGGAAAATTGCCGAACGCAAAAATTGTATTGTTAATTAACAACCACAATTTAGATATAATAATGTCAGCTATTGCTGATGGAATATCCGGTGTTATTTCAAAAGATGTTTCTGGTACGTGTCTGGTCAATGCGCTTCATTTGGTGGTTGCGGGTGAGGTTTATGTGCCGTCCGAGGCGATGTCCGCGATCGCAAGGCGAGCTCTTCGGATTTCCGATGAGGCCATCTTCTCTGGTGCCAGGAAGGGAATCGCATTGTCCCCTGGCGAAACACAGCTCGTTCCCTTCTTGATCGACGGCTTGCCCAACAAGGCGATCGCCCAGCGCCTGGGGATCGAGGAAGCAGCGGTGAAAGCCCGGCTGCGCGGCCTTTTCAAAAAGATCGGTGTGGCCAACCGCGCGCAGGCGGCGATGGCTCTTCGGGAGCAAGCGCAGAATTGATCTTATTATAACTATCTTTCGACAGCTGTGCCTTTCACGGATGATCGGATAGGCGGCTACCACCTTCGAGAGCTATCTCTGCAACTGTCTCGCCTGCAGAACCGTTTCCTGGGGATGAGGTTCCGGCGACAGCGAAAGGGGATGGAACATGGCTCTCGTGAAGAAGAATCAAGTCAGCGGGCAGGCCTTTGCCAAGGCTGGCGAGACTGAAGAGACCAGTAACGGGAGCAGGCTGCTTGCCGAAGCGCAGAAGCGGAAGGCGCGGACCTTCGCCCGGCAGCAGAAGGCGGCCGAGCGGATCGCTGCGGCTACCTCGCAACTGGCCAGCGGCATTGCCGAAGCGGCCTCGGCTGCTGAGGAATTGCGCAAGGCTTCCGAACAGATCGCCTCGGGTGCCGAGGAAGCGGCCGGAGCAGCCCAGCAATCGCAGAAGGCCGTGACCCACGGCGCCGTGCTGATTCTCAAGGCTAAAGAAAATGCCGACACCTCGGTGGTCAAGACCGAGTCTTTGCAGACACTGATCGCCAACATCGCCGGGCAGATCGCCAATTCCATCCTGGCCATCGGCCGGGCCGCCGAGCGCCAGGAGGCTTCGGTGCAGATGGTCGAGGAACTCGAGCGCCAGGCCGGGGACATATCCGAAGTGGTCAAGGCGGTGGCGCGCATCGCCGACCAGACCAACCTGTTGGCTCTGAACGCCGCTATCGAAGCGGCGCGCGCCGGCCAGCACGGCAAGGGCTTCGCCGTGGTCGCCGATGAGGTGCGCACACTCGCCGAGACCAGCGAAAAGAGCGCCCGCGAGATTCAGGATCTGATCACACAGATCCAGAAGGACGTAAAGGCCATCGCCGAGGGGATCAACACCTCCGCCGCCACCGCTAAGCAGGAAGTAGAAAAAGGCAAGCAGATCACCACGCAGTTGGAGCAGGTCCGCGTTGACATGATCGAAGTTGCCAATGGCTGCCGCGAGATCGCCAAGGCCAGTGAGGAATCCAACGCCGCCGCCAAGGAGGCGCAAAAGGGCTCCGAGGTGATCGCCGCGGCGGCCGAGGAACAGAGCGCCGCCTGCCAGGAGAGCCTGAAGACCATCGATCAGCAAACCCAGGCACTGGGGCAGTCCGAACAGGCGGCGCAGGAGCTCTCCGAACTGGCCGACGAACTGAAGAACTCGACCGACATCACCAAGAGCGCTGAAGAAGTGGCATCGGCTGCCGAGGAATTGTCGTCGGCCGTCGAGGAGATCAACCGTGCCGCGACCCAGATCCAGCAGGCTCTCGACCAGATCCAGAAAGGGGCGCAGCAGCAGGGCGCCGCGACGCAACAGTCGTCGGCGGCCATCGCCCAGATCGAGAAGGGGGCCGCCATTGCCGGCGAGCGAGGCAAGATGGCGGTTGAGAAAGGCCAGGCAATCACCGACCTGCTGGCTGCCAACAAGATCGCGGTGGACGAAATGATCGCAGGAGTCCTCAACTCGGTTGATGCCGGCAAGCAGAGCCGCGAGCAGATCGGCGCACTGGAACAGGTCAGTCGTCGTATCGACAAGATCGTCGACGCCATCACCACCGTGTCGATTCAAACCAACATGCTGGCCGTCAACGGTTCCGTGGAAGCGGCGCGGGCCGGCGAGTTCGGCAAGGGCTTCGCCGTCGTGTCCACCGACATCCGCAACCTGGCCCGCGACTCGGCCGAGAACGCCGACCGCATCAAGGACACCGTCAAGGCCATCCAGGACCAGATCGGCATGGTGCGCCGCGACCTCGAGGAGATCGCCTCGGCCGCCGCTACCGAGGTGGAGAAGAACAAGGCGATCACCGCCGATCTCGAGTCCTCGGCCAAGGACATGGCCGTCGTCTTGGCCGGCAGCAGGGAGATCCTGGCCGGCGCCGACGAGATCGTGCGAGTGGTGAAGGAAGTGCAGACGGGGGTCGAGCAGATCGCCTCGGCCGCCCAGCAGACGACGCGCGCCAGCACCGAGGCGGGAAATGCCGCCAAAGAGCAATCCAAGGGGGCCGAGGAGCTGGCTGCGGCTATCGAGGAAATCGCATCCTTGGCAGACGAGCTGCAGGCCGGCGCCTGACATCCCTTCCCGAACAGCAAGGAGGACAACCATGTCCGGAGTCGCGGAAGTGGCGGGAATAGGCGGAGGCAAGGCCGCTCCATTAGGGGATGGCGGAAGCGCGGCCGGCACAGTTGGTGGGGATGCACAGCAGTTCGTCATCTTTCATGTCGATGACGAGAGCTTCGCCGTGCCCCTGTCGGAAGTGCAGGAAATCATTCGCATGCCGGAGGTGGTCCATGTTCCTTTGAGCCCACCGGCTCTCGAGGGGCTGGCCAACCTGCGTGGGTCGGTGTTGCCAGTGATCCGGCTGCGCCAGGTGTTCGGAGTGGGCGACGTCGAACATGACGACGCCACCCGTGTCGTGGTGCTCGACCAGGGGCGACCCATAGGGTTGGTGGTCGACCGGGTGGCCAATGTCGTCACCGTTGACGCTGACCGGATCGAAGCGGCAAGCAGCATCAAGGGAACGGTCGACGCCGACCTGCTGACCGGGATGATCAAGGATCAGGATGGCCAATCGATGGTGATGATCCTTGACGCCGGCAAGGTCGTCTGCCGCGAGTTCAAGGCTATCGGCAAGGCGGCGGGAAGCGCTCTGGCCGACGCCACCCGAGCGAGCGGATCCAATGACGAGCGCAGGTTCGAGGTGGACACGGACGGCAGCGACGAAAGCCAACTCGTCAGCTTCGAAGTGGCCGGACAGGAATACGCCCTGCCCATCGAGAAGGTACAGGAGATCGTGCAGATCCCCGGCCAGATCACCGAGGTGCCCAACACCCCTTCGCATGTGCTGGGTGTGATGACACTGCGCAACCGCCTTCTGCCGCTGGTATCCCTGCGTGACATGTTCGGCCTGCCGCACGAAGACGTAAGCGACGCCAATAAAATCGTTGTCGTTTCAATGGAAGGGCAAGGCTCGACCGCCTCGGTCGGCGTTGTGATGGATAGCGTCAAAGAGGTGTTGCGTGTCAGCAACGCGGTCGTCGACCCCATGCCGCCCCTGTTGGCCCGAAACGGCGACCTCGGCGAAATCGAGTCCATTTGCCGCCTGCACAACGGCAAAAGACTGGTCTCGGTCCTCTCCGCCGAAAAGATGTTCAGCAGTGGCGACATTCGCGCCGTCACCGCCAACACCGGAGAGGAGAAGGTGATGGCCGAAGACGAAACCCGTGGGCGGGCCGGCGTGGCCGACGATGAGGAGCAGGTGGTCGCGTTTCGCCTGATGAACGAGGAATACGGGGTTCCCATCGAGGCGGTGCAGGAAATCGTCCGGGTTCCGGATGAGCTGACCAAGGTGCCGAAGACGCCCGATTTCATCGAAGGCGTAGTCAATCTGCGCGGCGTCGTCCTGCCGGTGGTCGATCAGCGCCGGCGCTTCGGCATGCCGTCGATGGAGCGTAACGACCGGCAGCGGATCATGGTCTACACCATCCGGGGCGTCAGGACCGGCTTCATCGTGGACTCGGTCTCGGAAGTCATGCGCATTCCTTCCTCGGTGATCGGGCCCGCTCCATCCCTGTCCGAGGAACAGCAGCGCCTTATCCGCCGCGTCGCCAATATCGAAAAGATGAAGAGGATGATCCTGTTGCTTGACGTCGATCAACTGCTCGACGTCAAGGAACTCGCGGCCGTCGGCAAGGCGGCACAGTAATGGGAAACGGCAGGGACGGCCATGCCTCCCTGCCGCGTTCGAGTGGGGCAAAGGGATGACGAAAGTCCTCATTGTCGACGATTCGGCGCTGATGCGCCGCCACCTGAAAGAGATCCTGGAGACACGGGGCGGTTGCACCGTCGCATTGGCTCGCAACGGTGCCGAGGCCTTGGCGGTAGTGGGGGCGTTCAATCCGGACGTCATCACCCTCGACATCAATATGCCGGAAATGGACGGGCTCACCTGTCTTTCGCACATCATGACCGAGCGGCCGAGGCCGGTGGTGATGGTATCCTCGCTGACCGAGCAAGGCGCCGAAGTGACGTTGCAGGCCTTGGCGCTGGGGGCTGTGGATTTCATCCAGAAGCCGGAAGGGACCATCTCTCTCAACGTTGCCCGCATCGAGCAGGAGATCCTCGACAAGGTTACCGCTGCCGCCCGGGCGCGCATTCGGCGCAGTGTCGGGCTTTCCAGCCGTCTGCAGGCCCAGTCAAGGGCGATCGAAAAGAAGCGGGATGGGCGCGGCGCCCAACCGGTAATGGCCCCGCTGAACACGATGGCCCTTGGCGTCGTGCTGATCGGTGTCTCCACCGGTGGCCCCGGAACACTGGAAGACGTCCTTCCCCGTCTTCCCGCCGGCTTTCCATGGCCAGTGGTGATCGCGCAGCATATGCCGGGCAGTTTCACCTCGGTATTCGCGCGCCGACTCAACGAACTGTGCAACCTGACGGTGATCGAAGCTTCGAGCCAAATGCCGCTGGAGCCAGGCATCATCTACGTCGGCAGGGGGGACGCCGACGTGGTCATTGGGCGGCGCGCGACCCGCTGGGTGGTCAATCCCATGCCGGCTGGCGATCAGTACCTGTGGCATCCCAGTGTGACGCGCCTGGTTGAGAGCGCCATGCATGCCTTGCCGGCCGAACGGATTATCGGAGTCCTGCTCACGGGAATGGGGGACGACGGTGCCGAAGCCATGACCGACCTCCGCCGACGTGGCGGCCGCACCATAGCCCAGGACGAAGCCTCATCGGTGGTCTGGGGCATGCCCGGAGAGTTGGTCAAGCGCGGTGGGGCAAGTCTCGTTCTGCCCGCCGACCGTGTAGCCAGCCAATTGTCCCTGTGGCTGTCGCAGGCCGGGGCGGGAAAGGAAAAGCGCTGTGGGCTTGGTAAAGAGTAAAACCCTCTCGGCGGGAGCCTTCGGCGGGGACGATGGCGGCCGCGATTTGAGCGCCCTGCTCGCAGATCTGGCGGCACGCGACTCGAGCGTACGCCGGGCCGCGGCTCGTGACTTGGCAAACTATCCGCAAGCCGCTATGGCGCTTTGCGATCGTCTGGAAAAAGAGGCCAGCCCGAGCGTTCGTGCGGTCTTGTTCACCTCGCTGATACGCGTGCAGGACGGTGAGGTGGCGGCGCGGCTGGCCGCCTGCCTGCGAAGCGATGATGCCCAACTGCGCAACGGCGCTATTGAGGCCTTGCAGGAAATGCCAGGTGCCGTTGCTCCCCACCTTCAGGCGCTGCTTGCCGACCCGGACAGCGATGTTCGCATCTTCGCCGTCAACATCCTGGGGGCACTGCGTCATGTCAGCGCGCCTCAGTGGCTGGCCGACGTTGTGCGTGTGGAAGGACACATCAATGTGTGCGCCGCGGCCGTGGACGCGCTGGCTGAGGTGGGCGGCCTTGAGGCCATCGATGCCCTGGAGGATTTGCGCCGTCGCTTCCCGGGGGAAGCGTTCATGGCTTTTGCGATCGAGACGGCGATCCGCCGTATCCGGGGTAAATGAAAATGGGGTCATTGCCTCGCGCTTCAAAAGAAAATGTCGTAATGACAGACGAGGAATACGCAAAATTTTGTGAATTTTTTTACAGGAAGACAGGAATACAATTTCAGGATGGAAAGAAATATTACGTTGAGCGGCGCATATCCGATAGAATAGAAAAAACTAATGTAGAGAGTTTTCGTGAGTATTTTACCATGGTGCGATTTCAGCCTGGCGGAGAAGAGCTTCAGTATCTTATTAACTCAATGACTGTAAATGAAACGTATTTTTTTCGAGAAGATTACCAGCTTACCGCTCTCGTCAACGGAATTCTTCCCAACGTAGCGCGTGCAAGAAAATCATCAGAGCCAATTCGTATCTGGTCAATACCATGTTCGTCCGGCGAGGAGCCTTATTCAATTGCTATAAGTATTCTTGAATACTGGGATCAGTCGGATGTGTGGGATATAGAAATTCATGCCTCGGATATTGACAGTAAAATATTGGCAGAAGCGCGGGCGGGAATCTTCGGGGCTCGCTCGCTGCAGCGAGTTCCGCAACAGCTCATGTCAAAATACTTTGTCAGCCGCGGGGAGGGGAGCTTCCGGATCCGTGACGAACTGCGTGATTCGATCGATTTTTCTTTGGTCAACATAGTGGATCCAATCCAGACTCGTCCTTTCCGTAATATCGACGTCATATTCTGTCGAAATCTTCTTATTTACTTCGATGATGTCGCCCGCCGGGAGACAGTAGAGATGCTGTACGAATCCCTGGCTCCCGGGGGATTCGTGTGCCTTGGGCATTCGGAAAGCATGAGCCGGATGTCGTCGCTGTTCGTGCCCCGCAAGTTCGGCGACACGATCGTCTATCAAAAGCCAGTGAACGCGGAATGAGCGCCATGACCAAGCCAGCAATCCCGATCAAGGCGCCGCGTGTCCTGGTGGTCGATGACGGAATCACTATGCGGCTGTACTATCGCACCGTGCTGGAGGCGGCCGGGTTCGTCGTCGAAGAGGCGACAAACGGGGTCGAGGGCTACGAGAAAGCGCTCGCGCAGCGTTTCGACCTGCTGATCGTCGACATCAACATGCCGAAAATGGACGGCTATTCCATGCTGCGGGCGATTCGCCGCGACGCCGCGGTGCAGGGGGTGCCGGCGCTGACAATCAGCACCGAGGCCGGCCAAGCAGACGCGATCAAGGCATATGAATCAGGAGCCAACTATTACCTGGTCAAGCCGGTCGCACCCGAGACGCTGACCGACGTCGCCCGCCTGATGACCGGGAGCGGCGTATGACGACACCGCTTCTGCTGCGTTTCGTCTCCGAGGCTCGCGATCTGCTTCAGTTCGCCGCGTCCGGACTGCTGGCACTTGAAAGGAACCCCCGGGACGAGGCAGCGATAAACGATGTGTTTCGGTCCGTCCATACTCTGAAGGGGTCGGTCGGGCTTTTCGACTTTCCGGCCTTCACCAAACTGGTGCATGCCGGCGAGGACGTGCTGAGCGCGGTTCGCGCCGGACAGCTTCCGATCTCGTCGGAAATTGTCGACCTGCTGCTCGATGCGCTAGATCAATTTGGCGCGTGGCTCGACGATATCGAAGGACGTAGAGGATTATCGGACGGAGCGGACGGCCTGTCGCGCGATCTGACGGCGGCGCTCCGCGCTCTGTTGCCGGACGATTTCGGTGCCGCCGCCACGACCGCCCGGAGCGCAGGTGAACTTGCCTCGGTAGATTGGCTTCCCGACATCTCGGAGGCGGAGCGGCTGGAAGCCTTTCGCGCGGCGACGTCCGGCAGCCAATTGCTGGCGATCGAGTATAGTCCCGCCGAGGATTGCTTCTTCAGCGGCGAGGATCCCGTCAACCTGTTCAGGCAAGTGCGTCCGTTGTACGGTCTGATAATTGAGCCGCGCGAGCCGTGGCCTGCCCCCGAGGCGTTTGATCCGTACCGCTGCGTCCTTCGCTTCCGCGCCTTGACGGCGGCGCCGCGGGCTGAGGTGGAGGGGCTGTTCCGCTATGTCATCGAACAGATTTCGGTTGTCCCGGTGGGGCCGGAGACGCTGATCGCTGTCGCGGGAGAACCGAATGGGGGCCCGGTTTACGGCGATTTCGTCGCGGACGCCCTGGCGCTGCTGGCGGCGAGCGACTGGGAGGGCCTCAGACGCTCGGTTTCCGCCTTGCACGAATTGACCGGCCGCCACCTCTTTGTCGCCTCGGCATTACGATGGCTTGAGGCGGTTCTGGGGGCACCTGCGCCCGACTCCGGGTGGGTCGGAGCCCTGATCGATTGCATCGCCCAGGGCAGTTCGGTCCCTGTGCCCCCATGTAACAGCGGAATCTCCACGACTCCGGCCACCAAGCAGCCCCACTCGGTCACTGGGCCGCTGGCCCGGTTGTCAGCTTTGGCGCGCGACATCCTGGACGGTCAGCGGGTGATCCTGGAGATGGCGGCAGAGTCGACGACCTTCGCCAGCCGACTGACCGCGGTGGGTTGCACTGCGGCCAATGTCCTGCGCGGAGTTGTCCGCCAGAGTGACTTGGAAGCCTGGGGCAGCGCCGTCGAAGCCTCCCTTGCCGATGGTACCCCGGTTGCCGCCCTGGCCGAGTTGGAGCGATTGCTTAATGCCTCTACCGGGGCTCCGAGCGAGGTGACCGCCGCCGATGCGCTCCGCCCGGAGCCCACGGGCACTCAGACTCAGGAGCAGCGCCAGGCGCCGGCCCGGGTTCTGAAGGTCGACCAGGCCAAGGTCGATGCGTTGATGAACCTGATTGGTGAACTGGTGGTCTCGAAAAACAGCCTGCCATTCCTGGCCAAACGGGCGGAGGAAGTCCACGGTTCGCGGGAAATGGGGCGGGAGATCAAGGACGTATACGGGGTGATCGACCGACTCGCGCAAGACATGCAGGCGGCGATCATGGCGGTCCGCATGCTTCCCGTGTCGGAAGTGCTCGACCGATTTCCTCGGCTGGTGCGCGACGTTGCCCGCAAGCTCGGCAAGCGGGTCGAGTTGGTGATCGAAGGTGAGGAAACGGCAGCTGACAAGAACATCATCGAGATGTTGGGCGATCCGCTGCTGCACATCATCCGCAATTCCCTCGACCACGGCATCGAAATGCCGGAGGAGCGCGAAGCTACCGGCAAACCACCGGACGCATCTGTGCGGATCAAGGCTTTTCAGGAAGGCGATCAGGTCGTCATCGAAGTGGCCGATGACGGTCGTGGCATCGATCCGGAGCGGATTCGTGCCGTTGCCGTCGCCAAGGGTTTGATCGATGAGGAGCGGGCGTCCCGGCTTACCGACCAGGAGGCGGTGAATCTGGTATTCGCGGCAGGTTTCTCGACGGCTGCGAAGGTTTCCGACCTGTCGGGACGTGGCGTCGGAATGGATGTCGTGGTCACCACGGTGGAAAAGGCCGGAGGGAGCGTTTCCCTGACCTCGGTGAAAGGTCAAGGAACTTCCGTTCGCCTCGGTCTTCCGCTGAGCATGGCGGTAACACGGGTGATGATGGTCGAAGCCGCCGGGGGGAATCTGTTCGGCATTCCTATGGATCAGATCGCCGAGACCGTGCGCATCGCCCGCGGTCAGGTGCGTCGGATAAAGCAAGCCGAGACATTCGTGCTGCGCAACGCGGTCGTTCCGCTCGTGCGCCTCGACCGCCTGCTTGGTGTCGAGCCACCCCTGTGGTTCGGCGACGCGGATCAGGAGGAGGCAGTCCTGGTCGTCCGCATCGGCGGCAGCCTGACCGGGTTGGTGGTCGACCACTTCCGCGAAGGCATGGACATCATCCTCAAGCCGTTCGACGGCATTCTCTCCGACATCAGCGGATACGCCGGGACGGCTCTGCTGGGCGACGGGCGAGTCCTGCTCGTGCTCAACCTCAAGGAGCTGCTTTAGCCATGCCGATCCGCTTTGGCAAGAATTCGGTCGTTTTGGACGGAGCCTGCGCGGTTGAGGAAGCATTGCCGCTGCTCGAGTACCTGCAGGCGCATCCGCGGGCGAAAGTGACGATGCGCGGATGCACGCAAATGCATACAGCCGTCTTCATGGTGTTGGTGGGCATCCGCCCGCCGATTGCCTCGCTTCCCGACGAGGCATTCATGAAGCGGTGGTTCGCGCCGGCGTTGAAGGGCGAGCAGGCATGACGACGCCGTTCATCCTCACTGTGTCCAATCGCAAAGGTGGAACCGGCAAGAGTACCACCTCCGTCAACCTCGCCGCCGAGTGGGCCGCCCGCGGAACTCGGACCTTGGTAGTCGATCTCGACACCCAGGGCCACGCAGGGCTGGGTCTTGGTATTGCCCCGCCTAAAGGGAGCCCAGCCGCTCATGACATGTTCCGTCATCCGACGTTTGAACTGCTGTCGGCGGTGACCGCCACCAGTTGGCCAAGCCTGAGTTGTGTCCCCGCCGATCCGTTATTCGACGGCACGGATGCCTGTCGCGACGTCAGCATCCTCGCCCGGCAGTTGCGCCGTATCGAAGTTGCGGCAGCGTTCGACGTGATCATTCTCGATACGCCGCCTTCACTCGATTTCGTGCTGACCAACGCCATGGCGGCGGCGGATGGCGTGCTGATCCCCCTTCTTCCGCACATTCTCGCTGCGGAGGGCGTAAAGCAGCTGTCGCGGCTTTTCTTTCGCATCGCCACCAGCGCCAATCCCGGGCTGAAAATGCTCGGCCTGTTGCCCGTGATGGTCAACGCCCGCGTCAACCATCATCGCGAGGTCATCTCCGGCGTTACCCGTCAGTTCGGAGCCGAGCGCATGCTGCGCGGGATCCGCAGCGACATTTCTCTGGCCGAAGCATTCGCTGCCGGCCAGCCGGTCCGCTCCTACGCCCCAAAGTCGCGCGGGGCGATGGATTACCACCTGCTGGCCGAAGAGATTCCTCGGCTCTGGCGCCGACCTCTACCGCTCCCGTCCTCGCAATCAAGGGCTTCCGCATGACCACGATTTTCCTCGTCGATGATTCCGCCACCGTATTGATGAGCATGGAGACGATCCTCAAGAAGGCCGGGTACGGTGTCGCCAAGGCGACCAGTGGCGAGGAGGCCGTGACGACGCTGGAAAAGGGCTTGAAACCGAATTTGATCATCACCGACATCCATATGCCGGGCATGAACGGTATAGATTTGATCCGCAAAGTGCGCGGTATGGGCGGTTTTCAGTTCACTCCCATCTTGGTGGTAACTACGGAATCGCAGCAATCCAAGCGGGACGAAGCCCGTGCGGCGAAAGCGACCGGGTGGCTGGTGAAGCCGGTCCAGCCGGACGATCTGCTCAAGGTGGTCAAACAAATTCTGCCCAATGGTTAGGCGGCGCCATGGGCAAAGCGCCAGACCACGAAGCAGGGCCAAGGATGGGGGCGAAGGGCACCCTGACCGTTCTGACGGCCGGGTTGCTGTCGGCGTTCTGCGCCTATCTGCTGGGCGGGACTGTGGCACCTGTCTTTGCGGGAATCGTGGTGGCAGGCGCACTGGTTGCCGGCAACTGGATCGGCGATCGGCATCGGGCGCAGGAGGTCCGCCTGCATCTCTATCGTGTGGCTGACGAACTCGTCCAGTACCGGGCTTTCACCCGGCTGCTCCGGGCCCAGGCCGAGCGCATCGTCGGCCTCACTGGTGAAGCCGCCATGGTCATTGCCGAAGGGTTGCGCGACATGGACGAGCGCGTGGCGCGACTCGCCGAGCATGTGGCCGAAATCGAGATGGAAGGCGACGATCGCCCGTCATTAGGCTATCTGCGCGGCCAGGTGTCGGCGATTTCCGAGCCGGTTGTCGACATGGTCGGCAAGCTTCAATTCCAGGATGTGACGCAACAGCAGTTGATGTTCCTGTCGCGACTGTCGCTCCTCCTCGATGACCATATCGGGGAGCTCACTCGGTTGCTCGGCGACCGTCGGTCGTTGGAGCGATCCGCGCGTTTCAAAGAGTTATTCGACGCCGCTCTCGACGACACGGTCATGATGTCGCAGCGCAACGATCACCACCGCGCTACGGGAGTGGATTTCGTCGAGCGCAATGGCCCGCGGGTGGAAATGTTTGCCAGCGAAGGGGAGCAAGGATGATGCGCATCCTCGTCGTCGACGATGTTCCGGTCGTGCGGATGGTCATCGCCAGGCTTCTGAAGCGGGCCGGGCATACCGTCATCGAAGCTAATGACGGCCGCGAGGCGGTGCGGGTTTTCGAGGGTGCGGCAGTCGATGTTCTGGTCACCGACGTCTGGATGCCGGGCACCGGAGGGCTCGACCTCATTCGGTCGGCGGTTCGGCGGTTGCCGGGGCTGGCCATCGTGGCCATGAGCGGTGGAACCCCCCAAGCCACCATGACCAACAGCCTTGCCGAAGCAGAAGCGGCTGGGGCCTGTGTGGTGGTGATGAAACCGATCGATAAGGACGAGCTACTGGCAGCAGTCGTTGAGGCTGTTCGCAGGACAAGGAAGGAACAACCATGAAGACCGTCTCACAAGTATTGGATGATAATCGTGATATTGTGCTGGCGGCTTGGAAAGAGCGGCTCAGCGGCTCGGTGGACGGTGTGGCTGGCAGCGAAGCAGCCGTGGCGATGCTGCTCGATAAGATAATCGAGGCCTTCGCTCGAGCTGCAATACTCGACATCAAGGATCCGGCCTTCCGCACAGTCATCGATTACATGGCGGATTTGAGCGCGGCTCGCGCCCGCGAAGGCTTCTCGCCGTCGGCAACCGGGCGCCTGGTGATGGGCTTGAAGGCCGCCGCCGAACCGTCTTTTCGCGCGGCCTACGCCGCCGACACGGATCATTGGCAAAAAGAGTCGAAGGCCTTCGGCGAGATTGTCGCTCAGCTCTGTTTCCTGACCTTCGAAGCCTATATGCGGGCCAGAGAGGAGGTCATTAACCGACAAAGTGACGCAATCCTGGAAATTTCCACCCCGGCGCTCCGCATCTGGGGCGAGGTGGTGATGATGCCCCTGGTCGGTGTCATCGATACCGCCCGGGCGCAACAAATCATGGAACAGTTGCTGACGGCGGTTTCCCGGGAAGAGGCGAGGGTGGCAATTCTCGACGTCACCGGAGTGCCGGTGATCGATACGCGGGTTGCCCTTCATCTAACCAAGGTCGTAAGTGCGGCGCGGATGCTGGGGGCAGAGGTCATCATCACCGGCTTCAGCCCCGAGGCAGCGCAGACTCTAGTCAAGCTTGACGTGGATCTGGTGTCCATGCGGACCCGAGGCACGTTGCGAGCCGGCTTCGCCGAAGCGTTGCGGCTTTTGAAACAGCGCGTGGTGCCGCTTGCCTGAAGGAGCATCCCATGCGCATTCCGATCCTCCGCCTAGGCGACATTCTTCTTACGTCCATACAGTCAGATATCACCGATGAGCAGGCTTTGATCCTTCAGGCGGACATCCTGAAGCAACTCGACCAGACGCAGGCAGTGGGCGTGGTTCTCGACATCTCTGCCCTCGACGTCGTCGATTCCTACATGGCCCGCATCTTGACCGAGACGGCGCGCATGGCGCGGTTGATGGGCGGCGAGGTGGTGATCGCCGGCATGAGCCCGCTGGTGGCGGTTACTCTGACGGAGATGGGGCGTGAACTGGTCGACGTCCTTACAGCTTTGAACCTTGAGCTCGGGGTTGAGAAGTTGAGAGAAAGGTTGGCATCTCTGGCGGGTGAGTCCGGGGAGGATGTCGCCGATGGGAGCCGATGACATCCGTGTCGCGATTGCCCTTCGCGTGCCCGACGATGTGGTGCGCGCCCGCCAAGCCGGGCGCGACGCCGCCCGCACGCTGGGTTTTGGAATGGCCGATCAGACCCGGCTGGCCACTGCGATCTCCGAAATTACCCGCAACGCACTACACTACGGGGGCGGTGGTGCCTGCGAAATCCTTGGCAGCCGAGACGGGCGAGGGCGAGAGGTCGTGGTCACCGTAACCGATGGAGGGCCCGGTATCCCCGACATCGACAAGGCTATGTCACCCGGCTTCAGCACAGGAAACAGTCTTGGGATGGGCCTGCCGGGCGCCCGAAGGCTGGTCGACTGGATGAATATCGAGTCGCAGCCCGGGTTGACTCGAGTGGTCATGGCCATGCGCCGAAGGTCGCCGGCATGAACACGCTTGGCGACCCCACTGCGGTGGCCGAAGTGCCGGTGTCGGGCGAGTGCGACATTTCGCGCGCGCGGGTGGTCGCCGCGGGGCTGGCAGCGGAAGCAGGCTTCTCGCGTGCCGCCATATACCGGCTGGCAACTGCGGTGAGCGAACTCAGCACCAACCTCGTCTTTCATGCGTCGGCCGGCGGGACCATCCGCTTGACTCTGCTGAAGCGCGGTCCGAGTTGGGGGATCGAGGTGACGGCGGAGGACAAGGGGCCGGGTATTGCCGATGTCGAATTGGCGATGAGAGATGGCTATTCGACGAACGGCGGGCTTGGCAGTGGGTTGCCGGGATGTCGCCGTCTGATGGACGAATTTCAAATTGCCTCAGAGGTCGGTCGCGGAACAACGGTGGTCGCGAGGATATGGAGCTGACATTCAGCATCGCGCGCTCTTCAGCCAACGCCGCGGAAATCTGCGGTGACGTGGCGAAAGGGTGGCTGCTCAGCGACCGGGCGGTGATCGCCATCGCCGACGGCCTTGGGCACGGGGCAGATGCCGCGCTCGCGGCCGGTCGGGCAATCGAATACGTCGGCAGCCATTTGGGTGAGGATCCGGTCAGCCTGTTCCGGGGCATGGGCAGCGCTTTGACGTCGACCCGTGGAGCCGCCGTGGGGTTGGCAGTTGTTCGGCAAGGCTCAGGAGAGTTGACCTATGCGGGCGTCGGCAATACCCGGGCCGCGGTGTTCGGCTGGCGAACAACCCGCCTTGACGGTGACGTGGGCATCGTCGGGGGCGGTTTCCGCCGGCTTGCGCCAGTTGTCGTGCCCATCAGACCGGGTGACTATCTCGCCCTATGGACGGATGGCCTTGATGAGCGGCTCGCGCTTGCCAAAGCAGGGCATGAGGAGGACATCGACCGCTTGGCCGAAGCGCTGTTGCGGCGCTATTCCAGTGGCCATGACGATGCCTGCCTGATCCTTGCCCGCTGCAGCGTGTCGTGAGGAGGACGGGTTGTCGCCGTCTCCCTGTCCTATCGACCCAAGCGAATGGTACGGCCGCCTGCAAAAGGCGTATATGGCCCGTCCTGACGAGTCGCTGCTCGATGAACTGACCGACATCGGCCGCCTGATGGCGGTCACCGGATTCCCTGTCGAAAGCATCGTAGAAATCCACACCGAGATGGTAGCTGCGGAAATGGCACTGGTGGACGGGCATGCAATGGCGGCACTGATGCGAAATGCCGCCATATGCCTATCCGAGCTGCTGGTGGCGTGGCGTATCGCCGCTGAAGGAATGGGAGTCCTTGGGAGCGGAGACGGAGCGGGGCATCTGCCGCCTCGCTTCTTTTGGTTCGGGTCCTGCGGGGAACTTGCTCCGGCCGGTGTTCAACAGGATGAATGTTCGGAAGCGACTACCACCCTTGACCGCTTATTCTGTTCTCTATCGGGGGCGGAAAGGATCGGAGACATAAAAACCGCCATCGTAAATCGACGTATATTATCGTTCGAATTTTTCTCTTCTGGCGGTGACAGGCGGATGCGTGCGGTGATCTGTCCCTTCCGCGACGGTAGCGGCATCGTCGGCATCAACGACGTCACGGCACAGCGCGCAGACGAACAGCGTCTTCGCCTTGCGGCTACCGTATTCAACACGACCCAGGAAGGAATCGTCATCACTGACGTGGACGGTCGGATCGTGGCCATCAATCCCGCGTTCTGTACCATCACAGGCTATGATGAAGGCGAGTTGGTCAGCCAGAACCCACGTATACTCAAGTCGGGGCGACACGACGATAATTTCTATCGACGGCTGTTCGAGACCATTGCTGCGGATGGCACCTGGCAGGGAGAAATCTGGAATCGCCGCAAGAACGGCGAAATATATCCCCAATGGCTGACGGTCTCTGCCGTGCGCGATGGGCACGGGACAATCACCAACTACGTCGGTACTTTCATCGATATCACTCGCACGAAGGAATCGGAGTCCCGGCTCGAACGTCTGGCCAATTACGATGCATTGACCGATTTGCCCACTCGCCGTTTGCTAAAATCGCGCCTGCGACACGCGATTGATCTGGCGAAGCGCGAGGGTACCCGAGGAGCGGTGTTGTTCCTCGATCTTGATCGGTTCAAAGATGTCAATGACAGCCTTGGGCACACGGCCGGCGACGAGCTTCTGCAATTGGTCGCCAAGCGATTTCAGGCGCGTTTGCGGGAAAGTGACACGCTTAGCCGCATGGGCGGCGATGAATTTATTATCGTCCTGGAAAATTTGCGCGAGCCCCAATACGCTGCGGCAGTTGCGCAGGCTCTGATAGATGAATTGCGCGAGCCATTCACTTTGTCAGGAGCGCGAGAGCTATATATCGGCGCCAGCATCGGTATCAGCATCTTCCCCGATGATTGCAGCGAACCGGGGCCGCTTATCAGCAATGCCGACGCCGCGATGTATCAAGCCAAGAAGGCCGGCCGAAACACCTTCCGGTTTTACACCGAGTCGCTGACGCGCGCGGCCAATATGCGTGTAGACATCGAAGGGGCATTGCGCCGCGCTCTCGAACGCGACGAATTCCTGCTTCACTACCAGCCTTTGGTAAACAGCGACAGTCGCCAGGTGGTGGGGATCGAAGCATTGGTGCGCTGGGAACGCCCCGGCGTTGGCCTCATCGCTCCGATGCAATTCATTCCTCTGGCGGAAGAAACAGGGCTGATTTTACCGATTGGTGAATGGGTTGCCCGGACGGCTTGCGCACAAATGAAATGCTGGCTGGATGCAGGCTGGAACTTGGAGACCATTGCGATCAACTTGTCCGCCTTGCAGTTCAGGCAGGATAGCATTCCTGGGACAATAAAGAAAATTCTTGATGCGACGGGATTGCCGGCGAGGCACCTTGAACTTGAAATAACAGAGAGTGTATTAATGGAGTCAGCTGAAAATGTTGAGGCAAAATTACATACTCTAAAAGAAATTGGTGTTCACTTGACTATTGATGATTTTGGAACGGGGTACTCGTCTCTCGCCTATCTGAAGCGGTTTCCAATAGATAAGCTGAAGATAGATAGAGGGTTTGTCAAAAATATTCCCGTTGATCCGGCAGACATGAAAATTGTGTCTGCTGTCGTCGCGTTGGCAAATAATCTAAATTTGGATGTTCTTGCAGAAGGTGTTGAAACAGAAGCGCAGCTGGGCTTTCTGCGCCATATCGGTTGCCAACTATGCCAGGGATATCTTTTCAGCAAGCCACTACTTGCATCTGACTTGGCCGGCCAGTTCAACCGCCGCCGCGACGCTTATTGAGGAGACAGGAGTGTCGTCACGGACATGTCGCGTCGATCCAAGTGAATGGTATGGCCGCCTGCAGCGGGCTTATATGCTCCGGGCTGATGAATCGCTGCTCGACGAACTGACCGATATCGGTCGCCTGATGGCGGTGACCGGTTTTCCCGTGGAAAGTGTGGCGGAGGCGCACGGCGAGATTCTTGCCGACGAACTGGGCCGCGCCGACCGGCGGGCGACTGCGAGGCTGGCGAGGAGCGCTTCCGTCTGCTTGTCGGAATTGCTGGTTGCGTGGCGCATCGCTGCCGAAGGAATCGGCTGTCTTGACGGCTCTGGAGACGATTCCCGGCAGGCCCCATGCTTCTTGTGGTTCGACCCAGGAGGGCAACTGGTGTCCGCCGAAGACGGCCCGTCAGTCGACCTCGGTGGCGTGTTGACGGCCGAGTCTCTCGACGGCCTTCTGAGTTCTCTGTCAGCCGGGGGCAAAATGGCTGACATAAAGGCGGCCATTGAGAGCAGGCGCCTCTGGTCCTTCGAGTTTCAGCCGCCGGACAGCGAGCGACGATTGCGCATGGTGATCTGTCCGTTTCGCGACGGCAGCGGCGTCGTCGGGATCCACGACGTCACGGCCCGCCACGTGGCTGCCGAGTCGGACTTCCAGCGCCGGAAGTTGGCGAGCTTGGGCCAATTGGCCGGAGGCATCGCGCATGAAATCAACAATTTTCTGCAGCCAATTCTCAGCACTGCTCAATTCATTTCCGAGGACTACCGAGCGGACTCGGATTTGTCAGCTGATATCATGGTTATCCTTGACAGTGCGCGAGCAGCCGCCAAGGTCGTGCGAGGTATCCTTGCCTTTGCCCGGCGGCCTTCGCCAACGCTGACTCCCTTGCAACTGGACGGGGCTGTGGAGCGCGAACTTACCGCCATCCGCAAAACGATTCCGGCGACGATAACGCTTGTGTCGGAACTGGGCGGTTGTAGCGAGACCGCCATCGGAGGAGGCCTGGCAGAACTTGGCCAGGTGCTGCGCAACCTGATCGACAATGCGGTCGATGCGGTGGGAACATCCGGAACCATCACGGTCACCTGCCACGACGCGGATATCGCCGAGAGCGAGGCCGTGCGGATTCAAATTCCTGCCGGCCGCTACCTTCGTCTCACAGTGGCGGATGACGGATGCGGGATGGACGCTACAACGGCTAGCCGCATCTTTGATCCATTCTTCACTACCAAGGAGATCGGAAAGGGAACTGGCCTCGGGCTGGCCATTGTCCGTAGCATCATCCAGTCCTGGGGGGGGCAGATCGTCTGTCGGAGAGCGGATGGGCGCGGGACGGCATTCGACATCTTCCTTCGGGTGGCTGAGGGATTCGTTCGAACGCCGAGCCGGATGCCGTTGCGGTCTCGCCAGGTGCGGGCCCAGCACGGTCAACTTTCCGTTAGGGTTGTTGTTGTCGACGACGATGCGCGCGTACGGATTTCTTTGGCTCGCGCCCTCGCGAGGGCCGGTCACACTGTGCGCGAATTTGACAGCGCCCAAACGGCGCTTGCGGCAATGGTCGAAGGTGAGGCCGATGTCCTAATCACTGATTTGTTTATGCCAGATCTGGACGGCCTTGCTTTTGTCAGGGAGATCCGGCAGGCCATGCCGTCCTTGATGGTCATTGTATTGACGGGGGGTGGAAGTGGGGAAATTGAAATCGATAATTTGACGCGGGACACGATGGAGTCTGGCGCACATTCATTGTTGTTTAAACCCGTATCTACGGATGTGCTATTAGGGGTCATACATGAGTGCGCCGTGACAATTTTTAAAGAAAAGACAAATTCGATATCAAAGGCAGATGTATTTCCGCAAAGGAAAATGGGGGACTAGCAATGCGCTCACGAAACAGCATGATCTCGGCCGCAGGTACGATGGTCGGCGCAGCGAGTCTGGTTCTCTTCTCAGTAGTAAGTGGCGACCTGGTCGTATTAATGCTGCCCCATCTTCCCGGTTGGCTGGAAGCGTTGTTGCGTATCGCCGTGGCCTTGCCTGCGGCCTGGATTGCCGCCTTGGCAGTTGGCGGCTCGAAAAACGCGAGGCCGGAAGCGCCACAGTCACAGGGGGTAATGGCAGCACAGCCGATTGCCCCGGCGGCCGAAACCGGGGAAGGCCAGTCTATCGTACAATCGAGATTTGATGGAGCACGTTGCGCGGCGTGTATTTCGGAGAAGATATCGATTTTCCGTGTCTTTTCGGATCTCGTAAGAGAGGAAACTGCATCGATCATCGGAGATACCGAAAATAATGCTGTAAACCTTATGCAGGATTTGCAGAAGGTGGAAGCCGGCCTGGAAGGACTTCTTGGCTTTATTGCTGCAACAGATTCCAACGACCGTGTGGTCCAGATCATCGACCGCACGGAGAACCAATTACAACGAAGCCATGATTTGATCACCGAGTTTTCGCGTGAACGTCTGGAAGACGCAGCAAGGGTCAAGCAGGCCATGGAAGCGATCAGCTCGGTGGTTGCGGGGCTCGGCAGCGCGGTTCAGGCTGTTCGAATCGTCGCCAGACAAACGCGGATGTTGGCCCTCAATGCAACCATCGAGGCGGTGCGCGCTGGTGAGGCGGGGCGAGGCTTTGCCATCGTCGCCGCCGAGGTAAAGAAGCTTTCCCAACAATCCGACCATGCCGCCGTTGAGATCGGCGATGGTATCTCGAAGTTGGAACATGCGGTGCAGGCCAGCCTTACGGCAGTGGTTGGCGAGCGTATCGCGAAAGAGGAGGCCGGTTTCGATGTGATCTCGCAAGCTGTTACCGAGCTCACGGAGAACCTTCAGAAGTTGATTACCCACCAGCGTGACACCCTGACAAAAGTTCAATATGAGAACGAGCGCCTCTCTGATCCGATCATGCAGATGATCGGCTCTATTCAATTCCAGGACGTGGTAAAGCGCCGGCTCGAGGCTCTCGTGCATTGCTTCGAGCAAATGACGCAGGGGGTGGACGACACCGTTCTGAATATTTCCGACCCCGTAATTAAATCACGAGAGGAGTTGGATGCCCGTTCACATGGGCGGCTGGACGAAATGATCGACCTCGCCACCACCTATTTGAAGACTGCCCACAACAAAGAAGCATCCGGTGGCGAGGCCGGAGGCCAATCCCAAACGGTGACAATCGAGTTGTTCTGAATGCCGCGCGGCGGGCAATGATTCCGCATTTTGTTGCCCCGGGGACTTCAACCGACGCTCATGCGAGCTGTCCTGGTCAGCTCGATTTCTTCCAGCGTCTCGATGAAGTCCATCGATACCAACTATTCCGACCTGATCGACCATGAGGAAAAGGCCGCCATAGACAGCGGCCTGGCTGGGCGAGACCTCCGCATCTTCATGGGGCGGGCCTACGATCTGGTGTTCGAGACCACGGCGGACGGCAACGCCAGAGCGTTGAAGACGGCCTTGGAGGCCGAAACGGATTACCTCGACCGCTTGCGGAAAATGCGGGCGGAGGCTCCGGGCTACGCCGGTCGTATCGACGCCATCGAAAACGAGGCCAAGGCAGCCTTTGGCAAATGCGGCGCGCCGCTGAAACAGGCCGCGGCGGCAATGGATGCGACCAGCGTTCTAAAGGCCGGCAAGACGTTGAAGGCCGACTGCGAAAGTTTCTTGGAGCCGATCTTCGTCAGCCAGCACGACCTGACGAATTTCATCGATGGCCAAGTGGGTGAAGCCTCGGATGCCTTGACCGGCAAGACGCACGTCACCATCGCCGCCACCCTGATGGCGGATACCGTCGGCATGATCCTGTCGGTCCTGCTGGCACTGTGGATTTCCGGCAGCAAAATCGTCACCCCGCTGACCAAACTCGCCGAGGTGATGAAGCGGTTGGCCGACAACGACCTCGGCACCGAAATTCCCGACCGCGATCGTCAGGACGAAATAGGCGCCATGGCCCGCGCCGTCGAAACGTTCAAAGACAACGCCGTGGCGCGCCAGCGAATGGAGGCCGAGGAAAGGAAGCGCCTGGCCGAAGAGCAGGTCCGGCAGAAGCATGTGAATGCGTTGGTGGCCAATTTCGACAGGGCGGCGGCCGGCCTGATCGACAGCGTGGCGAAGGCGGCCGGCCAACTGAACGGTACCGCCGAGTCGATGTCGGCCAACGCCGATCAAAGCAATGCGCAGGCCATTGCCGGCGCCGCCGCTGTCGAACAGGCGTCGGTCAATGTCCAGACCGTTGCGGCCATCAGCGCCATCGCCGCACGGATCGACGAGATCAATGGAATTGCCTCCGCCATTTCAGCGGCGGTGGAGGAACAATCCGCCGCGACGGCGAGATTGCCCGCAACATCCAGGAGGCATCGCCGCGTCCATGAATACGCCAGGCAGGCATTGGAGCGGAAAGAGGCGGGTAACGCCGCGGCGGCGCAGGAAGCGGCGCAACTCATGCAGCAGGCGGTGGTCGAGGTCGTCAAGGATCTGGACGATCTCAAAGGCACATCCGCAAGCGGCGGCAGGGAATTCACCTCCGGCGCGCAAGCCGGAGCACGGGTGGGGCCGGGTTATACCACCCGGGCGGCGCGCAGGCGCTCGATCTCGGCCGGCCCCATTCCCAGCCAGTCGGCGAGCGCTTCGGCGGTGTCGGCGCCCAGCAGCGGCGGCGCCCGATCATAGGCCACCGGCGTCGCCGACAGGTGGATGGGATTGGCCACCAGGTCGACCTCGCCGGCCAGCGGATGGGCCAGACTGACCTGCATGCCGCGATGGCGAACCTGGGCATCGGCGAAAACCTGCGCCAGGTCGTTGATCGGGCCATAGGGCAGGTTGGCGGCCTCGAGGCGCTCGATCCACCAGGCCGAGGGGTGGGCGGCGATCAGGGCGGCGACGAGGGGAACCAGCTCGGAGCGATTGTCCACTCGAGCCGCATTGGTGGCGAAGCGTTCGTCCTTGGCCAGGTCGGGCCGCCCCGCCACGGTGGCGAAGCGGGCAAACTGGGAATCGTTACCCACCGCCAGGATGATGTGCCCGTCGGCGGTGGCAAATACCTGGTAGGGGACAATGTTGGGGTGGGTGTTGCCCAGCCGCCTGGGCACCATCCCGCCGACCAGGTAATTGGCGGCCTGGTTGGCGAGCACCGCCACTTCGACGTCGAGCAGGCCGATGTCGATATGCTGGCCCTCCCCGGTGCGGTCGCGGTGGGCGAGCGCCGCCAGGATGGCGACGGTCGAATAGAGGCCGGAGAAGATGTCGGCGAAGGCCACGCCCACCTTCATCGGTTCGCCGTCCGGCGCGCCGGTCAGGCTCATCAGTCCGCCCATGCCCTGGACGACGAAATCGTAGCCGGCCCGCCCGGCATAGGGGCCGTCCTGGCCGAACCCGGTGATCGAACAGTAGATCAGGTCCGGCTTGACCACCTTCAAGCTGGCGTAGTCCAAGCCATACCTGGCCAGTCCGCCGACCTTGAAGTTCTCGATCACCACGTCCGAGCTTGCCGCCAGGCGGCGGACCAGCTCCTGGCCCGCCGGCACGGTGAAATCAATGGTCACCGAGCGCTTCGACCGGTTGGCCGACAGGTAATAGGCGCTTTCACCGGTGGGGTTGCCGTCCCGGTCCTCGAGGAAGGGCGGCCCCCAGCCGCGGGTGTCGTCACCCTCGCCGGGGCGCTCGACCTTGATCACATCGGCGCCCAGGTCGCCGAGCAGCTGACCGGCCCAGGGGCCGGCCAGCACACGGCTCAAGTCGAGGACCTTGAGATGGGATAAGGCTCCCCGCATCGACGTGCTCCGTCGTCGTTATGAAAATGCCTGAAGGCCCGTCTGGGCGCGGCCCAGGATCAGGGCGTGGATATCGTGGGTGCCTTCATAGGTGTTGACCGTTTCCAGGTTGAGCATGTGGCGGATCACCTGGAACTCGTCGGAGATGCCGTTGCCGCCGTGCATGTCGCGGGCGGTCCGGGCGATGTCGAGGGCCTTGCCGCAGTTGTTGCGCTTGATCAGCGACACCATTTCGGGCGCCCAGTTCCCCTCGTCCATCAGGCGGCCGACACGCAGGCAAGCCTGCAGCCCCAAGGAGATCTCGGTCATCATATTGGCCAGTTTCAACTGGACGATCTGGTTGGCGGCGAGCGGCCGGCCGAACTGCTTGCGCTCCAGGGTGTACTGGCGGGCGGCGTGCCAACAGAATTCGGCCGCACCCATCACCCCCCAGGCGATGCCGAAGCGGGCCTTGTTGAGGCAGCCGAACGGGCCGGCCAGCCCGGTGGCGTCCGGCAGCAGGTTGTCGTCGGGAACGAAGGCCTCGTCGAGGACGATCTCGCCGGTGACCGAGGCTCTCAGGCTGAGCTTGCCCTCGATCTTCGGGGTGGAGAAGCCTTTGGTGCCCCGTTCGACGATGAATCCCTTGATCTTGCCTTCGTGCGCCGCGGACTTTGCCCAGACCACGGCGATGTCGGCCACCGGTGAATTGGTGATCCACATCTTGGTGCCGGTCAGCAGATAACCTCCGTCGACCTTTGCCGCGCGGGTGCGCATGCCGGCCGGGTCCGACCCGGCGTCGGGTTCGGTCAGGCCGAAGCAGCCGACCAGCTCGCCGGTGGCGAGCTTCGGCAGGTATTTGCGCTTCTGGGCTTCCGTGCCGTAGCTGAAGATCGGGTGCATGACCAGCGACGACTGCACGCTCATCGCCGAGCGATAGCCGGAATCGACCCGCTCGACTTCGCGCGCGATCAGGCCGTAGGCGACATGGCTGGCGCCGGCGCCGCCGTACTCCACCGGAATGGTCGGCCCAAGGAAGCCCATTTCGCCCATCTGGACCATCAGCGAGCGGTCGAAGGTCTCGGCGCGGAAGGCGTCGCGTACCAGCGGCTGGAGCTTGTCCTGGCAATAGGCGGCGGCGGCGTCGCGGACCAGGATCTCCTCTTCGGTCAGCTGGCTGTCGAGGAGAAAGGGATCATCCCACTTGAACGGTTGCATCGGCGTGTTTCCCGGCGGTGTTGGCGTTGGCCCAACCATGACCGATCGACGATATTAATGAAAAAATATATTTGATATAAGGGCCATAAGCTGCCGTTATGGCGGGATGGATCTTCGCCAACTCCGCTATTTCGTCGGCATCGCCCGGCATGGATCGCTCACCCGGGCGGCCGAGGCGCTGCATGTGGCTCAGCCGGCCTTGAGCGTCCATCTGCGCCGGCTGGAGGAGGAATTCGGCTGTGCCCTGGTGCAGCGGACCACCCGCGGCGTGGCGCCGACCGAGAGCGGCCGGCGCCTGGCCGAGCGGGCGGCGGCGCTGATCGACGCGATCGACGGCCTGCGCGATGACATCCGCGGGCGCGAGGCGGTGCCGGCGGGGCAGGCGGTGATCGGCATCCCGACCTCGCTCGGGCCGGTGCTGACCGTGCCGCTGGCGCTCGCGGTGCGTCACCGCTTTCCCGGCGTGCGGCTGCGCATCGCCGAGGGGCTGTCCGGCCACATGCTGGAATGGGTGCTGTCGGGCAGCGTCGACATGGCGGTGGTGTTCGGCGCCGAGCTGCCGCGCGGGTTGGCGGCGCGGCGGGTGGCCCACGAGTGCCTGGGGTTGGTCATGGCCCGCGGCGACCCGCTGGCGGCCGGTCGCACCGTCATCGCCCTGGCCGACCTTCTGGCGCTGCCGCTGATCCTGCCGGGCCATCCCCACGGCGTTCGCGCCGAGGTCGAACGGGCGGCGGCGGCTCTTGGGGTGGAACCCGACGTCATCCTGGAGATCGACGCGCTTGAGCAGATCAAGGCACTGGTGGCCGAAGGCGCCGGCTATACCGTGCTGTCGGAGCGATACGCGGCCTTCGGCGAGGCCTCGGCCAAGCTCACCTGCCTGCGCATCGCCGAGCCTGAGATCGAACGCACCATTTCGCTGGCTCACGCTCAAGGGCGCCCGCTGTCGATCGCCGCCAAGGCCGTCCATGCCGTCGCGCTGGAACTGCTCGCCGAGAAGCTGGCCTTGGCTTGAACGAAGCATCGCCGTGGTGGAAAGATATCAGACAGGGCTTGACCGGAGATAGAGCTCGTACCAAGCTTCCACTCAATGGAAACGACAGCCGGGGCAGAGGCGCGATGCTTAGGAAAAGTCTTGGCGCATTGTGCGCCATTCTTGTCTGTTTTTCCGGCCTGGCCAGAGCTGCCGAGGCGCCGAAGGAAATAAAGATCGGTACGCTTTACGCCTCTTCCGGCAACTATGCCGGTGTTTCCATGGCCCAGTATTCCGGCCTTAAGATCTGGATCGATCGGAAGAACGCCGAGGGCGGAGTCTTCGTCAAACCGTTCAACAGGAAAATTCCCATTCGGCTGATTGCCTATGACGACCAAAGCAATACTGCGACCGCGGCGACGCTGTACAACCAGCTGATCACCCAGGACAAGGTGGATATCCTGGCGGCCGATTTCGGTTCGGTGTTGACCTCGGTGGCAGTGCCGATCGCCCGCGACCATCACATGCTGCTGATCGACCAGACAGGTTCCGGCGCCACCTTCTTCAGCAAGGACAACCCCTATATCGTCCTCACCTCGCTGCCGGTGTCGAGCGTCTGGCCGAAATACCTGGCCGGCTTCCTGACCCAGGAAGGGCCGAAACTGGGCATCAAGCGGGTGGCGATGCTCTACGCCACCAACGATTTCAACGGCACCCAGGCGGCCACCCTGCGTGACGCCATCAAGGCTGCCAAGGGGGCGGTCGAGCTGGTCTATGACAACGGCGTGCCGACCAACACGACGAGCTACACGGTGACCATCAACACCATCGCGGCGACCAATCCCGACGCGGTGGTGGCGCTGGGCTACGTCAACAACGACATCGCCTTCCTGCGCAATCTGCAGGACAGCGGTATCCGGTTCAAATGGCTGTTCACCATCTATCCGGGGCTGGAAACCGAAGCCGTCGAGAAGAACGTCGGGGCCAAGGGCCTCGAGCATGTGTTCACCTATGTGCCGTCCTCGGTGGTGGCGTATCGGCCCGAGTTCGGCCTGTCGCTAAGCGAGTTCCGCGCCGCCTGGGAGTCCCGCTTCCCCGACGGGAAGGTGGAGTTCGGCTTTAATTCGGTGGCCGGCTACACCACCGGTCTGGTGCTCGAAAAGGCGCTGGCCTCCACGGACAGCCTGGATCAGTTGGCGCTGCGCAAGGCCATTGTCGGGCTATCGGGCAAGCTGAAGACCATCGACGGCGCCTTCGAACTGGACGGGGCGACCGGAGCGCAGGTCGGCGAAGCCCAGCCCCTTGGCCAGGTCGAACTGGACGAGCATGGGCATCTGCGGTTCGTCACCGTCTACCCGCCCGAACTGGCGACCGGCAAGCCCGTCTATCCGGCACCCTGATGCTGGCCTACGCGCTGCTCGCCGGCGTCATTTTCGGACTTTATTTCAGCCTGGTCGGCATGGGGCTCAATCTGGTTTTCGGCGTCATGCGCATCGTCAACCTGGCGCATGGCGACGTGCTGATGCTGGGGGCCTTCGCCGCTTTCTGGCTGTTCAACCTGCTCGGCCTGCCTCCCCTTGCCGCCGCGCCCATCGTCTTCGTCGTGGCCGTCGCCATCGGGTGGCCGCTCTATTTCCTGTTCGTGCCGCGTCTGCTGCGGGCCAGGGATCCCGAGATGCTGTCGATCATTTTTTTCTTCGGTCTGTCGCAGGTGGTGGTGGCGCTGGCCACCATCGCCTTCGGCACCAACGAGCGATCCATTCCCGGGCGGGTGCTGGGCAGCGGGCCGGTGCATATCCTCGGCCAGAGCTATCCGGCCGCCTGGGTGGTCAGCGGCGCCGTCAGCGCGGCGGCCGTGGTGCTGGTCACGCTCTATCTGTACCGGACCCGGCTCGGCACCACCACGCGGGCCGTCATGGTGCATCGCGAGGAGGCGCTGGCCACCGGCATCGACGTACACCGGGTTTCCGCCATCGCCTTCGGTGTCGGCCTGGGGCTGGCCGCCGTCGCCGGGGTGTTCGCCCCGTTCATGATGGGCAGCGTTCGGCCGGCCATGGGGGCCGATATCAACATCACCTCGTTCACCGTGATCGTCATCGGGTCGCTGGGCAATCCTCTGGGCACCGTTCTGGGCGGCATCGTCTACGGCATCGCCCTGATGGTCATGCAGAGCTATTTCAGCTCCTGGGCCAATCTTCTGCCCTATCTTCTGCTGATCGGCATCCTGCTGATCCGCCCCACCGGCCTGTTGGGCCGGACGCTGCGCCATGCGTAGCGCCCTGGTGACCGTGGCGGTGGTGGTGGCCGCCGCGGCCCTCCTGCCGCTGGCCTACGCCAATCAGCTTCTGCTGTTCAATTTCGTGGTGTTCCTCACCCTGGCCCAGGGAGTCAACATCATCTACGGCTTCACCGGCTACCTGCCGTTCGGCTATGTCGGCTTCTTCGGAGCCGGAGCTTATGGTTTTTCTCTGGCGGTGATGCATCTGCATCTGGCCCCGCTGCCGGCGCTGGCCTGCGCCGCCGCCGCCGCCGTGCTGCTGGGCCTGCTGCTGACACCGCTGCTGCGCCTGTCGGGGGCTTATTTCGCCATCGCCAACCTGGCCGCCTCGCAGGCCATGTTGCAGATCGTCTCCAACCCCAATCTGACCGACATCACCAAGGGCCCCTACGGCGTCTCCCTGTCGGGGGTGTTCAGCCCCAATCTCAGCTATGGCGTGGCCGTCGCCATCCTGGCGGCCACCCTGGCGGTGATGGTCTTCCTGCGCCATTCGCGTTTCGGCCTGGCTTTGCAGGCGATCCGCGAGGATCCGGTGACCGCCGGCATGGCCGGCATCGACGTGGTCCGGGGGCGCACCGTGGCTTGGCTGCTGTCGGCCCTGGTCGCCGGATCGATCGGCGGGGTGTTCGCCTGGTACGTCTCGGTATTCTATCCGGAAACGGTGTTCAGCCCGGAATTCAGCATCTTCGCCATCGTCTTCGCCCTGTTCGGCGGCATCGCCACGATCACCGGGCCGATCCTCGGAGTGCTGATCCTTTACGGCATCTACAACGCCATCGGGATATCGGCGCCACAGTATTTCCAGCTGATCTACGGCATGCTGATCATGGGCCTGGTGCTGTTCCTGCCCAACGGCATCGTCTCGCTGTTCAAACGATGGGGGTTCGATGTCCCCTGAGCCCCTTCTGGCGGTCTCCGGCCTGGTCAAGTCCTTCGGCGGCCTGGTCGTCCTCGACGGGGTGAATTTCCATGTCATGCCGGGCGAGATCCTGGGCCTGGTCGGACCCAACGGCTCGGGCAAGACCACCTGCATCAATGTCATCACCGGGCTTTACAAGCCGCAGGCCGGCAGCATCACCTATCGCGGCCGGGCGGTGGGCGGCCTGCCCTCGCATCGTCTGGTTCATCTCGGCATCAACCGCACCTTCCAGGTCCCCAAGCCGTTCCTGCCGCTGACCGTCCGGCAGAACGTGGAAGTGGCTGCCGCCTACGGCCGGCCGGACGACCTGGCGGTCGATATCGACGCGCTGCTTGCCTCGGTCGGGCTCGACGGCCATGCCGGCAAGCCGGCCGCCGCGCTCAACAGCATCCAGCAGAAGATGCTCGACCTGGCTCGCGCCCTGGCCACCGGCCCCAGACTGCTATGCGTGGACGAACTGGCCGCCGGGCTCAACCCGGCCGAGTTGGACGGCGTGGCGCAGAAGTTGCGTGATCTCGCCCGCGGCGGCATGGGGCTGCTGGTGGTCGAGCATCTGATGGGCTTCATCGACCAGGTCACCGATCGGGTCATCGTGCTCAATGCCGGCCGAGAAATCTTCGAGGGTGTGCTGGCCGAGGCCGTGCGCGACCGGCAGGTGGTGGACGTGTTCCTGGGGACCGACCATGACGACTGAACTGCTGCGCGCGACCGGCCTGGAAGCCGGCTATGGTCGCGTCCAGGTGCTGTGGGGCGCCGGGTTGGCGGTGGGCGATGGCGAGACGGTGGTGCTGCTGGGCCCCAACGGTGCCGGGAAGACCACGCTGCTGAAGGTGCTCATGGGACTGCTTCCCGCCTGGCGGGGCGAAGTGCGCTTTGCCGAGCGCGACGTCACCCCGCTGCGCACCGACCACCGGGTGCGCGCGGGGATCGCCTATATGTCGGAGATCGGGTGCTTTCCCGGCATGACCGTCGACGAAAACATCCGCATCGGCGGGCAGTTCGTCCCCTCGGCCCGGTTGAAGGCGCGCATGAGCGAACTCTACGCCCTCTTTCCGGCCATCGCCGAACGGCGCGACACCTTGGCCGGAAGCCTGTCGGGCGGCCAGCGCAAGATGGTGGGCATTGCCAAGGCGCTGGCCAGCCAGCCCAGGCTGCTGATCATGGACGAACCTTCGGCCGGGCTGTCGCCGCGCCTGGTGAAGGAGGTGATCCAGGTGCTGGACCAGTTGGGCAGCGACGGACTGTCGCTGCTGATCGCCGAGCAGAACGTCAATTTCCTCAATCTGGCCGACCGGGTCTATACCCTGGACGGCGGCCGCATCGGCTTCGAAGGCTCGGTGGCCGCCATGCATGACGACGACGCCCTGCGCCGGGCCTATTTCGGGTTGAAATAAGTCTGGCCCGCGCCGGGTTGCACGGAACGTCAGCCAAGGATTCCCTGGCCGTGGAACAGCAGGTCCAGTTGCGCCAGGCTATGGATTTCCACGAAGCCTGCGTGGCCGGCCGGCGACGGCGGCGCGGCCAACGGGGTCGGCAAGGCGGGGGTGAACGGTGCCGCCGGCGTTCCCGGATAGGGGGTGCCGCCGGTGTTTGGCAGGATCGGCATCAATGGCGGCGTGATCGGAAAGATCGCCACGTCGGGCAGCGTCGTCCGGTGGATCGCCGGGATTTCCGCCCCATTGCCGATGCCGCTGGCCAGATTGATGAACCCCGGAAACAACGAACTGCCGTAGATGCCTGTCGTCGGCATTTTGCGCCTCCATTCGCTTCGTTCCTCTGGACAACGGCGGCCGCGAGGATGTCGTTCCGCCGGTCTGGCCTCGTTCAAAAATAACTGCGTCATGCCCGATCGTCGGAAGTTTCGTCGGCGCGGGAACAGGTGGCCCGGATGACCTGTTGATAGTTCGCCCGCTGCCGGCCGGGTGAAGGCCGGCACGCCATTTCCGGGGGAACAGCACGGGTGCTGTGGATCGTCCTAGTCGCATTGAGGCGCCCCTACACCTTCGTCGTGCTGGCGATTCTTATCGCCTTGTTCGGCGCGCGTGCGGCCCTGCGGATGCCGACCGACATCTTTCCCAATATCGGCATTCCCGTCGTTGCCGTGGTGTGGACCTATCACGGCCTGCTGCCCAACGATATGTCGGGCCGCGTCATCTATTACTACGAACGGACTCTGACTGCGCAGGTCGCCGATATCGCGCACATCGAATCGCAGTCGCTGTACGGTATCGGGGTGGTCAAGATCTTCTTCCACAAGAATGTCGATATCGCGACCGCCATCGCCCAGGTGACGGCGGCCTCGCAGACCGTCCTCAAGCTGCTGCCGCCCGGCATCACGCCACCGTTCGTTCTCAGCTTTAACGCTTCCAGCGTGCCGATCCTTCAGCTGACGCTGTCCAGTTCCACCCTTCCGCAGATGCAGCTCTTTGACCTGGGGCAGAACTTCATCCGCCCGCAGCTCGCCACCGTCGAGGGGGCGTCCATCCCGTCACCCTACGGTGGCAAGGTCCTGCAGGCGCAGGTCGATCTCGACCAGCACGCGCTGCAGGCTGCCAATGTCTCGGCCGATGACGTGCTCAACGCCATCTCGGCACAGAATCTCATCGTGCCGGCGGGCGACGCCAAGATCGGACTGTTCGATTGGAATGTGGCGCTCAACGCCAGCCCGATCCGGCTCGAGCGCCTCAACGACCTGCCGGTGAAGAAGGTGAACGGCACCATCATCTATCTTCGCGACCTGGGCTATGTCCACTACGGCTTCCCGCCGCAGATCAACATCGTCCGGGTCGACGGATCGAAGGCGGTGCTGATGACCATCCTGAAGACCGGAGCGGCGTCGACCCTCGATATCATCCGCCGGGTCAAGTCGCTGTTGCCTCGGGTGGAGAAGGGCCTGCCCAAGGGCTTGGAACTGCATGCTGTCGGCGACCAATCGCTGTTCGTGGTGGCCGCCATTCTTGGCGTGATCCGCGAAACACTGATCGCCGCCTTTCTGGTGGGGGCGATGATCCTGGTGTTCCTCGGCAGTTGGCGGTCGACGGTGGTGATCCTGACCGAGATTCCCCTGGCCATCCTGTTTTCCCTCGTCGTCCTGTCATGGGTGGGCGAGACCATGAATTTGATGACCCTGGGCGGCCTGGCCCTGGCGGTTGGGATCCTGGTGGACGACGGGACGGTAACCATCGAGAACATCAGCCGCCATCTCGGCCAGGGCAAGCCCCTCGACGCTGCCATCCTCGACGGCAGCCGGCAGATCGTTACGCCGGCCTTCGTCACGCTGCTCTGCCTGTGCATCGTCTTCGTGCCGATGTTCCAGCTGGGCGGCGTCGCCGGCTATCTGTTCAGGCCGATGGCCGAGGCGGTTGTCTTCGCCCTGATGGGGTCCTTCATCCTGTCGCGGAGCTTGGTTCCCACCATGGCCCGTTATCTCTTGCGCGCCGAACCACCCCAAGCCGTTGAGCGGCATGGAGGCCCGGCCGCTCGGTCAGGCAATCCATTTCGGCGATGGCAGCAAGGCTTCGAAGCGCGGTTCACCCGGGTTCGCCAGGGATATCGGGCGCTGCTCGGCCTTGCCTTGCGGCGTCCGAAGACATTCGGCGCCGGCTTTCTGGCATCCGTTCTCTTGTCCTTCGGCCTGGCGCCGTTCCTTGGCGAGAATTTCTTCCCTGCCGTAGACGCCGGCCAGATCCTCATGCATGTGCGGGCCCAGACCGGTATGCGCATCGAGGAGACGGCGCGCCTTTGCGACCTGGTCGAACAGGATATCCGCAAGGTCATTCCGCCGGCGCAGATCAGCAATATCGTCGACAACATCGGCCTGCCGGTCAGCGGCATCAACAGGGCCTACAGCAATACCGGCACCATCGGCCCGGAGGATGCCGACATCCTGATCTCCCTCGCCGAGGGCCATGCGCCGACCGCTTCCTACGTCAAGCGACTGCGGACCGAACTGCCTCGGCGTTTCGCCGGCACCAGCTTCGCCTTTCTGCCGGCCGATATCGTTTCGCAGATCCTCAATTTCGGTACGCCGGCGCCGATCGACGTGCAAGTCGTGGGCAGCAAGCGGAATGCCAACAGGGCCTATGCGGCCAAGCTCCTGAGGCGCCTCAGGAGCGTCCCCGGCATCGCCGATGCGCGTCTTCAGCAGGCCTTCAATTACCCGCAGATCAATGTCGACGTGGATCGTTCGCTGGCCGGCATGGTCGGCCTTACTCAGCGGGATGTGGCCGACAGCCTGCTCGTTACCTTGTCGGGCAGCGGCCAGATCCGGCCCAATTTCTGGCTCGATACGAAGAACGGAGTGTCCTACCCGATCGTCGCTCAGACACCGCAGTATCGGATGGACAGCGCCTCCGATCTGGCCAATGTTCCGCTGACCGGCTCGGGCATGCGGACGCCCCAGTATCTTGGCGGCATTGCCCGCATAACCCCGGGGCCGAGCCCGGCCTTGGTGTCGCATTACGATGTCGAGCCGGTGGTCGACATTTTCGGCACCACGCAAGGGCGCGACCTCGGCGCCGTGGCGCGCGACATCGCCAAAGTCCTGCGTGCCACGCGGAAGGACCTGCCAGCCGGATCCTATGTGGCGGTGCGCGGCCAGGTACAGACAATGCGGCAGGCCTACGCCCAGCTGTATTTCGGCCTGGCCGGCGCGATCGTGCTGATCTATCTGGTGATCGTCGTCAATTTTCAGTCCTGGACCGATCCATTCATCATTGTCATGGCGCTCCCCGGAGCGCTTGCCGGGATCGTCTGGATGCTGTTTCTGAGCGGCACCACTTTGTCGGTGCCGGCCCTGACGGGCGCGATCATGTGCATGGGCATCGCCACGGCCAACAGCATCCTGCTGGTCAGTTTTGCCCGCGAGCGGTTGGCCGAGGGGGCGGATGCCGCCACTGCGGCGCTCGATGCGGGGGTCATCCGCTTCCGTCCCGTCCTGATGACCGCCCTGGCCATGATCATCGGCATGCTGCCGATGGCGTTCGCCCTGGGCGAGGGCGGCGAGCAAAACGCGCCGCTCGGCCGCGCCGTCATCGGCGGGTTGCTGGTCGCGACCATCGCCACCCTGTTCTTCGTACCGACGGTATTCACGCTGCTGCACCGCCGGCAGACCGGCCAGGGAACCGGGGCGGCGCCACCGCCGCAGAACCTCTGATAGCGGGGAACGAACGTGACGGCGGAACGGGAAGGCGGTTCGGAAGTTCCCTCTTCGTCGCCCCGATTGCGGCGCAATCTGCGGCGGTTCGGGCTGGTCGTGGTGATTTTGGCGATTGGCGCGGCCACGGCCGGCATCGTGGACCGCCGCCGGCAGGATGACGAGGTCAGGCGATGGACGGCGCAAGCGGCGATCCCGACCGTTACCGTCCTGCGGCCGCGGCGCGGCCCTTCGGCAACGCAACTTGTCGAACCGGGGGAAGTTCAGCCGTGGTACGAGGCGCCGATTTATGCGCGGGTCAATGGCTACCTGAAACGATGGTACTTCGACTACGGAGCGCGGGTGAAGCAGGGGGCGCTCCTCGCCGAAATCGACACACCCGATCTCGACGCGCAACTCGCCGCCGCCCAGGCCCGGCTCAACTCGGCGAAATCGGTGATCGCGGTGCGGCGGGCGCAGATGGAATTCGCCAAGACCACCTATGAACGCTGGCGAGATTCGCCCCAGGGCGTCGTCTCGGCCCAGGAGCGTGAAAGCAAGAAGGCCGATTATCGAACCGCCGTGGCCAACCTCGACGCCGCCATAGCCACCGCCAATGCCGCCCGGGGGGAGGTCGACCGGCTGGCCGCCCTGGAGGGCTTCAAGCGGATCGTCGCGCCCTTCGCCGGTATCGTGACGGCGCGGGAAACCGACATCGGCGACCTGATCAACGCCGGCGGCGGGCGCGGACCCGAACTGTTCCGTATCGCCGATACTCACGAAATGCGAATCTTCGTGCGATTGCCCCAGCAAATGTCCGCCGGCATCCGCCCCGGCTTATCGGCCACCCTCCATTTGCCCCAATATCCCAAGCGGGTCTTCAGGGCGAGAGTCGCCACCACCGCCGACGCCATCCAAACGGCGTCGCGCACTCTGCTGGTGGAACTGCACGCCGCCAACCCCGGCGGCTTGCTGCAGGCCGGTGCCTATGCGGAAGTCCGTTTCCAGCTGCCGGCCATTCCCAATGTCCTGGTCATCCCCACCAGTACCCTGTTGTTCCGTCAAGGCGGCTTGAAGGTCGCGGTGCTGGGGGCCGGTGACAAGGTCGAACTGCGGTCCGTCGAGTTGGGTCGCAACCTCGGCGCGGACGTCGACGTTCGGGTGGGGCTCACGCCCTCCGACCAGGTCATCAACCACCCGCCGGATTCGTTGGTCGCTGGCGAAACCGTGCGGGTCGCCACCGAGCCGGGGCCCGGCGAGGACCAGCAGGCGGGTAACCCGAATTCCGAGTGAACCCGGCCGATCCTTTGCTGATCTACAGCAGATGGAGGTCCACGGCCTCCATCTTGCCGGATCGTCCGGGCTGGAGTTCGAAGCTGACCTTCTTCCCCTCGGGCAGGGTGGCGAGGCCGGCGCGCTGCACCGCCGAGACGTGAACGAAAACATCGGCCGATCCGTCATCGGGCTCGATGAACCCATAACCCTTCGTGGCGTTGAACCATTTCACGGTGCCGATAGACATTTCAATTCCTCGAAGTCGTGGTGACAATAAGACGGACGAATCCTTAAATCTTTGAGTGGGGAGAGCGTCCCGCTCGCCACTCGGCGAAGCCAAAACACAAGCATTTCCGCCGCTGACAGCGTCGGAGGCGGGCGGGGGAGCCCGCCCCACTCGTCCGGGAACCAATAGTGCTCTGATGTCTGGGCAATTCAGCCGGTCAGCAGCCCTTTCGCCATGGCGCAGACCAAGTCGGCCCGGCTGACGATACCGACGACGTGACCGTCCGCTACGACCGGAACACGCTTGATGCGGTGCTCGCAGAGGAGTCTGGCTATCTCCGAGACCGGGGTCGTCTCGTCGATCGTAACGACCGGCGCCGACATCATCTGCTGTGCCGTCTGCCGTTTTGGCGCAATGCTGGCCAGGAACTCGGCACTCAGCGCCTCGCCTTCGGCCAGTTGCGCCAGCCACCAGTCCCGCCGGGCATCAGTCTGGGGCGGGCGCGATCCGATGAGGTCACCCTCGCTCACCATGCCCACCAGCTTGCCGGCAAGGTCGATGACCGGCGCCGCGCTTATCCGGTTGTCCACCAGGGTCCTGGCGATTTCGTGGACCGGCGTGTCGGGCCGCACCGAAACGACCCGCCTCCTCATCACGTCTTTGGCCTGCATGGTTCTTGCCTTGTCGCTCATGACGACATTGATCTTCGGCAAAATGATCCTTGCAGGCGTTGATCCAGGTTAATGTCGGCGATCCGTTTGGCTCCCCGATACCGCCCGTCGTGACGGCGGGAGAAGAAGGCAACTACATTGCTTCCTTGATGCCGCGGCGGATCAGCCACCAGTTGACCGGGTAAGACGTCACAAAACCGAACAGCATCGCGATCTGCATCATGAACCAGAATTCGACGCTGCCGGGTTCCAGCCTCGTCTTGAAGAAATCACGAAAGACAAGGAAATAGGCGGTGGCCATGAATCCGTACATGCCGATTTGCCAGGCCGTCAGAGACAGCGTATCTGCCTTCACCGCCGCGACGATTCCTTTGCCGAAGGACAGCCCTTTCATCGGGGCGATGGTGAAGTACTGAAAGATGATACCGAACGCATAGGCGAACAGGTAGTCGACGACCCAGGCGGCGAAAATCCGGTCGTCGAATATCTTCTGCCATCCGAAGACGACGGCGATCGAAGGCACTGCGAAGACCAGCCATTCCGCGCAGATGTCACCCAGCGTGCAACCCGCGCCGCAGTGAAGCGTACCGTTCGCCACCATCACCCGGAACGGCGTCAGATGCTTGTTCGGCGGCACCTGGTGTCGCTGCATGGCCGCTTGCACCTGCTGATGACTGGCCAGCCGGCCGTAGGCAAAGTATTGCCAAAGGGTCCACACGGTCCCGAACAGTGCGGTAACCGGCCAAACGGCGTTCATAATGGTCATGTGCTGGCGATGGCGCACCAAGTCGCCGGCGATGGCCAGGGCGCAGACCAAGCCGAGGAGGAGATAGGCGATGGACAGGTCGTGCAGCCAAGCGGGGATCATACTGGGTGAACTCGGCGGCGACGGTTGCCCTCAACCGCCCCGGCCAATGGAACGGCCGTCGCTTCGCACCACCGAATTCGCCAACAGCGATCCGAGGACCATTCCGGCGCCGAGGCCGAAGGCGATGACGGCGGCGGCCTGCCCCAAAGACGCGGCGACCTTCGCCGGCCGGGCCGGCGCGCCCATCCTGACCAGCCCCTCCTGTTGCAGCGCCATGCGGATCACTTCGGCGACATGCACGGCCCGCCGGTTGGTGCATTGGGCGATCTGCTCGCGGCAACTGAAGCCGTCGGCGACGATCAGCGTCGCGTTATTCGCCTCGCGTACCGCGGGAAGCAATACCCGCTCGCCGCATTTGACCGAAATGTCGTAATGTTGGGCCTCAAAGCCGAACGGACCGGCCATGCCGCAGCAGCCGGCGTTGAGATCGGCGAATTCCACTCCCAGCTTCGACAGAAGCTTGTTCTCGGCTTCCTTGCCCATCACCGCGTGATGGTTGCAGTGGAAATGAACCAGCGCCTTGCGGGCCAGTCTCGGCGGCTCATAATCCTCTTTGACCAGGAATTCGCTGAGCAGGTAGGTCTGCTTGCTGAGCCGCCGGGCGTCCTGGTCCTGCGGGAAAAGGTTGATCAACTCGTCGCGGAAGGCGGCGACGCAACTCGGCTCCGTGCCGACCACCGGGATACCGGCGCGCAGGTATGGGCGCAACGTATCGAGAGTCTGGCGCCAGAGAATCTTGGCCCGGTCGACCATGCCGATGGCATAGAGCGGCCGGCCGCAGCATAGCGGCCGCGACGGCATCTCCACCTGGTATCCGGCCGCCTCGAGAACTTCCACCGCGGCCATGCCTGGCTCCGGCGTAAGGTAATTGGTGAACGTGTCCGGCCACAGCAAGACCCGCCCCTTGAACCTCGAAGGCGCCGCGCCGCCTCGCGACCACAACGTCCGGCCGTCGCTGTTCGCCCGCTGGGCGAACCAAGCCTTCAGGGTCGGCGAGGCGAAGGACGGAATCGAGCGCTCGGGCGCAATTCCGCCAAGGCTCTTGAGGATTCCGGCGAAGGGTTCGGTCCGGGTGAAGAAATTGGCCACCGCCGGCAGGTGCGAGGCGAGCCGGGCCCACCAATAGATCAGGCCCATGCTGTACATGTGCCTCGGCCGCAGCCGGCCCTCGTAGTAATGGGCCATGAATTCGGCCTTGTAGGTGGCCATGTCGACATTGACCGGGCAGTCGCTCTTGCAGCCCTTGCAGGCCAGGCAGAGATCGAGCGCCTCGTGCACCGCATCGCTGCGCCAGCCATCCTTGATCACCCCTCCATGGAGCATTTCGAAAAGGTTGCGGACCCGCCCCCGGGTCGTATCCTCTTCCTCGCCCGTCGCCATGAAGCTGGGGCACATCACCTGTCCGTCGTGTTTGCGGCAGTTGCCGACGCCGACGCACCGCAGGACCGCCCGGGGGAAGCTGCCGCCGTCTTCCGGATAAGCGAAATAGGTGTCGAGCTTCGGCGGGCGGTAGCCCGGTCCGATGCGCAGATGCGAAGTGATGGGGTAGGGGTCGACCACCTTGCCGGGGTTCATCCAGCCTTGGGGGTCCCAGATCCGCTTGAATTCCCGAAAGGCTTGAACGAGCTCCTCGCCGAACATTTTCGGCAGCAGGGCGGCGCGAGCCTGGCCGTCGCCGTGTTCGCCGGAAAATGATCCGCCATAACGGACGACGAGGTCGGCGGAATCGTCGAGGAACGAGCGCCAAGTCTTCACTCCGTCTTCGGTACGGATATCGAAACTGACGCGGCAGTGGATGCAGCCCTGGCCGAAATGGCCGTAAACCGCCGCTTCGTAGCCGTAGCGGTGGAACAGCGCGCGAAGGTCGCGTAGATATTCGCCCACCCGCTCGGGCGGCACCGCCGAATCCTCCCAGCCCGGCCAGTTATCATGGCGCCCGGGCACGAAGGCGGTGGCGCCGAGACCGCCTTCGCGGATCTTCCAGATCTTCTCCTGCTCCTCCGGGCTGGTCAGCAGATGCATGGTGGGCGCCCCTTGCTTGCCCTCGAGCGCCGCCATCAGTTGGCGGGCCCGTTCGGCCGCCTGGTCCTGCGTATCGGCGCCGAATTCGGCAAGGAGCCAGCCGGCGCCCTGCGGCAGCAGCTTGAAATCCTCGAGATGCCTGCCCTTGCGCCGCATGTTGTCGACCAGGCGGGAGTCGATCGCCTCGAGCCCCACCGGCTTGCTTTCCATGACTTCGGCCACATGATCGCCGGTGGTGTAAATATCGGGATAGCCGAGCAGCAGGAGGACGCGCGCCGGGGGACTGGGAATCAGGCCGACCTTGGCCTCGAGCACGGTGACGCAGGTGCCTTCGGTCCCGACCAGGGCGCGCGCGACGTTGAAGCCCTGCTCGGGCAACAACTGTGGCAGGTTGTAGCCGGAGACACGCCTCGGGATCTTGGGATATCGCTGGCGGATGAGTTCGGCGTATTTGTCCCGCAGGGCCTGCAACCCGGCGTAGATTTGGCCCCGCCGCCCGCCTTCGCCGATGATCCGGGCCAGTTCCTCTTCGCTGGTCGGACCGACGCGCAAGCGCAGCCCGTCATAGGTCAGCACGTCCAACTCGTGGATGTTGTCCTCGGTGCGGCCCGATCCGGCGCCCAAGGTCTGGGCCAGCACGGAATGCACGCCGCAGGAATTGTTGCCGATCATGCCGCCGATGGTGGCATAGGCGTGGGTCGAGGTATCGAACGCCACGGTCAGCCCGTGCCGTTCGGCCCGTTTGCGAACGTCATCGAAGACGGCGCCGGGCTGCACGCGCACCGTTCCCTCGTTCCAATCGAAACCGAGGATGCGGTTGACGTATTTCGAGCCGTCGATGACCACCGCGACGTTGCAGGTCTCGCCCGACAGGCTGGTCCCGCAGCCTCGGGGCAGGATAGGGGCGCCATGCTCGCGGCAGACCGCCACCGTCTCGATCACATCGTCGATATCCTGCGGAATCACCACGCCGATGGGGACCTGGCGATAATTCGACGCATCGGTGGAATAAAGGGCGCGGTCTTCGGCGCGGAAGCGAACCTCGCCGCGGACCCGCCGCTCGAGGTCGGCGGCGAGGGATGCGACCGTGTGCCGGGAGAGATGGGGCTCCCTCATGCTGATCTCGTTCAATGTCCTGTCCTCCTATCCCACGGGGCATGATCAAACCGCATAGCGGGCCGCCTCATCGTCTTTCAGTTCCAGTCCCAGACCCGGACGCGATGGATCGGGGCGCAGGCAACCCTCGACCGGGCTCGGCGCGCCGTCGAACAGCAGGCTTTCGATGCGGACATGGTCGTGGAAATATTCGATGTGCCGCGCCTTGGCCAAGGCGCAGCAGGGATGAACATGGATCGACGGGGCGGTATGGGCTGAAAGCGGCAGCCCGTAGGCCTGGCACAGCGCACCGGCTTGCATGAAGCCCGAAATGCCGCCGCAGCGGGTGGCGTCCGGCTGCAGCACGTCGACCGCTTCGGCTTCGAGCATTCGGCGAAAATAATGCAGGTCGTAGCCATATTCGCCGGCCGTCACCTCCATGCCGGCCGGCGCCCGGTCGCGCATGAGCCGCAGTCCGGCGAGGTCGTCCGACGACACCGGTTCCTCGAACCAGCGCACGCCGTAGCGGTAAAACGCCTCGGCCTTGGCCAGCGCCTGCTTGCGGTCATAGGCGCCATTGGCGTCGACGAACAGTTCCGCTTCACTTCCGATGGCCTCGCGCGCCGCTCGGACGCGCTCGAGGTCCGCCGCGGGTTGGCTGCCGACCTTCATCTTGACCCGGCCTATGCCCGCGCCGACCCACCCGGCCAGCTGCGACTGCAGGCGCTCGACGGTGTAGGAGGTGAAGCCGCCACTGCCGTAGATCGGGACTGCCTGGCGCACGGATCCCAGCAGGGAGAACAGCGGCAGGCCGAGACACCGCGCCTTGAGATCCCACAGCGCGGTGTCAACCGCGGAGATGGCCATCGAGACGAGGCCCCGGCGTCCCAGGTTGCGCACCGCCCGTGCCATGGCCTCGGCCGCGCCGGTGACCGCCATGGCGTCGCGGCCTTTGACGATCGCGGCCAGCTTGCTGTCGATCAGCCGGGCGGCCGAGGCATGACCGTAGGAGTAGCCGATGCCTCTCTCACCGGCCGCATAGAGGCGGACGACGATGATGGTCGTCGAATTCCAACTCAAGGTGCCGTCTGCCTCCGGCCCATCGGTGGGAATCTTGTAGGCGGCGGCCTCGACGCGATCGATGTTGGCTGTTTTCATCGGCCCGACCGTCACGCTTAGCGGCCGGACGGCAGTACGCCGTCCGCCGCCTGCTTCACCGATTGCCAGACGATGCCGATGGCATCGCGATCTCCCTTGAGCAAGGCCTGGGCGTATTTCTTCGCCTGATCATATTTGATGTGGGGTGGCAGCGGCGGTACGTCGGGATCGGTGAGGGCGTCGATGATGCAGGGGCGGTCGGCGCTCAATGCCTCGTCCCAGGCGGGGCCGACCGCTTTCGGCGATTCCACCCGGATCCCCCTGAATCCGAGCAGTTCGGCGTAGCGGGCGTAATTGAATTCCTGGACGTCCTGCGAGGCCGGATATTTCGGGTCGCCGGCCAGGACGCGCTGTTCCCAGGTCACCTGGTTGAGGTCGCCGTTGTTGAGAACCAGCACCACCAGACGCGGATCCCGCCAGCGCTGCCAGTACTTGGCGATGGTGATGAGGCTGTTGTTGCCCAGCATCTGCATCGCTCCGTCACCCACCAGGGCGATGGCCACACGGTCCGGAAAGGCGAACTTGGCGGCAAGGGCGTAGGGCACGCCCGGGCACATGGTGGCCAGGCCCCCCGACAGCGACGCCTTCATCCCACGGCGCAATTTCAGATCTCGGGCGAACCAGTTGGCGACGCTGCCCGAATCGGCACTGATGATGCAGTTGTCGGGAAGGCGTGGGGACAGTTCCCATAGCACACGCTGCGGATTGATCGGTGTGGCGGAACTCATCGCCCGCTCTTCGCACACCCCCCACCATGTCCGCACGCTCTGCTCGATCTCCTCGCGCCAGGACCGGTCATGCTTGCGCTTGAGGAAGGGGATGAGGGCTTGCAAGGTGGCCTTGCTGTCGCCGATCAGGTTCAATTCCATGGGATAGCGCATGCCCAGCATTCGGCCGTCGATGTCGATCTGGATGCCTCGCGCCTGACCTTCGGGCGGCAGGTATTCGGAATAGGGAAAAGATGAGCCGATCATCAGGAAGGTGTCGCAGCCGGTCATCAACTCCCAGGATGGGCGGGTTCCGAGCAGGCCGATCGAGCCGGTGACGAACGGCAGGTCGTCCGGCAGCGCGGCCCGCCCCAGCAACGCCTTGGCCACCCCCGCTCCCAGCAGGTCGGCGACTTCGATGACCTCGTCAGTGGCGTGCAGGGCGCCGGCGCCCACCAGCATGGCGACCCGCTTGCCCTCGTTCAGCGCTTCGGCGGCGCGCTTCAGATCGGCTTCCGCCGGCACCACCCGGGGCGGCGCGTAGCCGAGACCGGAAAAAACGGCGCCGTGCTTGCGCGGCGGCGTCGGCTTGGCGGGCATCTCCTGGATGTCTTCCGGCACGATGATGCAGGTGACCGTCCGTTCCGCCAGCGCAATGCGGAGCGCGCGGTCGACCAAGTGGCGCGCCTGGGTCGGTTCGGTGCACATGTGGACGTATTCGTTGGCGACGTCCTTGAACAGCGAGACGAGATCGACCTCCTGCTGGTAGTCGCCGCCAAGCGACATGCGCTTCTGCTGGCCGACGATGGCGACCACCGGGGTGTGGTCCTTCTTGGCGTCGTATAGGCCGTTGAGCAGATGAATGGCGCCCGGCCCCGACGTCGCCATGCAGATACCGACTTCACCGGTCCATTTGGCGTGGGCGCAGGCGGCGAAGGCGGCGATTTCCTCGTGGGCGGTCTGGATGAACTCAAACCGCTCGCCGGCCCTGCCGAGGGCACCGAGGAAGCCGTTGATACCATCCCCCGGGTAGCCGTAGATCCGCCGCACTCCCCATTCCTGAAGGCGGGACAGCATGTAGTCGGCGACCAACTGAGTCATGTCTCCTCCTCGGCAGGCGCAACGTGGAAACCCGCTTGCGAAACCCGGCCTGCCTTGCCGTTGTTCCGCGAGGCCGCGCGGTTTGCCGAATTGTCGGGCGAGTGATCGTTTTCGAACTGATGGAAGGGCCTTGGGCTTTTCCCCTCGCCGTGCCGGATCAATCTGGCTGGTTGGGTGGGCTGCTCGGCGGGCTTCCGGTCTTGGCCTGCTCGATCAGTTGCCGGCACGGGCTGTTCTTGCCCAGGCCGAGATCAATGAAGGGCAGGACCGCGGCGAACGGCGTGAGCAGCGCGCCGAGTGCCGCCGCCGCCGCGCCTTGGGCGCCCAGTTCGGCCGGATTGAGGCCGACCGACGGATGCTTGAAACTGCCGCCGACGAGTACGTCGGAATGGACCTTGAACAGACTGGGCTGTTTGGGGTGTCCGGCCAGCTGCAGATGCAGCGTCTCATCGGCCAGATTGAGCCGGCCCTTGCCGGTGACGTCGCTGACCGTGGTGTCGAGCACCATCGGACTGACTGTGGCCAGCCCGTCGTGAACGTCGAGATCGGTCACCAGGCAGCGCACGCCCACCGGTTTGTCCTTGGTGGCGATCAGGCCGAGCGCCTTGCTGACATCCAGGCCGATGAGACGGACGATCAGGTCGCTGATGCTGCCGCCGGCCATGAATATCGACAGCCGTCCACTGGAATGGCCGATGATCTCGGCGGTCGAATCTCCGCTTCCCGTCAAGTCGACGCGCCCTGCCATGGTTCCTGCGGTCTCGTTGGCGAAGGGCGTGGCCTTCAGGAAGTCATGCAGCTTGATCTGGCTGAGCTTTAAGCGGAACTCCGCAGTCGGTTGGGGTTTGCGTCCATCCAAAGTGATGCTGCCGGCGACGTCGCCGCGAGCCAGGTCAAGGGACAGGAGATCGATGTGAGCCAGACCGTCGTCGATCTTCATCGCCACTTTCAGGTCGCTCATCGGAAGGTGGGGAGCCAGGACCCGTTCGCCGGTGAAATGGATATCCATGTCCATGGCGCGCAGCTTGTCGAGGTTGAACGGCACGTTGGGCAGCACTCGCCCGGGCGGTGTGGCTTCCTGTTCATGGCCCGGCTTGATGCCGAGCAGGCCGGACAGATCCTTCACGTCGAGGGTTCGCGATCGGACGGTGGCGGTCAGCTTGGACCGGGGCTTGCTTTGCGTCAGCGACACATTGCCGGACAGGTCGCTGCCGCCGACCCGCCCGGCGAAATCGTGGAAGCTCCAGGTATTGCCCTGCTTCGCCAGGCGGCCTTGCAGCGAATAGGGCGCGGTATGGGGCAGAGGGATGCCGAAAATCGGGAAAACTTCGGCCATGTCGTTGCCCGCCAGATGCATCGCCAGGTCGAAGCCGGCAAGCTGCAGCGGTTGGGTTACCGTACCGTCGACGCCGCCGTCGGTTTGGCCGATGCGGGCCTCGATACGGACCGGGTAGGGCTGGCTCTTGTTGCGCAGGGCGAGGATCGATCCGCCGTCGATGGTAAGGTGGAACGGCTCCGCGGCGAAAGTGCCGTGCCCTTCCAGACGTAGCTGCTGGTGTTCAGGTGCAACGCCGAGAGCCGTCGAGACCTGGCTGCTGAAGTCGATCTTGTTCGTCGGGTCCTTGTAGGTAAGGCGGCCGTGCTGGACCACCAGATGCTCGATGATCGGCACTTGGGTGCGCTTCTTCGGCACGGTGGCGGCTTTGATCGCCTTGGCCTCGGGATTGGCGAAGCGCCAATTGGCCTCTCCTTTGGCATTCTTTTCCAGGTCGAAATCCGGCTCGTCGAGTTGCAGCAGCGGCAGAACGGTGCGCCCCTTGAGAAGGGCAGGGAGATAGATGGCGATGACGAAGCGCTTCATCTGAACCATGTTCGGCTGGCTGCCCCAGGGGGTATTGGCTATCCGCACGTCGTCGGCGACGATGCGCAGCGTCTCGCCCAGATGCACCGAAAGCGGTCCGTCGACGGCGACGCCGCGGCCAAGGGCATCGCTGATGCGCCGGTCCAACGGGCCGCGGAGCCAGTTCCACGGAAAGAGGAAGGCGGCGACCGTCACCAGGGCAACGAGAACAAGGATGATCCCGCCGGTCCAGGCGAGAATGCGAAGCGCTCGTTTCATTGCCATCCTCCGCTTCCGGTTTGGTCCGCCTCCGCCGCCGCTTCCACCATTCTTTTCCCGTCGGCGGCGGAACGGGGCGCACTCTGGGGCGTTCTTAGATGAGCCTTACAACGCTCAGCGGCCCCTAACGGTTTCGAGAGACAATGGCGGAGACCGACCTAAGGCCGTTTGCGGCCCGAGTCGTGATTGTTCTCGGGATCGCCGCGGCCATGGCCATCCTGTGGACCGTCTCCGACGTGCTGGTGCTCGCTTTCGGCGGCATCCTCATGGCCACCGCCTTGCGGGCGCTGTCCGATCCGCTGGCCAGGCGGTCGTCCCTTTCGCCCCGGTTGGCCCTGGCGACCGTGCTGGTGGCGCTGGTGGCGGTCACGGCGGGGGTCGGGCTGGTGCTTGGCGAGCGGTTGACCCAGGAAGCCGGGCAGTTGCTGAAGATGGTCCCCGAAGCGATCGGCAAGGCGCGCACCTGGGCGCAAGGGTCGCCCCTCGGGCAGATCCTTTTGCACACGCTAGGCGGCACCGGAAAGCAGTCGCTGGCCGGGTTGGCAGGATTTGCCAGCGGGACATTCGGCATGCTTGCCGAGCTTCTGGTGGTTCTGTTTCTGGGAATCTACTTCGCCGTCGATCCCGAGCTCTATCGGCGCGGCGCGTTGCGGCTGGTTCCTCACTCGGCCCGCAAGCGTACCGACGCCGCCCTCGTTGCCGTCGGGCAGGCCCTGCGAAATTGGCTGCGCGGCCAGCTCGTTTCGATGGCGGTGGTCGGCGTGATCACTGGTGTCGGCCTTTGGCTGATGGGCGTGCGGCTCGCGCTGTCCCTCGGCGTGGTTGCCGGGCTGATGGAATTCATCCCGTTCGTCGGCCCATTCCTGGCGGCGATTCCGGCCATCCTGGTGGGGTTCGCGCAAGGGCCGACGGGAGCCCTTTGGGTCGCCGTATTCTACCTGGGCATTCACCAACTCGAAGGAAATATCCTGATGCCGCTGGTTCAGCGTTGGGCGGTTTCTCTGCCGCCGGCGCTGGCGGTGGCCGCGGTCGTGGTGTTCGGCCTTCTGTTCGGCTTGTTCGGCGTCCTGTTCGCCACGCCGCTGATGATCGTCGTCATGGTGTTCATCCGCAAGCTCTACGTTGAACCGGTGATCGACGAGGCGCCGCCATAAATCCAGGTAGGGTGGCGCTCAGACGGTGGGTGGGTCGGATTGTCCCTCCCCGCCATATTTTCGCCCATCTGTCATAACACGATATGTGGCCGATCTTCCCCGGTCCGATGACGCCGGGCCGGGGAGCGGCTTCACGCCCGATCATCCCATTGGCAGGAGAGGGCTCCATGAACGCTCAAGCTCGGCAATTTGTTGTTCCGATCCTCGCCGCCGTCGCGGCGGCGATCCCGTTGGCCGTCGCGCAAGCTGCGCCGGCTTCGTCCCAAACCGCCCTGACCAGCGCCGACCAGCTCGCCGACGCCACCAGCCGCCACGATCTGAATGCGGCGATCACCCAGTTGTCGACCCATCATCGTAGAGCCGCCCGCGATCGTCTGGAGCGGGCCGAGACCGCATTGCTCAATCGCGAAGTTTTGGACCTGGGGGCGGCGCTCAAACCCAACCGGCCGTTGCCGCAAACTCCGGCGATCGCCTCGATTGTCAAGGCCCGAACCGAGCTGGCCTCGGCCTCGCACGACCTGTCGCGGGCAAGCCAATCGGCCCAGGCGGCCGATCAGGATGTGGAATCCGAACTGGGTCCGGCGTCCTGAGAGATTACCCGGCAGCTGACTCGTCACCCGGCTCAGGATGACATGCCGTTAATGACCTCGTCATCCTGAGCCGAAGGCGAAGGATCCTGTCAGGGGTTGCTGGCCAGTGTTCGCGCCATCTCGGTGGCAAGCTGCCCCAGCAGTTGGCTCATCGCCACGGCTTCGGCGTCGGCGCCGGTGCCCGAGACGGTGGTTTCCAAGGCGATCGGACGAGACAGGTGCGGCTTCGCCGCGCCGGCCCTCAGCAGTGACCAGCTGCCGTGGAGGATGGCGTGGCCAGTTTCATCGGCGCCGAACTGCGCGATGGAGACGACGATCCGTTCGGTTTGTCGCGGAATTGGAGCGCTGGGCAGGACCACCTGATTGTCCGGCAGGCGACTTGCCAGATCCTCCGCCAGTACCTCGCGGGCCATGGCGCCGAGAGGCGCGGCCCAGCGGTCGCGGCTGCTGACCTCGACCGCCGTCTCGCCGGTGCGCCGCACCATTCCGCGCCGATCCAGAGCGGGAGGGATATGCACCGCGGCGACCGTCACCGGCAACGAAAGGGACGCGGTCTTACCGCCGGTGCCGGGGACGACGGCAAGGGCGTGGTAGCGGGTCGTCGGGCTGGTTCCGCAACCCGCCAGGGCCAATCCCGCCAGGCAGGCGGCGACAAGGGTGCATCTCATTGGCCGCCTCTACCCTCGATCATCGCTTCCGGATGCCGGTCCAGATAATTCGCCAGTTCGCGGACGGCGCGCGCGGCCTCGGTTATCTCGCTGGTTGCCGACTGCAGGCCGGTCTGGCTCGAAGCGCCGCCCAGCAACCGGTCGGCGGCCTTGGCCGTGCTCTCGGCCGCCTTGGCGGTGCGTTGGGCGGCTTTGGCCGCACTCTCCACGCGCGCCGCGGTTCGGCGCAGACTGTCGGCAAGTTTGGGAATTTGCGGGCCGGTGGCTGCCGTCGCCGCATGAATCCGCCGCAGGGTGGCGTCCATCTGGAGGAGCGCGTCCTTGAGCTGCGGCGAGGAGACGATATCGTCCAGATGGTGGCTGGTATCGAGCAGATTCTGGGCAATCCGTTCGAGCGGCAGGCTGTTGATGCGGTCGACGATGGAGTTCAATCCGCCGCCGGGGGCTGCGGGTATCTGTGGAATGCCGTGGACCACGGCCGGTTCCGCCGCGGTGGTGCCCGGGGCGATTTCAAGAGCCACCTGGGCGGTGCCGACAAGCGGCGGATTGCGGGACAGACGTGCGCGCAGGCCCTGGCGGATCAGGCGATCAATGGCTGACGCCAGCGCGGCGCCCCGGTCGGCGGCACCGGCACCTTCGATGTGAAACAGCGACGGATAGAGCGCCAAAGTGACCGGCGTCGACAGCTGACCGGTCCTGGCGTCGTAGTGGAACCCGACATCCTTGATTTCGCCGACCGGAAAGCCTCTCAGCTTGACCGGCTCGCCCTGCGTCAGCTCTCCGACCGCGCCTTTCAGCGATAGTCCGTAGATCAGCGGCGGCTCGGGGCCGCCGCTGATCACCGGCTTGCGCACCTTGCCGTCGAAATGGCTGGCCTTTTTGCCGGGTCCGGGTTCCATCATGACGGTAGGCCCCGACAGTACCGCCGTCAGGGAGGACAGGTCGGACAACTCGGGCGTGGCGCCGCGCAGCCAGAACTGCGTTCCCGATCTCAGGAATCTGGTGGCGCCGTCCTGGATATGGGCGGTCACTTCGACGGTCTTTCCGTCCTTGGCCAGCTTTATGCCTTTGACCCTGCCGATGTTCATGCCGCGATAAACGACGTTGGTGTTGCTTTGCTTCAATCCGTGCACATCGGCGAAGCTGATGGTGATGTCCTCGCCTCCGGTCATCAGGCTGCGCAGCAGCCACCACGCCATCAGCAGGACGGCAGCCACAGGAATCGCCCAGATCCAGCCAGGCCACCAGCTGCGCCGCACGGCTGCCTTCGTTCGGGTCACCTCGGGGCGGTTGTCGTCGCTCACTGGCGGCTCGATTCTGCAGCATCCCACATCAGGCGCGGGTCAAATGTGTTCGACGCGCCCATCGTCACGAACGTCATCAGCATGAAGGCCGTCGCTCCCCATCCCGCATTGGCCGAGGCCAGCGCGCCGAAGTTCATCAACGGAACGAAGAACACGATGGTGAAAGGATCGGTTTTGGACCACCGCCCCAATTCAGCGACCACACGAAAGACATGCGTCTTGGCGACCAAATGCCTTCTCGACCCCTTGAGGACCGATAATGCGCACCATCCGACGGCGACAATCTTACCGAACGGGATCAGGATGCTGGTGCAGAAGATGAGGCAGCCCAGAGGCCATAGGCCGCTTTCGAACAACTCCCGCACACCGGTGAATATGGTGTAGGGCTTGGGAGTCCCCAGCTGGTACGAGATTTCCATGGGAAGGATGTTGGCCGGGAAGAAGAGAATGAAGGCGGTGACCAGAAGCGCCACGGTGCGCGGCAAGGCGTCGGTCTTGCGTGCCGAAAGCCGGGCACGACAGCGCGGGCAAGGGCGCCCTTCACTGGAAGCCGGCAGGACCAGATCGCAGGTGTTGCAGGAGATCGCAGGGGCGTTCGCCGGGAGTTGATGTTCCGGGGCGAGGATTCGCCACACCGTGCGGCGGTCGAGGGCGGCCCGAGACAACATCGTCAGGAATCCCGCCGCCATGAAACAGAAGCCGCCCATGGCGATGGAGACATGGGCCTGGCTCAAATGGATCAACCGGTAATATCCGACGGCGGATGCCAGCAGGAAGACATCCGTCATGCCCCATGGATCGAGCCAGACGGCCCAACGGAACGCCGGCCCGAGCCAATGCGGGCGGCGCCCCAGCCGGATGGCGCCCAAGGTGACCGACAACAGGGCGAAGCGGAGGAAGGGGATGCCGACGACCAACACGGCGGTCAGGCCGGCAAGGACGAACCACTGGTGGTTCCACAGTCCGGCGATGCCGTCACCGATGACGTTCTTCTCACGGAATCCGAGCAGGTTGATCTGCACGAGGGGCAGAATGTTGCCCGGGATCATCAACAGAAACGTTCCCAGCGAACAGGCGAGGGTGGCGGTGATGCTGCGCCCGCTGGTCTTCTCGAGGTCGCGGCGGCACAGCCGGCAAGCGGCGATGCTGCCCTCGGCCAAAGGCGGGATGTCCTGCATCGCGCCGCAATCCGGGCAGCCAATGGTCACGGTCGGGCCCCTTCAGCGATCGGCGGTTCCGTGCCCCGATGGCGAAAGCCCGGCACGCTGGCGAATTCAATGCGTCGTGAGCTGAGGCAATCACGACGCCCCGGATCTTGCGCTTGTGTCATCGCGCCAGGCCACCCCCACGACATGTTTTACGACCGATGAAACTTCCATTACGCCCCAACAAGCCCACCGGCCCTTTGTTCCCCATCGCGGCGGGAACCCGGCGCAGGCAATGCAGGTTAGTTTCAGGCGAGGTGCGTGGAACTATCGGGGAAACCAACGAGTAGTTCCGCACAATTATCGGGAGGCTTTCATGATTCGAAGTACGGCGATAATTACAGCAGCCTTTCTGGCGCTATCCTGCGCGGCATCCGCCGCGACGTCGAACGACTCCAACAGCGCCCAGAAGCTGGTCAATGATTCCGTTCCGGTCGTCGGGCAGATCAAGCAGGATCCCCACTTCGTTAAATTGCTCAAGCAGGCGAAAGGCGTGCTGATCCTTCCGGCGGTCGGCAAAGGGGCGCTGATCGCCGGAGGGGAAGGAGGACAAGGTGTTCTGCTCATGCGGCGGAACGGCAAGTGGACCGACCCTGCCTTCCTGAGCCTCGGCTCGATCTCCTTGGGCCCGCAGGCCGGCGGTGCCGGTGGCCCTGTGGTGATGCTGCTGATGACGGACAAGGCCGCTCACAGCTTCAGCCAAGCCAACAATCTGTCGCTCAACGCCAATGCTGGACTGACGATCGTCAACTATTCGGCGAAGGGCCAGGGATCGGTGGGCAAAGGGGACATCATCGTGTGGTCCAACCAGTCGGGAGCCTTCGCCGGCGCCTCGGTCAGCGCGACCGACATTACCTCGAACACTCAGCAGGACCGCGCCTATTACGGTCGGCATGTCAGCACCACTGATATCATCAAGGGCAAGGTGCATAATGCCGCCGCCGACAAACTGGTCTCGGACCTGCCTGCGTGATGCGGGTTTGCTCCGCCCCGGCGGGCCGAAGGGCGCAAACCGCCGGGCGGTCGATGCGGCGTTCCGCGGCGGGCCTTACGCGGCGGAACGTTGCATCGCCGGGCCGGCGGCCATGTCCAGATTGTGGGCGCTGTTGATCAAGGCGACATGCGAGAATGCCTGGGGAAAATTGCCGACCAGGCGTCGCCGATCCACATCGTATTCCTCGGACAGCAGGCCGACATCGTTGCGCAGGTCGAGCAACCGGTGGAAATTGGCATAGGCTTCGTCGCCGCGACCCTGCATGGCCAGATTATCGATCAACCAGAAGGAGCAGGCGATGAAGGCTGAATCGCCGGGTGGCAGCCCCTCCAACTCGGGGTCGTCGACGTAGCGGCGCACCAGTCCGTCGGTGGTGAGACGCTGTTCGATCGCCTTGACGGTTCTCACCACCCTCGGGTCGTTGGCCGGCAGGAAGCCGACCAGAGGGATCAGCAGCAGCGCCGCATCGAGCTCCGATCCGCCGTAGTACTGGACGAAAGTGCCCTGCTCCGAATCATAGCCATGCTGCAGGACGTCGTTGCGGATCCGACTCCGCAGGCGTCGCCATCGTTCGACTGGCCCGGTCTGCCCCATGCGTTCGACCGTCTTGACGGCACGGTCCATCGCGACCCAGGCCATGACTCTGCTGTGGGTGAACATCCGGGCGCCGCCCCGCACCTCCCAGATGCCTTCGTCCGGTTCGCGCCAATGTCCTTCGAGAAAATCGAGGAACGCCTTCTGCACTTCCCAAGCTTCGGCCTCCGCTTCGACTCCCGATTTGCGGGCGACGTACAGACTGTCCATTACCTCGCCGAAGATATCCAGTTGCGACTGGCGGTGGGCGTCGTTGCCGGTGCGCACCGGGTGGCTCCCCTCATAGCCGTCGAGCCAGGGCAAGGGGTGTTCCTCGAGACGCCGCTCGCCGGCCAGACCATACATGATCTGCAACTGCGAAGGCTGCCCGGCGACTGACCGGAGCAGCCACTCCCGCCACGCCTCGGCCTCCTCGCGATAGCCCGAGGAGAGCAGGGCGAACAGGGTGAAGGTCGAATCGCGCAGCCAGCAATAACGGTAGTCCCAGTTGCGCGTGCCGCCGATGGTTTCGGGCAAGGAGGTGGTCGGCGCCGCGACGATACCGCCGGTTTGCCGATGAGTAAGAGCCTTGAGGGTGATCAGCGAGCGCAAGACCGGATCCCGCCATCGTCCGTGATAGCTGCAACGGGCCGCCCAGCTACCCCAGAACTCTTCGGTTTCGGCGAGGCATTGCTGCGCGTCGCGGGCGGGCGGGGGAGGGGCGTCGCTGGGGTGCCACGCCAGGTGAAATATCTCCCGGCAGCCGGCGGCGACGGTGAATTGGGCGTGCCATCTGTTGTTCGTCACGGTGACCGGCGGGGCAGCGATGAGCGTGGCGGAAAGGGGGCCGGCGACCGCCGAGGGACGGTCCGCCGAACGGCGCATCCAGGGGATCGAATGCCCGTAATCGAAGCGCGGCGCAAGCTCCATCCGCATATCGACGGAGCCGGCCTCGCCGATGACCAGGCGAATGAGTTCGGCGTGTTGCCCGCGCTCCGCCATCGGCATGAAATCGACCAGCGCGACTTGGCCCGTGGCGGTACGGAAGCGGGTTTCCAGGATAAGCGTATCGCCGCGATACCGCCGCTCGGCCCGCGCATCCGGTGGATCCTGCGTGGTCGGACAAATCAGCCAACGGCCGTTATCGAGTTGGCCCAAAAGGGCGGCGAAGGCCGCCGGCGAGTCGAAGCGCGGAGCGCACATCCAATCGATGCTGCCGTCGCGCCCGACCAGCGCCGCGGTCTCGGTGTTACCGATCAGGGCATAGTCTTCGAGGGGCAGGGCCATGGTCATCCCGTTGATGCCGAGCCTCGGCGGACCGCGCAGACAGGCCCTGCGCCGTCTCGAAGCGCGCACCGGTACAGAGGCGATTATCCGCCCCCGCTACCGCTGTCGCCAGGATAACGCCTGTGGGGCAACCACGGTTCCATCGGAACGCGTCGGCGCGTCCCGCTGGCCCGATAGAGATGTCCGCAGCTACGTCCGGGCAGATCCGCAAGGATAGATTGGCGCACGCCGCTGGCCTGACAATCTCAGCGGCAGGTAGAGGTTCGAGGTTGATGGCCCAAATCTTCTCGCCCAGCGCAGATACGTGGCTCCGACTGGCCCTGGCGGGGGTCACCTTGGCCATTATTGTGGCCATTGCGTTCCTGATTGGCTTTGTTACTTCCGATTACCGGACCAATGTCGACTTCCATCCCGCTCAGCCGGTGCCGTTCAGCCACCGGCACCATGTCGGCGGTCTGGGACTGGATTGTCGATATTGCCATGCTTCGGTGGAGGTGAGCGCCGATGCCGGCTTTCCGCCGACCCATACCTGCATGACCTGCCACAGCCAGCTTTATACCGATGCGGCCATGCTGGCGCCGGTCCGCGACAGTCTGGCCAACGATAAGCCGCTGCATTGGGCGCGGGTGGCGAAGCTGCCGGACTATGTCTATTTCGATCACTCCATTCACATCGCCAAGGGTGTCGGCTGCTCCACTTGCCACGGACAGGTTCAGAGGATGCCGCTCACCTACACGGCGAATGCCTTGACCATGGGATTCTGCATCGCCTGTCACCGCGACCCGGCGCCCTATCTGCGCGCCAATGAGGCCGAGGTTTTCGACATGACCTGGAAGCCGGCGCCCAATCAGCGGGCGGTGGGGCAGCAGCGCATGATCGAGCGGGGCATCGCCGGACGCAATATTACCGACTGCTACACCTGCCATCGGTGATTCATGGACGAAAACGAGACAAAAGACCGTCTCCGGCAGTTGGCCCAGCAGGGCGGCCGGCGCTTCTGGCGGGGGCTTGAGGAAATGCTCGACGACGGCTCCGTCGGCGAATGGCTGGCAGCCGAGTTTCCATCGGCCTTCGAGATCGGCCTCGGCCGCCGCGACATGTTGAAGATCATGGCGGCGTCGCTGGCGATGTCCACGCTGTCGGGCTGCGGCCCCACCGCGGAAAGCCCTGCCGTTCCTTATGTCAACCAGCCCACCGACTATGTGCCGGGAATTCCGCGGTGGTTCGCCACGGCGGTGCCGTTCGACGGCTATGCCCAGCCGGTGCTGGCCGAATGCCATGCCGGCCGACCGACGCGCCTGGACGGCAATCGGCAGCACCCGGCCAGTCGTGGCACCATCAGCGCCTTTGCCCAGGCGGCGGTGCAGCAGCTCTATGATCCCGACCGCTCGCAGGCGGTGACCTACCGCGGAGGTATCACCACCTGGAACGCCTTCGACGCCGCGCTGCTCGACGAGGCCCATCGGCTGAAGAAAAGTGGTGGCGCCGGTTTACGGCTGCTGACCGGGCCGGCCAGTTCACCCACCCTGATGCGCCAGATCGCGGCTCTGCGCGGGGTTTTCCCGTCCATGCGGTGGCATTCATATTCGCCCGTCGGCGGCTTGCGCGGCGTGGCGACGCGGCAGGCGTTCGGTCGTCCGCTGCAGGTGATGCCGCGCCTCGACCGGGCGACGGTGGTGGTTAGTCTCGACGACGATATCCTGGGGCCGGGACCGTTTCAGGTACCCGCCGCCCTCGCCTGGTCAGAGCAAAGAAGAAAGGGCCAGGGGATGCCGCTGCTGTTCGTCGCCGAAAGCACGCCGACGCTGACCGGTGCCATGGCCCATCGGCGTCTCGCCACGGCATCGGGTCGAATTCCGCTTCTGGCGGCAGCCCTGTCGGGGCAGAAGCCTCCTTTGGACCCGGCGGAAGCGGCCTGGGTACAGGCCGTGCGGAAGGCGGTCGAGGATAATCCTGGCAGTGCGGTGATCGGCGCCGGGGCGGATCAGGCCGCCGATGTCCAGGCGCTGTGCATGGCCTTGGCGTACCGCTGGGGCGCGCCGGGGCGCACGGTGACCTATACCGATCCGGTGGTGGCCGAGTCCGATGCCGGGCTTGCCGAGCTGGCGGCCGATATCGATGACGGAAAAGTGGGGGTCCTGCTGATGCTGGACGTCGACCCGGCCTATGCCGCGCCGGGCCCCCTCGGATTCGCCGAGATACTGGCCCGCGTCCCGTTCAGCGTGCATGCCGCAGGCATGTATGACGAGACCGCGGCCCGGAGCCAATGGCATCTGCCGCTCGCCCATCCGCTGGAAAGCTGGAGCGATTGCCGTGCCGTCGACGGCAGCGTCACCATTCTGCAGCCGCTGATCGCGCCGCTGTGGCAAGGCCGTACGGTCCACCAGATGCTCGACGGCCTGCTGGACCAGCCCGGGCGTGATGCGCTGTCCCCGGTTCGGGACACCTGGCGCTCGCAACTCGACGAATCGGCCTGGCGGCGAAGCCTCGAGGACGGTCGCGTGCCGGAGACGGCGTTCGATGCGGTGAGAGTCCAACCCCGGCCGCTGCCGCCGGTGGCCGCGATCGCTCCGCCCGCCGGAACCGAGGTGGTGTTCCGTCCGGACCCAAGCGTCTGGGATGGCCGCTTCGCCAATTGCTCGTGGCTTCAGGAATTGCCGAAACCGGCGAGCAAGGTGGTGTGGGACAACCCCGTCGCGGTCAGTCCGGCCATGGGCCGGCGGCTCAAGGTCGAGAACGGCGACGTGGTCGAGATAGAGGTCGAGGGGCGCCGTCTTCGGGGAAGCGCCTGGATCCTGCCGGGGCAAGCGGCCGACACGGTCACCCTTTATTTCGGATATGGGCGACGGCGTGGCGGCACCTTCGCCGAAGGCCTGGGTTACGACGCCTATCAGCTGCTGCCGGTGAAGGCTGCTCCATCGGCCGGCGCCCGGATCAAGCGCACCGGCGCCACCCATCATCTGGTGTCCACCCAGCTCCATCATGCCATCGACGGCAAGGACCTGGTGCGCGTGGTGGCCCCCGGTGAAGGAATCGACAACGCGGCTGAAACGGTGGTGGGGCATCCCGACGAGCATAGTCTTTATCCCCGCTATCCCTATCAGGGCTACGCCTGGGGCATGGTCATCGACAACGACCTGTGCATCGGCTGCAACGCCTGCGTCATCGCCTGCCAGGCGGAGAACAACGTGCCTTCGGTAGGCAAGGAGCAGGTGGCGGTGGGCCGTGAAATGCACTGGCTGCGCATCGACCGCTACTACGAGGGCGAGCCCGACCATCCCTTCACCCATTTCGAGCCGGTCCCCTGCATGCATTGCGAGAACGCGCCCTGCGAGCTCGGGTGCCCGGTCAACGCCACGGTGCATAGTCCCGAGGGCATCAACGAGATGCTCTACAACCGATGCATCGGAACGCGGACATGCGCCACCTATTGTCCGTATAAGGTCAGGCGGTTCAACTATTACTACTTTGCGCGCGAGGCCGCGCCGCTGGAATGGGCGCACCGCAATCCCCAGGTCACGGTTCGCGCCCGCGGCGTGATGGAAAAGTGCACCTACTGCATCCAGCGCGTACAGAGGGCGCATATCGCCGCCGACCGGGAAAGCCGGGCGATCTCCGACGGCTCGGTGCGGACGGCCTGCCAGAACGCCTGTCCGACCTCGGCCATTACCTTCGGCAATCTGAACGACCCCGACAGCGCGGTGTCGCGGAAACGGGCCGGCCGGCGCAACTATGGCTTGCTGGATGCGCTCAACACCTGGCCCAGGACCACCTATCTGGCGCGGATTCGCCGGCACGGGGCGGGGGAGGCGTAGGTGAATCGGCCGGTAGTTCCCCTCGACAAGCCGATGAGCCATGTGGGCGACGAGATCGCCGGCATCCCGCTGGACTTCCCGCGCCGGCGCGGCTGGCTGGCGGGCGCCGGCGGCACGGCGTTGCTGCTGTTCGGCTTCTTCCTTTCGGCAGTCGTCCTGTTCATCGGCGGTGTCGGCATCTGGGGCGTCAATTCGCCGGTGTTCTGGGGCGTCGCCATCATGAACTATGTGTGGTGGGTGGGCATCGGGAACGCCGGGACGCTCATCTCCGGCCTGCTGCTGCTGCTCGACCAGGTGTGGCGCAACGCCCTAAACCGCTTCGCCGAAGCCATGGCAGTATTCGCCATCATCTGCGCCGGGGTCTACCCGATTCTGCATCTCGGCCGTCCCTGGCTGTTCTACTGGATGTTCCCCTATCCCAGCGAAATGGGCGTATGGCCGCAGTTCCGCAGCCCACTGACCTGGGACGTGTTCGCCATTCTGATCTACCTGCTGGTGTCGATTCTGTTCTGGTATCTGGGGCTGATTCCCGATCTGGCGACTGTCCGCGATCGCGCCAAGGGGCGCCTTGCGCAGGTCTTCTATGGCGTATTGGCGCTGGGCTGGCGCGGCTCGGCGCGGCATTGGCTGCGCTGGAAGCAAGCCTACCATTTCAGCGCCGCGATCGCCGTACCTCTGGTCTTTTCCGTCCACAGCGAAGTGGGAATGCTGTTCTCCGCCAGCCAACTGGCCGGCTGGCACAGCACCTTCTTCCCGCCTTTCTTCGTCGTCGGGGCGGCCTTTTCCGGCTTCGGCGTGGTGACCATGCTGGCCATCGTCATCCGCCAGACGCTGCATCTCGAAGACCTGGTGACCGACTTCCATCTCGACGCCCTGGCCCGCATCACCCTCGGCCTGTCGCTGTTGATGGGCTATTGCTACTGGTGGGACATGTTCAATTCGGTCTATTCGGGCGACCGCTACGAGTTGCGCGCCGTGCACGACAAGCTGGTCGGCGCCTATGCGTGGAGCTTCTGGACCACGCAGTTTCTAAATGTCGTCGTGCCTCACATATTCTGGATTCGCCGTGCCAGGCGCAATCTGGTTGTGCTGTTCCTGGTCGGTCTGGCTGTAACGATTGGTATGTGGTTTGAGCGTTACATGCTTGTGGTGACGACACTATATCACGGGTTCCTCCCGTCATCGTGGAATTACTATATTCCGACGTTCTGGGACTGGGCTGTGTTTGCCGGGACAATCGGGCTGTTCCTGTTCCCCTATTTTCTGTTCGTCCGCTTCCTGCCGCCCGTCTCGATCGCCGAAATCAAGGAGAAGATTCTTGAGCTTCAGCGGGAGCGACGGGCATGACGGCGCTGCTGGCGGAGTTTGTGCAGCCGGACGATCTGCTGGCGGCGGTCAGGCGGGTGCGGGAGAAACGAATACCCATTATCGACAGCTTCACCCCCTTTCCAGTCGAAGGCTTGGATCGGGCCTTGGGTGTCGAGGACCAAAGGATCAACTGGCTGGGGTTCGCCGGGATGATTTCCGGCGCCCTGCTGGGATGGTTCTTCCAGTGGTACGCCAACAGCGACTACACGCTCAATGTCGGAGGCCGGCCCTGGCTGGCGCCGCCGTCCTTCACCGTGCTCACCTTCGAATTCTCGGTGCTGCTCGGGGCGTTCTTCATGTTCTTCGGCCTGCTGATCCTCAATCGCCTGCCCAAGCTGCACCATCCCCTGTTCGCCGCGCCCGGCTTCGACCGGGTAACCAGCGACCGGTATTTCCTGCTCATCGACGCCCCCGACGCGGCGGCCCGCCGCTTCATCGAGGATCTGCACCCTGCCTCTATCGCCGAGGTGGAACCATGAGCGGCGGGAGGGTCAGAGGGTCTTTGCTGCTACTCCCCCTGCTGCTCACCGCCTGCGACCAGTATCACATGATCGATCAGCAGAAGATGCGAGATGACGGCGCGGCGCAGGCTTTTCCCAGGGGGCAGACCGACCAGCCGCCGGTGCCGGGAACGGTGGCGCGCGGCGATGGCGCCCGCCTGCGGCAGCTTGCCGAACGCCCGCCGATGAGCCAGGCGCTGCTTGAGCGGGGGCGCCAGCGCTTCGACATTTATTGCGCACCCTGCCACGGGCTGGTGGGCGACGGCCGGGGGATGATCCCGCAACGCGGCTTTCCCCACCCGCCGAGCTTTCACCAGGACCGCTTGCGGCAAGCCCCGGACAGCCATTTCCTGGACGTCATCCGCCACGGCTACGGCATCATGTATTCCTATGGGGCGCGCGTGGCGCCCGCCGACCGATGGGCGATCCTCGCCTATATCCGCGCCTTGCAACTTAGCCAGGACATGCGGGTCGCCCAGTTGCCCCCCGATCTGAAGAGCCAATTGGACGGGGAGGGGCAGCCGTGAGCGTCCGCTTCGACGTCATCGCCGCGACCATTGCCTTGGCAGGTCTGGCGCTGTTCTTCCTGGCCGCCGCCGGAGACCCTTCGGCCGGCCTGCAGGGGTGGCTGGCGGCGGCGATGGCCTGGGTTGCCGCGTCGTTGGGCTGCCTGATCGTGTGCCTTATGCGGGTGGTCGCGGGCGCCGGAATCGGCCGTGGTTTCGGCCCCGCCTTGGCCGCCGCGGGAGGGACCCTGCCGTTGATGGCGGTGGCCTTCATACCGGTGTGGATCGGGCTTGCCGGACTTTACCCGTGGGCCACCGTGCCGCCCGAGGGCGATTTCCAGAAGCTGTGGCTGCAACCCGGGTTCTTCATCGGGCGGGGCGTGGCCTATTTCGTCCTGTGGATCGGCCTGGCAATTCTGGTCCTGCGGCAGGGTCGCCCGACCGCGGTGGCCGGCCTGATCATCGTCGGACTGACCGGGTCGTTGGCCTCGGTCGACTGGATGATGTCGCTTGAGCCCCAGGTGCATTCCTCGATCTACGGCATGCTTTTTCTGTCGCATGCCTGTCTGGTCGGATGGGCGCTTGCCGCCGCCATGACGCTGCTGTCCGGCCGGCCGGCGACGCCGCAAATAGCCGCCGGCTACATCATCGGCGGCATCGCGCTGTGGGCCTATCTGTCCTTCTGTCAGTACCTGGTGGTGTGGAACGGCAACGAACCGAGCGACATCGGCTGGTACCTGCTGCGTGAAGGCCATGGCTGGGGAAGGCTATTCTGGGCGGCGTCGCTGCTGGAAGGCATCCTGCCTTTTCTGTTCCTGATGCCGGCGCGGATGCGGGCCAGCGGGTCGGCTGTCGCCGTGGTGGCCCTGGTTCTGGTGATCGGTGGCATCCTTGAGATGAGCCTGTTGGTGCTTCCGGCATTCCGAGGCGATTTCGGGGCGTCGGCACCGGAGGCGTTCGCCGCATCGGTGGGGCTGGGAGGGATATGGCTGCTGGTGTTTGCTCGGCGTTACCGCCGCCTGGCGGGTCCGGCCGACGAGGTCCGCCATGGCTGACGAGACGGGAAACGAAGCCGGGCAGGGCTTTGAAAGCGGTGATGTGGCGCCGCGGGCGGTGGGGCTGTGGGCTTACGGCCTGTTCGCCATCGCCGTTGCCATGGCTGCCGGCGTCTATTTTCTATGGGGTGGGCTGCAAGCTCTCGTAAGGGAGCCGCGGCCCTCGCCGGTGGAAGTGGCACCGATGATTCCACCCGAGCCGCACCTGCAGCCCTCGCCTTCGGCCGATCTGGCGCGGCTTCTGTCGCGCGACCGCCGCCGCTTGAACAGCACCGCCTGGGTCGATCGGAGCGGCGGGGTGGCGCATATCCCGGTGGATCGGGCCATGCGGATGTTGGCCGACCGGGGCTGGCCGAAGTCGAAAGGGGGCGGACAATGAGCGTTTGTCGGGGCGTGAACTGGGTCGGCCGGCTGCTCCTCTGCCTGTCGGTTCTGGCCCTTCGGTCGACGCCGGGGCAGGCCTCTGTGGATCCCGCCATGGATGTCGGCATCGACAAGGTCGCCGATCCCCATTTACCCCGCGACGCGCGATTGGTCGACCAGGCCGGCCGGCCGGTACGACTCGGCGACTATTTCGGCGGGCCACCCCTGCTTTTCGCTGCCGTCCAGTACAATTGCCCCAATCTTTGCGGCATCGTTCTCGACGGTCTGTTCGGCGCATTGGCTGGGTCGGGGTTGATCGCCGGCCGCGATTACCAGATGGTGGCGATGAGCATCGACCAGCGGGAAGGGCCGGCGGTGGCGTCGCGCCGCTTGTCGGGCCTGGCCGGTCGCTGGGCGATCGATGAAAAGGCGGTGCATTTCCTCACTGGCTCGGCCTCGGTCATTGCCCGGGTCAGCCACGATATGGGGATCCGCGATGCCTGGGATGCCGAGCATTGGCAATTCGCTCACGTCTCGGCAATTGCCATCACTACTCCGGACGGTCGGCTGGCCCGATGGCTGTCAGACGTGGAATTCGATCCACGGGCGTTGCGCTCGGGTCTGCGCGATGCCGGTCGGGGCAAGGTGGGCCGGCTGCGTGCCCAGGTCCTGTTGTTGTGCTACGGCTTCGCTCCGATCCACGGCCGCTACGGCTGGGTGGTGCGCGACCTGCTGGATCTTTGCGGAGCCGCGACGGTCGGCGGGCTGGCATTTTATTTGTGGCGCTCGGTTCGCAGCGAGCGGCGGGGTGCGTGATGGGCGCAATCCTGCCGACCCCGCCCATCGGACTGACGCCGCTTTCGGCCTATGCGGCGGAATACGACTGGCTGTTCTTCGGAATGTGCCTGCTGTCCCTGTGCTTCATGGTGCCCATCGCCGTCGCTATCGTCTATTTCGCCGTCAAATACCACAAGGACAGCAAGGCCGATCGCTCGGAGCGCATCAGCCGCCGTTCCAGACTCATTCTGGAAAGCTCCTGGGCGGGGATTCCGTTTCTGCTGACCCTCGGCGTATTCGTCTGGGCGGGGAAAATGTATGTCGAGTGGGCGACGCCGCCGAAAGGGGCTCTGGAAATCGCCGTAATCGGCAAGCAATGGATGTGGAAATTCCAGCATCCGGGGGGGCAGCGGGAAATCAATACCCTGCATGTTCCCGTCGGCCGGCCGGTGAAGCTGGTCATGACTTCGCAGGATGTCATCCACAGCCTTTTCTTGCCCGCGTTGCGGATCAAGATGGACGTGATCCCGGGGCGCTACACCCATCTGTGGTTCACTGCGACGAAAACCGGAACCTTCCGTCTTGAGTGCGCCGAGTATTGCGGCACCGACCATTCGCGCATGGGTGGCTCGCTGATTGTGATGACGTCGGCCGATTACCAGTCCTGGCTGGCGCATGCCGGGACCGCCATATCGCTGGCCGCCGCCGGCGCCGAGGTGTATCGCAAGAATGGTTGCAGCGGCTGCCACGGCGCCAATTCAACCGTCCACGCCCCCACCCTCGGCGGCTTGTTCGGCACGATGGTCCGTACCGCCGACGGGCGCGAGGTGCTGGCCGACGAAGGCTATATCCGCGATTGCATCACACTGCCCGACAAGAACCGGGTCGCCGGCTTTCCTCCGATCATGCCGGATTTCTCGGGAACGATCAGCGAGGCTGATCTGATCAAGCTCATCGCCTATATCCGTTCGCTGCCACCGGGGGCACGCCCATGACGGCCGAGGCCAAGGCTTTACCATCGAAAAGCTATCTTGAGGACGGCTACACCCTGAGCTCCTGGTTTTTCAGTACGGACCACAAGAGAATCGCCATTCTTTATTTTGTCAGCATCACGCTTTTCTTTTTTGTCGGTGGCGCTGCGGCGACGCTGATCCGCCTCGAATTACTGTCGCCGACAGGATTGTTTCTTTCAAATGATGCCTATAACCGCCTGTTTACCATCCATGGCGTCGTCATGGTGTGGTTTTTCTTGATCCCATCGATTCCAAATACTTTCGGTAACTTTCTCATTCCAATCATGATCGGGGCCAAGGATCTGGCGTTTCCCAAGCTCAATCTGGCGTCCTGGTGGATATTCGTGTTGGCCGGCTGCTTCGTCATTGCCGCCCTTCTGATCGGCGGGGTCGATACCGGTTGGACGTTCTACGCCCCGTTCTCCACCATGTTCTCCAATGGCTATGTGGTGCCGGCGGTGATCGGCGTATTCATCGCCGGATTCTCCACCATCCTCACCGGCCTCAATTTCATTGTCACCATCCACAAGTTGCGGGCCCCGGGAATGACCTGGTTCCGCCTGCCGCTGTTCGTCTGGGCGATCTACGCGACGTCGCTGGTGATGGTGCTGGCCACGCCGGTCCTGGCCACCACCTTGATGCTGATTTTCGCGGAGCGGGTGCTTGGTCTCGGATTCTTCGATCCGAAGCTGGGCGGCGACCCGGTGCTCTACCAGCATCTGTTCTGGTTCTACAGCCATCCCGCCGTCTACATCATGGTCCTGCCGGCCATGGCGGTGATGAGCGAGCTGATGAGCGCGTTCTGCAAGAGGCGTGTCTTCGGCTACAAGGTCGTCGCTTATTCCAGCTTGGCCATCGCCGGTTTGGGTTTCCTCGTGTGGGGGCACCACATGTTTGTCGCCGGCGAATCGGTCTATGCCGGCCTGGTGTTCTCCCTGCTCAGTTTTTCCATCGCGGTTCCATCGGCGATCAAGGTGTTCAATTGGACGGCGACGATGCGCAAAGGCTACGTCTCGCTCGACGCGCCGATGCTGTTCGCCCTTGGCTTCATCGGATTGTTCGTCATCGGTGGGTTGAGCGGGCTTTTCGTTGCCGCGACCGGCCTCGATGTACATCTGACCCGCACCTATTTCGTCATCGCTCATTTCCACTTCATCATGGTGGGTGGAACGGTGAGCTGCTATTTCGGCGCCCTGCATTTCTGGTGGCCGAAGATGACCGGGCGGATGTATCCGGAAATGCTGGGCCGCGGCACCGCCCTGATGATCTTCTTCGGCTTCATCCTGACCTTCATGCCCCAGTTCATCCTCGGCTGGCTGGGCATGCCGCGGCGCTATCACCTCTATCCGCCGGAATTCCAGGTGCTGAACGTGCTGTCCTCGGCCGGAGCGTCGATTCTCGCCGTGGCCTACACGTTGCCCCTGATCTATCTGGGCTGGTCCTTGTTCTATGGAAAACGGGCCGGCGCCAATCCCTGGGGAGCGGCTGGATTGGAGTGGCTGATTCCGTCGCCGCCGCCCCGCGAGAACTTCGAGACGGTGCCGGTGGTGACCTGGGAGGCCTATCCCTATCCGCTCAAGCCCCAGCCGGTGGAACGGAAGGAGACGCCATGAGCGACGCACTGCCGGCGGTGCATGAGCAATACCAGGTGGCAACCCAACAGCTGGCCGCCGACCGCCTTGGGCTGTGGGTATTCCTGGCCTCGGAAGCCATGCTGTTCGGTGCCGTCTTCTTTTCCCTGGCGGTGTACCATTACATCCATCCCGCCGCCATGCACGCGGCAACCGATCAGCTCGATTTGTCGATGGGGGCGGTCGGCACCGCCGTCCTGCTGTCCAGTAGCACCACCATGGCCTTGGCGGTCAAGGCGGCGGGCGAGGGTCGCCGATGGGAAACGCTCGTCGCCCTGATCGGCACCGTGGTGCTCGGCCTGGCCTTCGAAGCCATCAAGGTGCATGACTGGTTTGACGAATTCGGGAAAGGGCTGTATCCGCCGGCGGGGCCGCCGTTCCCGCTTCCCCAGCCGGCAGCCCGCCTGTTCTTCCATCTCTATTTCGTCTCGACAGGCCTTCACGCGGTGCATCTGGCCGTGGGGATCCTGCTGGTCGCGGGTCTCGTGATCATGCAGGTGAGCGGTCGCCTCACGCTGCCGGAACGCATGGTGACCGTCGAAATGGTCGGTCTTTATTGGCAGTTCGTCGATATCGTATGGATCTTCCTTTACCCAACCCTCTACCTGGTTTCCCGGTGAGGACGAGGACAACATGCCGAATCGCATGACCTTGGTCGCCGTATGGCTTGTCCTGCTGGCCCTGCTCGGGATCAGCACCTGGGTGGCGCTCCTTCGCCTTGGCTCGTGGCACGCGGCACTCAACCTGATTTTCGCCGTGGCCAGCGCCGGCGCGGTTGTCTGGTTCGACATGCATCTGCGGAAGGGGTCCGGCACCCTCAAGCTGTTCGCCGGCGGCACCGTCATCTTCCTGTTCATCATGTTTGGCTTTGGCCTGGCCGACTGGCTGACCCGCTGAACGGTTGTCCGGGAGTGACCGCGTCATTTCCGGACGAGGCTTGAGCGGAAGCGATCAACAGAGGGAGAACCGTCATGAAGGATGGCAAGACCGTAGTGATCACCGGAGCTTCGGCCGGTCTGGGACGGGCGGCGGCGCAGGCCTTTGCCCGCCGGGGCTGGCGCGTCGGCGCGGTGGCGCGCGGCCAGGAGCGGCTGCAGGAGACCTGCCGCGAGGTCGAGGAACTGGGAGGCCAAGCCGTCTGGGTGGCGGCCGACGTCTCTGACGCCGATGCTCTCGACCGCGCCGCTGAGATATTCGAACAACGGCTGGGGCCGATCGACGTCTGGGTCAACTCGGCGATGGTCACCGTCTTCTCGCCGGTTGCCGAGATGAGCCCGGCGGAGTTCCAGCGTGTCGTCAATGTCACTCTGATGGGCCAGGTGCACGGCACCATGACGGCGCTGAAGCGCATGCGGCGGCGCAACCGCGGGACCATCGTTCAGGTCGGCTCGGCGCTGGCATGGCGGGCCATCCCGCTGCAATCGGCCTATTGCGCCGCCAAGCACGGGGTGCGCGCGTTCACCGACTCGTTGCGCTCCGAACTGCTCCACGAGGGTTCGAAAATTCGCCTGACCATGGTGCAGATGCCTGCGGTCAATACTCCGCAATTCGACTGGGCGCGGAACCGCATGCCGCACAAGGTCCAACCGATGCCGCCGATCTTCCAGCCGGAGGTGGCGGCCGGAGCGATCGTCAGGGCGGCCGAAACCGCGCCGCGCGAGTTATGGGTCGGCCGCTCGTCGATCACCGCGATCCTCGGCAACCTGTTTTTTCCAAGCTATGTCGATCGGCTGCTCGCCAAGTCCGGTTTCAGCGGGCAGCAGACCGACGAGCCGGCGCAGCAGAACCGTGCCGACAATCTGTACGGGCCGGTTTCCGAGCCGTTCGGCGCGCACGGTCGTTTCGACCGGCGTGCCCAATCCTGGGCGGTTACCGTCCGGCAGAACACCGCCGAACGGTTCATGGTGGCCGGCGCGGCGACACTCCTTGCCTCGGCACTGGTCCTGGGTGGCGTGCAGTTGCGGCGCCGGCTCGCCGCCCGGTGAGTGATATCGGGGTGAGCGATATCGGGGAGCGCCGTCAATTGGGTCCCTGGTTCAGCCCCCGAAGCGGGGGAACAGGATGTTGTTCTCGATGTGGATGTGTTCCATCAGGTCGTCGGTCAGCTTTTGCAGCCCCTTGTACAGCGCCTGCCAAGTGCCGCAGGCTTCGGTCGGCGGCTGGAAGTCGTCGGTCAGGGCGCTCAGGCGGCGCAAGGTCGCTCCGTGGTCATCATGCTCCCGGCGCATCATGCCGATGGGGTGGACGATCATCGGGTTTCCGCCACGGCGCATCATGGGAAACAGGACCTGTTCCTCCTTTTGCATGTGGACTTCCAATTCCTCGGTCATCCGCCCCAGGATGGCGGACAGACCGGCCGGAACGGCCGGATGGCCGGCGTGGACTTTTTCGACGGTCTCGGCCAGTCGTCGCAATTCAGGCAGTTCACGGCGGTGAACGTTATGGTAGCGGGCTACGATATGCTCGATCAGCGCCTCCGGCGCGGCGGGGAGGGTGCGGTTGGCCCCGGGCTCCAAGGCCGCCAGTTCGGCAGTGACGGCCGCCGCATCCACTCCCTGCTGCTCGGCCGCTTCGGCCAGGGTAGCCCTGCCGCCGCAGCAGAAATCCAGCTTGTGCCGCCGAAATACGGCGGTGGCTCCTGGCAGGGTTGCGGCGATCTCACCCAGAGTGTGCGCGGCATAAGCCGCATTGCTTCCGTCCATTTGCTTCCTTCCGCGGCCTTGCGGCGGCCGTCCCGACTGTGAATTCGCCGACGACGTTACGTTGAGGCCTCGGCCCGAGCCTTATCTTTGGTCAAACAACCCACTCCGGCACTCGGAATTGCCGTGTAGAACCGTCCGCCCACCCGGCGAGGCCCAACCTGCTTGACGAGGCTCAAAGCCGCCACGCCGCGAAGTCGTTTATCTCTGAACAATGAAATCTTGCAGGAGAGCGGCCATGGCCGGAAACAGAGCCGAGGACCTTTCGATCGGGACGTGCGGGGCATGAAGAACCGCCTGGCTGTCGGGGCCCTGGCCCTGTGGGTCGTGACAATCGCGGCGGCGGGCTTCGTCTTCCTGCATGGCGACACGGCGAAGGCTCCGGATGGGCGGACGGCGATCCTGGTCAGCCCGGGCCAACGGGATTACGTCCTCAGCGAAATGCGCGCCCTGCTTGTCGCAGTGCGCGATATCACCGACGGGGTGTTGCACGACGACCGGGGGAAAGTGATCGCAGCGGCCCATAGCGTTGGGATGGCCGCCGCCCACGACGCGGCTCCCGCTCTCATGGCCAAGCTGCCGCTGGAGTTCAAACGTATGGCGCTGCCGCTGCACAAGGGTTTTGACGACATCGCGGCGGCGGCTCAAGCCGGCGAATCCACCTCGGCCCTGGGTGACCGTCTGATCGGGCAGATGGACCGCTGCATCGCCTGCCACGCCGCGTTCCGCCTGCGGGCCGAGCGCTGACCGCGGTCTTGGAGGGGCGCCCCATGAAATGGACCGCAACCATGAGCATCGGCATCGAAGCGATCGATGCCGACCATAAGAAGCTGTTCGACTTGTTGGACGAACTGGACGCTCTGCTAATTCGCAAGGCGAGCGGCGAAGAACTGGAAAACGTGCTCGAACGCCTGGTCGATTACACCGTCTATCACTTCCGCCGCGAGGAAGCGCTGCTCGAAGGCAATGGCTATCCGGCCTGGCAGCAGCACAAGTCAAGCCACGACCGATTCGTCGCGCAGGCCGCCGACATTCTCCAGCGCTTCCGCGCCGGCCAGACGCAGGTGGTGAGCCGGGACATCGTGGAAGGCGTGCGGACATGGCTGGCCGACCATGTGACGAAGGACGACAGAGCCTACGAACCATTCCTCAGGCAGCGGTTCGGGGAGCTTCCGACCTTCTCGCCGCACTCCTTGGCGTTCGCCCCGGTGAGGGCGGTCGCCATTTCGGTGGCGATCATGGCCGCACCGATCGCGATGGCGCTGTTTGCCGCGCCCGATGCCACCTTGGCGTCGATCGAAAGCCGGTTGCTGGTCGGCGAGGCGGCAGCCGCGGCGGTCGCCCTGGTCCTGACGACGATCATCGGCGGCGGCATGGTCAAGCCGGTCCGCGAACTGGTGATCGCCTTGAAGAGGCTCGCCGACAGCGACCTGGATACCCGTATTCCGGGTGGGCGTCGGCGGGATCAGTTCGGCAAGCTGGCGGCGGCGCTGGAACTGGTGAAGCTCAATATCTGGGAAATTCGTCGCAGCACGGAAGAGGCGAAGCAGCAGGAACAGCGGGCAAGCCTTGTTCGCCGGCACGCTTTGCGCGGTGTGGCGACGACATTCCAGGATACGGTGCAGCAATTGCTGCCGAACATTGTGGCGACGATCAGAACGTTGCGCGAGCGCTCCGGCACCGTGTTCGAAGAGATCGGCGGAACCACCGACCAATGCAGCCAGGCCTGCTCGTTGTCGGAGGGTGTCGTCGACAGCATTACCGCCGCCGCGCAGTCGGCGCACGCGCTTTCGTCCTCCATCAATCAGGTCAAGAGCGGCGTCGATGAGGCCAGCGCCATTGCCGGGCAGGCTGTGGCGGCGGCCGAGCATGCCGGTCTTGCCATCACCACTTTGGCGGCGGAAACGGAGAAGATCGGCGACATCGTCAAGCTGATCAACGATGTCGCGGCTCAAACCAATCTATTGGCGCTGAATGCGACCATCGAGGCGGCGCGGGCGGGTGAAGCCGGCAAGGGCTTCGCGGTGGTGGCCAACGAGGTGAAGCATCTGGCCAGCCAGACGGCTCGGGCGACGGGCGATATCTCGGCGCAGATCGAGGCCATCCAGCAGGGGGCTACCGGCGTGGTCAAGGAGATCGAAGAGATCAGGGCGATCATCACCCGCTTGAACGATATTTCCATCCACGCCGCCCAGGAAGTGGCTCGTCAGACGGTGGAGACCGAAGAGATCGCCAACCGGGTCCAGCAGGCCGCCGACGGGACCACCGCGGGAGCCGGCCGGCTCGAGGCGGTGATGGCGTCGGCGACGACGGCGCGGGCCGCCAGCGAGGAACTTCGGGAGGCATCCCGCATCCTGGCGGAGCTGTCGGCACAGTTCCAGTCAGCCATCGATCATTTTGACGAGAACCTGCGGGCGGAGTAGGCCGGCGGGTTGTCGTCGCTCGCATCAAGGTCTATGACTCGTAGGAAAACGGTCGGAGGCCCCATGCGCGTTCCACCTCTGTTGACCTTAGTCCGCATTGTCCCTTGGCTTGTCTTCGCCTTGCCACCGCAGGCGATCGCCGATCCGGGCGCGGCATCCCCGGAGCACACCGTTGCGACGCCCGGCTCGGGCGGTGCAGACCATGCGCCGGCAACGAAATCGGCTCTGGTGGTGCCCGCCGCCCCCGGCGCGGCGTTGAACCGCCTTCGGCAGGCATTCTACGGAACCGTCGGGCGGGCGTCGGCACCCCGTCTGTGGATGCTGATCGACCCCGAGTGCAGCTTTTCCATGCGTGCCATGGCGGAACTGCAGCCGTTCATCTCCAGTGGCAAGGTGCAGCTGGCATTGGTTCCGCTGTCCAGGCTTGATCGGCATAATGACGGAGAGAGCACCGCCGACGCGCTCGCCATGTTGAGCCGGCCGCCTGAGCAGATGGTGGAGGCATGGCGGACCGGCCATCTGGGTGGCCCGCACGATGCCGCCGCCGCCCGGCGCCTCAGCGCCAACGCCGCGGTGGCCGAAGCCATCCGGTTGCGTCGAACGCCGACATTCCTGTGGCGCCGCGCGGACGGCACGGAAGGACGGCTCGACGGTCTGCCGGCCGATATGCGGGCTCTGGTCGACTCGCTCGGGCGGTAAAAGGCGTCGAAGCCGGTCAGCCGGTGGCGGACGGCATCATATTGGCGTTGAGATGCACCATGATCCACAGCGAGCCGATCACCACCAGGCCGACGATCATGACGCCGAAAGCGAGGGCCAGGACATTGTTGACGTTGTCCGGGCCGGTGGTGATATGGAGGAAAAACACCAGATGGACGCCCATCTGGGCGATGGCGAGCACGACAAGGCCGATCGCCACTCCGGGTGCCCACAAGGCCGAGGTGGTCGCCGCCCAGAACGAGGTGGCGGTAAGGATCAATGACAGACCCAGGCCGATGAGGTAGGCCTGCAAGCCGGCCAGCGTCTCGTCGCGCCGGGCCTCCGGCGTGGTTTCGTCGCCGGGCGCGCGGTCGTGGGGGGTGATGTCCATCAGCGGGCTCCCATCAGATAGACGATCGAGAACAATGCGACCCAGATGATGTCGAGAGCGTGCCAGAACAGGCTGAAGCACAGCAGGCGGCGGTGTACGAACGCGGTGAATCCTTTGGTTGCCACTTGTGCCATCATCACGGTCAGCCAAATGAGCCCGATCGTCACATGCAGGCCATGGCAACCCACCAGAGTGAAAAAGCCGGACAGGAAGGCGCTGCGCTCCGGCGTGGCGCCTTCGGCGATCATCGCGGCGAATTCGCGGATTTCCAGCGTGAGGAAGGCGGCTCCCAGCAGGAAGGTGATGGCGCCGCCGAGATAGGTGGCGGCGCGGTGGCCGATATTGACCGCGAGGGACATCAAGCCGCAGGTGAAGGTCGACAGCAGAAGGCAGGCAGTTTCGACCGCCACCGTCGACAGATGGAAGAGCTGGGCCCCGCCGGGGCCGCCCGCGGTCGCCTGGACGAGCACCGAATAGGTGGCGAAGATCGCCGAAAACATGACGATGTCGCTCAACAGAAAGATCCAGAAGCCGTAACTGACGACGATGCGCTTCGGCGCGGGCCCATCCATGCTGGGGCCGGGCGGTACGCCGTGACCGCCGTGGGAAATGGTGAGGGCCGTCGTCATCGCAGCAGCCCCGCCGGATGCGCTTCATAGAAGCTGGCAACCTGCTCGGCCGGGATTTCCATCTCGGCGACGTCACGCCAGGCGAAGACCAGTGTGGTGGCGAAAGCCCCGGCAAGGCCAAGGCCGACCATCCACCAGATGTGCCAGATCAGCGCGAAGCCGGTAACAACGGCGAAGAACGCGGTGATGAAGCCGGTCGGGCTGTTCTTCGGCATCTCGATCGGGCCATAGGCAGCCGGCTGAGCCGGCTGGCCCTCGCCTTCGCGGGCCAGTTGTTTCATGTGCCAGAACGCGTCTTCTCCTTCGACCTGCGGCAGGCTGGGGAAATTCCACATGGGCGGCGGCGACGGGGTGGCCCATTCCAGGGTGCGGCCATTCCACGGGTCACCGGTGGTGTCGCGGCGGCGGTCACGGGTGCGGATCGACACCACCAATTGGATGATGATGCAGGCGATGCCACAAAGAATGACCAGCGCGCCGACCGCCGCCACCTGCAGCCAGGGCTGCCAGCCGAGATCCTGGTAATGCTGCATACGCCGCGGCATCCCTTCCAGCCCCAGCCAATAGAGCGGCATGAAGGCCAGGTAGAAGCCGATCAGCCAGCACCAGAAGCTGGCCTTCCCCCAGCCTTCATCGAGAGTGAAGCCGAAGGCCTTTGGGAACCAGTAATTGTAGCCGGCGAAGGCGCCGAACAGCACGCCGGCGATGATCACGTTGTGGAAATGGGCGACCAGGAAGACGGTGTCGTGGACGATGAAATCGATGGGCGGTATGGCCAGAAGAACGCCTGTGGCGCCCCCGATGGCAAAGGTGATCATGAAGCCGATGGTCCATAGGGTCGGCACGGTGAGGCGCAGCCGCCCGCGGTACATGGTGAACAGCCAGTTGAATATCTTCACGCCGGTCGGCACGGCGATGATCATCGATATGATGCCGAATACACTATTGACGTCGGCACCCGCGCCCATGGTGAAGAAGTGATGCAGCCAAACCATGAAGGACAGGATGCAGATCGCCAAGGTCGCGGCGACCATGGAACGGTAGCCGAACAGCGGCTTGCCGGAGAAGGTGGCGACGACTTCGGAGAACACGCCGAACGGCGGCAGGATCAGGATGTAGACCTCGGGGTGCCCCCACACCCAGAACAGGTCGACATACATCATCATGTTGCCGCCGTGCCCGACGGTGAAGAAGTGGAAGCCGAGATAGCGGTCGAGCAGCAGCATGGCGAATGCCGCGGTCAGCACGGGAAAGGCGGCGATAATCAGCAGGTTGGAGGCCAGCGCCGTCCAGCAGAACATGGGCATGCGCATATAGCTCATTCCCGGAGCCCGCAGCTTGAGGATGGTGGTGACCAGGTTGACGCCGCCGAGAAGCGTGCCGACGCCGGAGATCTGCAGCGCCCACAGGTAATAGTCGACGCCGACATCGGGAGAGAAGCGCAGTTCGGACAACGGCGGGTAGGCAAACCAGCCGGTGCGCGCGAAATTGCCGATCACCAGGGAGATGTTGACCAGCAGCGCGCCCGAGGCCGCCAGCCACAGGCTGACGGAATTCAGGGTGGGGAAGGCGACGTCACGCACCCCCAGTTGCAGCGGGACGGCGAAGTTCATCAGTCCGACGATGAACGGCATGGCCACGAAGAAGATCATGATCGTCCCATGGGCCGAGAACACCTGGTCATAATGCTCGGGCGGCAGATACCCTTGCGCGCCTCCGGCGGCGAAAGCCTGCTGCGCGCGCATCATGATGGCGTCGGTGAAGCCGCGCAGCAGCATCACCATGGCCAGGAGGCAGTACATGACGCCGATGCGCTTGTGATCGACCGACGTCAGCCACTCACGCCACAGATAGGGCCAGTGCCCTTTCACCGTGATGCCGATGAGGATGCCGCCGATGGAGAGAATCATCAGGCCCGAGGCAATCATGTCGATCGGCTCGTGGGTCGGGATGGCGCTCCAGCTGAGCTTGCCGAGCATCAGGTCATTCCTCCTTCGGCGCGCCAGTGCGCTCCGCATGGGTGGGGCCGGCGGGTGGGGTTTGGGGGCGCAGAATCGCATCGAACAGGCCCGGGCTGACCGCGCCGTAGGTGTAGGGGGCCACTGCCTGGCTTGGCTTGGCGAGTTCGGCATAGCTGGCGGCATCGAGCGTCGGGCCGCGGCCGCGAATGGCGGCGACGGCCTGGGCGAACTTATCGGGGGCCAGGGCTTCGATGGTGAATGCCATGGCGGCGAATCCGTCGCCGCTGAAATTGGTGGAATAGCCCGTGTAGATGCCCGGCCGGTCGGCCTCTAGATGGAGCCGCGTCTCCATATGCGGCATGACGGCGATCTGGCTGCCCAACTGCGCCACCAGGAAGGCATTCATGACGCCCGACGCGGTCAGTTGGAGACTCAACGGTGTTCCCACCGGAACCACCACCCGGTTGACGCCGGCGATTCCCAAATCGGGCAGGATGAACAGCCATTTCCAATCGAGCGATACCACCTGGATCCGGAGCGGCTTGGCCGCGCCGCCGATCGGCTTGTAGGGATCGAGGTCATGCGAGCCGATCCACCCGATGCCGCCGAGCAGGAGAATTGTCATCGCCGGGATCGACCAGACGACCATTTCGATCCGGCCCGAGTACTGGAAATCCGGCAGGTACTTGGCAGATTTGTGGGTGGCGCGGTACCACCAGGCGAAGGCCAGGGTGGCGGCGATGGTCGGAACGATGATCGCCAGCATGATGCCGAGCGAATCATAGAGGATGGACAGCTCAGCCGATGCCACCGGCCCAGCGGGATGGAACAGTCCCTCCGCGCAGCCGCCGAGCGGCGTAGTGACAAACAATGCAACGGCGACCAGCGAGCAAAGCCGAATAGGGCGGGCTGACGCCATGGGATCCTCCAACTGTCCCCGCCCCATTGGCGCGGATCGGCTACCGTCCAATCTGGGAAACCCGGCGCACGCCCTATCGTTCCCGCCCCACCGCCGCCGCCAGCCGGCTATCATCCCACGTCCCATGTCGGCAATCAGGTTGGCCGCTTGACCAAGCTCAACAAAAGTATCCGAGGTATTTGCTTTACTACTGGCCGTGTCCCGCGCCGATTTCCGGCGCTGGCCGACGAGAGGAAACAGATACGATGACTGAAATCCTGCTAGACGCCCGAGAGATCCAGCCGAGAGAACGGCATCCCCGGATTTTCTCAACCTTTGACCAATTGCCGGTCGGAGGCTCGTTCATACTCGCCAACGACCATGATCCGCGGCCCCTCTACTACCAGTTCGACGTCGAGCGGCAAGGCGCCTTCAACTGGGCCTATCTGGAGGAGGGGCCGGAACTCTGGCGCGTGCGCATCACCAAGGTGGCCGACGCCGCGGCCACGCCCGTCGACGGCTGTTGTGGTGGAGGGTGCGGGGACTGACCTTCTATGTGAAGCCTCCAACCCTGAGGCAGCGAACGGATCGGCCGGGGTCTCGAGGCCCATGGCCCTCCGAGGAACTGCAGGCTGGCGGTGGCCACGTCGAGCCGTGCCCAACGGGCGCTTGACCAGCCACCGCTGTGGCCGGCCGCGCAGCCCGGACTTTCGGCGGGGCAAAGCCTATCGCCTTTGGCGCGCATGAGGGGCGCCGCCGATCCGCATCGGAGGTTGGATTACGGTTGACTGCGAATGCAAATTAGACGAATCTAAAGTAACGTTTGTCTTGCTCCTGAACGATGGGGTTTTGCGGGTGGCAATTTCGACCCGTAGTAGCGTGATCTGATGACATGATATACGTAAGCTATGTGTTGTATATGATGCGGCGTCGTAAAGCTGTCGTTGCAGCATGTAAAATATGTTGAAACACGCAATAAGATGTGTTGTTCATGGGTGGGCCGGCGTTGGCCGCCGCGGGAAGCCCGCCCCTGTCGCGCCGTTCGAAGATCTGTGTTGAGGCTCCGATGTCGAATATTCTGGAAGAGACCGTATTGGGAACCCATCACTGGACCGATAAGCTGTTCACCCTGAAGGTGACCCGCAATCCGGGCTTCCGCTTCGAAAGCGGACAGTTCGCCATGATCGGCCTCGAGGTTAACGGCAAGCCGCTGATGCGGGCCTATAGCATGGTCAACGCGAGCTACGAGGATCACCTGGAATTTCTCTCGATCAAGGTGCCGAACGGGCCGTTGACTTCGCGCCTCCAACATGTCCGGCCCGGCGACAAGATTCTGGTCAACCGCAAGACCACCGGCACCTTGATTGCCGACAATCTGCTGCCCGGCAAGCGCCTCTACCTGCTGAGCACGGGAACCGGACTCGCCCCGTTCCTCAGCATCCTCAAGGATCCGGTGATCTACGAGCGGTTTGACCGCATCGTGCTGGTGCACGGCTGCCGCCATGTGGCGGATCTGGTCTACGAAGACTTCATTCGGCAGGAGTTGCCGCAGAACGAGTTCTTCGGCGATTTCGTCCAGGAAAAGCTGACCTACTATCCCACTGTGACCCGCGAGGCATTCACCAATCAAGGCCGTATCACCAGCCTGATCCAGACCGGAAAGCTGTTCGAGGACTTGGGTGTTCCAGCCTTGGACCGGGCAGAAGACAGGGTGATGATTTGCGGTGGGCCGGAGATGATGACCGAGTTGTCTGATTATTTATCCGGAATCGGTTTCGAACAGGGCAGCAATGCGGGGCCCGGACATTTTGTCATTGAGAAGGCATTTGCCGAAAAATGACCCCAGCGGGGGCGGCGTCGAAGCCGCCCCGTCTTCCCGCGCGGGGCACTCGAGACGCCCGCCGCGCGCTACCGCCCAACTGTCCGCCTACGCTCTGTTTTTTCCTGCCGCCACCATTTTGGCCGTGGCCGGGCCACCATTGTGGATTGCCGTCCGCCTGGAAAGCCTCGGCGCGCTGATCCCCTTGAACGCTGCCCAGCATGCCCATGAGATGCTGCTGGGATTCGCGTCGGCCATCATGGCGGGGTTCCTCATCACCAAAGGCGGGCGGCCGATGATCCTTTTGACATTCTGCGTCTGGATCGCCGCGCGCCTCGCTGCCATCGGGCTGATTCCCTGGCCGGCGACCCTCGGTGCGATCGCTTCGCTCGCTTTCGTCGGCCTCCTGTTCGTCCAGGCCGGTCTGCCATTCCTTCGGGCGGCGCGGGTCGGCCACAACATGGTCTTCGCGCCGATCCTGGTGGTGCTGCTGCTAACCGAAGCCGCATACCAGATCGGCGGCTGGAGCGAGGCCGGGGCCATGCGGGACCGGGCCATGCTGGTGGCGCTCGACGCGATTGCGGCGATGATGTTCGCCATGGGCGGACGGATCATTGCCGGCGCTTCGGCCGCGGAATTGCGCCGCCGGGCGATCACCGTCGACCACCGCGCTCATCTTCCGCTGGAATGGATCGGCACCCTTTCGATCGCCGTGGCGGCAGCGGGCGATGCCTCCGGCTGGCAACGGGCGGCCGCCTGGGCGCTCGGCCTGGCGGGAGCGGCCACAACGTGGCGGCTGCTGAAATGGAGGCCTTGGCGATTGCTCGGCCAGCGCGAGCTGTCTCTCCTCGCTCTCGGCTACGCTTGGCTTAGTATCGGTCTGCTTCTGCCGGCTACCGGATGGCTGCCGCGCACCGAGGCGGCCCATGCGCTGGCCATCGGTGCACTGGGAACTCTGGGTCAGGTCATGATGATCCGCACGGTGATCCAGCGCCGCCGGCTGACCCAATCTTTCCCGGCGGCCGCGGCCATATCGGCGGCGGCGATTTCCGTCGCCGCCATTCTCCGCCTTTCCGTTCCGGTGCTGGGGGGTGACGGGCTGGTCGCAGCGGCATCGGCCTGGGCCGCGTCGTTCCTCTTGTTCCTGGCGGTTCTGGGCCGCTTGCTGGCGACCAGGACCTCGCTTGGCCGGTAATGTCCGCCCCGCTTGTCTTGGATGGGGGCGCATCGGAAGGGGTCAGGGCTTGAGCGGCCGGACGCATTCGACGATTTCGGGGTCGCTCCCTCTGGTCATCTGGAAGCCGCATTTCTTCGCAAGGCGCAGCATCGCCTCGTTCTCCGACAGGATCTGAGCGTAGATCTCGCCGGTGCCGCGGCCATGGTGGTAACGGATCGCCTTGTTCATCAGTTTGGTGCCGAGCCCAGTGCCCTTGAGGTCCGAGCGGACCAGGATGGACAGTTCGGCCCTGTGGTTGGCGGGGTCGGTGACGGTGCGGACGACGCCCAAGGTTTCAGGTTTGCCGTCGGCGCCCAGGCGGGAGGCGACAAAGGCCATCTCCCGGTCGAAATCGATCTGGGTCAGCCGCGCCAGCTGATGGTGCTGCAGCTTGCGCAAAGAGCCGAGAAATCGGAACCGCAGGTCCTGGGGTGTCATACGGTTGACCAGATCGGCATGGGCCGGCTCGTCCTCCGGGCGGATCGGGCGCAACACCACGTCGCTGCCGTCGTACAGCTTGGTTTGCTCCTCCAGTTCCATCGGATAGGGTAGAATTGAGAGCCGCCGCAGGTCCGAATTGGCCGGCTGAGCCACGCGGATCCGCGCATCGACGGCCAGTACGCCATGTTCGTCGGCGAACAGCGGATTGATGTCGCAGGCGACGATTTCCGGATTGTCCACCAGCATGCAGGACATTCGCACCAGCACCTCGGCGATCGCCTGGCGATCGGCGGCGGGGCGGTTGCCATGCGCTTCCAACAGCCGCGATACCCTGGTGCGTTCGATGGCCTGCCGGGCCAGCGGCAGGTTCAGCGGCGGCAGCGCGACGGAATGGTCGCGCACCACTTCGACGGCCCGCCCGCCTTCGCCAAAAACCAGCACCGGTCCGAAGATGGGATCGCAGGCGATGCCGATGATCAGCTGGCGGGCATGCGGCCGCAGGACCATCGGCTGTACGGTAAACCCGTCGATCCGGGCATCGGGCCGGGCATCCTTGAACCGCCGCAGGATGCCGGTAGCGGCGGCGCGGACGGCGTCGCTGTTTTCCAGGTTGAGGGCCACGCCTCCCACATCCCATTTGCGGGGAATGTCGGGGGATGAAACCGACAGCGCCACCGGATAGCCGAGGGTATCGGCCACCATGGCCGCCTCTTCGGCCGAACCCACCAGCTTGGCCCGGATCACCGGAATCCCATAGGCGGCCAAAAGGGCCCGGGTCTCGGCATCGCCGACATAGCCTCCCGGTTGGCTCAGGGCATGTTCGACGATCAGGCGTGCCGTGCCACGGCCGGGGCGGAGATCGCCAGGGTCCAGCGGGGGCGTTTCCAGCAGCATTTCCTGGTTATGGTGGTATTGGATCAGATGCCGGATGCCGCGGACTGCGCTGCCGATGGAATCATAAGTCGGCAGGCCGGCCTCGGCACAAATGCGGCGCGCCGACGCAGCGGAGTCGCCGCCGATCCAGCAGGTGAACAGGAAACCGCCGACGCTGCGCTGAGTGTCCACCAGCAAGCGGGCGACATCCTCGCTGTCGACAATAGGAGTCGGCGCATGAATGACCAGGACGCCATCGACTTCGGGAGCACGCGCCAACACCTTCAAGACGGCGGCGTACCGTTCGGGCGGAGCGTCGATGTGCAAGTCCACCGGATTGGCCGGCACCCAGCCCGGCGGCAGCGCCTCGGCCAAGCCGGCCAAGGTCTCGGTGGACAGCCCGGCCGGCTCGCCAGCTTCGGCGGCATCCAGTTCGTCGAGGGCGATCATGGCGGTGCCGCCGCCATTGGAAAGGACGGCGATCTTCTCTCCCTTCATCAGCCGGGAATGGGCCAGGGTCTCGACGGCGGCGAACAACTCGTCCAGCGCCTCGACTCGGAGGCAGCCCGCACGACGCGTCGCCGCATCGAACACCTCGTAGGGGGCGGCCAGCGACTCGGCGAGGAACGGCCCAATCGGTTTGATCGGCTGGGCTCGCCCGGCCTTGATCATCACCACCGGCTTGTTCCGCGCGGCGGCCCGTGCCGCCGGCATGAAATCGCCCCGGTTGCCGATGGACTCGATGTAGAGCAGGATGGCGCGCGTGTCCTCGTCGTTGGCGAGGTAATCCATCATATCGGCGAAATCGATGTCGGCTCCTTCGCCCAGCGAGATGAAATGGGAAAACCCTATTCGCCGGGGAAGGGCCCAATCGAGAACGGCTGTACACAACGCGCCAGATTGCGAGACGAACGCGACCCGGCCGGGCAGCGCGGCAGCCTGGGCAAAGCTGGCGTTCAGCCGCACCTTCGGTACCAGCACGCCGAGGCTGTTGCCGCCCAGCAGACGCAACCCGTAGGGTCGGGAAGCCGCCAGCATGGCGATCGGGTCGGCGTCCCAGGCTGCGACTATGGCGGCCTTGGTGCCTCGCTTGCCCAGCTGTTCGAGCAAGCCGGGAACCGCGGGTGCCGGAGTGCAAACGATCGCCAGGTCCGGCGTCATGGGCAACCCGGCCACATCCGGATAGGCCAGCACCCCGCAGACCGCCTTGCGCCTGGGATTCACCGGCATGATGGGGCCGGGGAAGCGTCCCTCAAGCAGGTTGCGCATGATGATGTTGCCGACCGCGCGCGGCCGGTCCGAGGCACCGATGACGGCGACCGACTCGGGTTGGAACAGGTGAGGCAGATTCACGGTCGACATGGGCAGGTCGTCTAATGCAGTGGGAGACGCGCCGTGCCACCTCGAACATCAGGTGCCAGCGTCATCGCGAGCGAAGCGGAGCCACCGGGGGGTAGGGGGCATGGACGGATGGCTGCGCTTTCTGCTCGCCATGACGAGGCATGGGGAACGGCCTTGTCAGCGATCAAAGCCTAAGCATTTGTTCAAAAATAGCTACGGCATTTTTGAACAAATGCCGAGCCGGAGTGGCGTCTGATGGAACATCAGACGCGCTCCAGCACAATGGCGATTCCCTGGCCGACGCCGATGCACATGGTGGCCAGCGCGAACCGTCCGCCGGCCTGCTGAAGCTGGCGCGCCGCCGTCAGCACCAATCTGCCTCCCGAGGCGCCCAGCGGGTGACCGATGGCGATGGCACCTCCCTTAGGGTTGAGCCGGGAGTCCGCCGAATCGAGGCCCAGTCCGCGGCAGCAGCCAAGGACCTGCACGGCGAAGGCTTCGTTGATCTCGATCACATCGATTTCACCCAGCGTCAGGCCGGCGCGCTCCAACGCTTTCTGCGACGCCGGGACCGGCCCCAGCCCCATCACCCGCGGAGCCACGCCGGCGACCGCCGCCGCCCGGATGCGGACCATGGGCTGTGCGCCTGCCGCCTGGCCGACCTTCCGGCTACCGATCACCAAGGCCGCGGCGCCGTCATTGATTCCCGAGGCGTTGCCGGCGGTGACCACGCCGCCCTCAGCCAAGGGGCGCAGCTTGGCCAGCGATTCAAGGGTGGTGTCGGGGCGGGGATGCTCGTCCTGGTCGACGATCACCGGCGGCGTCTTGCGTCCGGTCGGCACCTCGACGGCAGAGATTTCCCCGGCAAAGAAGCCCTCGGCCTTGGCCTTGGCGTATTTCTCTTGCGAAGCCAGGGCGAAGCGGTCGCTTTCATCGCGCCCCAGTTCGAGCTCGCGAGCCACGTTGTCAGCCGTTTCCGGCATGGTGTCGTTACCCCATCCGGCGATGAAACGCGGGTTGGCGAAGCGAGCGCCGATGGTGCTGTCGAACATGCGGATTTCGCGCCCGAAGGCTGCCTCCGCCTTGGCCAGCACGAAGGGGGCGCGGGTCATCGATTCGACGCCGCCGGCGACAAAGAGTTCGCCCTCGCCGAGGCTTACCGCCCTCGCGGCGTCAACCACCGCGTTCATCCCACTGCCGCACAGCCGGTTGACCGTAGCTCCGGCCACCTCGATCGGGAGGCCGGCGAGCAGCGCCGTATGACGGCCGATATTCCGGCTGTCTTCTCCCGACTGGCAGGCACAGCCGAGAATCACCTCCTCGATCTGGGCGGGAGAAAAGGGGCTGCGCGCCAGCAAGCGACGGATCACCCCGGCGGCCAGGTCATCCGGGCGAACGGCGGCTAGGCTGCCGGCATGGCGGCCGATGGGCGTGCGAAGCCCATCATAGACGTAGGCATCAAGCATGAAACCTCACTCGGTTGGAGTCCGCAGGCGGAACCGCTGGATCTTTCCGGTTGCCGTCTTCGGCAGTTCATCGATGAAATGAAAGTGGCGCGGATACTTGTATGGCGCCATCTTGGCCTTGCAGTAGCGCTTCAGGTCCTCCTCCAACTGGTCGGAAGCGCGGACTCCGTCACGGAGCACGATCCATGCCTCGGGCTTGATCAGGCCCTGTTCGTCGGGCAAGCCGACCACCGCCGCCTCGAACACCGCTTCGTGCTCGATCAGCGTGGCCTCGATCTCAAAGGGCGAGCACCAGATGCCGCCGACCTTGAGCATGTCGTCGGAGCGCCCGCAATAAAAGAAATAACCGTCCTTGTCGCGGTAATAGGTGTCACCGGTATTCAGCCATTCACCAAGCATGGTGCTGGCTGTTTTCTCCGGATTTCGCCAGTAATACTTGGCCGTCGAAGGGCCTTTGATGATCAGTCGGCCCGGCTCGCCGGGAGGCATTTCACGGTCGTTCTCGTCGAGGATCACCGCTTCGTAGCCATCGACCAAAGTCCCGGTTGATCCCGGCTTGTAATGGCCGGCGCGGTTGGAAATGAAGATATGCAGGGCTTCGGTCGAGCCGATACCGTCCAGGATGATGGTGCCGGTCCTGGCCTTCCACCGCTTGAAGACCTCGGCCGGCAGGGCCTCGCCGGCGGATACGCAGAGGCGAATCGACGACAGGTCGGGCTTTGCCGTTTCCATGGCCGCAAGCTGCGACGCGTAGAGGGTCGGCACGCCGAAATACAGAGTGGGCTTGAACCGCTCAATGATGGAGAAGGTGCTTTCCGGCGTTGGGCGCGTACCCAGCAGCACCGCGGTGGCACCCGCCCATAGCGGAAAAGTCATGCCGTTGCCCAGGCCATAGGCGAAGAACAGCTTGGCGGCTGAGAAGCAGATGTCGTCCTCGCGCACTCCCAAGGTTTTTTCGCCGTAGAAATAGCTGGTCACTACCATGTCCCGGTGCAGGTGCACGGCGCCCTTCGGCTGGCCGGTCGAGCCCGAGGAATAAAGCCAGAAGCATTCGTCGGTGGGCGATGCCGGCACGGCGGTGAACTGGTCGGATGCACGGGCCATCAGGGCGGTGAGGGTCTCTCCTTCGCCTTCAACGCGGAGCAGGTGGCGCGGCTTGTGCGGCGATGCGGCGACGGCGGGCTCCACCTCGCCGGCAAAATCGGGCGAATAGACCAGACAAGCGCAAGCCGAGTTGTCGATGATGAAGGTGTAATCCTTGGCTTTCAGCAGGGTGTTGATCGGCACGGGAATTACCCCGGCCTTGATCGCGCCCCAGAAAACAAAGAAAAACTCGGGGGAGTCCTTGACCAGCATGAGCAGGCGTTCACCGCGCGTCATGCCAAGGTCGGTCAACAGGTTGGCGCAGCGGTTCACCGAGGCCGCCAACTGGCCATAGGTGACATCGCCCTCGACACTGCGGATGGCAATCTTGTCGGCTCGTCCTTGCACGAGATGCCGATCGACAAAATCGACGGCGACGTTGAATCCCGGCGGGAACCGAAGTTCTCGGCCTTCACCTGGTTCGACTAGTTGCATCTCACTCCTCCCTGCCGTCCGGGCGCTTTATGGCCTGGTGCCGGGCCCAGTGTGCGGCGTGACGCTAATGTGGCAAAAGGGTACCGTTTAGCCGAATTAGTCTCGCTCTCCCTATCCTCCCTGTCAAGGTTGATAAGGGCCGCAATCCTCGCTCCATACGACCTCGGGGCTTTAGCCACTTTATGGTGCGAAAATGCTGGAATTTGATATAGTGGGTTGCCATCTCCCTTAGGAACTCGTTGATAGTCCGATCATGCCCAAGTCAGAGGAAAGCTCAACCACCTACACCATTCGACCTGCAACATTGGCCGATGTCCAGCACGTAATCCGCCTCGATACTCAAATCACCGCAGTTCCTAAACCGGAGTATTGGCGGGGGTTGTTCGAACGCTACGGTGCCGAAGGCGACGACCGCTTTTTCCTGGTGGCGATGCAGGGCAACCAGTTGCTCGGTTTCATTATCGGCGAAGTGCGCGCCTGGGAATTCGGCTCGCCACCCTGCGGGTGGATATTCGCCGTCAACGTCGATCCCGAGATCAGGCTTGGCGGGGTCGGCAGCGCCCTGTTCGATGCCATGTGCGATTGCTTCCGCAAGGCAAAGGTGTCGAGGGTGCGGACCATGCTGGCACGCGACGCGCAGCTGCTGATGTCATTCTTCCGCAGCCAAGGAATGATGGCCGGCCCGTTTATCGAACTTGAGAAGGATCTCGACGAATGAAGCTGCAAATGGCTACCCGTCATGCCGTATTTGCCATTCTCGAGCTGGCTTCTCAGCCCGAGCGGTACCTGTCGGTGTCCGAGATCGCCGACAAATACGCGATTTCGCCCAACCATTTGGCCAAGGTCCTGCGGACTCTTGGGCGGGAACGCCTGGTCGAAGCGGCACGCGGCGTCGGCGGCGGCTACCGCTTTGCCGCCAACGCCAAGCGCCTGAACCTCCTCGACGTCATTCGCATTTTCGAGCCGATCGGCTCGTCTAATTCCAGCGAACGGGAAGCAGGTGATGAGACGGCGGAGGGTCAGGCCCTGCGCACGGTGCTCGACGAGATCGAAGACACGGCTCGCGCCACTCTGTCTTCGATCACCGTCGACACCATGTTGAAACTGGCCGGGCGGAGCAGCGCCAAGCGCATGCTGATGGCCGAGCGCCTGGCCGCCGCTCGCTGACCGAGGTTGCTTCCGGCTCAGATATACTGGCCGGAATCCACCTGCAGCACTTGGCCGGTGATCATGCGGGCCTGATCGGACAGGAAGAACAGAATGGCCGCGGCGATGTCCTCGACCGTCGGCAGGCGTTTGAGCACGCTTTCGTCCAAGGCTTTCTGGCGGAACTCCTCGGCCAACTGCATCGCCATCTCGGTCAGCACCATCCCTGGGGCGATGGCGTTGACCGTCACCCCTTTCGGGCCGAATTCGCGGGCGGCGGTCTTGGTGAGGCCAACCAGGCCCGCCTTGGAGGCCGCATAATTGGCCTGGCCAAATTTGCCGCGCAATCCGTTAATCGAAATGACATTGACGATGCGCCCGAAGCCTGCGGTCATCATCGCCGGCGCCACCGCCCGGATGAGGTTGAAGGCGCCGGTCAGGTTGACGTCCAGGACCGACCGCCATTCGTCATCGCTCATCTTGACGATCGAGCGGTCGCGGGTGATGCCGGCATTGTTGACCAGCAGCGACGGCGGCTGCGGCAGGGTCGCCACGGCGGCCTCGACCTGGCGGCCGTCGGCAATGTCGATCTCGTGGAAGCTTGCCCCGGGGAGCGGGTCGCCGGCGGCACGATCGAAGACATGGACCTGGGCGCCGCCGGCCAGCAATGCTTGGGCGACGGCTCGGCCGATTCCTCTGGCGCCGCCGGTGACGATGGCTGTCTTGCCGGAATATTCCCACTGCAACTTGACTGGCATGGCGTCCTCTTGATTTAAGGTATTTCGGTACTGTAGTGTGTGTTTAAAACTAGCTCGCCGGTTGCGGCTATGTCAAGGCTGCTTAATCTCTTAATGGTATTGCAAGCCTATAAATATACGAAAATATTCTAGGGACTTAACGAGAAAAAACCTATCCTGGTCGTGCCGCCATTTACGAAGGAGGAATCTGCATGGGCACCGCAAAACCTGTTGTGCGGCCTATCACCGAGGCCGACCTGGAAGCCGTCATCGCACTGGACGGCTCGATCACCGGTAGCTCCCGAAAAGGATTTTATACCAAGCGATGGGCCGCAATGAATGGCGCACCGGAGGCGTTCGAGTGGCTGGTGGCCGTAGCTGGCAACCGCGTAGCGGGATTTGTCTCAACCCACATTCTGGACGGCGAGTTTGGAGGCACAGAGCCGACAGCGGTCATCGACGCCATCGGCGTCCTGCCCGAACTGCGTAAGCAAGGCATTGCCCGGGCGCTGATGGAGGCTCTCGAGGCCCGGCTCAAGGCGCGGCACATCACCGAGTTGCGCACCAAGGCCGATTGGATGCCCCATAATCTGGTGCAGTTCTTCGCCGGCGCGGGCTTCCAACTGGCACCGAGCCTCGTGCTCGAAAGCGAAATCGCCACTCATCTGTAAAGGGGGCTGCGCATGAGCAACTTTGAACGCGATTACAGCGATCCATCCGGCGACGATTTCGAAGCGTTGTCGCGGGACCGCGTTCCAGTCCGCACCATGACGGAAGATGACCTGCCAGGCATCATCCGGATCGACCGCAAGATTACCGGGCGGGACCGTACCGCCTACTATGAGCGCAAGCTGGCCGAAATGCTGCACGAATCCGGGGTGCGCATTTCGCTGGTGGCCGAGGTCGACGGACAGTTCGCCGGATTCATCATGGCGCGGGTCGATTACGGCGAATACGGGCGCACCGCCAATACCGCCGCCATCGACACCATCGGCGTCAACCCGGCGTTCGCCAATCGCGAGGTCGGAAGAGCCCTTCTGTCGCAGTTGATGGCCAACCTGGCCTCGCTTCGTGTCGAACGCGTGCACACCCGTGTTCGCTGGAACGACTTCGGCCTGCTGGGCTTCCTTGAACGCGCCGGCTTCCGGCCGGCGCAACGCTTGTCCTTGAGCAAGACGATTACCTAAGCAGGCATTTTCCAACAAGCAGCTGCCGCCCGTGCCCGGACTTTGAGCCGGGCACTTGGCCTCAATTCCGTCGATACCTTGGACCGCGCTTTGATAGACCAGAAGGCCTGGGTCGTCTGGGGTCCGCCAAGTCTCGATGAGTTCCCCTCATCGAGACTTGGTCTCAGCCGCTTACAGCGCTTTCTGTAGTTCCGGCACAGCCTGGAACAGGTCGGCGGCCAATCCGTAGTCGGCGACCTGGAAGATCGGCGCTTCCTCGTCCTTGTTGATGGCGACGATGACCTTGCTGTCCTTCATTCCGGCCAGGTGCTGGATGGCGCCCGAGATGCCGACGGCGATGTAGAGATCGGGGGCGACGATCTTGCCGGTTTGGCCGACCTGCAGGTCATTGGCCGCGAAGCCGGCGTCGACCGCGGCGCGCGAGGCGCCGACGGCGGCGCCCAGTTTGTCGGCCACCGCCTCGATCAGCTTGAAGTTGTCGCCCGAGCCCAT